>CAWVSB010000015.1:0-71245 GCA_963933215.1 uncultured Cellvibrionales bacterium
CCAGCTTTTGGCTGGCATGGATTTTTTATGTGCCGTGTTTTATATTGGGTATGCCAGCAGAGCTTTTCGTCAGCGTGGCCAGTGCTAATTTGATTTATCAGTTCTGGGTACATACGCGCTATGTGCCTGAACTGGGGTGGTTTGAGAAAATATTTGTTAGCCCGTCAAATCATCGAGTGCATCATGCGCGCAACCCAGAATATATCGATAAAAATTATGGTGGTGTTTTTATTATTTTTGATCGAATATTTGGCACCTATCTGCCCGAGCGTAAAGATTTAGCGGTAGATTTTGGTATCACCCGCGGCTTGAATAGCTGGAATCCACTGTGGGCCAACCTGCATGTCTATGTCGGGATGATAAAGGACAGTATTGCTACTCCGCGCTGGGCAGATAAATTGCGGGTATGGGTTGGCGCCACCGGCTTTGTCGCGCCAGGTATTGTGAAGACTCCGGTTCAGGCTGGTAATTTGTATAATCCATCGCTATCAGTGGCGCAGAAAGCCTATGTAATTGTGCAATTTTTAGTGGTTTTTATGCTCTCTATCGCTATGTTATATAGCCAGGTAAATTTCGATATACTATTGATACTGTTCGCTTTTTTATTGTTATCTTTGGTTTCAATTGGCTGGGTTATGGATGGCAAGCACTACACTATCGAATGGCTGCGGGTGGCTGTCGGCCTAGGCTTGTTGTTTACTGAGCCTGCCCCGCAATTATTAACAGTGTTGACGGGCGCGTTAGTGGTTAATTTACTATGGCTGATTTACCTGCAGCGACAAAAAAAACCTACTTTCGTCAATATTTAAGCCTGTTAAGCGTGTTTTTTTGCCGCAAATATGCTTGAATTTAGTCCATTGACAAAGCATCGGTGAAAATAATAATAATTGCCTTACTGAACTTAATTTCCCAAAGGGGTTGGTGGACGGTATGTACAAGCTGCAATATAGCGATTCTAGTAAAAGTGTTTGGTTGATTGGCGACAAGCTGAGTGTAGGATCTGCTAGCTCAAACGATATCGCTGTGAGCGGGATTGGGGTTGGAGAGCATCACGCTGATTTACTAATCAAAGGTGATAAAATTACCCTGTGCCCGATGACTGGTTGTTCTACTACTGTTAATGGTGCAAATGTTAGCGTCAACAGAGATTTACGGGTTGGCGACATAGTGTCTTTTGCCAATGCCGGCATGGAATTAATACTGCCTGTGCAGCTAGCTAGTGGCGAGGCCGCAAAATCAGTCTTTAAGACACCCGAGCCTCAAGTAAAGCCTGACGAAACCTGGAGAATTGTTGGTGCGGCAAAACAAACCAAGAGTATCGTTGGCACTATGGTTGTCGGGCGCTCACCTGACTGCGATATCACTTTTTCCTATGAGCGCTTATCTCGTCGTCACGCTCAATTTCACGAGTCTGATGGAGTTTTGTGGATTACCGACCTAGAGTCAGCCAATGGCACTTTTGTTAATGATAAACGCCTAACGGCAGTTGAGCGCTTACAGGATGGCGATAAAATCTCCTTTGAAAAACTGAGGTTTGTGGTTAAAGCGCCAAGCAAAATGACTATGTCTGTTGCTGAAGATGACGATGATGTTGGTAAGACTGTTGTCGGTTCAGCGATTAATTCTGAAACGATTAAAAAAGCTCAGGCTGAGCTAGTGGAAAGAAAGCGCCTAAAAGACGCTGAGCTAAAACTGGCGTCCCAGCAAACCTTGTTATCTCAAGCCAAACTCAGAGCAGAAGCTGAAGACAATGGCTCAAATATAATGATTATTGTGATAGCAGCAGTGGCTGTGGTGGTGGTGGCGGCAATCGCCGCCGTGGTCCTAATATAAGTGGTGAAACAGGCGCCTATGCTTTGTAAGCCCTAAAAAAAACGTCAACACAAGATCTCAAATAAGCAGCAGTGTCCTTTTTGCTAGGTGGATGCATGTTAAATAGCAGCATGTGGTAGGCATCTGCTTTAACCATGAAAGTAAATTGTCTAGCGGCGGTTGCGATGTCTTCAATTTGAAGTGTGCCAAGCTTATTTTGACTAGTAAGATAATTTGTGACCATATTGTTTACATTTTGCGGGCCATTTTCGAAAAACAGCTTACTCAGTGTGGGGTGAGTGGGAGCCGATGCCGCGCATAGGCGGAATATTTTAATTGGACCATCTGAGGTTAGTAAATCATTCAAATGAACGGCTAGATCTAACATCATTACTTCACACGAAACCTCGCGCGCAAAAAATTCTTCATTCAAGTTGTACTCCTGCACTTTGTCTTCAATGGCGGCTCCAAATAGCGCTTCTTTTGATTGAAAATGACTGTAAACCGTCTGTTTGGACACATCAGCGGATTTGGCAATATCATCCATAGTGGTTGGATCAAAGCCTTGCTCCATGAACAGCTCGGCCGCGGCTGCGATAATGGCGTTACGTTTTACTTGGCTTTTGCCTCTGCCTTTGTGGGCGGTATTTTTGTTATTTTTTTTCATTATAAAAATCTTTATTTGTCATACTAGACCGTCTAGTCTAGTATATGCTGATCTTATTTGCACCCCTGCCCGTAAGTGAGTGGCATTTTGGTGTGATACCTTTTTAGGAGTAATCGGTGAAGCGTCTTGTCTTGGCATTTTTGTCAGTAGGTTTTTTAGTAGCATGCAGCGAAGAGCCGCGAGTGGTGTATCAAACGGTAACAGGCTTTACTCCAGTAAAGACTGAATACTATGAAGTTGATCGCTTTTTTATTGGCCGTGTTAGTGCAAGTCAACAAGCTAATATAAGCTTTGAAACACAAGGAGTTGCCGAAGAGCTATTGGTTGACCAAGGGCATAGGGTCATTAAGGGGCAAGCGTTGGCAAAACTTGATATAAGCTTGCTTAAAACCCAGAGCAATGAATTAGCCGCACAACTGCGCGAAACTAAATCGCGTAAAAAGCTTGCTGAAAACAGCTTGCGTCGGCAAATAGATTTAAACGCTAATGGATTTACTGCAGAGCAGCGAATCGATGAGCTAACCAGCGAAGTTGAGAGTTTAGCTGCTTCAGAGTCAAGGCTTAAGGCCTCGTTTAATGCTAATGTTATTCGGTTAAAAAAAGGGGTGCTAAAGGCGCCTTTCGGCGGCGTTGTTAGTCGTCGATTTATCGATGCTGGTACGGTTGTCGATCCAAGTCAGCCAATATTTCAAATAATTGATGAAGGTGACTTAGAGTTAAAAGTTGGTATTCCTGCTGGCTTAGTTGGCTCTCTGGTAGCGGGTAATTCATATATTACTGAAATAGATGGAGTTAACACCTCGGCGATATTTATTTCTGCTGCGGCCCATTTAGATCAAATAACCCAATCGGTGCCAGTCCGGTTTGCATTAACTGATGCCGACGCGAGAGATGGTCAGACGGCAGTGGTAAGCATTAGTAACAAGCAACAGGTAGCTGGTTTTTGGGTGCCTATAACCTCGGTCACAGAAGGTATGCGTGGTTCTTGGGTTGTCTATGGACTGGAAGGAAAGTCTGCGCTGAGAACGCTAACGCAAAGTGCTGTAGAAATTCTACACGTTGACGATGATCGCTTTTATGTAAAAGCCGATATTACTGGTGATATCGTAGCCTCTGGGATGCACAAAGTTGTGCCGGGGCAGCTGGTAGAGTTAGTTGTTATTGAAGCTGAGCAAGCGGCCATTATAGAAATAAGTGATATCGCCGGCGATCTGGCAGTAGTCGAGAATGTCGGTTTGGGCGAGCAACAACTCATTGTGCCTGAGGCTACTGAGGCAGCTCAAAGCTCTGCGGTGGTAGCTCAATAATGTTTGATAAAATTGTTGCTAACCCAAGACTTATTATTTTACTAATAG
Source organism: uncultured Cellvibrionales bacterium (assembly GCA_963933215.1). GTDB lineage: Bacteria > Pseudomonadota > Gammaproteobacteria > Pseudomonadales > CAWVSB01 > CAWVSB01. The sequence goes on from CAWVSB010000015.1 coordinate 3,835, forward strand.
GTCTGCTTATTGTGGCTGGTTTGTCAGCGTTGAAGACATTGCCACGGCTAGAAGATCCCCGCTTATCGAGCCGGTTTGCGATTGTCAAAACGTTTTGGCCTGGTGCTTCAGCAGAAAGAGTCGAAGCGTTGGTTACCCGTAAGATAGAAGATGCAATACGCGAACAAAAAGATATTAAAAATATATACTCAAATTCTCGGGCTGGCGTGTCAGTGGTGCAAGTTGAGCTAGTTGACCAAGTCAAAAATGGTAAAGAGTCATTTACAGAAGCTCGCCAAAAAGTTGAAAACATTCTTAATACACTGCCAGTTGGGACCTCTCGCCCAGAGTTTGAAATATCTTCATTGGGGGCAGAGACAGTTATTGTCGCCGTTAACTGGATGGCTGAAAGCGAGCCAAATGTAAATTTGTTAGGTCGTTATGCTAAAGAGTTAGAGTCACGGCTTCGGTCGGTACCTAATACCGATGAAGTCAATGTGTATAGCTTGCCGCAAGAAGAAATATTGATAGAAGTAGATATGGTTAAGGCGAATGCATTGGGTCTGTCGGTAGCTGAAATATCTCAAATTGTGGCTCAAGCCGACGCCAAATTATCTGCAGGTGAGTTAAGTAATGATAAATATCGCTGGCAGCTTGAAGTTGATGGCGAATTCCAATCCTTAGAGCGCATTAAGCAAATTCCATTACGCGCAGGCTTGGCCGGTGAAGGTGTTCGCCTACGCGATATCGCCACCGTAGTGCGCACGCCCAAATTACCAGCGGCAGAGCTTGCTATTATTGACGGCAAGCAGGCGGTTGTGGTTGGCGCCAAAATGGGCGCAGGTGTGCGGATAGAAGTTTGGCGAAAGAATGTGCAACACGTTTTTGATCAATTTGAAAATGAGCTGCCAGTCGAAGTTGCCCTATCTATGCGTTTTGACCAGATTGGCTATACCCAAACTCGGCTGGCTGAGCTGGTCGGCAATATCGGCGTCGGTTTCGTCATTATACTATTGGTGCTGTTTGTCACCTTAGGTTGGCGATCGTCATTAATTGTTGCTGCATCGCTGCCATTAACTATCTGTTTTACACTTTATTGTTTAAAGCTTTACGGTATGCAAATACATCAAATGTCAGTTACTGGTTTGGTGGTGTCACTGGGTATTATGGTCGATAACGCTATTGTGATGACTGACTCCGTGGCGCAAAACCGGCGTTTAGGACTGTCTACATTAACAGCAATTAAAAAGTCACTGGCACATTTAAAGGTACCTTTATTAGGGTCTACGCTAACAACTATTTTGGCATTTTCGCCTATTGCCTTGATGCCTGGCGCCGGCGGAGAGTTTGTTGGACCGATTGCGCTAGCAGTAATGTTTTCCTTGATTGGCTCTTATCTTATTTCGTTTACCTTAGTGGCAGGTGTTGCTGGTCGCTGGTTACCAGTAACATCGCCGGATAAAAATTTACCGTTAAACAAACAATGGTTTAAATATGGCATTGAGGTGCCTGATATTGCCAGGAAGTTTGCCAATTCACTGCGCACTGCATTAATTTGGCCTGGTAGAACAATAGCGGCTGTTGTTGCTCTCTCTTTTTGTGGTTACTTCGGCGCGACATTTATGACCACTAGCTTTTTCCCTCCCGCCGACAGAGATATGTTTCAAATTCAGATCTACATGCCGCCCGATGTTGGTATTAATACCACCAGAGAGATCACTGAGCAGATTGCTGAAGATGTTAAAAAGATAGACGGCATAGAGCGGATTGATTGGTATATCGGCAATGGCGCGCCGTCGTTTTATTACAATTTATTCTCTGGCAGTGAGGGCATGACTTTTTATGCGCAGGCGATGGTTAAGGCTAAAGGATTTAAAGAATCTGACCGAGCGATATATTTTATTCAGCGTGAGTTAAGCCATAAATATCCAACCGCCCAAGTAATGGCAATGAAATTACAGCAAGGGCCACCGGTTAATGCACCGGTAGAGTTTCGAATTTACGGGCCTAATCTGGATACCTTAAAAGAACTGAGCAATCAGGTGCGCTTAGCTGCGTCACAAGTTGAAGGTGTGTTAGCTTCACGCGCCACCATCGAGCCGGCTAGAAAAAAACTCTGGATCAATTTATCAGAAGATAAAATGGCTAAAGTCGGCATGAGATTATCTGATGCCTCACGTCAATTCCAAGCTGCATTAGACGGGGTTATTGGCGGCAGTGTTATTGAAGGAGGGGAAGATGTACCGGTGCGCACCCGAATTGCTGATGAGCACCGCGGCAACTACAACCACATACTTAGCGGCTATCTAATGGTAGGAGATACCAATAGTCGAAGCCTGGTGCCATTGTCTGCTTTGGGTGACGCTAGTGTGAAACCCGACTCTTCCGGTATAACGCGGCGCAATGGTCAGCGAATTTCTGAGGTACATATATTCCCTGTCGTTGGGGTGTTGCCGCAGTCGGTGTTGACGGCAGTTATGAAACAGTTAGATAGCAACGGCTTTTCAGTCCCTGCCGGCTATAAGCTTGGGCTTGGTGGCGAAGCTGACAGCAGAAGCGATACCATGGGCGAGATGATGGTTTACGTTAATATTATTATCGCCCTACTGATTATGGTGGTGGCGTTATCATTCAACTCATTTAGATTAACAGCGCTAGTATTTAGCGTTGCTATTTTATCGGTTGGGTTAGGTTTGCTTAGCGTCTTTTTGGCCGGTTATTCTTTTGGTTTCATAATTATAGTCGCCTTAATGGGTTTAATGGGCTTGGCGATAAATGCTGCAATTGTTATTTTGGCAGAGTTTAAGAATAACCCTGCGGCTTGTCGCGGCAATACTGATGCAATTATTGAATGTGTGATGAGTTGCTGTCGTCACATTGTATCGACTACGTTAACCACGGTAGGTGGTTTAATTCCTTTGATGTTTAGTGTGGGTTTATTTTGGCCACCATTTGCTATCACTATTATTGGCGGTACTGTATTAACAACATTGGTGTCGTTATACTTTGTACCCGCTATATTTATACTTATGGCTAAAAAGCGTCGGTTCGATCCAGTGATTGAACCTCTAGAGTCTCCTGTTATTTCGACATAATGTGATATATTACTTGAACGAGAAATTAACACCGAACACTATATTTATGACAGTAGCAGATAAAACCGCTGACAATGCCCGTCAGGTAGTACAAGATCATCTTAATAAACCTTGGCAGGCGTCTAGTCTCAGCGATGAACAAAAAGAGCAAACGATTGCTCGTATAAAGGTTTTGCTCGCAGAAAAAAATGCTGCCATTGTTGCGCATTATTATACCTCACCCGAGATTCAAGAATTAGCTGAAGCCACAGGTGGTTGTGTGTCTGACTCGTTAGAGATGGCTAAGTTTGGCAAACAACACAGTGCCCAAACCTTAGTCGTTGCTGGGGTCAGGTTTATGGGTGAAACCGCAAAAATATTAAGTCCGGAAAAACGTATATTAATGCCCACTCTGGAGGCTACGTGCTCGTTAGATTTGGGTTGTCCTGCTGCTGAGTTTGCAGCATTTTGCGATGCTCATCCTGATAGAACAGTTGTCGTTTACGCCAATACCTCAGCGGCTGTTAAAGCTAGGGCCGATTGGGTTGTTACCTCAAGCATCGCGGTAGATGTGGTTGACTATCTGTCAGCCGATGGACAAAAAATTCTATGGGCACCAGACAAGCATTTAGGCGCCTATGTTGAGGCGCAAACTGGTGCAGATATGTTGTGCTGGGACGGGTCATGCATTGTGCATGAGGAGTTTAAGGCCAAGGGTATTTTAGATTTAAAGCAAGTATACCCCAATGCTGCAGTGCTGGTTCACCCTGAGTCACCAGCACCAGTGGTACAGTTAGCTGATGTGGCGGGCTCTACTACGCAAATTATTAATGCGGCTAGAGACTTGCCTAATAAGCAATTTATTGTTGCCACTGATCAAGGTATTTTCCATAAATTACAACAGCAAATGCCTGACAAAGAATTTTTAATTGCACCTACAGCAGGCAATGGTGCAACCTGTAAAAGCTGTGCAAATTGCCCATGGATGGCCATGAATGAACTGGAAAATTTAGCGCAGGCATTGGAAACTGGTGCTAATGAAATCATAGTCGATGAGGCACTGCGCCTGCGCGCATTATTACCACTAGATCGTATGGTTAACTTTGCGGCTGATAATAAATAAATATCAGCCGCTTACTTTTTCTATCCAGAGCTGAATTTCCCGAATGCGCTGCTGCATACGCTGACTACCTATTTTGTCGTCTTTAGCTAAATTCAACCCGTAGCTTAGTTGCTCTGTCGCCAAGTTAGCGGCGCCATTGAGCATATAGTATTCAGCTCGCGCTTCATGCAAACCTATAATATTACCTTTTAGACCACGTATTTCGGCTAGTTGATGCCAAAGCTGAGGATCAGTTTTACGTAAAGTAATATATTTAGTTAACAGGTTTTCAGCTTGGTCAAATTCGCCTTGACGTCTCAAGGTATTCACATAGGTAATGGTCAGCGGATGATTGTTAGGGTTATATCGCAGCTGCGTGCTTAGTAATTGTATAGCTTTAGCGGCTTTACCGGAGTCAGTCCATAGCTCTGCTTGACCTACTATATAGGCAATACTGGAGCGGTCTTTACGTCTTAAGTAGTTAAAGCCTTCGCCAGCTTCGGCAAACTGCCGGTCACGGGTTAATGCCAAGGAAAGGCCATATAAAGAAATATCCTTGTCTAGCTTAGGGTTTTTTAATCGACTGCGAAACTCGGTAATTGCGGCGCTATTATTTGCCATGAAGTGTAATTTCACTCGTGTTTTCATCAAGTGATAATCAAAGTTATCGTTGAGTTTCATCGGTGGCAAATTTGCCGCCCGCCCACGCGCGTCAGCGATACGACTGGAAGTTACTGGGTGAGTCAGCAGGAATTCAGGTACGTTGCCACGAGAATAACGTGAACCGAATTGCATTCGTTCAAACATATCCCCAACTGCATCTGGGCTCATACCCGTTTTAACCAGAGTTTGCATGCCTACACGGTCAGCTTCTTGCTCGTTTGAGCGACTATAATTTAATTGGTTTTGTAAAGCTGCTGCTTGAGTCGCGGTAATTGCCGCTATGCCTGCACCGCCGCCAGCGGTCGCTGCCAGTACCAACCCAGCAAGAAGTCCGGCCATAGTTGGCAAATATGCAGCTTGTTGTTGCTCAACTCTGCGCGCAAAGTGTCGTTGGCTTAAATGTGCTAATTCGTGAGCAAGCACTGAGGCAAGTTGATCTTCGTTCTCAGCAAATTTAAATAAGCCATTGTGAACGCCAACCACACCGCCAGGTACAGCGAATGCATTCATGGTCGGGTTGTCCACCACAACTAAATCTAAGCGTCGGTCGACTAGCTCGCTATTAACCGCTAGCTTGTAAAGTAAATGCTCCAGATAGTCGGTTAATAACGGGTCATCTACTAGCGGCGCTTGGCGTCGAAACTGCATTAGCCAAGTGCGGCCTAGATCGTACTCGTGCTGGTTAGATATTAAACTGGCGCCTTCGTTGCCTAAGTCGGGTAGTTTTTGCTCTTGAATTTGACTAATGCTAAGCGGTGCAATCGCTGCTGCGCTGATAAACATGCCTGCCGCTGCTGTTGTCTTTATTCCCTGTCTTAGATTCATCTATCGAAGTGTCTTTTGTTAATGACTTAAAGAAACTAGCAAAATACCGGTAACTATATGAACACTAGTTAAACATAAAGTTCTTCTGCGTTCTAAATGTTTTGTTGTGTTAGCATGTTTTGATATTTGAAGGTGCTCAAAATTGGAACCAGAACAGCTAGTTGACGCTACCGGACTGCAATGTCCACTGCCTCTGTTAAAGGCAAAGCAGGGGCTAAATACTTTATCTAGTGGCCAGTTATTACGGGTGTTAGCGACCGATTCAGGCTCTGTGAAAGATTTTCGCACTTATGCCGATATTAGCGGTCATATCTTGCTAGAAATTTTGCAAGAAGATGATGTTTACAGTTACTTGATTAGAAAAAAATAGGGTCTAGGGCAGAACTATGCTGGTGACATTTAATAAATGGTTTAATCAATTATTTGGTGACGAAGAGTCGCTTATTTTATTATTATTGCTAATTAGTGGCGTCAGCTTAGTTGTATTGATGGGTGCCATTTTGGCACCACTGATTGCTGCGGTTATTTTCACCTTTTTACTACAAGGCGTAGATAGTTTTTTGCGCAGACTGGGAGTGTCTAAAAGGATTAGTTTGTGGCTATGCTATACTATGTTTGTCAGCATCTTTGTTGTAAGTCTTATCTATATCTTGCCTTTGGTGTGGAACCAACTGGTTAACTTGTTTGCGGAATTACCGCGCATGTTGACTGCGGTGAAGAAAGCCATTGTGGCTATGGAGGGTGATTTATTCAGCAAGGAGCAGTTAAACGGGGTGCTTATCAATGCCACTGATGAGGTTGCTAGTTTAGGTCAATGGGTAGTGTCATTTTCCTTAGCTAATATCACCAACATTGTCGGTATTCTTATTTATATTGTTTTAGTGCCAATTTTAGTGTTTTTTATGCTGATGGATCGGGATGTGATCCTCGCTTGGTCAGGTTCTTTTTTGCCAAAGAAAAGGCCGCTGATGCAGAAAGTTTGGGCGGAAATGAATAATCAAGTTGCCAACTATGCCCGAGGTAAAGCCATAGAGATTATTGTCGTTGGCACGGTTAGTTATATTGCGTTTCTGATTTTAGGGGTGAACTATGCTGCACTGCTTGCTTTGCTGGTCGGCTTGTCGGTTGTTATTCCTTATATCGGCGCCGCGGTTGTCACTATTCCAGTACTACTAGTTGGTTTTGTGCAATGGGGCTGGGGCAGCGATTTTGCTTATTTGTTTTTCACTTATATGATTATTCAAGCGTTAGACGGTAATGTGCTAGTGCCCTTACTATTTTCAGAAGCGGTGAATTTACATCCAGTTGCGATTATTTTAGCAGTATTGTTTTTTGGTGGTATCTGGGGTTTGTGGGGAGTTTTTTTTGCTATTCCATTAGCCACGTTAATCAAAGCATTAATTAATGCTTGGCCGGCGGCTATGCCCGCTAGCGAGTAGGAGAGAAAATTGTCGCTAAATAAATTTATAGCCTTGTTTGTGCTAGCTAGTAGTTTATTGCTTGTTGCCTGTGAGCCGCCTGAAAAAACTGTCGCTGAAGTCGATCAAGAAAATGCTATTAGTGTAACTAAAAGCCCTAATGACACACGCACCTACGAATATCGTAAACTAGATAGCGGCTTAGAGGTTTTGTTAATATCAGACCCGAGCATAGAAACCGCTGCTGTAAGTTTAAATGTAAAAACAGGCAGTAAAGATGATCCAGAAACACGCCCCGGTCTGGCCCATTTTGTCGAACATATGTTATTTTTGGGTACTAAAAAATATCCAGCGGCTGATGATTACCAGCAGTTTCTGAGTGATAATGCGGGTAGCCATAATGCTTATACTGCATTTGAGAATACCAATTACTTTTTTGATATTAAAGCCGATCAATTAGAGCCTGCGCTTGATCGATTCTCTCGTTTCTTTATTGACCCATTGTTACAAGAAGAATATGTAGAGCGAGAAAAAAATGCCGTTCACTCTGAATACAAGGCTTATATAAAATCCGATGCTCGTCGCTACTTGGATGTGCTCAAAGAAGTGACTAACCCTAGGCATCCGTTCTCTAAATTTACCGTTGGCAATTTAGATACTTTAGCCGAGCATGGCGAAGAGTCTTTGCGTTCTGCCGCGGTTGATTTTTATCAGCAATATTACTCGGCTAATGCAATGTCATTGGTTGTTTTAGGGAAAGAGCCGGTTGATGAACTAGCCCAATGGGTTAAGAAAAAATTTGCTCCAGTTCGAGATCGTCATTTGCCAAACTATAAAATAACTACCCCACTGTTTGTCAATGGAATGCTGCCTTTACGACTAGATGTCGCGCCAGTTAAAGAGGTGCGAAGTTTAGCTATCAGTTTTCCAGTGGGGAATCCTCGCGACCATCTGAATTCTCGGCCGCTGCATTTGATCGGTGATATTTTAGGCCATGAGGGTGAAGGTAGCTTGTATCAATATCTGCAAACTAAGGGTTGGGCCGAGAGTTTGTCTGCCGGCATTGGGGTTGAATATAATGGCGGTGGATTATTTGGCATAAAAGTTGCGCTAACTGAAACTGGCTTACTGCATGTTGATGATGTAGCTGAGGCTATTTTTTATGCCGTCTCATTAGTCCGTGAGCAAGGTGTAGCAGAATCTAGGTTTGACCAGCAACAACTTATTAATCGTCTAAACTTTGAATATTTAGAGCAAGTTTCAGCGATACATTATGTAATGGATTTGTCTTCTCGAATGGGGTTGTATCAGCCAAAGGATATTTTACAGGGGCCATATTCATTAAAGCTTTATGATCAGCAGGCAATAAGTTCTTATCTGAATTCTATGCGGCCTGAGAACGCCTTAGTGTCGGTGATCGCGCCACAGTTTGCCGGAGACACTAAGTCCAAGTATTACAGTACTCCATACACAGCCAAAAAAATAGCGGCTGAGCAGATCGAGAAATGGAATAACGTGGCTGCTATTGACGATATTAAGATGCCCGCGTCAAATAATTTTATCCCCCAAGACTTCTCGTTAGTAGAGAAAACGCCACAGCAAGAGCCAAGCCAGCTAGAACCGGTTGGGGAAGTTGAATTATGGTATGGGCAATCATCTTTTGACGGGCCACGAGGAGCAATTTATTTACAGCTAAACAATGCCCTGGTTAATGCCAGTCCTAAAAACTCAGCAATGTCGCAGCTATTGGTCGCGTTGTTAAATGATAGTTTAAATAGTAAAGCTTATCCCGCAAGATTAGTCGGCTTCTCTCAGTCGGTGTCGTCTAGTCGCAGAGGTATACAGATAACGACTGGCGGCTATAACGACAAGCAAGAGCAACTATTAGAGCTGGTGTTAACCGAACTTGCTGGGGCAGAATTTAGTGAGGATAGATTTGTAGCGTTGAAACAACAGTTGGTAAAAGACTGGCGCAACTCAATTATCAATGCGCCATCACGAGTGTTAATGCAAAAGCTGAGTGAGACTATTTATCTAAATAGCTGGTCAGACGATGAATTAATACAATCCTTACAAACTGTTGAACTGGAGGATGTTCTTGGTTTTTCCAATAGTCTAATTACCTCATCAACACCAACTATGTTGGTCTACGGTAATTTTTCTGCCGCTACTGCCTCGGCGATGGCAGAAAAAGTTGATCAAGTGCTATTAGCTAACTCTAATGAAGAAACTTTGATCGAGCTGATTAGGCTGCCAAAAGGTAAGAGTTTTTTATCAATCGAAGTCCCACATAACGATGCCGCTACTGTGCTTTACATGCAGGCACCAACAGAGGGTTATGCGGCAAGGGCTAAAATGGGTATTACTTCGCAGGTGCTAAAACCAGCTTATTTCAATTCGCTCAGAACTGAGCAACAATTTGGTTACATTGTCTATGCTAATGTTAGTGTTATGCAGCGTCTAGGCGGTATGGTCTTTATTGTTCAGTCGCCTACTAAAACTCCTGCGGAGATAGAAGCAGCGACACGAGAGTTTTTTAAGCAGTCTTTGTCTACCATACAAGATATGACAGTTGCAGAGTATAGTCAGCATCAACAATCTTTAATTGCCGCATTGTCGCAGCCGCCACAAAATTTGGCAGAAGAAGCGGGGGATTACTGGTATCAATTAATTCATGGATATGATGATTTCGAACTGGATCGAGAGATGATAGCTGCTATTAATTCATTGGATTTAACGCAGTGGCAGCAGTTTTATCAAAGCTATTTTTTTACTGGTGATGAACGGAGCTTATTATTAGTGTCCGGCGGTAAGACTAAAAATAGCGCTGACAAGTTGGCCCAGCAGTACCGCTTGATTGACGACGTAGATGGCTTTAAGCAAACTGCTGAAAGCCTTGGGTTTAAATAGTTGTAACCGATTAGTAACAATTTTGACGGTGGTAAAAGTGTTATGGCTAGCTATGCTTTTGTTTGATATTGTTTGGGTGGTCTGCTAACTTTAATGGATAAGTTTTTGTTATCAGTTATGTTATTTTTATAAAAATAGTTGTTTGTTCCCAACAGCGGATTTCGCCAACAGGTGGATGAAGAAATTTAAAACTCACTAGATCAAGTGAGTTTGTAGAAGTTTAACTAGGGTGGCGGTAAACCTGCAATCCTTAATCTAAGCGGCAGTATCTGGTGATCCCTGATAGCATCGCAGATGGAACGAGGTAATAATGGAAGAAGATATAGACCCTATCGAAACGCAGGAGTGGCTTAGTGCGCTTGACTCTGTGTTACATAATGAAGGCAAAGGCCGCAGTGCTTTTTTATTGCAGCAACTGACGAATAGAGCAGTTGATGAAGGTATAGAGTTACCTCCTGCGATTACCACGCCTTATCGCAATACCATCACTCCTGCTTACGAAAAACATATGCCGGGCGATTTATTTATTGAGCGTAAAATTCGCTCGATGATTCGCTGGAATGCCTTGGCAATGGTGTCGAGAGCAAATAGCAACAATGAAGATAGCTTAGGTGGCCATATATCTAGCTTCGCCTCTAGTGCGACACTTTATGATGTTGGCTTTAACTATTTTTTCCAAGGTGGCGATGGCGATAGACCTGCTGACTTAATTTATTATCAAGGGCATAGCGCGCCAGGTATCTATGCGCGCTCGTTTCTAGAGGGTCGCATTGAAGAGGCGCAACTAGATAATTTTCGGCGTGAAGTTGACGGTGGCGGCTTATCTTCTTATCCCCACCCTTGGTTAATGCCTGACTATTGGCAGTTTCCTACGGTATCGATGGGGCTAGGACCAATCCAGGCGATCTACCATGCGCATGTGCAGAAGTATCAAACAACTCGTGGCTTAGTCGATAATACTGATCGAAATATTTGGTGTTTTTTAGGTGACGGAGAATGTGACGAGCCGGAATCCTTAGGCGCTATTTCTTTGGCTGGTAGAGAGCAGCTAGGTAATCTTATTTTCGTCGTTAACTGTAATTTACAGCGCTTGGATGGGCCGGTGCGCGGCAATGGTAAAATTGTCCAAGAGCTAGAAGGCGCGTTCCGCGGCGCTGGTTGGAATGTCATCAAAGTATTATGGGGACGTTTGTGGGATCCATTATTAGAGCGCGATAAAACGGGTTTATTGCAGCAGCGTATGGATGAAGTATGCGACGGCGAATTACAAAACTATAAAGCTAACGGTGGTGCCTATACGCGTGAGCATTTCTTTGGTAAGTACCCGGAGTTATTAGAGTTAGTTAAAGATTTGAGTGATGATGACATTATGCGCTTGAATCGTGGCGGGCATGACCCTTATAAGGTTTATGCAGCTTATGCACAGGCAGTAGAAAAGACTGATCAGCCCACTGTTATTTTGGCACAAACAGTTAAAGGTTATGGTATGGGCACTGCTGGTGAGGCACAAAATGAAACTCACTCACTTAAAAAACTGGACATAGAAAGTCTAAAAGTATTCAGAGACCGTTTTGATATTCCAATCAGCGATGATCTCTTGCCTGCTATGCCCTATTATCGCCCCGCGCCAGATAGTCCGGAAATGGTTTATATGCAGCGCTGTCGTCAGCGCTTAGGTGGCTATTTACCTAAGCGGCAGGTTCATTCAATTAAGCTAGATACACCCCCCATAGATGCGTTTAAGGCGCAGTTAAAAAGCAGCGGTAAGCGCGAACTTTCCACTACCATGGCGTTTGTGCGAATGCTGTCTACCCTAACCAAAGATAAAGCTATTGGTGCGAGCATTGTGCCTATTGTGCCGGATGAAGCACGCACCTTTGGTATGGAAGGGATGTTTCGTCAGCTTGGAATCTACTCGTCGGTTGGGCAGCGCTACAAACCTCATGATTCTGATAATTTAATGTATTACAAAGAAGACCAACAAGGTCAAATATTAGAAGAGGGGATTAACGAAGCGGGTGCAACATCGGCGTGGATTGCTTGTGCTACTTCTTATAGCGTTAGTAACTCACCATTGATCCCATTCTACATTTTCTATTCAATGTTTGGTTTTCAACGAGTTATGGACTTGCTTTGGGCGGCCGGGGACTCCCAAGCTAGAGGCTTTTTATTGGGTGCGACTTCCGGCAGAACCACGCTCAATGGAGAAGGCTTACAGCACCAAGACGGTCATAGTCATTTAATGGCGCATATGATTCCTAACTGCGTGTCATATGATCCTACCTATGCCTACGAACTAGCTATTATTATTCAGCACGGTTTAAAGCGTATGTATCAGGACGATGAGAACTGTTTCTACTACATTACCCTGATGAATGAAAACTGGCACCATCCTGAAATGCCAGTCGGCTGTGAAGAGGGTGTCATTAACGGCATGTATAAGTTGAGTAGTGCGTCGGAAGATGCCATGCACACCGTTCAGTTAATGGGCAGTGGTGCAATTTTAGGTGAGGTAATTGAGGCTGCAAAAATACTACGAGATGATTACCAGATCGCTGCTGATATTTGGAGTATGACAAGTTTCACCCAGCTAATTCGCGATGCGCAAGAATGTGATCGTTGGAATCTATTACATCCAGAAGAGACGGCTAAGTCGCCGTATATTACCCAGCAACTTGCAGTTGCTGACGGGCCTGTTATTGCAGCGTCTGACTATATAAAAACGTCACTATCTCAGTTAGCAATGTATATTCCGCATCATTACTCTGTGTTGGGGACTGATGGTTTTGGGCGCAGTGATACCCGCGCTAAGCTCCGTCACTTCTTTGAAGTTGATAGATATTTCATTGTTATCTCAAGTTTAAAAGCGTTAGCTGATGAGGGTGATATAGAGGCGTCGGTAGTTAGCCAAGCGATTGCTAAGTTTAATATAGACCCCAATAAAATTAGTCCCATGCGAGCGTAATTGGCTTGTTGTTAACGAAAGGATGTTGACGTGAGTATAGAGACCATAAAAGTACCAGACATAGGTGGGGCAAAAGATGTCGACGTTATTGAAGTTAACGTTGTTGTCGGCGATATGGTTGCTGTTGAGCAAACATTAATTGTGCTAGAGACTGATAAATCATCGATGGAAATACCGTCTCCACAGGCTGGTAAAGTCACCGCGATGTTAGTCAGCGAAGGCGATAAAATTGATGAAGGCGCGGCTATCGTTGAGTTAGAAATTGTCGGCAGTGATGAGGTAAAAATCGAGCAAGAGGATAATATTGCCGTTGACGAGGAAGATGAAAATGCCGCTACTGAGCAAATTAAGGTTCAAGGCGAGGAAGTACAGCAACAGCAGATAATTGAAAAAGAGCCAGTGCCAGATGGTTCTAGTAAAGTTCTATTGCCAGTAACTATTCCTGATATTGGTGGTGCCACCGATGTTGATGTGATCGAGGTTGCGGTTGCCGTAGGTTTTGAAGTAATTGAAGGTGATTCTTTAATTGTCTTAGAGACCGATAAAGCATCGATGGAAATACCTTCACCAAGCGCGGGTATAGTGACCGAGTTGCAGGTTAAAGAAGGTGACAAGGTTAACGAAGGTGATGTAATTGTGATGCTAGAGGTAATGCAATTTAGCAATATGCCGTCGCAACCACTGGCTGCTACAGAGCAGAAAGCTAAACATATAGAGCCTATAGCTGCCCCCGCCACTGAGGTTGTGAAAGCTGATGTAGAAACCATTACTTCAGCATTGTCCAGCGATGTTCACGCTGGACCTGCGGTGAGAAAAATAGCTCGAGAGTTCGGGGTTGAACTTGGCAAGGTGCAGGGTAGCGGGCCTAAAGGTCGGGTAATAAAAGAAGATGTACAAAAATATGTTAAGACCGCATTAGATAACCCCATGGCTAGCGGCGCCAGTGCTGTGCCGCCAGTGCCAGTTGTAGACTTTGCTAAGTTTGGTCCGGTCCATACAGAGGTCATGTCTAAAATTGCTAAGCTCACCGCTACCAACATGCAGCGTTCTTGGTTAAATGTCCCCCACGTTACCCAGCGTGACGAGGTTGACGTTTCTGATCTTGAAGACTTTAGGCAGGCAATCAAAGAGGAGGCGGCTCAAGACGGCATCAAAGTTACGCCTATCGCATTTATTATTAAGGCCTGCGCTATTGCGCTAGCGCGCCATCCTAAACTGGCATCATCTTTGTCTACCGATGGCACGAGTATTATCTACAAAGACTATATTCATATTGGTATGGCCGTCGCCACGCCCGCAGGGTTAGTAGTGCCGGTGATAAGAGATGCGGATAAAAAATCTATTTATCAGTTGTCGACAGATATTGCTGAGCTGGCAGCAAAAGCGAAAGATCGCAAGTTGATGCCAGCTGATATGCAGGGTGGCTGCTTTACTATTTCAAGTTTAGGTAACATTGGTGGAACTGGCTTTACGCCGATTGTTAACACTCCAGAAGTGGCAATTTTGGGTGTGTCTAAGGTGGCAATTAAGCCAGTATGGAATGGCAATGATTTTGTGCCACGACAAATGTTGCCCTTGTCTTTGTCCTATGACCATCGGGTAATTAATGGCGTCGATGGCGGACAATTTATGGCAGAATTAAACGCCCTGCTAGGTGATGTGCGGCGCCTAGCGTTGTAAGCGTTAAAGAGTTACCGCGCTGATATACGGAATAGTTATGAGCGCTAATATTACACTAACGATAAACAGCGGCGTAGCGCTGATCACCTTCAATCGCAGTGATTCTTTTAATACCTTCACGCAATCGATGATGACTGAGCTTGGCGATGCTTACCAACAATGCGATAGCAGTGATGAAGTGCGTGTTGTTGTTACTACCGGAGCTGGCAAAGCTTACTGCGCGGGTGCTGATTTAAACCAAGGCGCTGCCACCTTTGATACTCAAGACGAGATGACCTTTAGTTCTTGTCCCTTGTCATTTCAAGCTTGGCAAATTCGTAAGCCAGTTATCGCTGCTTGCAATGGTCATGCTATCGGGGTTGGTTTAGGTATTGCGATGCAAAGCGATATAAGGTTTTTTGCTGAGCAAGGGAAATATGGTTTTCTGCAAGCACGCCGTGGCGTCGTTGCCGATTTTGGAGTACATCACATTTTACCTCGTCTAGTAGGTGCAGAAGTTGCATTTGAGATGATTCTTTCTGCCCGTCGTTATAGCGGGCTTGAAGCAGTAGCTTTGGGTTTGGCTCGACAAGCATTGCCAGCTGATCAGGTGTTAGCGGCTGCTATGGCTCTGGCGACAGAGATAGCTGAACAATGTTCACCCTTGGTAACTGGCATGGCTAAAAAATTGATATGGGATGGATTTAGTCAGTCTTTAGCTCAGGCTATAAATGCTGAGACTAAGGCGCTGCATTATTCTATGGGACGCGTTGATGCTATTGAAGGAGTTAGCGCCTATATCGAAAAGCGTTCGCCCCAATGGCAAGGAAACGTCGGTAAAGACTGGCCTGAGTGGTTATGAAACAAGGAGTTTTTTGTCTTTATTAGAATCTATCTTCTAGTCTTATTGACTATACTTTATCTTTTTTGGAATAAGCCTTATGGCATTACGTAAATTATCACCTTTTTCAGGACAGTCACAATTAGGCAAAGCGTCGCTAGGCCTAAAAGGCGGTATGCGGATGGCACAAACCTTGGGTAAGGTTTATCCACAGGCGTTAAAGTTGTTATTTGGCTGGCGCAAACCTACGGCAAAAGAAGTCCGAGAGTTATTCGAATCGTTAGGTGTGACCTATATAAAGTTTGGCCAGCTTATTGCTAGCTCGCCATCTCTTTTCCCCAAAGAATATGTCGATGAGTTTCAAACCTGCCTAGACCAAACCACGTCGGTTCCGTTTTATAAGATCAGAGAGATCGTTGAGGCAGAATTAGACAAGCCGTTAGAGGCTGTGTATTCGTCATTTGAATTTCAACCATTAGCATCGGCATCTATCGCACAGGTACATGCGGCAACCTTAATAACTGGCGAAGATGTTGTGGTTAAAGTGCAAAAGCCTGGCGTTGAAACGATTGTCACAACCGATATGAATGCAGTGTTTCTAATGACCCGTTTAATGGAAATTATTACGCCAAAGATGGATAAAGATTCGATTAGCGGCTTAGTGTCTGAGCTGTATCAAGCGATGATAGATGAATGCGATTTCGAGAAAGAGGCGCATAACCTCCGTGAGTTTGACGCGTTTTTAACTAGTACCGGAAACCCCTATGTAATTGTACCCAAACCTTATGCCAAGGCTACTAGCAAGCGGGTATTAACGATGGAGCGTTTATATGGTGTGGCATTAACCAATGATGATGCGCTTAAAAAATGTAAGTCTGATCCAGCCGCCTCACTGTTTAATGCGCTTAATACGTGGTTTGCAAGTCTAGAGCAGTGTGATTTTTTCCATGCAGATTTACATAGTGGAAATATTTTACTACTTGATGATGGTCGCGTTGGTTTTATTGACTTCGGTATGGTTGGACGTATACCGCCCAAAGCATGGAAAGCGATGACCCAATTTTTTGCTGCAATTAGCAATCAAGATTACAAGTTAATGGCCGAGTCGATGGTGGCGGTGGGGATGACCAAAATCGATGTGAATATTACTGCTCTGGCCAGTGATATAGAGAATTTGTTCGCGCCACAATTTGAAATGATGAATGATTATAACCGACCAAGTGATGACGTTGAGAAACTACTCAGTGAACTTGGGGCAGTTGCTAATAACTATGGGATTCGGTTTCCACGAGCATTTACTTTAGTGGTTAAACAGTTTCTATACTTTGACCGTTATATGCAAATACTAGCGCCTGGGCACAATGTGTTTAATGATGACAGAATCGATTTGTTACAGTAATCTAAAGCTGTTAATTTGTTAAACCGCTGGGGTTGCTCGGCTTTTTACTATTAGTCATAAAACAGTATTTACTTTACCCAATTTACAGGATATTCATATGTTAAAGCTTTACGGTTTTGCCTCTAGTAATTATTTCAATATAGCTAAGCATGCCTTGCTATACAAAGAAATTGAGTTTGAAGAGGTAAAAGTTTATCCCGGCGCTAGCGCTGAGTATTTGCAAAAAAGCCCTTTAGGTAAAGTGCCTTGTATAGAAACGGAATATGGTTTTTTGTCTGAAACAACCGCGATACTTGATTACTTGGAAGAGACCTATCCACTAAAGCCATTGTATCCAACCGACGCCTTTGCCAAAGCCAAAGTCAAAGAATTGATGAAAATAGGCGAGCTTTATTTAGAGCTGTCGGCCAGAACTTTGCTGCCTGCCGTGTTGATGCGTTTTGACAGCACCGATGACCAAAAACGTGATGCCAAATTGGTCTTGAACAAGGGTGTAAAAGCCATGTCTCAACTAGCTAGCTTCAGCCCATATATTGCTGGCAGCGAGATGACAATGGCAGATATTTATATGCGCCAAGTAATGTCGGTAACCGCTATGGTGTGTCGTAGTGCTTTTAAATGGGATATAGCGGCTGATATTACAACCATGCCAGCATGGCTTGCGATGATGAATGAAATGGCCATCAGCCAACAAATAGATGCTGACAAAGCGGAAGATTTACCCGCATTTGGTGCCCATATGATGCGCTTGGCCAAAAGCCAGTAACGCTGTTTAAAAACTCTGTTTATGTAGGTTTTTATTGGCCAATATTGCCACTCCAATATTGTCATCGTTGGCCGACCTTATCAGCGCACCAGCCACATCAGCCCCTTGTACTGATCTAATCGCTTTTGGCATCAGTGGAGTGACGATACTAAATATTGACTCTCCAAGGCGAAATTCGTCTCTGTGGCCAAGTAATAGTGAGGGCTGGGCGATTGCCACCTGTTGATAATTACTTTGTTTTAAAAAATTCTCGACAGCGCCCTTATAGTGAGAGTATTTGGACAGAGAACCTTCTTTTGCCCCAATAGCTGACACCAGGCCATAGAAACTGGCTGAGGCGGTTAAGCCTGCCTTGGCCAAATTAATTGGATATTCCATGTCAATTTTTTGATACATTGACTTAGAAGGCGTCTTCTTAGCGGTTGTACCTAAAGCGCAGTAAACCTCATCTATTTTGTAGTCTGCTAATTCGTGCTCCAACTGGTCAAAGTCAATAATCATGACGCTAACCTTTTTGTTATCGGCCCAATCGGCAGCTGGCTGGCTGCGACATAAGGCGATAACCTTGTCATAGCTTGAATGACTGCAAAGCTGGCGCACTATGTGCCCACCAACAAGCCCGGTACTGCCTGCTACTAATGCTATTTTTCCCATTGTCGCTCTGCCTCATTGAATATGTATCGATTATAGCTAGTTAGCGGTGTTAAAACAGTTGCTTGGCTAGTAAAATTGTAAGTTCATGTTAAGAGCAGCATATGAAAGAAAAACTAACTAGGATAAAAAGTAAACGACTTGAGCGTCGTCTATCAGTCTCTCTCGCCGGGCTCAGAGCAGGTGGGGCGATTGCTATAGGTCGCTCCACTGACTGGCTATTGAAAGAGGATGCGCGCAACATTAAGCGCAAATCGGTACTTGCCAAAGAAGCCAAGCGCTTTGCCACTGAGCTAGGAAGATTAAAGGGTAGTTATGTCAAAATTGGCCAAATGCTAGCACTGTTTGGCGAGCATTTATTACCGAGAGAATTGACCGCAGCCTTACATGAACTAGAGCATCAAACTGTGGCTCTGGAGTGGCCTGTTATTGAAATAGCGCTGCAGGCAGAATTGGGTGATATTTTAGGTGAGTTACTAATTACCCAAGAACCCTTGGCTTGTGCATCAATTGGTCAGGTTCATCGCGCTAAAATAATTGCCACTGGCGAAGAAATTTGTTTAAAAATCCAGTATCCGGGAGTTCAGGAAACTATTGACTCTGATTTTTCCGATGTAGTATCAATACTTAAATTGGCCAATTGGCTGAAAACTAGCCGTAATCTAGATTTGTTGCTAGAAGACATTCGTAAGCTATTACATGAAGAAACCGACTATCAGCGCGAAGCAATGATGACCGTCAATATGGCTGATTTGCTTAAAGGCGATAAGCGCTTTCAAGTCCCCACCGTGTATCAGCGTTTTAGTACCAAAAAAGTGATCGCTCTAGAGTTTATTGAAGGCCTTGAAGTTACTGATGATGAGATACAAGCATTGCCATTGTCTAGGCGCAATAAGCTAGCCAAAGCGATGCTTGATTTGTTGATGAAAGAAATTTTTGAATGGGGTGTTCTGCAAACTGATCCCAACTTTGGTAACTATCGGATTAGGTGCTCAAGTAAAAGCGACAAGTTGGTATTGCTGGATTTCGGTGCAGTAAGAGCGTTTGATAATTCATTTTTAAACCCCCTACGGGCAACCATTGCCGGTGCCTATCATAATGATAAAACTGCAGTAGTGCAGGGCGTTCTCGACTTAAAATGTATTGATCAATGCCATCCTAAAAGTGTGCAGGAATCATTTGCAGAATTCTGCATGGGCTTACTTGAGCCGCTGCGAGAGGATTTTGATGGCGTCAGTACTGATTGGATTAACGAGCAAGGTGAATATTGCTGGGCTAAGTCGAAGTTAATTAAGCGGGCAGCTAAGCAAGCTGCTAGGTCATCATTTAGTCTTCATTTTACCGTACCACCGCAAGAGTTCGCCTTAATTGCTCGTAAGCTTACTGGCGTCTTTACCTTTATTGTGGTGCTTGATGCCGAATTTAACGGCCATGATATTCTTAAAAATTATGTCGCTAATTGGGAACAAAATCCCTACTAGTCGAACTATTTAGCGCTGCTAAGCTCTAATCGAAAAATAATATCAGGTTGAGCTAATGATTTTTCGTCTATCTGCTGTCAGTCTACTGCTAGTTAGCTGTCTTACTTATAGTGTTGAGTTTAACAGTGGTGACAAACAAGTTCAGCTAATCGAACTCTATACTTCTGAGGGTTGTAGTAGTTGCCCGCCAGCAGATAACTTTTTAACTAGTTTTTTAGAAGATCCCACTTTATGGCATAGTCGAATACCGATAGCCATGCATGTTGATTACTGGGACTACATCGGTTGGAAAGATCGCTTTGCTTCAAAGGAAAACTCTGCCCGCCAGCGACTACATGCGCAACAAGGGAATGTATCTCAAGTTTATACTCCCGGGTTTATTGTCTCTGGTGAAGAATGGCGCAGTTGGTTTTTAGGTGATAGAACAATACCGAGCTCGCGTGTTAAGCCAGGAAAATTATTGTTAAACATTGACGGTAAATCGTTTAATGCTAGTTTCTCTGCCATTAAAAATGTTGGCAGCGAATTAGAGCTACATCTTGCGCTGCTGGGCTTTGGCTTAGTGAGTGATATAGCAGCTGGCGAAAATAACGGCCGCAAGCTCGCTCAAAACTTTGTTAAGTTAAGCGCAATAGTTGTTTCCAGTCGCCACCAATCATGGCAGGGTAACTTGCCTGAGATCCCACAAAATATGCAAGATTATAAGCGATTAGCAGTGGTTGCTTGGGTTAGCAGCGTAAAAAATATTAAACCAATTCAAGCGACGGGCGGCTGGCTAGAAAACTAACTTTGCTACGAAGCTAAGTTAGCGTTTTAATCTTGTACTAATGGGTGTTGTTTTGTATGTTGTAGCACTGACATTCATCCGGAGAAGACAATGACGCTATCAAACTTACTACCTCCATTAGGGCTGTCGTTGGGGTTTTTGCTAACCACGCTGCTGACAGCTAATGTTAACAGCGCACATCATCCAGATTCACCCACATTCAGTATTACTCCGGTGTCCCGCAACATATCCATGTTACAAGGGAGAGGCGGCAATTTAGCATTGTTAACTGGCCAGCAAGGCTTACTATTAGTCGATAATGACTATCAAGACATGTCTGCAGCCTTAGAATCTGCGTTAGCTGGCTATGGCGGCGCTGACAAGCTTACCTATATTATTAATACCCATTGGCATGGTGATCATACTGGCGGTAATTTAGCCCTGGGACAATATGCCAATATCGTTGCTCACGACAATGTCCGTAAGCGTTTGTTAAGCGCCCAAGAAGTTAAGTTATTTAAGATGAAATCTGATCCTTATCCAGAAATCGCGGTTCCTTCCATCACCTATGAAAAAGCTATGTCTTTACATATTAATGGCGAAGAAGTAGAGCTGGTGCATTTTGCCGGTGGTCATACCGATGGCGACTCAGTAGTGTTTTTCAAAAGTGCTAATGTTATTCATACAGGGGATCACTTTTTTAATGGTTTTTTTCCATTTGTTGATGTCGACAGTGGTGGCAACGTTCTGGTGATGGCCAAAAATATTAAGGTGTTGCTTGGTATGATTGATGACGATACTAAGATAATTCCTGGGCACGGACCATTGGCTAATAAAGCTGATCTAATGGCGTTTGTAAAAATGCTTGAAGGTACAGCGGCTGAGGTCAAGGCCATGAGAGATAAGGGTTTGAGTGTAGATGAAATCCAACAGCAGGGTTTAAGCGACAACTGGCAATCGTGGACAGATGGCTTTTTAACAACCGATGTTTGGGTTGGGATTGTATATAGTAGTCTGTAAAGCAGTCTAGGTTAGAACAAGGCTTAAGGTGACACTTAAGCCCTATTTATTGTCTATTTACAATTAGTTCTTAAAATCAATGATTCAAAAGTAATTGAGTTGTGGTCGGTCATATCTCGCTTGGGTTCCTCTGCTAGCTCAATATTAGGAAAGCGCCGGTGCAGTTCTCCCAGCGTTAAATAAAGCTGACGTTTAGCTAAGGCAGCACCGATACAAAAGCGGGGGCCATAACCAAATAACAAATCAGGATTAAATTTTCTGGTGACATCAAACTTTTCAGGCTCAGGAAATATATCAGGGTTTTGGCGATCTAAATGCGGCATCAGTAATACCATTTGTCCTTTGCGAACCTTAGTGCCTAAAATATCCATATCTTCTGGCGCATAACGAGCAAAGCCCATTTTAGATATAACGCCCCAGCGCTGTACTTCTGCAAATGCATTATGAAATGCATCTGGGGTCGACAAAGCTTGGTCTATTTGATCTTTATTTTTCATAAAGGCGAAAGTAATCCATTGCTGGAATACTAAGGTGGTATCAGCGCCAGCGCCTATTAAGGCAAGGATTAAGCAAATAACATCCCACTCTTCAAAATTTTCATTGTCGGCTTCTATTTTTAATAGCACACTCAAAAAATCGTCTTCTTCTGGCGCCAATCGTCGCTCAGCGATTACCTCTTGCAGAATATCAATAGCTTTGTTACTTAGCTCTATGGCTTTCGCTCGTTGTTCTTCTGGAATAGTTGGGTTCCATGTTTCAGTGAACTTGATAATGACAGGCTTAATATCGGCCCAGTATTTCTCGGGTATGCCGATCATTTTAGTGACTGAGATAAACGGAATATGCTTAGCAATTTCTGTAACATAATCAAAAGTTTCAGGTTCACCTAAATTATCAAATAGTTTGATTACCTCTGGCTCTATACTGCGTTGAATTTGATCGACTACGTTACGTGAAAAAGCTGGTGAAGTGATTTTCCGAATGAGACGATGGTGGTCATGATCGGCTAATAAGCTATGTCCGATTAACGCTTTTTCAAAATTTCCCCATTCTTCCTCAGGTGGACGTGGCGGGGCAAATTCCCAATCAAAAAAGTCTGATGACAAATATTCTTTTTTCCAGCAATCCATAATATCTGGAGTTTGCGTCATTATCCAAGCCTGCCAGGGTTCGTACCATACCAAATCACCGCACGCGGCTAACGCTAGACACTGTGGCCCTGGGTCATAACAATACTCTTCAGAGTTGGGGTTAAAAATTTCGGCGATATCTACTGTCATGGTCAGTCTCTACATATGTGGTTATATATAAAGCTATTATGAAGACTAATAGGGTGTTAATAACAGTGAACGTGCTGTAATTTACTGAGGATCTGTGATGCGACGGCCTTGGTAGCTCTCTAGGCCGTCACTGACGTACATTTGAATCCTATTACCGCCATTTGTTATCGCCCGATACATCGCTTGATCTGCCGATTCGAGTAGCTGATTGTGATCAGATATTCGGTTACTTCTGTCGTTGTTGTTATAGCATGCGATACCGATACTGAGGGTTGTCGTAGTACTGTCTTCAACGGCTATGCGTATTCTCTCAGCGATTATTTTTGCACTTTCTGCTGGGGTGTTAGGCAGTATTACCGCTAACTCATCTTGATTGAATCTTGCGGCAACATGAATTTTTCTTAAAATTTTCTCAGTTTGGTAGGCCACATTTTTTATTAGTCGATTGTTGCCAAAGCCAGACGATGATTGAATGGGGTCGCTTAGCTGATCAATATTTATTAATAACAAGCACAAGCTATGTTGTTGATGAAAGGCGATTTCAAATTCGGTTTCTATCCGTTCAAAAAAATAGACTCGGTTAAATAACTGGGTGATAGGATCGATATATTTGTAGCGATTATCCTGTTGAACGTTAATACTGAGCGTTAATGAAAATAGTGTTAGTCCTATTAGCAACGCCATTGGGAATGCCGCTCGCATAAAAACAGTATTATCAACAATGCCTTCATTGCGAAGTACCCCAATTAAAAATCCGATAACAATGACACTCATCGCGGCGATATAAAATTTGGCAGCTTTCTCGCCTGACGATAGGGCTATGCCGCCTAGCGCTATTAGGTACAGTAGGCATAGCAATAATGCTAACCAGCTAATAAGTGACAATAAACCATAGTCTAGTATAGGAATCGTCAATATTAGTAGCACAAAGGCCCAGATTAAATAGCGGGCTACATTGTCAGCTGCGGGGGCAATAATGTTTAACGACAATATTCTGCGAGAGAATTGTATCCAGCATATCTGAGTCAAAAAAGTGGCTAATAATAAAATATTATTAGCCACCTCAGGGTTGTTTGGCCAAATGTATTTGAAGCTCAAACCAGACGTAACCACTGTGCACAGCCCGGTACTAACCAGATAGCAAAGATAGTAGCCAGTGACTGAGCTAGGAGTGCCCCAAAAACGAAATAAATTATAAATCAATAAAGTAAAAATCCCGCCGAAGAAAAGCCCTGAAAAAGTTTTAATTTCACTAATTTTTTCCAGCAAAGAAGGCTCATTGTTGATGCCAAAATAAATAACGGTTTGACCTTTGGTCGCCACTCTAATTAATACAGCTTTACTACTATGTGCCGCTATATCCAACGGAAAGATAGGTTGAATGAAGTCCAGTGGGCGTTGTTTAAAAGCAATACGATCGCCGCCAGTCATTCGGTCCCAGCCAGCATCACTAGAACTATAAAAGTCGATGTAGTCGGCAGTACTATCATCATGCCTGATAAGATAACGCCGCTGGCTATTACTACTGTTTTTAACCGTAGCTCTTAACCAAATCGCCGATTCAGTAAAACCCAAGCTAGGTTTTGCTGGAGCTGGTCTAAATTCACTACTAATCTTTGGGTTGGTGACGTCGTGAACATTTAGCTGCTTAGTTTTGTCTTCATACATGCTAAAATAATTTAATAGCGATATTTCACCAATAATGGTCTCGCCGTCCAACGTATTGTTGGCGTGAGCCTGACTCATCATGGCTAAAATAATTAGCACTGTTGTCGCTAGCAGTCGCGAGATTGTTTTTTCTATTAAAGCCATAAACTATCAGATTTCATTAAAATCAATCATCCAAGCTTATAGCAGCCAGCGTATAAGTTGTATTTAAATAATTCCTTAACGTTTGCCGGTATAAAAACCGGCTTACTTGTATGAGTAATAACATGTTTAAGTTCTTTGAAAATTTAGTTGACCCGTTTCCGCTAGATCATCCTCAGCAGCCGCCGCTAGGCTTATTTCAGTTTTGTCGTCATTATATCAAAGGTTTAGAGCCCTACCTGTTTGCAATGGCAGTACTAACTGTCATTACTGCAGTAGGTGAGGCTATGTTATATGCGGTGTTAGGGCAGGTGGTAGATTGGTTAGCTAGCCAAAGTCCAGAGCACTTTTTTGCCGAGCAGTGGCCATTATTGCTGGGTATTTCGTTATATGTTTTAGTTTTTATTCCGCTTACTGTGTTATTGCATGCGTTAATTATTAATCAAACACTAATGGGTAACTTCCCTATGGCGGTTCGGTGGATGGCGCATCGCTATTTGCTCAGTCAAAGTTTTGCTTTTTTTCAAAACGAATTTAGTGGTCGTATTGCAACCAAGGTCATGCAAACAGCATTGGCTGTGCGCGATTCGGTGATGAAAATATTAGATGTAATGCTATTTGTTGCCGTCTATGTGGTGACTACAGTGCTATTGGTTGCCAGCGCAGATTGGCGCTTAAGTGTGCCGATAGTCGTTTGGCTAGCGCTCTATATTTTAATATTGCGCTACTTTGTTCCTAAACTACGAGATATATCTACTCTGCAGGCAGACTCACGTTCATTAATGACTGGCCGTATCGTCGATAGCTATACCAATATAATTACCCTCAAATTATTTTCTCGGATAAATCGTGAATCGGAGTATGTAAAAGAAGGGATGAATGAGTTTCTGCAAACCGTACATCCGCAAATGCGCTTAGCCACCACGCTCGAGTTTTGTGTCTGGATATTGAATATGTCGTTGATATTCTTTACTGGCTTGTTGGGTATTTTACTCTGGCAAAACTCAGCGATAACTCCGGGCGCTATTGCTATTGCTATGGCTATAGCGATTAGGCTCGCCGGTATGTCGCACTGGATTATGTGGGAGGTGAGTAACTTGTTTGAAAATATCGGTACCGTACAAGATGGTATGAATACATTGTCACTCTCTCAATCGGTTACTGATAAGACTGGTGCTAAACCACTGCAAGTGAGCAATGGTGAGATCAAATTCGACCAAGTAGATTTTGCCTATGGCAATAGTGACTTGGTGTTCGAAGATTTATCAGTAGTGATCAACGCTAGCGAAAAAATCGGTATTGTTGGGCGCTCAGGTGCAGGTAAATCCACCTTAGTTAATGTTCTGTTGCGCTTTTTTGATGTGCAAGGTGGTGGTGTATTCATTGACGGCCAAGATATTCGTGATGTTAGTCAGCAAAGCTTACGTGCCAATATTGCCATGGTGACTCAAGACACCTCACTGCTCTTTCGCAGCGTCCGTGAAAACATTATGTTCGGTAAGCCCGAAGCCACTGAGGCAGAAATGATTGCCTGTGCCAAGCAAGCGAAGGCCTATGATTTCATTCAAACCCTAACTGATATAAACGGCCTCAAAGGCTTTGATGCTCATGTTGGCGAGCGCGGGGTTAATCTGTCTGGCGGTCAGCGTCAGCGTATCGCTATTGCCCGTGTCCTACTTAAAAACGCCCCGATACTGGTTTTAGACGAGGCAACTTCGGCGCTGGATTCAGAAGTAGAGGTGTCAATACAGCAAAGTTTATACCAGTTGATGGAAGGTAAAACAGTTATCGCTATTGCCCACCGGTTATCAACCATTGCTGCTATGGATAGATTGCTGGTATTTGATAAAGGTAGAATCGTAGAACAGGGTAGCCATCAACAGCTGCTGCTCAATAACGGTCTCTATGCCCAGTTGTGGCAGCATCAGTCAGGTGATTTTCTTGGCGAGCAGTAAAACTATTACGATTCAGGTAGTGGCATGACAAATTTTTGCAGCTAGAGATATGCTTGGATACCCACTTTAACGAGGCATTGATGTCGCAACTAAAATTTGATCAAGACACTGCTATAAATAAACTTAGTGAGCTAGTTTGGCAGGCTGAGCTAGATGCCGGCTGGTGTGTTGGGGCCGTCCCAAACGGCGGTTATGTGTTGGCAATAGGGGCAAGAGCGCTGAGCGCGGCACTGCCACATAAAGATCCATTAACCACTAGTGCTTACTATTTTGCACCTACCCATACCGGGCGCATTGAACTTCAAGTAGAAGTTATTAAGCAGGGCGGCGCGACTGCATTCGGTGTGGTGCGTATGTATCAAGATGATGAGCTGAAAGTACAGATAACTGCTTCGTTTACGACTCTTGCTCAAATGAAGGGTGAAAGTTTACAGCTCGACCCCGCTCCGCCAGTGGCAAAATTAGAAGATTGCATTCGAGTGCCTTCGCCTGATTTTGTGCAGATTGGTAAGCAAACCATACAAATGGTAGAGCCAGGAATGGAGCAAGCATTTGTAGGTAAACCAACTGGCGCTGGTGAGTTTGCTGGTTGGGTTAGCCTGCCAGATACAGATCAAACTGATTTGTTTGCCTTGCTGATGTTTACTGATGCCATGCCACCGCCAGTATTTAATATTTTTGGAGCTTTATCATGGGTCCCAACCATCGAGCTAAATGTTCAAATTAGAGCTGTCCCAGCGCCTGGGCCAATCCAGTTTAAATTTACCAGTCGTAATATAACCAATGGTCTAACTGAAGAAAGCGGCAGTTTGTGGGATAGCACCGGTAAGCTAGTAGCGATGAGCCGACAAACCGCAAAATTTAGAGTTTCTAAACGATAATATGGAACCAATTAGCAATCAATCAATCATAATTGAAGCTATTTAATTAGCTATTTAATTAGCTAATTAAATAGCTAGAGAAAGTTAACTAGGTGGTATATGAATAACATTATAAAAGTATTGGTCTTTATTATTTCAATTTCAGCGGTGAGCAATTCTCATGCTGATAAAGCGGTCTTTGCCGGCGGCTGCTTTTGGTGTGTTGAAGCCGCTTATCAAGATGTAGATGGTGTGACCGCTGCGGTTTCTGGTTTTATCGGAGGAACATTGAAAAATCCTACTTATAGTGGCAATCATAAAGGTCATTACGAAGCGGTAGAGATCACTTACGATCCAGCGATTATCAGCTATCAGCAGTTACTTGATCTATTCTGGATAAATATCGATCCGTTCGATGGGCGTGGTCAGTTTTGCGATAAAGGCCTTAGTTATCGTAGTGCTATATTTGTAGTCGATGAGGCTCAGCAGCCGTTAGCTACTGCTAGCCGCGCCAAAGTTGTTGGACAGTTCCCCGATCAGCAAGTTATTACACCGATTTTACCGGCTAATAAATTTTGGCCAGTTGAAGAATACCATCAGGATTATTATTTAAAGAACCCGCTCCGCTATAAATACTACCGTTATGGTTGTGGCCGTGACGCGCGTCTTAAAGATATTTGGAGCAATGCACAAAACCCCTAGGCTACATTGATTTGGCCAAATGGAGAGGGAGAAAGAAAAAATGACCTATATATTATTAATGGCATTAACCCTACCGCTAGCGGGTCACGACTTAGTCGCTGATCTGGACTGTCCGCAAAAAACTGCTGAGTTAGCGGCTAATTTCAATACTGCCAACTTAACCACAGGCCGCGACGAAGAGATTAGCTGTGAAGCAATCAATTTTTGCGAAGAAGTGATTGTTTAAGCAAAGTAAATCCAAACAGACGAGTGGCTAGCTAAGCTTCGCAGCAAGTTCGGCCATAAAAGATTGGCGTAGTTGGAAGAAAATAATTTCGAGAAAGTAATTATTAAAGGCTATATTCATCAGATTTAATGGAGAAAGAGCAGATGAAATATTTATTATTAATAGTATTAGCCTTGCCAGTAGCAAGTCACACTTTAGCTGCCAATGTCGATTGTCAGCAAAAAACTGCTGAGTTACTGGCTAGTCTTAATACAGCTAATTTAACTAGCGGTAGTGACGAAGGGCTTAAACGTGAAGTAATCAAGTTTTGCGAAGAAGTTGTTGTTACAGCACAGCAAAAACAAGAAGACGATTGGCTAGCTAAGCTTAGTAACAAACCTGGCCATGAAAGACTGAAGCGACGGGCAAGAAAATAGCGCTGAGACAGGAAGTATCAAAGACTATATTTATCGAACTTAATGGAGAAAGAGAAGATGAAATATGTGTTATTAATGGCATTAGCCTTGCCCCTAGCAGATCAAACTTTAGCCGCTGGTGTCGACTGCCGACAAAAAACTGCTGAGTTATTGATCAGTCTTAATGCGGCTAATTTAACTAGCGGTAGTGACGAAGCAATGAGTCTTTCGGCAATCAAATTTTGCGAAGAAGTCGTCGTTACAGCGCAGCAGGCACATGCCGCGCGATACGATGAATGGCATGATAAAGTGCGTAATAAGCCAGGTCATGAAAGACTGAAGCGACGGGCAAGAAAATAACCCTAAGGCAGAAAATAATTTCAAGGCAGAAAATAACTCTGAGGTAGAAAATAACAAAGGCTATACTTATGGAAATTAATGGAGATAAAAGATGAAATATATTTTACTAGCCGTGTTGTTAATGCCTATAAATAGCTATGCCTTGGATGTAGATTGCGAACAGAAATCCGCTGAGCTAGTCGCTAGTCTTACCGCAGCTAACTTAACTATAGGCAGTGATGAAGCTATTGCCAAAGAAGCTGTTAAGTTTTGCGAATCTATAGTGAGTCGAGCAGATGATGCCCGAGCAGAGGATGCCAACTCGGAATTTAGCGAATGGCTAATAAATGGAGAATCTGCGGACAAAGCCGGTAATAAACGACTGAAACGGCTTAAGTAAATCTAAGAACGCTGTTTTGGTATGAGCAATTTAGTTGCGGTATCCAGCATTGCATCAATTGCGGTTTTATCTACATAAATACCGTCAATAACTAAGCGACTCATACCGTGAAATGTACTCCAGCTAAGTTGAGCTATTCTTAATGGGGTAACCCCATTGGGTAGTTCAATGTTTTCACAAAGGGCTGTTACCGTTTCGGTATAGCCGCGAAAACTACTGTAGGCTTTTCCCTTTAGGCTTTCGCTAATATTGCTCGACTTCCAAATACGACTAGAAAACATCAAATCATAATATTCAGAATTATCAATGGCAAAATTGACGTAAACCTTTAACTGCCTTTGCATATGGCTATGTAAATCGTCACCAGGCTCTCGTTGTTTAAATAGTAAATCAAACCGCCTAAAGCCTTCCTCAGCGATTGCGCAGAGTAGGTCTTGCTTGTCACCAAAATGGTGATAGGGGGCGGTGCGAGAAACTCCAGTGTTAGTGGCAAGTTTACGCATAGACAGGGCGTCTTCGCCTTCCTCGCGGATAATTTTTACTGCGGCAGCAATCAATACCTCACGTAAATCTCCGTGATGATAGGTCTTTTTAGGACGCTTTAGCTGGTCAGTACTTTTGCTCATGGCAGCGAATGTAGCAGTCAAACTTGACACCGTCAAAATTATCGACTAATTTAGCGTCTTCCAAACTTGACGGCGTCTAGTTGGCTTGGGTTTTATTCAATTAGATATACAAATAAGCTGCCAATATTGAGTAATGTCATTACCTGAAAAAATAAAGACCACCAAATATGGGCCTCCATTCTGGCTCAGAGCGCAAAGCTTAGTAGATTAACGGTATCAAAGTTAAAGCGGAATTATGTGGTAACCCGTTGGATAATAGGCAAAAACTAACGGCAGTTGAAATGGAGTAAGCGGGCTTTATTCTGCAACTGAATCGTAAACTAATTTTCTGACATTGAATTTCGATAAATAACATAGGTATAAATTAATGAGCGCAAATCCATATCCAAAAATGTTAGAGCCGCTAGATTTAGGCTTCACTACGCTTAAAAATCGTGTCTTGATGGGTTCTATGCATACCGGTCTTGAAGAAGCCGAAAATGGTATGGAGCGGATGGCGGCATTTTTTGCCGAGCGAGCTCGTGGCGGTGTAGGGCTTATTATTACCGGTGGTTTTGGCCCCAGTAAACGGGCCGCTACTCATGAGCATACCAAGTCATTGCAAACAGATGATGATGCTAAGCAGCATAAAATTATTACTGATGCAGTACATGCGGCAGATGGCAAAATATGTATGCAGATTTTGCACACTGGCCGCTACGCGTTTAATGAAAACCCAATTGCTCCTTCTGCTATTCAGGCTCCAATTAATCCGTTTAAACCGCAGGCGGCCACTGGTGAAGAAGTTGAACAACAAATAGTGGATTTTATTACCTCCTCAGTGCTGGCGCAAAAAGCCGGCTATGACGGAGTAGAGATTATGGGCTCTGAAGGCTATTTTATTAATCAGTTTTTGGCAGCCCGTACTAATCAGCGTGATGATGAATGGGGCGGCAGTTACGAAAATCGTATGCGTTTGCCGGTAGAAATTGTGCGTCGCGTGCGTGAAGCGGTTGGTGAAAAATTTATTATTATCTACCGTCTTTCAATGCTTGATTTAGTTGAAGGTGGCAGTAGTTATGATGAGATTGTGACCTTGGGCAAAGCCGTAGAAAAAGCCGGTGCGACGATTATCAACACCGGTATTGGTTGGCACGAAGCACGTATTCCTACTATCGCCACTAAAGTGCCACGGGCAGGATTTACCTGGGTAACGGCTAAATTTCGTGATCAGTTCGATATACCTGTTATTACCTCTAACCGCATTAATACGCCAGAAATTGCCGAAGAAGTGTTGCAGCGCGGTGATGCAGATATGGTGTCGATGGCTAGGCCGTTCTTGGCTGACCCAGACTTTGTGGCTAAAGCGGCAGCTAACAAAGCCGACGAAATCAATACTTGTATCGGTTGTAACCAAGCCTGCCTAGATCATGTGTTTAATGGTCAAATGACTAGCTGTTTGGTTAACCCACGCGCTTGTCACGAAACTGAGTTAAATATTATTCCAACCACTGCAGTGAAAAAATTGGCAGTGATTGGTGCCGGTCCTGCTGGTCTGGCGTTTGCTGTTAGCGCAGCGGAACGCGGTCATCAAGTCACATTGTTTGATTCTGCTGATACAATCGGTGGTCAGTTTAATATCGCCAAGCAAATCCCTGGCAAAGAAGAATTTGAAGAGACTCTACGCTATTTTGGTAGACAAATAGAGCTGCGTAAGGTCGAGTTAAAACTTAATACTCGCGTCGATATCAAACTGTTAAACAACAGTGACTTCGACGAAGTAGTATTGGCCACTGGGATTGCCCCGCGCACGCCAAATATCGAAGGCGTTGACCACGAAAAAGTAATGAATTACCTAGATGTTATTCAACATCGTAAACCAGTTGGCAAAAAAGTAGCGGTTATTGGTGCCGGCGGTATCGGGTTTGACGTGTCGGAATTTCTTGTCCATAGCGGTGAGCCAACGAGTCTTAATATTGAGGCCTTCATGAAAGAATGGGGCGTGGATATGACAATGACAGCTAGGGGTGGTATCGAAGGAATCCAGGCCCAAGTGCCAACACCGGCCCGTGAAATTTCACTATTGCAACGTAAGCAATCTAAAGTTGGCGGCGGCTTAGGTAAAACGACCGGTTGGATTCATCGTGCTGGTCTGATTAACAAAAACGTTAAGATGATGCCCGGTTGTGAATACAAGAAAATAGACGATGCCGGCTTGCACATTGTAATTAATGGTGAAGAAAAAGTACTTGATGTGGATAACATCATTCTGTGTGCGGGCCAAGATCCACTGCGGGAACTCGTTGATGGCCTAACTAAGCCTTATCACTTAATTGGTGGCGCTGACATAGCGGCGGAGCTTGATGCCAAGCGTGCAATAGATCAAGGTACTCGGTTAGCGGCGGTTATTTAACTGGCGGAGCAACATGTAAGATACAAAAAGCCCAGCAGATGCTGGGCTTTTTGTATCTGCTAGTTATCCAACATCTTTAATTACTGGCTAACATAGGCTGAAATTGCTCGCAGCATTGTTACGTTCTCGTTCATATTGGCAGTAAAGTTTGGGTCTACTGCAGTACGGGCAATAACCACGCCGCGCTTTTCATCTACCCAAATATGTTGGCTCCAAATACCTGAGGCAAAATATTCACGATCATAGTCTTTGGGTACCCACCATTGATATTGATAACCACGATACTTCCTCACATTTTCTGGCTGTACATGTGGACGGTCAGGAGTAGTGGCTTCCACTATCCATTCTCTCGATAACAATTGCTTACCATTCCAATTACCTCCTAAGCGATATAACTCGCCTAAATGAGCAAAATCTCTCAGGGTTGCGTTAAGGCAGCAAAAAGTAACCGCTGACTTCTGAGCGCTACTGTCTACTAACCAATTGGCATCTGACCCCATGCCTGCAGGCTGCCATAGCCGCTGTTCAATAATTTCTACAAATGGTTTTTGCATTACTTTTTCAACTAGCCAACCTAATACTTGAGTATCGCTAGAGCGATATTCCCAGCGTGTGCCAGGCTCTTCTTTCGTGCCATAGTCAGCAACTAACTCGTTCATGTTGAGGCCAAATATCCATGCAGCATTAGTTATTTTTTGTACGTCTGAAAAGGCTAATGCCGTGTTACTACCAGCAGCGCCGTAAGATTCAAAAAAATCTACTCCGGACGACATTTGCAATACATCTTTAATTGTTGCCTCACCGTAGGCTTTACCCGTTAGCTCGGGTATATACTGTTGGACTGAATCATCAACGCTGGCAATTAAACCATCGTCAATTGCCATGCCGACGATGGTAGCGACGAAACTTTTCGCCACCGACCAGCTGGTGTGCAAGCTATCTTTAGTTTCACCTAGACGATATTGTTCGTGGATAATAACGCCGTCTTTAATCACAATTAAACCGGTAGTATTAGTGCGCTCAAGATTATCTGACAGGGCAATATTTTTGCCATCAAACTCATAATTGAATTCAAGTGGCTTAGGGTCAACTGGCCACTGATGAGTTTGCTCGGCTTTGTGAATAAGTTGTGACGGATAAAGCTTATCCATATTACGAAAGTTCTCGACCCGCTCATCCTCTAAAAAAGTTCCATTCATGCCAGCAGGGGAGTATTTAGCCCAAGGTTGATAGAAGGCAAGCGCGGCAGTTATAACGAGCACTAGTAATATGAAGCCGATAGCTTTTAGCCATGATCTCATTGTTGTATCCCTATTTGTTATTAATATTAACTATTATTGGGGGGGGCTATGCGGCTTAAAGTACCGTGATCGGCATCTAGGCGCACATAGTCACCAGTGCTGAATACTTTAGTGGCAATGCGTAAATTTACAACAGCAGGTAAACCATATTCGCGCGCAATTACTGCCCCATGGGACACGGCACTGCCAACATCAGTAGCTAAACCGGCAATGGAACTGAAATATGGAGTCCAGCCAACATCGGTAATAGGAGTGATTAATATCTCGCCCGGTTGTAAGCCGGCGGCTTCACTTAGCGTTGTTGCTACTCGCGCATAGCCTTCAACCACACCTAAGCTTACTGGGCGACCAATTAGCTCACCTTCCACAGTTGATTCGCTAGCCTGGTAAACAATTGGCTCAGGGTTGCCCACATAAATATCATCAAACGCCAGCTTCTCATGAAACGACAAAGCCACTCGCCGCTGTTTAGCCAATTGATTACTGCTAGCAGCAGGCGCATGGCAAAAGGTTTTTAGCTCGTCATGGGTTAAAAAGAATACTAAGTCGGCATCGCTTAAATGACCTGCTCGTTCTAATAACTCCCCTAAATGGCGATAGCCCCGTTTTAAGCGATGGGTAGTCATTACCATCATCGACTTAGTATGTTCACGCTGGCGAATGGCATAGTGGGCTTTTGGCAGCAGCCAGCGCAGCGCGCGACTGAGCCCAGTTAAATTAATTTTAGGTGTTTGTTTTGGCGTGTAATTGCCACTATCTCTCGCTTTTAAGGCGGCTTGCATGGTTTCGACCACCGCTATGGGACGGTCAATCCAACCTTGTT
This sequence comes from uncultured Cellvibrionales bacterium, assembly GCA_963933215.1. Lineage (GTDB taxonomy): Bacteria > Pseudomonadota > Gammaproteobacteria > Pseudomonadales > CAWVSB01 > CAWVSB01. Next base: position 38,462 of record CAWVSB010000015.1, read on the forward strand.
CTCTAACGCAGAGTTCACGATAGGAGCGATGGCCATGGCGAGCTAAAAATTCTTTAAACGCAGTACCGGCATTTGCGGCCTGGCTATCTTGTAACAACGCAAGACTCTGTAACCACTTAAGCGCCGCTTCACTATCACCTTTAGCAAACACCTCGCGACTGTCAGGGTGGTCAGCAATTTTATCTACCACGCTGTCTAAATGGGCAACCAATAAGGCACTTTCAACATCACTGGCGCCAGCAAACAGCTTAGCTGCATCTGCTTGTTGCTTAGTCGTTGGTGGGCGTTGCCCCTCAGAGACAATTCCTTGCACAATCCCCTCCATCAGCCCAGAGCTGGCAGACGAGCGCAGATGGACTTCGGTGACTTCATTTAGCCAAGGCAGCATCTCATCTAGCTTCGCTATCATGGCTTTAGGTTCGTCTAATAACGTCACCGCTAATAGATCAAAGCGCTGCTCAAACTCGATAATAGTTTTTTTAGCGGCCATGCAATAACGCAAAAATTTAAAACTGCCATACCAGCGCCGCCAGCGCGATGCTTTATAATCAGGCTCTTTCAATTCAGCAATAGGGCGACCACACAAGCTCTGTGCCATAGTCTCAACGGTATTGACCGAAACATAACTAGCGCTTTTCATCCCGCCGCTCATGTTTAGAAACATATGGCCAAAAAACAAATTTAACTGAGTCCACTCTTCGGTGATCGCTGGCCGCACGCCCCAACATACATGCATGTGCTGCATGCCATGTTCTATCGCTCGGCCCTGCACTGAAAACGTCAGCGGGCAAACTGCGCCGGGCATCATTTCGCCAACATTGCAGCGGGTAATCACATCGCTTTGGTCAATGGCTGTATCTAGCTCATTTAAGTCAGTACCTAATGTCGTCACCGGGCGTGCTTGCAGCCAGTATAAGTTGTCATCAGCGTCAATCGCCCACTCCATGTCTAACTGCGCTGCTAGCTGTTCGCTGGCGGTTCTCGCGCCATCGGCTAATGCTTTAATGTGGTCGTGGCTGAGTAACGCCAGCTCATTGCTTAGCTCTTGCTGGCACAACTCATTATTAAGGTTTAGCTCATAGTGGTCGGGGGTGACTTCACCGCTGACTAAGGCTTCGCCTAAGCCAGCGACGGCGTCAATCACCAGTCGGTCATGGCGGCCGCTAACAGGGTCGGCGGTAAACAATACGCCGGCTGCCTTGGGTTGTATCATGCGTTGCACCACCACACACATAGATGCTTCGCTACTATCAGTTTGTTGTTGTTTATAAGCACTGGCATGGCTGCTATTAAGTGAGGCAACACATTGGTTAATGGCATGCTTCAATGCAGTCATGCCCTCAACATTCAAAATGGTTTCATATTGCCCAGCAAAAGAGCTGTCAACGCCGTCTTCACCAATCGCTGACGAGCGCACCGCAACTAGGCCACCACCAATAGACTGATAGAAGTCAGCTAGCCCATCTATGTCAGTATGTTTTTGCGCGTTAATGATCACAAACGCATCGGGTACAGCTAGTCCAATGCCAACCAGTTTGGCCAAGCCATAGGCTTTGCCCCCAACAGCTTGGAGGTCTATATCACGAATCGCTAATAGTTGTGGTGCGGCGGTTGATGTTTGCATGGCAACTGTTGGTTTGACCTATATAATAGACACTAATAGTTAAACCTAGTGCAAAACGACAAAGTTGGCGACTTAACTTTGCTTAATTTGCCTGGCCAAGCGGGCCGTCACTGCTTAACGGAGAGAAAATGCAGCATGTAGTTTTTGGTGCAGGGCTTATTGGTGGTTATCTCGCCGGCTCAATGATTAATAGCGGGATGAATGTAAGCTTGGTCGCGCGGCCGTCGGTACAAGCAAAGCTACGTAATGGTTTAATGTTAACCGACTATCAAGATCACATAGCCAATATAGGCACAGTTTCGTTTATTTCCGTCGATAAGCTGGCTGAAGCAGCTGCCTCGCAAGCGTGTGACTATCTGTGGATTACAGTTAAATGTACCGCAGTTGATAGCTCTTTAGCTGATTTACCCACTTTCGTTGGGCCCAATACAGTTATTTTTTGTGTGCAAAATGGCTTGGGTTCAGAGCAAGGCGTTAAAGCTAAATTTCCCAATAACAAAGTTATGCGCGCCATGGTGGTGTTCAATGTGGCTGAGCCAAAAAATGGCCATTTGCATCGCGGCTCTGAAGGCAGTCTAAGTATTGAAGAGCTAGCTGATTGCCCAGCTATTGCCCGCAATATCGCGGCGCATATAAATAGCCCATTATTGCCGGCCCAAAGTTGTGATCATATGCAGGCTTTATTGTGGGCCAAGCTGCAGCTTAATTTGGCTAACGCTGTAAACGCCTTGGCTGATATTCCGGTAAAACAAATGATCGAAGACAGCGCTTATCGCCGTGTTATGGCGCTACTAATGCGCGAATTAATAGCGGTAACCAAAGCCAAAGATATAAAAATGCCTAAAGTAGCGGCAGTTCCCGGGCCGGTAATTCCTATTATTTTGTCGCTACCAAATTTTATTTTTAAATTAATAGCTCAGAAAATGTTAGCTGTAGACCCAACTGTGCGGGCCTCTATGTGGTGGGATTTAAGCAGTGATAAATTAACTGAAATAGATTATTTAAATGCCGTGGTGGTAGCCGAGGGGGAAGCCGTAGGTGTACCGTGCCCCGCCAATAAAAAATTAGTCGCTATGGTGCATCTGGCTGAACAAGGCGGGTTAGCACAAGGTATTAGTGGCAAAGATCTATTGACTGCGTTAACTAACTAATGACATTCACACAACGGTCATTGCCAGAGGCTGAGCAAACCACACTGTATTATATTTATGACCCAATGTGCAGTTGGTGCTGGGGCTTTAGGCCAACTTGGGATGCCATTCAGGCAAACTTGCCCCCAACTGTAGTGGTAGAATATGTAGCAGCTGGTTTAGCCCCAGATAGTGATCAGCCCATGGCGCAAGGTATGCGTGAAACTATTGAAGGTTATTGGCATGAAATTGAGCACAAGTTAGGCACTCAGTTTAACTATGAATTTTGGCGTTTAAATACGCCGCGGCGCTCTACTTATAATTCGTGTCGCGGGGCAATTGCCGCCAAACGCCAGGGGCTAGAGGAAGCGATGGTGAATGCTATTCAACAGGCTTACTATTTGCGTGCAATGAATCCGTCGGATATACCGATATTAGTGGTCTTAGCTCAAGAGCTAGCAGAAAATGATGATCACTTCACTGTTGATCAATTTGAGCAAGATCTAACTTCCATTGAAGTAGAGCAGCAATTTAAACGCCAGCGAGATTTTGCCCAACAAATTTCATCCCAAGGCTACCCAGCTTTAGTGTTAAAATATAAAAATACCCATTACCCCATAGTACGTGACTATCTCAATGCCAACGCGGCATTAAACGAGATTAAGCATCTACTGAATTAATCAAATTGAGGAATTATTAATGTCAGAGACTGGCAGAGTGCTATTGGTACGTCATGGGCAAACTTTTGCCAATATCAATAAAGTTTGGCATGGCCATACTGACACCGCTTTAACCAAGGAAGGTGAAAGTCAAGCGATTATGTTGGGGAAGTATTTTCATAATTACCTAGCACAAGTAGATGCTATTTATGCCAGTCCATTACAGCGTGCCCACAACACTGCTAAGCAAATAGCGCTTAATAGCGGCGCAATAATTGGTTTAGACGCACGCTTGATGGAGTTTGGTGTAGGCGATTTTGAAGACATGAGTTTTGACGAGTTATTTGACGCACATGACTTTTTCGCCAAAATGATGGCTGATGAACATCATCGCGCGCCTAACGGTGAGACTCGCTACGAAGTAGGTAAGCGTTTTGTTGAAGCGGTAGAAGAAAAAGCTGAGCAGCATCAAGGCGAGAATATAGTCATTGTGGCTCACGGTATTTCTATTGGTTGTGGCCTTGCCCATTGGGAGCATAACGACACCGCCAAGTGGGTAGACTATCGCTTAGGTAACACCTCTGTTAGTGAGGTAAATTTAGCCACTGGGGAAGTAATTTACTTTAATAAAAGTGAGCATATTTAATTGCTAATATTAGTCACTAGCTGGCAATACCCCAGTAGTTAAAACCAGCGATCTTTGGCGTGCTCGGTAAATACATACTGTCTAAGCTGTCTATAGTAAAACCGCCTTGGCGCAACAGTTGTGGAATGTTGCGGTTTATATTGCAGCCGCCAAAAAGTACTTTCCAGGTTGGGTTTATACGGTCTTGCCATTTGCTCACACTGATATCTGGCGCTTGGCCATGCTCACAAAAAATTAGTTTACCAGTGGGCTTTAATACTCGACGCATACCTTCTAATGCTGTTGCTGGGTCAGGTATGGTGCACAAGCTATAGGTGACTAATACAGTATCTATACTGTTGTCTTCTAGCGGTATTTGCTCACTCGGCAGACCAATAAATTCTACTTCGAAGGGTAAGTTTGCCGCGCGCTCACCCGCTAATTTCCACGACGCTTCCGACGGGTCTAAGCCGATCACTTTCTCTACTTTACTGGCATCGTAATAATCTAAGTTTATGCCGGTACCAATACCTATCTCTAACACTCTACCACTGGCTAATGGCACTACTTTCTCTCGCTGTTTTAAAATTGGTTTGGTGCCGCAGGCACAGTTAATAATATGTGGGACTACTTTATCTTCATAAAAACTCATGGCTAAACCCTTACTTTTCGTTATTAGTAAAGTATGCACCGCCAGCATAAAATATGCGAGCAAGCACCGACTGTTGTTTTTTTTAACTAAAAGAGACTGTGACTAATACGCAATGTGGGTGATCATTGAGCTCCCATTAAGTCGCGTTAAGCAATAGCTATATTTACCCAAAGTCAATTTGTTAAAAATTTTAGTTGTTAAAAAGTAGTAGTCTCCTCGGTAAGCTAACCGCCGATCTAACACTGACATAAGTCGATTCACCGGAGCTCAAAGGCCGATACTTTAGTTCAGTAAAAGTTACATAAATTTGGCACATCGTTAAAATAGATTCAGTGTCAGAGCTTAGTGGCCCCTATGTACCAACAGAAAAAATAGAGCAGCCTGCATTTTTAGCGAGTGTCGGTATACTGCTAAAAGCCACTTGGATCAAAATCAATAGCAGCTATAAAGATAAGCTCATATCCTAAGTGTAAGCCTCATCAAATCTAGTTGGTTTCAATTGTGATCCCTAACGTAGAAATGATTTCATAATAACTAAAAACAACGACTAGGAAAAAAATAAATAAAAGTATTTCATGTTTAAAGTGATGACGTAGATAGAAGGAGCGGTCTTTATGATGCAGTACATCCAGTAATTCATCGCCGAATCGAATAGAAAGGAATGTACCAATGGCGGACAAGAAAATAACAATCCAATATGGATAAGGGTTGGTTAATATGACTTTCATTAGTTGAGTAATAAAAGTAGTTTCATAAAAATCACTAAAATACGTTAAGCAAAATACATTTATTAAAAGAGCAATCATCCACACTACAATTTCTGAAAATATCATGCGGATACCGAATATAAGTCTTAGGGGGAAGTCTAACAAAAAACCAGCATCGGCAACTGGCGTACAGAGGACAAAAAAACTCCATGTTATTAAGGCCGCTATGCCACCCGTTAATAAATTATATTGATATGATAAATAAATAAATAAAATAAGAAAATAACAACAAGCATAGTAGCAGAAATTTTATTAAAACTTGATATTGAGGATGCTTCATTAGTTTTTATTAGCCGCTTGGGTCAGTATTACATGCACATTGATAAGCCATCTATGCATACATATTATTTACGTGGCCATTTTATTTGAAACTCAATTTCGTCACCTGAGTCATCATGCTCATGTTCGACATTATAGGTAGCTCTTACTGGCACATAAATTGTTTCACTGGCTATTTGGATTTCAAATTGCTCACCACTTTCTAGCGTGTCTGCTAGGCGACAAGTTTTGCCACAAATTCTGCTGTGGAGTAATCTTTTTCGATATCACATTCTTATTTCATTTTTTCCTAATTAATAAAAATAACAGAGACGGGTGTAATAAAGCCGCGCAACACAGGCTCGGAAGAGCCTCTGTTGTTAGTAGGCAGCAGTTATGTCTGGCCGCACTACGTCTTAGTAGTTGCTCTCAACATCCAAGCTGTTTTTTCATGTATACGCATACGATCAGAAACTAATGAGGCGGTTGATTCATCATCAGCAGCTTGCGCTATTTTCAATACTTCACGAGAAGTCTTAATGACCTGTTCATGACCTCTCATTAGTAATTCAACCATCTCGGCTGAACTGGGTACACCATCTACCTCTTTAATGGAGCTGAGTTTTGAAAATTCTTTATAAGTACCCGGTGCAGGAACATCAAGTGTACGAATACGTTCAGCAATATCATCAACAGCAATTGCTAATTCCGTATAATGTTCCTCAAACATTAGGTGTAATTCACGAAATTGTGATCCTGTCACATTCCAGTGAAAATTATGCGTCTGTAAATAGAGCGTGTAAGAGTCAGCTAATAGTCTTTTTAAACCCTCTGAGATTTCTGTTCTGTTTTCTTTGCTTATACCAATATCTATAGCAGTCATTTTTCCTCTCTTATTAACAATTGTGACTAATTATAACGCGCTATTCAGCGTCGAGATTGTGGACTATTCAGTATAGTTTACTGCATATCGGCCTCTACGATGCAATTCACTTTATAATAAAAATATAACGGTAGAAGTTTAAAAGTCCACAACCTATGAAACCATATATTTGTTTTACTTTCTAGATCACAGTAATCTTTCAGTCTATTTCTTACTTAAAAGCCCTATGCAATAATTATTATCATGTCAGTGGTATCTATTATGCTGATAGGCGACTCTCTAGAATGCCCTGTTTCGACAATGCAATAGGCAGTAAATAGTAAAGCGGTAGCATATGACACAATAAAGATGAGTTTATAAAACCAGCAGATATTTTTTCACAGGCGGCTGCCTAGTTTATGTCTGCTGGCCAACTTTGATTATAAAAAATAAAATAGACACTGCAAGATTCCCTCTTTAAGTCGAGTAGCTACCATATACATTGACGCTTTAATCTCACTATAAAGTTTAGGGTTTCATTTTTTTATAACTAAAAGTAGGAGGGGTGTCGTCTTTTTTTTATATCTATGGAGCGGCTAGTATGTAAGCATCTATCCAACTTTTTTAGAGAGCATTTGTAGATGCTGTAAATACTAAATCGTTTTGTGTCTCGCCGCCGATATGAAACTCATGGTTCCCTACTTCTTTAAAGCCAAGCTTTTTATAAAAGGCGATTGCTTTTAGATTTTGCTCCCAGACGCCAAGCCAAATATTTTCATAGGACATCTCACTAGCTATTTCCCCAACCTTTGACAGTAATTGTCGACCTACGCCCAAGCCATGGCTTGATTTATCAATATATATTCTCCATAGCTCTGCTGATATATCCAAATTGACTGCCATCGGGATTTTATTTAAACGCAGTTGAGCATAGCCAACTAATTCATTTTCTACCTCTACTAAAAGAGTAGTTACAGTAGGGTCTGCCAATTGGGTCTGCTGCTGGCAAAGGCTAAAACTTTCGCTGATATATGATTCCAGCGTAGCTGCAGACATGTTGCCAGTATAGGCTTGATGGAATAGCTTTGCTGCTAAGCCTGATAATCGAGATGCATCTTTATTATTGCCGATGGATATAATTATTTTTCTTTTAAGATCGGGCATGGTTGATTACAACTCCTAACGATAGTGCGTCGGGGGTACTGCCTGAGATAAAACCGTGCAGGCGAATTTTCATGGTCTTGCTAACTCATTGTAGTTGCCACATCGGTTACTCCATTGATGACCATTTGTGTACCGATAACCGCGAGAATCAACCCCATTAATCGGGTCACAATTTCAAGTCCACTTTCCCCTATAAAGATCAAGATTTTTGAACTAAAAATAAAGCAGATGAAAGTTATAAGACATAAAACTGCAAATACAGATACTGTCATTAGTATTCCGGTCATTCCTCCGGACGACGAGTAATTCATTGCGGTAGCAATAGTACCGGGGCCAGCAAGTAGCGGGATTGCTAAAGGTGATACCGCAATATCCGATTCATCATCATGCTCAGCTGAATGCAGCTTAGAGCTATGTCCATTAAGCATATGATATCCCACCAGAAATACCAAAATGCCGCCGGTTATTCTCAATGCATAGACAGTGATACCAAATAAGTGAAAAATGGCTTTGCCAAGTAAAGAAAAGGCCAGAATTAAAAAAAATGTAATTAACAGAGCCTTAGTCGCAATTTTAATTTGTTCCTCTCTGCTTTTGTCGCCGGCCAACCCAGCAAAAGCTGCGGTATTGGCGATAGGATTCATGATTGCGAAAAACCCTAAAAAGATAGTAATTAATTGTGCGTAAAAATCATTCATGTAGCTCTTATCTCTATTGATTGACTAACGCTTGTAGCGCTGCCAGTCCAGGTTGATCTAATGGCTATTCTTTTTTATCTTCAGCCTTCTTAACTCGTATTTTATTGCTTCCGACAGCTTTGTTGTTGAGATTTTTAGTTGCAGCCTTTGCTTCACCTGATTTTGGCATTTCAATAAATGCAAAACCTTTAGACGCACCACTATCTCGGTCGATGACTAACTTGCAAGATTGTACTGCCCCAAATTCTTGAAACAAGACCTTCAGTTCTTCTTCTGTGGTTAATCGATCTAAGTTACGTACTAGTAATTTCATATAGTTTCCGGTTGCTAGTTTTTTGTTAACAGTAAATCTATTGTTATGAGGCTGGTAGCGGTGGGGTCAACAACCGATACACAGTCCATTTTATGCTTTATCAAGTACTACGCGATAATAAAATGTATTCGGTTGATCAGAAGACTTTTGCGCAATCATAAGTTTTTGCTGATCTTTATTTTTTTTCTGAAGCAATTTATCAATTTTATTTAAAGCATCTCCAGGAAAGTACATTTGGGTAATGAGTTCAACATACTCTCTTTTCGTCACTTTAAAATGAATATGTGGAGGTCGAACCCATCCCTGGCCAACTGGGTAAGAACCAGGCAATACGGTCTTAAATTTGAATTTGCCGTCTTTCCCCGTCTGAACTATCGCCCAGCCCTGAAAATTTTCGTCTACCGGCACTAGGCTAGAGTCATGTGGATGTCGATATTTCCCAGCCGCATTAGCCTGCCACACATCAACTATAGCATTCTCTATCGGCTGCCCATCAGAGTCGTAAACACTTCCATAAACAAAGATATGTGGCCCCAAAGCGGCCATTTTACTACCATTAACCTTAGTAAGATCGAAATCTTTATCTTTTTGCGCAATTAGTGGGTAGAAAGGGCCCTTTATTTCGGCGGGCGTCGGTTGGCTGTTATCGGCTATTGCAGCTAGACTTATTGCTCCAACAGTGCCTAGAGCCCCCGCTTTAACAAATATTCGTCGCTTCATTCATCTCCCCTTTCATACATTAACTAGAATAACGGCTGCCGGCCAGTCAGTCATTATTTTAATGTCCCATCAGCTGTTCTATACAGTTGCACGCAGTTCTAGATTATTACTTACATTATCTTTTAGAGAGAGTGAGAGCCGCATCCCTTGGGCGCCATATCTTGCTTGAAACTCACCAACTTCAACCCCTTAGCTTGGAGATAGAGTGTAAGCACTTTTTCGTGAAGGGTTCTAATTGAAGGCAGAAGTGATCGACATTATTACCGCCAGACTTTGCCACGACGCCACCAGCTTTGGCTAGCTTTTCATTTACAGCCAATATGTCGATAACAGAGGTACCTGCTCTTAATTGAGGTAAACCAATATCATCTGCAAGTGAGGCCTCCATAGCACCGCCTAGAACCTCAACATAAAGTTCAATGCAGCCATATATTAGTCTGTGCGTAATACAATATGTTCTATTGCCTTTGGTTTTATCGTAAGTGGCTCTGGAGGTAAAACTTGGGGCAGATAGCGACAGCGTAATCGCTAGCGGCGCCATAGACTGAAGGCCTGTGCGCCGCTGTTAGACGGTTTCTGCCACGAGAGCGTCGTGGTCGTTTTACTGCGGATTCAAACTATTAACTAAAGCTATGTCATAGATAAATATTGTTTCACGCTGGCTTTTATCCACACTCCAAATGCCTGCACCGCGCACCGCTATGAATAAAAAGATAAAACAAAATAATGTCGCTATTTCGCCACCGTTAGCTATCGGAAAGAAGTTATTTAAACCATGTGCCATCCAATAGGCCACTGCCATTGTGCCGCTACAAATAAAAGCTACTGGGCGCGTAAATAGGCCAACCATAATGAGTATGCCACCAATTAATTCGATACCGCCAGCAGCAGTCATCAGCGGATTTAGTGGTCCATAAGGAAAGTCAATCGGGAAATTAAAAAACTTTTGGGCGCCATGCCAAATGAATAAGAAGCCACTCATTATTCTTAACAGGGCATATGACTCTTCTTGGTAATTATCTAAAAATTTCATGGTTACTGCCTCATAATATTAATAGTAAGTGGTTTGACATGTCATCTTACTACTATTTTTTATTGTTAATATATAGTTGTAAATCAACTGTAACGTTTACTTGCTGATACTCATTTATAAAGGTTTATAGACTAGCTAAATTGATTCTCCAAAAAGAGGGAATATTATCTCTAGCTTCAAGGTCTCGGGCTTTGACAGGAATGGCACGTTAAACTCATTCCTGCTATTACTGCAACGACAGATAAAGAGCTAATAAGCGTATCAAAGAACTGTTAACGAATTATTATTGTCATAGCAGCAATCGCTAATTTCTTGCAAATCTAACAATTAAGCTCAGTTAGCTCCAATAGCAAGTGAAGTACTATTATCGATGATTAACTGAAGTGTCTCGACAGTTTTTTTGTTTTTACTTGTCATTTTTTTTATCTCATCTTTTCCTAGTGGTTTATTACGCGCTATGTTTAAGCTTAAGTTCCACTCCTCAGTAAATTTTTTTTGAAAGCGCATATTTATAAATAGAGTTATCGCCATAGCTATCAAAGCGCCTAGACTCGCCAGTGTCATATCTTTATGTGCATCCCAGACATCACCCTGGGTACCTAAATAGGCCATTCCTAGATCGCCACCAAATAACTCTGCAACACCCCACTCAAACAGTTCGAATATCATTGATGTTGCCATAATAAAATTTAGTGGGGATAAGTAGCTCCAAAATCCCTTAGTATTAGCAATTTGGCAATAAACCTCTCTAATGGGATAGGCCAATAACAGGCCATAGGAAAAATGCGCCAACCTATCAAAATTATTTCTGCTCCAGCCCATAGTTTTATTAAGACTAAAATTAAAATATGCGGTTAAAAACGAATCATAGGGAACAAGAGCATAGGTATAATGGGTGCCTATTTCATGCAAGCTGACAAATACAAACATCAAGCTATAAGATATTCTCGAAAATGGGAATTGGTTGCAAGATATAGCCATAATGATTACAAAGACGATAACTAATACATTTTCAAGTGCCCAGTCTGCCCGATCATAAGGCGATATCGAAAGTACCAAGAATTGGATTAATAATATTATTGATAGTATTAAAAAGTATTTTTAGATGTCATATTATTTTAATAACCTATAATTACCGCGGCGCTCATAGAAAAATATAATACACTATTTATAATCACCTAAAGCAAGGCGGCGTAGTCTATAGAAGTCATCATTTTTCTATTACAACGATATTGACGGGGCTGTAATATATAAATCTATATAAATTCACCCAGCTAGCAAAGGTGATTTAATTTTGCATATTGAAGTAACATAATTGTTTTACCGTCCATAATCTCCCCCGAATCTATCATCCCATAAGCATCATTAAAATCGAGTTCTAATACCTCAATATGTTCCTGTTCATGTTCTAAACCTCCACCAGCAGAAACTTTCATAGCGGCTGAATATTCAGCGACGAAGAAATAAAGTATTTCAGTAACAGACCCAGGCGACATATAGGCTTCAAATATTTTCGTTACTTTAGCTATTTTATAGCCAGTCTCTTCCTCAGCTTCCTTTCTGATGCAATCTTCTGCATTATCTTGATCTAATAATCCAGCACAAGCCTCAATTAACATTCCATCAGTATTAGCATTAACAAATGTTGGCAGGCGAAATTGACGGGTTAAAATAACACTAGATTTTTCCACATTATAGAGCAGTATTGTCGAGCCATTACCGCGATCATAGGCTTCCCGCTCCTGTCTTTCCCAGTCACCATTAGGCTTTTTGTAATCGAATGAATATTTATGTAGCGTGTACCAGCTATCGGACAATAACATCTTTGCGATATTTTTAACGTTAGTACTCATATAACCTCTGTGAACATATAACGCCTGTAGTCGCCGTATGATTAGTTAGTTTCTGTCGTGTAGAAAAATAATTTTTGATCGTCGACACTATATTACTTACTACAGTGCACTGAATATTATGTCACCATAATAAGACTCTGCCTCTTTGCCACTATTATCAGTGTCTGTCATAATCGCAATAATATTTATATATTGATAAGCGTTCCGGTTAGCGTCGGCGCTACCTTTGTCACCAAACACACTAATCAAGTCTTGGTATACATTACGTTTTTCTTCATACCATTGACCTGCCTGAGATTCCTTGCCTTGGATCGACATCATTTTGACGTTTGCACCAGCAAATGGGTTGTTCCAAACTAAGCCTTTAGCTTGGTTACTTGACCAGACATAGTTTAATGACTTAGTTTTCCAGACCATTAGGCCACCGTCGATAACCACGTAAATTCGAGCGACGAAGTCATCGCCATTTTTACTACGTTCATTTAACTCAAGCAGCTTCTTTTCTACTAACCAGCTCCAGTTTATATAAGGAGTTATAGTGAGATCAATTTTCTTTTTGAGGACTAGCCCTGACGCTGAATTACTACTGATTGCTTGCAAGGCCAGACGGTTATTATGTTCAGCTGTGGTGTAAATTGATTCATCAGAAAACACTTTAGGATGCCATTTCTCAATACGCTTATCAGTCAGTAAATTAAGGTTGGTAGCAGCGAGCACATTCAAGCAAACCGTTATACTAGCAATTAACACAACCAATCGATGCATCCGGTCCTCCTACAACTTTACTATATTAATAAATACCATAAGCTGTTCTATGTCTATGTTAACGGCTTGTTATAAAAATGCGCTAATCTGTTTGTTGATAGTTATAGGCTAAATTTTCTAATTAAACTATCGGCTTATGCTAGCTAATGGAATAGTTAAATATTGAAAATGGTTGAGAATACTCCGCCTACTCATCATTCGTTTAGAGCGTAGATATAGTTTGTATACAAGGGTATTTTGAACAACAGGTTTTTAACTATGTTAATAAAACTAAACTCCTTGAAAAATTTCTCCTCAGTCGCTAATTTTGCATGCTATAGATATCCTTTAAGAGTTAAATCAGTTCCGGACATCGTTTAGTAGGCAGCGGTAGTCTTAGCCAAAATACTGATTTTTATGGCAAAAAGTATTTGCTCTATATAGTGTTTAGCTAATAATTCTAAGCACTTAGATTTTTTCTCAGAAGGAGAGAAGTGCTATAAATTGACTAAATAAAATCCAGTCAATTCCATTCCTAACGCATGCTTAAAACTTTGATCGTAAAACTGTTTAGTGTTATCACTATGCAACTGCATAGACTTTTTAATTTTATCAGGCCAACCTTATTAATTAACGATATTTGGCTGAGGTAATAAACTCTCCAAAGGTTTCGCACCAAACTACGACAGTATTAAATTGTAGTAGATCAATGTCAGATGCCACTTCTACCACAAAGTTTTCAAACGTTTTTATATCGCCGACCATTACCATAGAGGACTTCAACTGTTCAAATTCAACTTCTGTTTCCACGAACTCAGGTGACAAATACAGTTTATAGTCAGGCCCTGGTGCAAGTTTACCAATTAAAGTGACATAACCTTCGCCTATCGAAACCGTTCCCTCTCCCCAATGCAATGCATCGCTACCTTTTAGGTCTTTATTAAATTCAGCGCTATAGCCCGCTTGTAAAGACATTGACTGTATTTCAATATCGCTTGGTGAGGGTGGCGCAATTAGTATAGGCAGCGCATAAATCCCTACTGCGAATCCGCCAACAGCCATAGATATATGGGTAACAATTAGTGATATTAATAGTCGTGGTTTCATGATGCTCCGATAGCTTTACTCAAGGCCGCCGAATTGATGGCTTTGTTAAGGTTTGTTGTTAATTGTATAAATATATTTTTCTGGGTAATAATCTAGCTTTAAATGCAGCATAGACAATTTATTTTCTGACAGCAGCTGCAAAATTTCCGTTAATACCAATGGATCTGTAATAGAAGCTAGCATCATGCCACAGATCAGCATATTCGACCTGAGCATTGCCTACGGTATATATCAATATATTAGTTTTCGCTAGCATCTGATGTAACTTAGCTATAATCGGTTTCTGCTTACCCAATGAGAAATGAAAAATACTATACCAGATAACCATAAAATGAAATATTTCTGTGGTCTCTAGCCGCAAACATCTTGATCTATATACGTGTATTCAGAGTAGTTACTATTAGCCAACTTAACCATTTCTTTTAATACATCAAGCTCGGTAACATTGAAGCCGCTGTGTTGTTATATACCAATAAATCTGCCGCCAGCACCACAACCTATATCAAGTGCCTTGCCGTCGGAGGTAAATTTAATAGCTCGTTCAAATTGGCTTATGCCGGATGAAGACTGCTTATGTTGTTGATGCCACCACTGAGCAAATTTATCGTAGTTTGTCCCTAGCTCAATCAGTGCTATTTGAGTGCCTTAAGCTCACAAACATGGTGGTTCCAACTCCGGCCGAACTAAGTGCTACTATTTGGTAATATGAAATCTGCTGATTTAGCTATTATCCAGCATATGCTCTGGTGTACACCTGCAGCATCTCTTTTTTTTCACAGACAATAGTTAGAGCGCGCCAGTTTTCAACAAAATCATCAGCCTCCGCGATACCTATTAAATCTACGATGTCGTTATATAATTCAGATTTTATGAGTTCATACTCTCTGTGAGCATTGTGTCGATACCACCGTGATCGGTCATCAATTTCGGGGTTAGAAAAACCTGCCTGTTGCAATAAGGTCAAATGTTGTTGGGGCGTTCGCATAGCATAGGTCAAGCCTTCGGCTTTAAACCAATACAGCATGTCATCGCTATAATCACCTTCGGTTTTCATCCAGTCATAGCAACTTAATACCCCGCCGGGCTTTAATACTCGTAAGCACTCCCTATACATCGCGATTTTATCGTCTATTTGAGTGAATGCTCCAGAGCTGATAACAAAATCAAAACTATTATCCGGGAAGGTAAGGGGGCCTGGCTTGACTTGGATAAATTCTATCTGTTGGCTTAAACTCATTTTTTCAGCACGGGCGATTGAACGTTTTATCAGATGGGCTTCGAGATCTGTGCCGGTCACATGGGCACCATATTTTTGCGCTAAAATACAGGCTGGGCGACCCTGGCCACAGCCAATATCCAATACCTTTTTGCCGGCTAAATCCAGACCTTTTACCAACAGGTCAACATTTCCTTCTCCTCCTGGCGCCATAAATCCTTCGCCCCATATTAAATCCATTGCGGCTAACATTGATTCGTCATACTCATTGACATGGTCCATAGCTTTTTCTCCTTATTGGATCAATTATGTTTACCTAAGAATTTGTTAACGCGGCAATTAAGGCTTTGCTTAACAAGCGCGGTGGCTGTGGGCGGTAATGCTCCAAGTTCGCGGCAAGATGCTTTTTTTGATTGTTAGGTATCGCTCCTTATTGCGCTATCACAGACAAATACCAATCAATAAATTCAATACAAAGAAACTCAAATTCAGGATGGTAGGGGCCAGGCTCAAAGAAGTGAGAATTCACCCCGGCATTATTCCTTAGAATAATGTATTCATCTTCCATTGCGGTTTTATGCCACAACCAAATAACATCCTCTTTCGAATAGTCTTTCCCTTCCTCAGCATCACCCTTAACAAACCAAACAACTTCCATGTCGGTTGTAGTAATGCCTCTCGGAGTAAAGCGATACAACACACAGTGATCGGGATAGTTCAGCATGAATGTTAATGGGCCTAATTGAATATCAGCAGTGCCTCCATCGAAACCCTTAAAATTACCCATTAGTGGCGCAACGGCCTTACCGCTTTCGCTGCCAGTGTCAAAACCATCATAGAGTGCATAGCGACTGGCATAAACGCAGGCGCCAAAATTTATGGCTTGTTTATAAATCGCCGAGTATTCTTCACCAATACCGTCCACCGCCGTCACGCCTTCAGCGCGCTCAAGCATGTCCTTATTAAGTTGTTCTACGTCATGTTCAAGCTCCCGTAGGGTATGCCTTTTGGCATAGCTGCGGTGTGAAGTAGCGCAGTGATAACACTCTAAATAATTTTCCAGCACCAGTTTCCAATTTGCCTCGACTGTATAGGTTTGAGCATGGGCAATTTTTGCATTGTCGAGATCGTAGGCCTCTAATTGCCTGCTGATATTTTCCAGTTGAGGAAGAAATGCCGCGGCCTCTAGATCACAGTTAATAAAGATTAGTCCTTGAAAGATATTGACCTGTACATTTTTCAAGCCATAACAGCTAGCATCAAAACCTTCCTTCATTTCCATATGACGAGCGGCTTTCAGTGAACCATCACTGTTATAAACCCAGCCATGATAGGGACAAACAAAGGTGTTTCGATTTCCCTGAGGTTGTTCAGCCACTCGGGCACCACGGTGGCGACAAACATTATGGAAACCATGAATCTCACTATTGCTACCTTTACTGAGAATAATGGAATCTTCACCCACATCAAATAAGAAGTAGTCACCAATTTTTTTAAGCTGACAGATATGGCCGGCATATAACCAGCTCTTATAAATAATCTGCGTTAACTCAGTTTCGTAAGTGACATGCGAGCGATAAAAATATCGATCCATCGCAAAGCCTGGTTTTTTTAATTGCTCCGTAGCCTTGGCACGCATTTGAATTATGTTGTCATCAACATTAGTGGCTATGTGTTTCAAATGTTTTTACCTCAAATCTATATTTCTTTATCACCTGTTATTTTATGTTCTTGGGTACCTTCAGCATCACTAGCCACACGACGAACACCAAAGGTAATAGTTGGCGGAATACCCATCTGCAGATCTATGCCGCTTACCCGATAGCCAGAGCCTCTCTGTTTAAGAATAGCATTTACTTTTTCTTGTTTTTCAACAGCTTTCATAACGGTTGAAGCAATGGCTTCGTCACTACTAAATTCGGTGACGGAGTTTGTCACTTTATCGGTAATTTCTTTTGCCTTATCTAAAATGCCCATCCATTTCTCCTCTATCTATTTTTTTACAAAATAACGCCGTCATCACTGGCGTAACGACTAGGTAGCTGGCGACTAACTCAGGCAAGCTAGCCTAGTTCGTCAAGATAGAAGGATACCGTTATTCAAATGCTTCGTCAGGAGAATAGATAACGTAAATCTTAGTGTAGCCTTGCGTATCCCATATGCCAGTCCACTCTTTTGGAATGCTGACAGAATCGCCGGCTTTAATCTCAGTGACGGTGCCGTCGCTAGAGGTCAGGGTGACGCCACCTTCCAAGAAATGCATGTACTCATCGACGCCGTAGGGCTCGTTAATCACTTCTCTTGTTGCTTCGGACTGGTATTTACCGACGACGAATTTACTATCACTACTTAACATCGAAAATACATCTAAGCCTTTACTGCCGTCGTCGTGAGTTTCAATCGTCACGCTTGGGTGTTGCTTAATATCGCTGGCAAGCTCTTGTTTACTAATCACCAACGGGTGCAAAATTGTGTCAGCGGCTAGTGTCAGCGGAGCAGTCAATAACCCGATAGTCGTAATCACAAGTGCATATTTGGAAATTGTCATTTTATCTTCCTTAGTTTACTCGGTACTCCGAGATTGTATGAATAGTTCTGTTGTTGCTCATAGTGGTAGGTTTGTGATGGCTTGAAAATAAGTCAGTACCTGCTAAGAAGCTATTCAAGCAACGCTGTTTTGTCTGCTTTAGGTCTGCTATTCACTTTGTCGTAGCGGTTTGACTTCCCATTCCCAGTCCGCATGATCATCAGCATCTTTAGGGCCAATTTTTCCTTCCACAGATTGTAGTATTACCTGCGAATCGTGAACTACACCGGCGCTAATAACCAGGTGGATATTGCGGGCCGCTTTAATATCCTCAAGCGGGTTACCTCTGACCACGATAAGGTCGGCAAGCTTGCCGACTTCGACAGAGCCCAGCCGGTCACTAACACCAAGGGCTTTAGCGCCGTTGATGGTCGCTGCTTTTAACACCACGCTGGTAGGCAGGCCGGCATAGGTCATCGCCAGCAATTCCCGATGATAGGCAAAGCCCGGCAACAGACTGGTGTAGACCGGCTCATCGGAACCAACGATTAGCAGGTTGTCTCCACCGGCCTTATACAATGCCATCAATTCAAGTACTCGCTGCGCATATTCCTCCTCACTGGCTTCCGGCGATGGCGTGCCACGCTTGGCAAGAAGGGATTGGCTATACGGGGTAAAATATTTTGCCTCATTCACCCAGATCATCTGGTCAGGGTGCTTATTGCGCTCATTAACGCTGCCATACATCTGTAAGTTGGGGCCGTAATACACTTGATGCTCTAACATCAAGGCGACTATCTCCGGTACGTCAGCACTTCTTGGGTCAGTGCCGCCTAACGAGGGTGTAAGCTGATGCTCGATACGATCGATGCCCATCAGTATCGCAGCCCGTGTGGTGACGTCGTATTCAACGTGGTAATTTACTAAATGCCCAGTAGTTGTCATGCCGTTGTTATGCGCCTGATCAATCAGGATGTTTGCTTCGGCCGGTGTCGCCTGCTTTATTTTGATACTGACAACGCCCTGTTGCGCCCATTTATCCACCTCTGACCGAATCTCTTGCTCGGTAATATTATTGGGCCAAGCTATACATTCATCGGCGGCCACCTTGACGTTATATTCACAGCGAAAAGCGCCGAAATAAGGGCCTGAGGCAAACAAACGCGGGCCTATAGCCTGTCCTGCCGCTATCAAATCACGTTGCGCAATAACACGCTCAGGGAAATATTCACCGGCAGACCAGGTCGACGTCACGCCGTTGGCGAGAAAAATAATACCGTTGTTGGCGACTTCCTCAGTGCGGCCCTTATCAACCAAATTAAAATTGTAGTGGGCATGTAAATCGATCAGCCCAGGCAAAATAGTTTCTGACTCAGCTAACTCGATAACTGTTACACCAGCCATATCCGGTTGCTCGATAGCGCCATTAACACTAACAATTATGCCATCGCGAATCATAATACCGCTGTTATAACGACGGCTATCACTGACGCTGTCAAACAGCCAACCGCCCTTTATGAACAGTGAACCCTGTGCTGGTTTTATCTCATTAGCGTGGCTGACTAAGGAGCCTGACGCCATAAAAAATAAAGCGATATAAACGGTTAATTGTCGGACATTAGGCATATTAGTCACTCTATGTGAATCGTGTTAATCGCTACTCCGGTACGCCAGGGTCGTTTTCAAGCGACGTCTGATGGTCCTCTATAGCTTTCCATAACGGATAATCGACCCATGTGTCATCGAGGTAGAATTTTTCAGGTTCTTCTTCTTTCGGGTCTATAATTAAATTGTAAATTGATGGATAAGCTACCGATTTAATATTGTAGCCATTGCCATCCATTTCGATGTGCTTGGTGAGCATTTTCCAGTTGCGCCATTTGACTCCAAACAATTCATTACCGATGTAAATCATCACCGTCTCGCGAGGAGATTTCTCCACCTTAGCCATGAAAAAGTCAGACTGATCTACGCCATCAAGAATTCTGTCCTGGGGAATGTCGCCACCGACAAAATTGGCAAAGGTTGGAAATATATCGATCAAGTGAACAATGTCATTAGAGACTTGTTGGGCGGGGATAACCCCTGGATAGCGAATCAGAAAGGGCACTCGTAAAGAGCCTTCATAGGGGGTAAACATGGTTCCGCGCCAGGGCCCAGTAGAACCAAATGATCGTTGGATACCTTCGCGGCCATTATCGGAGGTGAAAATGAATATAGTATTGTCTTTAAGCCCAAGTTCCTCAACGGTAGCTAACAGCTCACCAACATAGGCATCGGTTTGCGCCAATACGTCAGCAAAACTGCCATTGCCAGTTTTACCCTTAAAATCGGGGTGGGCATCTACCGGTTCGTGGGTTTGGGTATAGGGTAGGTAGGCGAAAAAAGGCTGTTTGGTTTTGGCCTTGCGCTTGATGAAATCGAGGGCGTGATCAGTAATTTCTCTATCAATGGTAGCGCGTTTGGCGCGGCCATAGACCTCGTGTTTCTTAGGCTTCTCACCGCGTTTAGCGGTCATAATACGGGTAAATTCCACCCCGGCATCGGCTTGAAAGCTGTCGCTATCAGGCCAGAAGGCCTGATCCGATGAATTGGGTATACCATACCATTCGTCAAAACCTTGGTCGGTGGGGTAGCGCCCTTCGGCATCACCTAAATGCCATTTCCCGAACATACCCGTGCTATAACCAACGTCTGACAGCATCTCAGCCAACGTAATTTCCCACGGACTAATACCTTCCCAAATACCTCTAGGCGGGCCCTCCGGGCGCAGGCGAGTACGAATGCCATAGCGGCCAGTCATCAACGAAGAGCGCGATGGTGAGCATTCTGCTTCAACATTAAAGTTGGTAAGCTGTAAGCCTTCAGCGGCAATGCTATCAATATTAGGAGTAGGTGCACCGCGCATTACGCCGCCGCCATAAACACCGATTTCACCGTAGCCAAAGTTATCCATCAGCACCAGCACGATGTTGGGCGGAGACTTACTATTAATTTTGGATTCACTGGCTAATAGGCTACTAGAGTTAATAGCTAAAAATAGTAGGGGGATTATGGGTAATGTTATGCGTTGCAGCAATTCTGACATGGTGTCCTCTAGCTAAAGGCTTTCACCTTTTTATTGGTATCAACTTATCTCAGTTTATAACTTGTAATCTATTTGTAGCGAAGCCGCCTCCTGACCTATACGCTTTAATTATCAATAAATTAGTAGCTAACTGCTGAAAAATCGCAATCCGTGAATACGGGCATTAACTGGGGCGCTGTAATTTAATGCAAGCGATACTTCATCAGAGCAAAAATTATCAAGCGGTTGTGATGACATTACTAAAAAGTGGGTCGGCACCGGTTGCAGTAAATAGGACTAATAAAATAAATAAGACTAGTGAACAATCTAAATTTTCACTATTCCCATATCGACTAGACTTCTTGCGCCGGCGATAATAGCGTCTTCGGCTGAGCGAGGCTGCCAGCCGATTGATTTTGCTGCACTAATATTAGCAGTCTTAATTTTGTTGGCTTCATCCTTAAACATTTCCATTTCCGTGAGAAAACGTGACAAAATTGCGAATAGAAAATTCGGCATTTCACGACTAGAAATTTCCCCGGTTGGAAACTCTTTGTTCAGTAGCTGCACCACTTCTTTTAACGACATAAAGCCGTTGGCACAGAGAAAACGCTGGCCTATTGCGTCTGGCGACTCATAGGCTAGCCTGTGCAGAGTAGCTACATCGCGCACATCTACAAGTTCAAAGCCTATCTTTGGAATCAGAGGAAACTTACCTCGCAGTATGTCACTCAATATGTGCAATGATGAACTACAGTCCTTTCCCAACGCAGGCCCAAACACTATGCCGGGGTTAATTGTCGACAAGTTAATTCCACTATCTTTGACAAAGTCCCAAGCGGCTCTCTCAGCAATTGTTTTACTTTGAAAATAAGCAGGTAGATTTGGTACAGCTAAGTTTGTCCAATCCTGCTCAGTGAACTCTCTATCTTTGTCCTTATGACCGAACATCATCGCCGCGGCTGATGAGGTAAGTACAACGCGTTTTATGCCCTGTTCCTTAGCCGCCGTTAGCGCATTCAACGTGCCTTCCTTAGCGGGCAGAATAACTTCGTTTGGATCTTTAGGTTTATCGACAGGAATCGGCGACGCTACATGAAACAATCCATCGCAGCCCATAGCGGCTTCCGACCAACCATCAGCACTGAGTAATTCAGCTTGGGCAAATTCGATTTCAGCTGCCTTGTCTGTGTGCTTTGCGAACATCGCTCGCAACTGAGGTACTTTATCAAGACTGCGAACCGTGCCACGAACTTGGTAGCCATTGGCTAAAAGATCAACAATACAATGCCCGGCTATAAAGCCTGACGCTCCGGTAACCAGAATTTTCTCAGACATAGTTTTCTCTCGATACAACCTCAGCTATAACTATAGGAACTATTAACTGTAGGATTTTTGTTTATTAAATAACTAGTTTTGTATTGTAGCGATCAACTCAGGTTTGACAAGATTTAGTCGGCAGTTCAGCGCAACTATTCAATGTCGGTGCTGGATTAATGTGAGGCTAATGGTTCATTATTAACTATCGTTTGCCTAGTAGCGTTTACTGTTGCAGCACGCAATATTCTCTATGCGGGCTTGCGCAGCCAAGCTGCGAACGACGGAACTAGTAAATAGTGCCATGGTGTTACTTGGCAGCGAAATTTATTAAGTGATTACGAATAATAATATTAGGCTTTTGTACAATACACTGCTCAAATAAGTATCGAGTTAAGTCGGTAGGCGTAATCCAATTTTAGATTGTTCAACGCCCCATTGTTGGTAATTATCTACAGTGAAATCGCCAAATTCTATCGATGTAAGAGCAGTAGGGTAGTGGGCGATATCGCCTTCTATGCGACCTGTATAATAGCCGAGAATAAGCGAATCTAAATCATCCACCGAGCTGCTACCCCAAGCGCCACTGAACTGCTTTTTATCGTACCTATATGTAAATAGATTATTATCAAAAATTATATAATCGCTCAGTCCCTTAAGTGTTGGCTCCTGTTCTTTTAAAAATTTGGTAGCATTTCTGTAAGCGCGATCGCTTGAAAATTCGTTGAACCATGAGCTAGTGTTAGGGCGGTATTAACCAGTACACCTTTGAATGCCATGAAACTCCTAACGCTTATCCATCGTCCAGGCATTACGCGCCCCTTCTGTCCGAACGCGGCGCCGACCAGTATCATCGTTGGCTACGTCTGCCAAGGTCATCCGTATGTCGTCGCTTACATCACCGTCAAGGTAGTAACTGTGCTCGACCACCCCGCCAATAACAGGGCTGCAGTCGACTTGATGTACTTTTTCGTGGAGCTGGCTTAAATGCGCTGCACCGTAAGTACCGAGTCGGTCGGGGTTACCTTTGGAGTAGTCGCTGACCCGCAATGCTGCATCGCCGCGATTGAAGTATATATTGACTCCCTTAGCAAGCTCATGCAGACGTCCCAGCGGTTGCCCTTGTTCAAGCACGTTGTCATTGACGTCTGGCGCGCAGGCAAATATTTGATTAAATAAGCGCGGCATGGTGCTCCCTGGGGTGAAGTCAGCAATCCGTTCGACAGCATTTTGCAGCACATAGTTACCCATCGAATGGCACAATATGTTCATCTCACTGTTACAAAGCTCACCACCGTTAGTTCGTACACGGGTACGCTCTTTCATTAGAAAATCACGAAATTTCAAAAACGCACGACCAACCGATGGGCCGGATGCTCGGCCATCGCCACGATCAGATTTGTAGGAAACAAATGGCAGCGCTTCACCGTTAGAAGGCCAGGAAAACAGCACGACAATTTGCTTGCGGCGACTGAAGGATCCGCGCCGGTTAAGCATTTCTTGAAGTGCGAGCGCGCTGCCAACTGCTTCATTCCATGCAACGTTGAAGCCGTGAATATAGACCAGCACATCAGCACCGCGCATCATCGCCCGCTGGAGCTCAGCAAACATTGCTTCGGACCCATAGTTGGCATTAGTAGATTGATTAATATCAGACGCTAATCGATCGAGTTTTTCTTTATAGGCCGTGATTTTATTACGCTTTGGCGTGTCGGCTAACTTACTAAGATATCCTGACAGCTGATTGCCATCGCCTATTCCAAAACCAACATTCGCCCTCAAGCACTCAGCCAACTTTGCCTCATCGGCATCAACGGTGACCTTGCCGAAGCGTAGATTTTCCATCCCATCAGAACTGAACTTTTTGCCATAGCCACTTGGGTTCCAGTGGGTATAGCCGCGGCCAGCTTCGTGTCCACGGTTCGTTGCATAGTAGAGTTTCAGTTTTTTCAAGATCTTCTCCATAATACTAAGTGTTGGACAGCAAATCTGCCGCGTTCAATTACATGCTCATAGACTGCTTTTTTAAACATAGTTCAAAGTTACATAGCGTCACAAACATGGAAGTACATAGTTTTGTTAACTAGGTTTAGCCAATAACCCAGTGTGTTCTTGAATCAGTTGCACATAATTGCAACGGCTATACTAAATAAAGCAAATGATAATAAAAATCCTGCACCTTAAAATATGCGGCCTTAAATCATCCTTGGGTCAATACAGTTCCCTAATATGTAAACGTTAACGGCTGTGACAATATTTAAGATCCACCACTGAATATATAGAATCAACCTAGTTCTACTCATATCATAGAACTATACCTTCCTCATTGTCATCAAGTTATTAACCCCCTCAACCCAGGAGTGAACTGAGAAGTAGATTGCCCAGTCAGCTTACTGGAGGTTTTCCTATTTGCTGTTATTTTTTGACTGCTATCATTCATGCCTTATCGAGCGCTGTTGTCTTTGCTAGCGACATGATTAATTGTCACTATTGAAGTCTGATTACGATTTTTTCAATTGACTAAATATCTCTTTAAACACGATATTTCCGAAAATATCACTTACATGTTGTTGCCACTTGTCTTTAGTTAAGGAGTGCCTTAAAACAAACTGCTCGCCTTGATACTATTCTTTGCTAGCACCACTCTTTATGAGCTCTAACTTAAGGTCATATATTTTTTGCAGAATAATTAATGTAGCCAATAACAGTGATCCATTTTACCAAACGTAACATAAAAAAATATCCAGTTATGCTCAGTCGCCTTTGCGAAGCCCGCGTTTTTTGCCCATAACTACTAGGCTATAGTCGGGGTGCTCTGCAGATTACTACCTACGCCATTTAGTTCATAGACTACGCTAATGCCATGCTTCGGTAAGACTTCAGCTGGCCTGATACCTGGCGGCATAAGTAGCTAAGGATTGTTAATCGCGCCGCCACCTAAAATAACCCCATGTTTGGCTATCAAAGTCCCGCTACTATTATTATGGCGGTAAACCACACCCTTGGTGCGGTTGTGTTCTATCATTATTTTCTCAACAGTAGTGATTGTAAACAGGCGAAAATCATTTTGTATTACAACTGGCTCATTAAAACTATTAGCGGCGCTAGAACGCTAGCCTTGAGATATAGCTTGTTCGAAGGTGCCTATGCCGTGGTTTTCAATATTGTCGTGATTAAAATTCGGATTATCTGGCAGACCTAGCTTTTCAGTAGTTTGTAAAAATAGTTTACTGATATTAACGCTAGCTTTATCAGGCTTGCTGGTGCTAACAAAACCATTAGCCTGTGGCGTTTTTTTCCCTCATTTTTCATAATGTAAGGTAATAGATCGTTGTAACCCCACCTTTTATTTTCAAGTTTCTCCCAACGATCAAAGTCATGGACTTGCTCGCGTGCATGCACCATGGCATTAATGGCGCTACCGCCACCTAAAACTTTACCAAGGGGGTGCCAATAATATGGCTTTGGCAATGAGGTTCAGATTCATACATATAATTGAAGCGTGGCTGGAGTTATGAGTACGCTTTTCTACAGCTTTTTTCTCCCAGTATCACGCACCTTCCGGATTAGAGTTATTTCTCTCTCTTTCAGCAATTTTTTCATATTCGTTGGCAATTTTATAATCTGACGCAACTCTTTCGGGGCTGATGCAACCTGAAGCGTAAAAGAATAAACACAATAGTTGAATACTGTCTATCCATGATCATTTCCCTTTTGCAGTTAAGGTCGCAAGCACAGGCGCGTCTATGGCGTCCAAGTGAAGCGGCAGTATTTTGCTTTGTTATATGTGGCGGTAATATTTGGGTAAAACATTACGCTGGCCATAATACAAAATCCAAACCAGCGGGTTCCAGTGTTGTCTGTTATGAGAGCTAGCGTGAGCGACTAACAGCGAACGGAGTGGACTAACTACAAACGATATACCTTCCATTGGTGCCACTTTTTCTCGATATTCAATATTCTTACGTTACTATCAGTCTGGCAGTAATGTAAAAACCAAGCTTGCCGATTATTACCCCCTTAAATGATATGTAAAGGAGTAATAAACATGCACGTCGTGGCATAATAGAACCTTAAAGAATCATTTCCTATAGGACAGAATAAACAGCGGTCTGTCGCCCTTTTTTTAAGGGGTCCGATGCATTACCTTTTTACAGGAGAGAACATATTGAGTGCTATCACACTACTTGATGGAGGCATGGGGCAGGAGTTATTGCGGAGAAGTTCAAGAGTGGTAACGCCTATGTGGTCTGCTGATATCATGCTGAATGAGCCAACATTGGTGAGAGACCTACATCGTGAGTTTATCGACAGTGGTGCTCGTGTCATCACTCTCAATACCTACACGGCAACCCCTCAACGTTTGCAAAGAGAAAACCAATTGGGGCAATTAAAATTCCTTCACCAGGCTGCCATGCGTGCAGCTGAAGAAGCTATTAACTTAGCGCAATGCCCAGAGGTAGCAATAGCCGGCTGCTTGCCACCATTAGTTGCAAGCTATCGCCCAGATGTGTCGCTTTCGTTCGACGATTCGCTCGCTACCTACCGCCAACTTGTTAAATTGCAATCGCCCGCCAGCGAGCTATTTATCTGCGAAACAATGTCTTCAATTACCGAAGCACGCGCAGCCTGCACTGCCGCACAGGAAAGTGGTAAACCAACATGGGTTGCATTTAGTGTAAGTGATGATAATTCACAGCAATTACGCAGTGGTGAGTTGTTAAAAGATGCCTTATTGGCACTCGAGCCTTTCGGTGCTCAGGCCACACTACTAAACTGTAGCCAACCGGAAGCCATTAGTGCGTGCTGGCCGTTATTGAGTGCAAAGCATCAGAAAATTGGCGCTTATGCTAACGGATTTTTATCTATCGATTCACTGTATCCGGGTGACACTGTCGAAGAGCTTGAAATGCGTAAGGACATGGGGCCAAAAAAATATGCAGAGCATGCGATGAGTTGGGTCAGAAATGGCGCGACCATCATTGGTGGCTGTTGCGAAATTGGACCTGCACATATTAAAGCTTTATATAGCAGGCTTAGCAGCGAAGGGTTTATTTAACCGCTACCTGTGTGTAGTTTTAATCGATAAATTAAATGGGGCAGACTCAACTGTTTTTTTACAATACTCGGCTGATTTTCTAACTCCGCATTTACTTTGCTTATCCACTCTACGGTTAAGCTGACTGAAAATATAAAATCAATGGATCAGCGGCCTTATCTTAATAAAAACTCACTGATCTGATGAAAAAATCTCAATAGACTACTAATAATAAACATCAGAAGAGTAGTCACCATTTATACAGTATTAAATTCATCGATGCCTAACACTGAGTGAATGAGCATATTAGCTGAAAGCAGCGCTTTGAAATGTCCGGCCTGCATGCTTTATTATACATTTTCAAAACTCTGGTTTGAACCCTCGTTGAAGAAGGGCTTCTCTAGAGCTGTGTACAACCAATGCTCGATCAGAAAATTTTCGCCAATCGATTTGTTACTTAAACATCTCGAAGCTAATCACCCCAGTTGTAGCATTAACAAGAACATTAACTATGTAACCTCCTTGACCAACATCGGTTGATGTTAAATCCATACTGTCTCAATTTATGGGCTCACCGATAACTTCTGCGTATGGAGGTTCATAGCCTCTTTCTGTAAGATCAAAGTCCTTAATATCCAAATATACTCCGGCAGATATAGAGGCTAGTAAAACAAGACCAATTAGTGAAAATAGCCTAACAAGGATTTTGATATATTTAGCTCACATTGGTTGCAAATAGTTTTTCCCTAACGCCGCAAACGCCGGCAGACTTGTTGTTGATTGGTTTATGCTAAAAGGCCAAGCCTGCACAAAAATATGCGATGGCAAACCTGTCGAAGAAGCCTACGACTAATGCTGCTTTGCCTTGTTAGGTGTATATTTTTGATCATATTTCTGCAATAGTTTTCTAATCACAAAGTTGCTTTAATATTTTGGGACTATTCTTTTTACCTTGTGCTTTTATTAATTCCCATGGTCGCACGCATTGTTGCAGCTTTGCACACCACTGATAGCCAGCAGAACCGATACACCCTTGCAGATCTCGATCTGAGCCTACAGTTGCAAGCTCATCGTTATTTGTAGGTAGTTTAAACACAGTTCTTCCATTATTAATGGTTTCCAATACTTTAATGTCAGCGATAGTTAATGGATCTACCGTAAGCGGGTTAGCGGATAAAATAACAAAGTCAGCTTGCTTACCAACTTCGATTGACCCCTTTTGTTTTTCTTCAAAGTGCTGGTAGGCAGGCCAAATGGTAATAGCCTTTAAACCTTCATAGGGCGTCACTCTCTGATCGGGTCCAAGCACTTCACCAGTGCGGGTTACCCGAGTGACTGTCGCTGACAAAACTCGCATAGAATCAGGTAAGGCAACGGGTGCATCATGATGTGAAGTAAAAATTAGCCCTGCATCGAGTACATCACGCGTTGGTGAGATATACGCTGCTCGCTCAGGACCTAACACCGAAGATTTATGCCATTCACCCCAGTAAAAGGTATGCATCGGGAATAATGAAGGAATTATATTCAGTGCTTTCAACTGTGTTATTTGGTCTTTACGCAGAGTT
This sequence comes from uncultured Cellvibrionales bacterium, assembly GCA_963933215.1. Classification (GTDB taxonomy): domain Bacteria; phylum Pseudomonadota; class Gammaproteobacteria; order Pseudomonadales; family CAWVSB01; genus CAWVSB01. Next base: position 67,404 of record CAWVSB010000015.1, read on the forward strand.
TGACCATGAATTAAGACAATCCTACGGTCTCCAGCACCATACTTCTCAGTGGCTTCTTTTATCACATTTATATAGAGATCAATCGCAGCATCACCATTACAGTGAGCAAGAATTTGCCGATTGTTTTTGAACGCATCCATGATTTCAGTCTCTACATGCTCAACGGTCATTGCCGGATAGCCAGCATAGTCTTTTGATTCACCTGCCGGCGGAACATGGTAGGGCTGTGTTAGCCAGGCAGTTTTACCTTGTGGTGATCCGTCTAAAGTTAATTTTAGTCCAGCTATCCGCAGACCATTGTCATAGCTAATGCCCTGATAGCCACTGCCTGTGTAATACTTTGAATCGATGAGTTTATTTTTAGCGGTATAATCAACGTACAATGCAACGTCGATCGGCAAGCTACCCTGATCTGCTCGAGCGGCGGCAACTGTCACTGTAGATGCAAACGCTCTACCTTCTTGTGCTGTCGTATAGCCAAACCGAGCAAAACTTTGCATGCCCTGATTAAAGAGATCTATGTTGTATTTAGCGTCAATACCTTTTTGAAATATCGCCAGCGCGGAAAAGAATGCATTTTCTTCTAGTACGCCAGTAGGCGTTTTGCCGTCAGGCTGACAGCGAATTTTGCCTCCAGCAATTAATTTTCTGCAGTCATCTACGCCCACTATTGCAAGCGCTTTACGGTTAAATACACCAAAGTGTCCAGACTGATGAATAATCAGTACTGGCCTTTGTGTGCTCACCTGATCTAACTCTTTAGCTGTTGGAAATACCTGCTCGGTCAGCTGCGAATCATCAAAGCCAAAGCCTAGTAACCAACCAGTATTGGCGATGAACTCTTTGCCTGTAGTACTGACCTTCCAAGCGTTCAGCGTATCGACTATTTCGGGAAAATTATTCACCGAGCCATCAGGTAAGGGGAGTAGGTTGGCGCTAGCTGCCTGTAACCCGGCATTAACGACATGGCCATGTGCATCAACAAAACCTGGCACCATTGTACGATTTTGAAGATCTACTTTTTTGGTAGAACTATTAATAAAGGAGTTAGCACCGCGCATATCACCAACATAGACAATCTCCCCATTTTTAATAGCTACTGCCTGCGCTTTTGGCTGCTTATCGTTGACGGTGATGATCTTACCGTTCAAATACACTTTGTCAGCCTTGACCTGATCAACAGTGGGTGTAACGGACTTTACTGAAGATAAGGGCTGTTGCTGTTCATCCGCGCAGCCGACGGTTAGCAGCAATGTAAAGAGAGTTAGTTGTATTAGTTTCATAAATTGCCCTTTTAAGAAATAATTGGTGACTTGTGATTATCTTTGTCGTGGGTAACGCTAAAAAAGCGGCTGCCCGTTAGGCCGTTCCCCTCGCTTAACTTGTTATAGAATAACACGCAGATAATTGAGAAAGGAGGATGCCCGTTATGTGCCAATAATGGACTAATAAAGACCCCGTAAGTAGCCTTGAGGTCACTTCCCTTTATGGTTATTACTTCCGCGTTATCTCCCAGCGGTAACGTCGCGGTGTTGATCTAGTCGAGCGCCACCCGAGTGTAGGGCGCACTGATAGGGATGGTGTTGGCGCCGACGGTGACAGTATGGATAGTAATAAGGTCAATCGATGTGCGCCCGGGCTCGAGGGAGATAACGCCGGTCCATGAGCTGCCGCTGCCGACCATGGTGGTCCAGTTTGGCTCTGGTAAAAGGTCGTAGAGGTACCAGGACGAGCCGTCGGGTCGGCGGTCATACATCCAGAAAATGCGGCTGTCTTCAGGCACGCCACCGTCGGGGAAGGTCACTGTCACGTCGAGCGTGGCGCCATTGACCGTGGTAGCGATGTCAGGGGTCTCAAGTCCGCCATCGGCGCCGAAAAGCTGTTCGGCGAAGAAGGCGGCATTGACACTGTCGCCAGGCGCCTCGGGATGGCCGGGTCGGTCATGGCCGCCGTTGGGCAGAATGTAGGTACGCAGGTCGGGCAGGATCGTGCTGGTGCCGGGAACGTCGTACGCCACCCAGTCGTGTGAGCCGGGGAGGCTGAAGTAATCGACACCACGGGCCGCCAGTTGGTCCCAATTCTCGCTCACATACAGGTCGTCGGCGACGCGGTCAATGCTGGTCTGGATGTCGGCTTCGGACCAGCCTGAGGCGCGGGCGAGATCTAACACAGCAGCAAAGCTTCGGTATCCTTTATTGTAGTAGTTCCAGGGCTGATCGCCCTGCGCAAGGCCCGCTGCTCGGGCGGAGTCGAAGTCGCTATCGGCGGCGGCTACCGCTGCAACGGCAGCCATATCATTGGCTCGAACGGGCGAAAAGGCCGTGAATGCTACATTGCTTCTTACGGCGGTGATGCGTTCATCATGGATGGACGAGATGAGCGGGGTAATGCCGTTCTTGGAGCCGCCGTAAGCAATGACCGGGCCAGCGCGAAATACATCGTTGTCAAAGGCCGCGGTGATCGACCGCATCATGATGGCGCTCCATAGGTAGTACTCGGTATAGCGCCAGTCGAGGTCTTCCAAGAAACGATTCCTGAGTGTGGAGGTGGTAGGGAGCCCAGGATACTGATTAATAGCCTTTATCTTAGTCTTGACTACCCCGACGCCACCGTCGATAGCCACTTGCTCACCGGGAAGTAGTTGCATGTCGCCAGTGTCGGGCAGTGCTGCGCCGGTAATGACGAAACCGTTGACAGAGCCCTCCAGAGGAGCGATGAGTCGCACAGGCACCCTGATTTCGACGCCCATCCACCAGTCGTCGACGTGGATAGTAATAAGTTTTTGGCGGGTGGTGCCGTTAACATTGTCGACGTGCCAGTCCTCGATGACCACGACGTCGAGTGTGCTGGTGTCGGTCATGGTCGGCATGTGAAAGGGCTTGTCCAGAGTGGGGCCGCTGAACACAACAGATACTATGATTCCAAGCGAAGCAGATAATTGTCCATCTGAAGCAGTAACTGTGATGTTATATATGTTGTCTTGATTATCGTCTTGTGGGTTCTCATAATCAGGTGGTGATTGAAAAGTTAATAGACCAGAAGAAGAGTCAATTGCTAAAAAAGATGAGTCAACCCCAGTTATAGAGTAAGTAATTGTATCTCCGTCAGCATCAGTTGCTTCAATAGTGGTAACAATTGAGGTATTTTCATCAATAGCATAGTCAGTGAGGCCGATTAACTCGGGTGCTGCATTTGGTTGGGAGTCTGAACTACTACTGCCGCCACCACCGCCACAGGCAGTTAAAGCGACAACAAAGATGAATAAATATTTATAATTAATCATAAAATCACTCAAAAATGTTTTTTTATATTTAATAGCCATTACTCTATAACACCTTAAAAAGGGCTGCCATCTACTGCGTCACGCTTGCGTAATTTGTTAGGGGGTAAACGGGTAGTATCAGCTATGAGCCAACAACTGAAGCTGCCAACTATTTAAACCAACAGACTTGTTCTGTGGCTGCTAATAACGCATCTTTTGGGCTCCATAATTGTGCTTGTGAGCTCATAGTCGATTGAACTGCGCGCGTACTGCGCCAGCCTGAGTCAGAAGCGGTTAAAGAGTGGTTAAAGGGGGCTGATTGATTATTTTTAATCGTTACGACGCCTTTAATTTACCTTTAATTTTACGGAGAACTAGAGAAACTATGGGGTCAGGTCTTTGATAGATGATTTCTAATCATCCTGCTAATTCTATTCAACTTGGTCTTGCGATCAAAATACTCAATTTTTTTAATCTACGGATAGGTATTGTTTATCAATCATAAATCAAAGACCTGCCCCTACTATCTTTTCGAAATTTACCGGGGGTAGTCCCTTCCCAGCGCTGAAAGGCATGCTGA
>CAWVSB010000016.1:0-65481 GCA_963933215.1 uncultured Cellvibrionales bacterium
TTGCCACCGAGGGATTTTAAGTCCCTTGCGTCTACCAATTTCGCCACCCGGGCAGGGGGACTAGTATCGTGGGTAGCCACGAAAGCGCCGTACTCTACCCGAAACATATACGGGGTTCAACTAAGTGATGCAATCACTTGCTGTTTGAGTAAATGGAGGCGCGGGTCGGAATCGAACCGGCGTGAACGGAGTTGCAGTCCGCTGCATGACCACTCTGCCACCGCGCCTATATCAACCACATCTATTAGCTAGATAATGGCCAGCGGCGCGATTATACGGACGGCAATAAATGGTTACAAGTAATGAATGAATTAATACCAATATGCTGATTTTTTGCTCAATCAGCCTTCGAATTCATTGATAGCGGCACTTAAATACACGGCCATAGACCAAAGGGTTAAAGCCGCTGACGCATATAGCAACACATAGCCTAGCTGTAACACATAACCTGGCATTTGTGGGCCGGCCAACAGTAAGGCAAATATTGCCGCCATTTGTGCAACTGTTTTCGCTTTGCCAATAAACGACACCGCTACACTGGCACTTTTACCTAACTCAGCCATCCATTCACGCAGCGCTGAAATAACGATTTCGCGGCCGATGATCACCATAGCCGCTACGGTAAATAAGCTGTCGTCTTGCTGTTCTACTAGCAACACCAACGCCGTTGCCACCATTAGCTTGTCGGCTACTGGGTCTAGAAACGCGCCAAACGGGGTACCTTGATCTAACATTCGGGCCAAATAACCATCAAGCCAATCAGTTATCGCCGCTACCAAGAAGATAACCGCGCAAAAAATATGACTGGAATCACCGGGCAGATAAAACACCAATACAAATATCGGGATTAGCACAATCCGAAAGATGGTAAGGGCGTTGGGAATATTAATATTTAACAACTTGTCTTTCACTTGATCTACTCTGAATGCAGCGCATCATATATGGTTTGGGCTATTTTAGTACTAATTCCAGGGACTCGGGCTAATTCTTCGGCGGTGGCGCCGTTAACCTCTTGTAGCCCACCGAAGTAGCGTAACAGTTCACGCCGCCGGCCGGGCCCTACTCCGGGCACCGCTTCAAGACCCGATACCCGGCGCTTTTTGTCTCGGCGGTTTTTATGCCCAGTAATGGCAAAGCGATGCGCTTCGTCGCGAATTTGCTGTAATAGATGCAATGCCGGTGATGTTGGCCGAAGTTGCAGCTCTCGCTGCTCGTCACCGACAAACAAATGCTCTAAGCCTGGCTTGCGGGTAGTCCCTTTGGCAATGCCTAACAAAGTGACACCAGTAACCGATAGCTCGTTAAGCACTTCACTGGCTTGGGTCATCTGGCCCTTGCCGCCATCTATCACTAACAAATCTGGCAACAGCCCTTCACCCTGCTGAATACGCTTATAGCGCCGCGTCAGCGCTTGTTTCATTGCGGCATAGTCGTCGCCGGGCTCGATGCCTTCAATGTTAAACCGCCGGTAGTCTTGCTTTAGCGGCCCCTCTTGGTTAAACACGACGCAGGAGGCAACAGTCGCCTCACCACTGGAATGACTAATATCAAAGCACTCCATCCGCGCTGGCGCTTCATCCAGTTGTAAGGCATCGCGCAACGCCTCAAACCGTTTGTGCATATTATCGCGAGTGACCATTAAGCTGGCGCAGTTCTGGTCTGCAGTTTGCTCTGCAAGCGCCAACCACTTGGCTCTGTTACCACGAACTTTAGTAGTAACCGCCGTTTTCCGTCCCATTTTGGCGGTTAAGGCCTCAGCTAAAATATCGTCATCAGGCAGCGCGTGGTTAACTAAAATCTCTTTGGGAATGTCTTGTAAGCTCTCGGCCAAGTAATATTGGGCTAAAAACGCCGACAATATTTCACCAACGCTTTCTTCTAAATGGATTTTTGGATAAAAACTTTTACTGCCTAAAATGCGGCCAGCACGGGCAAACATTAGCTGCACGCAGATATAACCAGAATGAACAACACAGGCGACAATGTCTAAATCACCGCTTTCGCCCTCAATATATTGTTTTTCGCGAATACTCTGCAGAGCACTTAGCTGGTCTCTGAATTCAGCGGCTCGTTCAAATTCAAGCTCGCCAGCAGACACCTCCATTTTGTCGGCCAGCTCTTGCGTTAATACCTGGCTTTTACCTTCCAAAAACAGCTCGGTATGCCTTACGGTGTCAGCGTAGTCTGATACTGATATTTTTTCTACGCAAGGGCCGGTGCAGCGCCCTATCTGGTATTGCAAACAAGGTCTGGTGCGATTTTTAAAAACAGTGTCTTCACAGGAGCGAACTTGAAATACTTTTTGTAAAAAAGCTAAACTTTCTCGCACCGCATTAGCATTGGGATATGGGCCAAAATAACGCCCTTGGCCAGTTTTTGCGCCGCGATGTACTGACAATCGCGGGTATTTACCCGCCGACACATGAATATAGGGGTAAGACTTATCATCGCGCAGCAATATATTGTATTGCGGGCGATGACTTTTAATTAAGTTATGTTCCAACAACAACGCTTCTGTTTCGCTGTTAGTTATCGTTACATCAACACTGGCGATACGAGAAACTAAAGCAACGGTTTTATTATTTAAACCCGTTGCCCTAAAGTAACTGGACACTCTATTTTTGAGATTTTTGGCTTTACCGACATACAGCACTCCGCCGTCTGATCCCAGCATTTGGTAAATACCAGGCCGCGTCGTTAGCTGTTGCAGAAATGGTTTTGAATCAAACCCTTTTTGCTCAGTTGGTGGTTTATCAGTTAAGTCAGTCATTAAAAAACATTGTAGGTGAATTCATAAGGCACGGGAAATTATTGACCATAAACTTGCCTAAAAGACAGATTAATTCGGGTTTCAAGGCAGCGTTTACGTTTGGGCAAGCTATGCTGCCAACATTGCTGTGTTTGCCCTTGCATAATTAACAGGCTGCCATTAGCGAGGTTAAATTTATGTTGCTCGCTAGTATCGCTCTTATTGCGCAAGATAAAGTCACGCTCAGCGCCTAAACTGATTGAAGCTACCACCGGATTGACACCTAACTCCGCCTCGTCATCGCTATGCCAACCCATTGAATCCTCACCATTTCTATATAGATTGGCTAACACTGAGTTAAAGCGCTGGCCGCATACCTGAGCTATTAATTGATTAATTTGTGTTAACGCTGTAGTCCAAGTAGCCGCCTGATGCTCTACACCAGAATAGCGATAACTAACACCATCTTCACCGTATAAAGCCATTAGCCTAGGGCTTGGTATAGTTTTGCCAAACATTGTTAAATACTCTTTTTGCCAATTAAGTTCTGACTGCAAATTAGCGAACAATCGCGCTGAATCAGCCGCCAAAAAATACGGGTAGTAAATTAACTCACACCCGGTGTCTACTATTTCTTCGCTAGAGGATAAATTTGGGGTCACTGTTACTCGCTCGTTCTAACCTGTTTTACTATGTTAGCGCTGTTGTCGCTTAACAATAATGATATTATGCCTAATTGGTCAAAATTAAACACGGACGAAGACTATGATACCGCGAACTATATTTTCACTTGTTCTTGTTATTATAACAGCCTGCCTGTGGTTTTTTTCAAATGATATTGTTGAGTTAATTTTAAAACAGCGAGAGGTGCTGTTTGGTAAATATTCCAGCGGCGGCTTTTCTGCTCGGTTGCTGTTTAGTGTGTTATTTCTCGGTTTGGCACTGTTGCTACTAGACAAGAAAAAATCTGTTAGCGAAGCTATTGGCACGCTATTTATAATGACATTTTCTACTGTCATCACCGTTGTACTGTTTATTTATGCCACCACTTTTTTGAAAGCTGAAGCACGTTATGTTGAAACCCAAGTTACCACTACTAATACTGTAACTGGCAAAGCTGCACCAAAATTAACTGGCGTAACAAGGCACCGCCCGCCCAATAAACGCTATGAGTTGCGCCAGTCTGACATTCCCGCACAACATCGTTCCTACCCTAATGATGCGCCTGGCTATAAAGACTTAGATATAGTACTCACCTCTGACAAATATGGCTTCAGAAACCTTGGAGAGATCAAAGACCAGTACCCTATCATCGTTGTTGGCGATAGCTTTGCAGCCGGCTCTCATGTTTCTGATGACCAAGGCTGGACATAGCTACTGCAAAAAGATCTTGCTATAGATATATATAATTTAGGCGTATCGGGCAGTGACCCAATAATTTGTCTGAATAACTATGTGACTTTTGGACAAAAATTCAAACCTAAAACCGTTTTATTTATGGTCTACCAAGGTAATGATTTCAAATATGATATGCCCGTAGAACTTAATCAAACCGCTAACTTACCCAGTTACCAGCCAAATTTAGTGGCAGCCTTACTGGGCATAAATTCTGCTATAGCAGCCACAGTAAGATATGAGCCAGGCCCTTTTGAAAGATTTACTGACACCTTAAAAACCTCGCCAGTCGCTCATGGCTATAGAGAGTTGTCTAGAACTGTATTGGAGAAAATTGGCGCCGACTCACCAGTGTCAGATTATAATGAAAAGGCAGGTTGGATGCCGTTAGCGATTAACACACTTAACGGCAGTCAGTTTTATTCGTTTAAACCCAAACGCTTAGAGCAAAGCCACCATAGTATAGAGGATTGGAAATACGACAGCGCTTGGATTAGCACCTCACAAGCATTTACCTTAATGAAAGAAATCACCAAGGCCGAGGGCAGCCGCTTAATAATGATATGGGCACCAGCTAAACCAAACATTACTTTGGCTGCGGCAAACTCTGCTGACATAAATCAACAGCAATTACATAGGTTCGGTAGTTATCGAATTAAAGATATTCCAGATCCAGCAACATTCAAAGTAGATGTATTTAACTTTCTACAAAGCCAAGAAACTGTGTTTATGGATTTTTGTATTGAACAAGAAATTGAATGTATAAGCCCAACTGAGGAGCTTATTGCCGCAACCAAATCTGGCCAGCAAACTTACTTTAGCTACGACCAGCACTGGACCCCTGAGGGCAATAAAGTAGTTGCCGACGTTGTTGGCAACTACTTAACAGCAAACCCATAGCAGTGGTTAAAACAGTGTGTAAATAAACGGTGCTACGGCAGAGCCTTGCCCTAACACCAGCAGACCGCCCAACAACACCATGACCAATACAATTGGAGCGAGCCAAAACTTTTTCCGCTCGGCCATAAAACTGGCTAAGTCTTTTAATAGTTCAAACATTAAAATGGTCCCTCCATATGTGTTTTTGGCTTGACTTGCTCGCGCAGGACTCTATATGACTTACTATCGTCTGTTAGAGACCGCCGCATAGGGTCATTAAAAAGGCGCATGATTAGGCCAATTGGCGTAATTATTAAAGCAAACAGTAACACCATAATAATATGCGTATTAATATAACCCGCTACCCCACCAAACTTCATCCAAAGGCTATATACCGGCTTTAAGGTAGCGGGCAAGATTAACCCCCAAGCGATAAAAATAGCGCCCAAGATAAATGCCTTACCTGTCACTAAAATTGGTGCGTCAGCAATCCACGGTATTAACAAACCAAACAGTGCGATAATAATTGCACCAAACATCAAGCCAAACTTGCGTAATTCTGGCGTGGTAACTTTCGACGTATCTACCGACATGTCCATAATGTTAATCCAACTCAAATTCGTTTCGCCAATTATCATTGCCAGCCCATTCAGGCTGCTCTGATTTCATTAGCACAAAATTTTCTAATACCAAGCAATCCATTTCTGTTCGCATAAAGCAGCGATAAGCATCTTCAGGTGTTGACACAATAGGCTCACCCCGCACATTAAACGAGGTATTTACTAACACCGGGCAACCGTCTTCAGCCTCGAAGGCGTCTAATAAGTTATAAAAGCGTGGATTAGTGTCAGGATGAACCGTTTGAATGCGGGCTGAATAATCAACATGGGTAACCGCTGGAATTTTCGAGCGCGGGATATTAAGCCGTTCAATGCCAAATAATTTCTCTTGCTCCGCTGTCATTGCCAAGCGCTTATCTTCCACTATCGGTGCAACCATCAGCATATAAGGACTTGAACGGTCATGTTGAAACCATTCTGACACTTTTTCAAACTTAACTGCCGGTGCAAAAGGCCTAAATGACTCACGATATTTGATTTTTAAATTCATGATTGACTGCATTTTTGTCGAGCGTAGATCACCAATAATTGAGCGCCCACCAAGTGCCCTCGGACCAAATTCCATCCGGCCTTGATACCAACCGACCACATTCTCAGTAGCCAAAAGTTTAGCTAAGCAAGGATAAAACTCAGCGTCCGGCAGATAGTTATAGTTAGCACCGGTTTCATCTAAGTAACTGCGAATTTCATCATCCGACGCTTTCGGCCCTAAATAACTACCGCGCATACTGTCACCTTCTTCAGCAGTGCGGGGCTTCTCTAAGTACTCATGCCAGATAGATAAGGCAGCACCTAGGGCACCACCAGCATCACCTGAGGCAGGCTGAACCCAAATGTCTTTAAAAATACCTTCGCGGAGCAAGCGCCCATTAGACACACAATTAAGGGCTACCCCACCGGCCAAACATAAATACTCAACATCAAGTTCTGCTCTAACCGTTCTAGCGATCTTTAATACAATTTCTTCAGTAACCACCTGAATGGACGCGGCAATATCCATTTCGCGCTGAGATATCTCGGTTTCAGCGGTTCTGGCCGGGCCACCAAACAAGTCGGCAAAATGATTATTGGTCATGGTTAGACCGGTGGCGAAATTAAAGTATTTCATATTCAAGCGAAAGGTACCGTCGTCTTTCACTTTGATCAGATTATCCATAATCAAATCAACATATTTAGGCTCGCCATAAGGCGCCAAGCCCATCAATTTATACTCACCTGAGTTAACTTTAAACCCGGTATAGTAGGTAAATACCGAATACAATAAGCCTAGTGAGTGAGGAAACTGAATCTCCCACTGGTGCTTTAACTCATTACCATCGCCCAGCCACACACTACTAGTAGCCCATTCACCTACTCCGTCAAGGCATAAAACCGCCGCTTTTTTAAATGGACTAGGAAAATATGCTGATGCGGCATGGGATTGATGATGTTCGGTAAACATTAACGGGGGGAGTTCTTTCTCGGTCATACCACCTAAGGCAGCTAATTCACGACGCAAGGTTTTCTTTAGATACAGTTTCTCTCTCATCCATACTGGCATCGCCGCCAAAAACGATTTTATACCGCGCGGTGCATAAGACAAATAAGTTTCTAGCAAACGTTCAAACTTTAGTAGTGGCTTGTCGTAAAACACCACATAATCAACATCTGCAAGGGTTAAGCCGGCTTCCTTCAAACAATATTCGCTGGCCATAGCAGGAAAGGCAGGGTCATGTTTTTTGCGCGTAAAGCGCTCTTCTTGAGCTGCAGCGACAATATTGCCGTCAACGATTAACGCTGCAGCGCTGTCATGGTAAAAAGCTGATATCCCTAAAATGACTGTCGCCGCGTAAATCTCCAATGCTAAAAAACTATAACAGCCATAGCTGGCTTCACAAAGCGAGGATCTAATCTTTATTAGGGCTTGGGTTATAGCTTAAATATAAACATTTGTCGGTTATGCGAGGCGCTGACAGCTTGCACTATATACCACTGGTTCTCGTTGCAGCCGTACTTGGTATAAATCTTCAATGGCTGCGCTTAGTGCGACCGCGTAACTCAATATATCTTCGCTAGTGGCACCGCCCACGTTAACCAGCACCAGCGCTTGTTTACTATGAGTTTCCACCGCTCCTATGCGCTTACCTTTCCAGCCGGCATTATCAATTAACCAGCCCGCGGCGAGCTTAACCTTGCCATCGGCTTGTGGATAGGCCACCAAGTCAGGGTAAGCCTTCAATAGCCGCTGATAATGACTGGCGTCTACTACTGGGTTTTTAAAGAAGCTACCTGCATTGGGTTGCACGGCTGGGTCAGGAAGTTTCGCTGAGCGAATCCTAACCACTGCGTCGAATACATTTATAGCTGTCGGGGCGACTATATTTTTTAGCTCAGCCGCTAAACCACCGTAACTTATGTTGATCGCATCTTTTGTGCCCAACAATAAATTTAAGCCGGTAATTATATAGCGCTGCACAGCAACCGTTTTAAATATACTAGAGCGATAACTAAAATTACATTCTGCACTAGATAAACAACGAACTTGTTGTTGCTCAAGATCATAGACTTCAACCGAGTCAATAAACTCGCTAATGTCACGCCCATAAGCACCGATATTTTGAACTGGCGCAGCGCCGGCCAAACCAGGGATAAGTGCCAAGTTTTCCAAACCAAAAAAACCTTGTTGTAACAAGTTGCCAACAAGATTATGCCAGGGCTCACCGGCACCAATTTTCGCCTTAACTAAGTTGTTACCAACAGCGGTTATCTCGACGCCATCAATACTTAAACAAATAACGACGGCGTGTAATTTACTGGGTAACACCACATTACTGCCCTGACCCAACACTAACCACGGTAGGTTTTTTTCTGCCGCAAAGGCTATTGCTGCCGGCAGTTCCTGAGCGCTATTAACGATGAGCTTATAGTCAGCAATACAAGGCAAGGCCAAAGTGTTGGCCACTGACAAGTCACTGTTTAGCAATACTTGCATTAAGGTGCTAACCGCACTTTTATCTCTGCTAGTAAACCAGCGCTAGCTGCTTCAACCATATCAAACACTAAATTAAAGCCTTCACCTTCACCGTAATATGGATCGGGCACTTCGGTTTCGCTAAAGCTGTCGGTATAACTTAAAAACAAGGCTAACTTACCGCTGTAACTATCTGGGCACATCATCTGCAAGTCAGACAAGTTACTGTTATCCATTGCCAGTATATAGTCAGCCTGATTAAAGTCTTCGCTAGTCACCAGTCTTGCTCGCAATGAAGACAAGTCATAATTTCTACTTTTAGCTGTGGCACTAGCGCGTTTATCTGGCGCCTTGCCAAGGTTCCAATCGCCAGTGCCAGCAGAATCAACACTAATCTGCGCGCTTAAACCAGCCTGCCTAACTTTCTCTTCAAACACCCCATGAGCGGTGGGCGAACGGCAAATATTTCCCAAACAGACAAATAAAACTTTAATAGTCATTTCTCTTCTCCAGGCTCTGCGCCAAACTCTGTCATAAATATCTGGCGCACTCGATCTAAGTCTTCTTGGGTATCAATACCCGCAGGTGGAACTTCACACGCGGGTGCTATGTGAATAACAACACCATGACTCATTGCTCGTAGTTGCTCTAATTTTTCGGTCTGCTCGAGATCACTAACAGGCCAAGTAACAAATTGCTTCAAAAATGAAACCCGATAAGCGTAGATACCAATATGACGCTGAGCCTTATAAAACGGCGGCAACTCATCGGTGTTATCCCTCGGCCAAGGGATCGGCGCACGGCTGAAATAAAGAGCTTGGCCGGTATCACTAGCAACAACCTTTACCGCATTAGGATTTAAAAATTCTTCCATATCATCAATTGAAACACTCAGTGTCGCCATTCCTGCGCTGTCATCATTGGCTAGATTTTGTGCCACTTGGTTAATCAACGCCGGCGGAATCAGTGGTTCATCGCCTTGGACATTCACCACAATATGGTCATCAGCTAAACCCAGCGTTAGGGCGGCTTCATGTAACCGATCAGTACCCGACTGATGATCACTTGCAGTAATACAAACGGGGGCAGCAAAACTTGTGCAGGCCTGCTCTACTCTTACGTCATCGGTTGCAATCACTACTTGGCTACAGTCGCTTTTTAAAGCTTGCAGATAAACCCGCTCAATCATAGTTTTGCCAGCGATATCTGCCAATGGCTTACCTGGCAAGCGCGAGGAAGCGAAGCGCGCCGGAATAATTACACTAAATGTCATAAGGTTTGGTCTCGCAACTGGTCTAAAGTAAGCTTAAGTTGACTCAAAAATTTTGCTGGCAGTTGAGCATCTACTGACAAGTACCATAGTTTATCATTGGCAAAATCACGGCATTTAACGGCGTCTTTTTCAGTTACTAGCACCGGCAGTTCATCGTTAAAGATTAACTCATGCTCGGTAATTTTATGATGATCTGGCAATGCTTTCTGAGTCTTGATAGTAATTTTTAACTCAGCAAGGGTATTAAAAAAGCGCTGAGGATTACCAATACCGGCGACCGCATGACAACTTGCACCCGCCCATTGGTTCACTGTTTTGGTGTCACCCGTTTTAACATTAATAAAGCGAGAGGCTATTAACCTAAATCTATTGGTCTCACCTGCCGGATAAGACCACTGCCCGCCATTAACCAATACAAAATCGACTTCGATTAATCGCTGAGCAGATTCTCGCAACGGCCCTGCCGGTAACAAGCGTCCATTACCCAAACCGCGCTCGCCATCTACCACCGCTAATTCAATATGCCTTAATAAGGCATAGTGCTGTAAACCGTCATCACTAATAATAAGGTCGCAATCAGCAACGCTTAGCAGGTATTTGGCCGCGGCCACTCGATCTGGATCAACAACCACGCAGCAATTGGTGCGCTGTTTAATTAATAAGGGCTCGTCGCCGCTATGCGCAGCGCTGCTGGCAGACAATACTTCATAAGGGTAGCTGGGCGCTTTGCCGCCATAACCACGTGATATCACGCCAGGCTTATAGCCCAATGATTTAAAGTATTCAATTAATGCCAAAGTGACTGGTGTTTTACCGGTGCCGCCGACACTTATGTTACCGACCACAACCACCGGAACTGGCGGTTGCCATAAATCAGCTTGCTTGCTTAGAAATGTATCGCGGCGTTTTTTCGCAACTCGGCCATACACTAAAGACAAAGGATTCAGTAGTTTGGTCCAACCATTGTCGCGATACCAACTGTCTTCTATAAAACTCACTAATCGCCCGAACTACACTTGATCAAAACGTTTTTCATACAAGCTGGCGTAAAGACCATTTTTACCAATCAACTCGTTATGATTACCCGCTTCAATAATACGGCCGTTTTCCATGACTAATATTTTATCGGCGTTTTCAATCGTCGATAGACGATGCGCTATTACTAAGGTGGTTCTGTTTTCCATTACTGTTTCTAGGGCTTGTTGAATTTGATTTTCAGATTTATTGTCTAACGCCGATGTTGCTTCATCTAATATCAATATAGGCGCGTTTTTTAGTAGCGCTCTTGCTATAGCCAAACGTTGGCGCTGACCGCCTGACAGCATTACTCCATTTTCACCGACAATAGTTCCCATGCCCTCGGGCAAACATTCGATAAATTCTTTAGCATTAGCCCTGTCGGCAGCTTTCATAACATCATCGCTACTAGCATTAGCCAACTGACCATAGGCAATGTTATTGAAAATAGAATCGTTAAAGAGGATAACTTGCTGGGTCACAATAGCTATTTGCGAGCGTAAATTATCGAGTTTGTAATCGTTAACATCCACGCCATCGATAAGAATATTACCTTTATCGTGATTATAAAAGCGCGCCAACAAACTAACTAAAGTCGATTTGCCACTGCCCGACAAACCAACTAAGGCAACGGTCTGGCCCGGTTCTACTTCGATATTAATATCTTCTAATACATTGGCTCCAGCGTCGCTATAAGCAAAACTCAATTCTTTAAACTCTATTTTCCCCTTAACTCTAGCAACTTGATAACTGCCGTTATCTTGCTCTTGATCACTATCCATAAAAGTAAATAAATCTTCGCAAGCGGCTAAGCCCTTCTGAATAATACTTACCACTTCAGATAACTGGCGAATCGGTTTGGCCAACATCCCGGCGGCGATTAAATAAGCAACAAATTGTCCCGCCGTCCAAGTCTCTCTCATGTTCAATGCCACATAGACTAAGGTGGCCATAGCAATAGAGATAATAATTTGAATTACCGGTGACGCAGTACCCGAATAAAATGCCATTTTTAGTGAATGCTTGCGGTTATATGCGCTGCTTTCACCAAACCGGTCAACTTCATATTGCTGGCCACCAAATAAACGTACTTCTTTATAACCGCCAATAGTTTCATTGGCGACCTGAGTTACATCACCAACAGAGTTCTGTAATTTTCGACTTATACGTCTGAACTGCCTGCCTACCCATGTAACTATAAGGCCAATAATAGGAAAGATAGCTAGAATAATTAATGACAACTGCCAATTAAGCCAAAATATATAAGCCAGCAGGCCAATAACAAAAAGACCTTCACGAATAACAATTTTTACTGCGTCGGTGGCGGCACCGGTCACTTGATTTACATGGTAGGTAACTTTGGCGATTAAATTACCGGTTGAGCTTTTATCATAATAAGAAGATGGCACTACCAACATTTGCTTAAAAACATCTTGGCGCAAATTATGAATAATAGTGAACGAGACAAATGCTAAAAGATAATTGCCAACAAAAAAACCAACACCCCTAATAAGCGCTAAAGCTACAATGCTAATAGCAATTAAAAAATACAGTCCTTTGTCAGTTTCGGAATAGCCGCCAAAGAACTTAAGCATTATTCCAGAGGTAATACCGACACCGAGATTTTCTTCACCGGCGATAGTATCCATCACAAATTGCATCCAGTCGGCAGCTAATACCTGCGCCGCTGAAAAAATCAAAAAGCCGACAATACTCAGTAAAAATACTAGTTTTAACGGATACAAATAAGTCAGTAAGCGTCGATACAGCCTGATATCATTTTTAGGGTCGGATTTTGCCATTATTAATTCACTTATTTCTTATTAATTTATTTATAGGGATAAACCGTAGTAATACTAATATTCTTAAAGCCAGTTTTACCAGCTACATCCATTACTGTAACAACAGATTGATGCGAAGTGTTGGCATCGGCAGTAATCAAAAATGGTAGCGAGGTATCGCCTTCAGCCGCATCAATTACCGCCGCTGCTAATGTTTTTGCATCACTGGCCGTCAACAGTTTGCCATTCACTGAAAACCGACCATCACTTCCCACTAACACCTCTACTACTGTCGGTAGAGTTGGCGCGGGCTCGCCATTAGCTTCTGGTAAAGTAATAGTCAGCTTGCCTTCATCGGTGAAGGTTGTGGTTACCATAAAAAATATCAGTAACAAAAACACCACGTCTATTAGCGGCGTTAAGTTCACATCTGGTACAGCACGGGTTTGGCGCTTAAATTTCACCCGGCTGCAAGCTCCGTCTGCACGGCTAAATCTCGGCCTACAATCTCAACTTTACGCTCACTATGCAGAGCATCAACCAATTTAATCGTTTCCTGCTCTAGATCTACCACAATGGCATCAACCCGACGCAGGTAATAACGATGCATGATAACCGCTGGAATAGCGACGCTAAGACCAGCCGCAGTAGTAATTAAGGCCTGAGAGATACCGCCTGCTAAAGCCGCCGCATTACCGGTGCCCTGAGTCATAATTTCTGCAAATACATCAATCATACCAATCACCGTACCCAGTAAACCCAATAACGGAGAGATAACCGCAATTGTGCCCAAGGTGTCTAAATGACGTTCTAAATCATGAATTACATGAGAGGCAGTATCTTCGATACTCTCTTTCATTATATCGCGGCCTTGCTTAGCATTAGTTAAACCGCTGGCCAGTATGCGGCCCAAAGGTGAGCTAGCTTTAAGCTGTTTAAGACGTTTGGCATCAAGCTGATTCGCTGTTAACCAGCTCCATACCTGTGCCAATAAATGGGGCGGCGAGATTTTCTTTTCAGACAGCGACCAAAAACGCTCAATACAAATTGCTAGCGCGATAACCGAACACAATAATATTGGCAGCATCAACCAGCCGCCAGACTTGATAAGTTCAAACACTGCAATCCCTCTTAAGTTAGAAATTGGATGAACTTTACCACATAAGTCTAGTGCAGGCTGTACTTACAAATCACATCGCTGTGAGTATATCCACTGCTCTAACGCTGACAAATGTTGTTGTAACCTATCGATATGGCAGGGATATCTGCGCCAATATCGAGCCATTTTTGAACGTCCAAGGCGAGGGGAATTGAGCTTGCCGTTACGACCAATCAGTAACTCCACGCTGCCAACTTGCGCTGTATTCAACACCAAACTATTGAAATCCTTATACCGTGACAAAACCTCAGCTGTCGGATGATTGAAGCGATTCAAATAACCTGCCGATACAATGACCATCTTGGGTTTAACTCTGTGTAAAAATAACGCTGACGAGGAGCTAGAACTGCCGTGATGAGGGGCAATCAGTATATCACTCGCTAGCCCATCAATAGTTCTGCCAACCAATTTGTGCTCTACCTCGCGCTCAATATCTCCGGTTAGCAACAGTTGTTGATCGGCCGCGCTTATTTGTAATACGCATGACTGATTATTAGTGCTAGCAGCAAGGGTTTCAAATGGGTGCAGAAACTCGAATTTAACCTCATCCCAAATCCAACTGTGGCCAGCCTGGCATTTATGCTGTCTATCAACATCAGCTTCAGCGGCGGGCTTATACGTTTTTTTAATGACAAAGTTAGCATTTAAATACTGATAGCCCCCAGCATGATCATTATCATTGTGACTAACGACGGCGGCATCAATAGTCACGACACCTTCACTGTGCAAATAGGGCTCAACTACCGCCTGGCCAAGGTTAAACCCACTTTGGTAACTAGCACCCATGTCATAAACCATACTATGGTTTTGGGTTTGCACAACCAGCGACAAGCCCTGCCCTACATCTAAGGTGGTCAACTTAAGTAAATAGTCGTGCTGGCCACGAACCGGTATCCAAATGGTCGTAATCAACAGCAGCCCTGCAATACGCCACCGAAATCCAGTATTGGTTAACAACAACCCTAAACCTATAATCGCCAGCACAATAGCTAGCCAGTGGGGCGTTAGCGATATTGGTGTCGTCAACTCTAGGCTTTGGACATACTCCAGTGTTCGCCACAATTGTTTCAGTGGATAACTGGCAATAGTAAGCGTCGAAAGCGCGTTACTAACACTGACAAAATTAATTAACATAACTAATAAAATTGGTGGTACGACAAATATTGATACCAATGGTATCGCAACTAAATTGATCACTGGACTGATTAAACTTATCGGTAAACCTGCAATCGCTAGCACCGGAATTAATCCGACAAAGACCCACCATTGAGTGGCAACAATTTGCCACCAACTACTTCCCTGCCCCCGTTGCACAGCTACTAGCACTAACATCGCTACCGCGGTGAATGACAGCCAAAACGATGCACTCATTACAAATAAAGGATTAAGTAACAGCAGCGCAAGCATTACAAATAGCAAAATATCGACAGCAAAAAAACGCCGCCAATTAAGTTTTAACACAATGACTAAGGCTAGCATCAGCAATGCCCGCGTGGTTGGCACCGCGAATCCAGCCATTGCGCAATAGATAATCGCCATTAGCAAAGCGCTACTACTGGCAATGCTATTACGCCAACCACGAACAATTGGAATATGGGTTACATGGGCAATAAGTACGCCAAGCCACCAGCCAAAACCTGCACATAAGCCAATGTGTAAACCAGATATCACCATTAAGTGACTAGTGCCGGTAGCAACTAAAACCTTGTTGTGCTGAGTCGTAAAATTTTTCCTATAGCCAACTCCCAGTGCCTCTAACAAAGGCTTTATTTCAACATCGACATTGGAGCGCCTAATTAAATCAAGCCAATCGTTGCGTAAGCTGGCGACAGATCTAGCTGGAGTATCGGCTAGTAACTGGGCGGTAGAGCTATTAACAACACTGCCTAGCGCATCAATATTATTGATCAAGGCCCACAGCCGGTAATCGAAACTTCCCGTATTAACCAAACTACTGACAGGTTTAAGCTTGACCTTAAGCTGCCATCGCTGCCCAGCTTTTATGAGTGGTGCGCTATACCAACTTAGACGGATATTTCTGAGGTTGTTAACATCAGTAGCGCTGGAATCTAGCGCGAAGATGAAACTAGTCGAAGGCGCTACTCGGCCTGAACCTAATGTGGGAATATCGACAACACGGCCGTAAACCTGTATTTCCTTGGCAATACTGTGCTCGTTTATTTCATAGGACAACTGTAATTGCCCGTACAACAGTGCCCAGCTGAAGCCAGATAACATGCCACCAATAAAAAACAGCGGCTTATATTTTGACAACAGTAAACCTATGCCTAAACCAATAGCTCCTAGCAACAATAGACGGTCGGGGAGGAGCGGCGCAAAAGCCGCAACACATATTCCTATTATTATTGCGAGCATCCTTACACGCATCTAGAGCAATCATCCCATTCAGTGCATAATAGCCGATATAACCTCAGCCAACTGAGATGGTAGCCTAATTAGAATCTACAAATAACTACCTAAACCAATAATGAGCACTGCCTTAATGCCAAGAAAGCTATTTAAAAAAATGATGCCCGCTAGAGAACATTTTGATAACAATCGTTCTATCAAAATACTTGGTGACTGGATATTTAACGAAAATCTTTGGCATTTAAATCGTAACTCTAGCGCTGCCGCAGTCTTTATTGGAATATTTGTCGCCTTTCTGCCAATCCCTGGGCAAATGTTTGCGGCAGCATTGTTAGCCCTAATTTTCGCCGCTAACTTACCACTGGCGATAGCTCTGGTATGGATTACCAACCCTATCACTATAGTGCCTATATTTTATGGCGCTTATGAACTGGGCAGCTTTTTACTCGGGCAAAAAAATACGCTTCAATTTAGTCCATCAATAGAATCGTTTGCCGCCAATATCAGTGTAATTTGGAAACCGTTAATTTTAGGCAGTCTCACCTGCGGGTTTTTCTTCGGCAGCCTAGGCTACAGCTTAACCCGAATTAGCTGGCGTATAATGGTGGTGAGAAAATGGCAACAACGCCGACTTAAAACAAAAAATCAAGCGTCATAGCGCAAGCTATCAGCAGGCTGCAACTTACTAGCTCGCCAGGCAGGATATATCGAGGCCATAATGCTTAACACTAATGCCACAGCGGCAATCGACGACACATCTTGCCAACGAATATCGGACGGTAAATAAGTGACTGGATAGATATCTGATTTCAAAAACTGATATCCAATTAAGTTTTCTAGACCTGCCACTAAATCGGTTATTGATAACGCCAAGCCTAGCCCTAGCAATACGCCGAGGGCAGTGCCGATAACCCCAATGATTAAGCCTTGAATCAAAAATATCTGCATGATCTTAGCCGGCGGCATGCCCATAGTCTGCCATACAGCTATGTCACTGCGCTTGTCATTAACCACCATAAATAAGGCCGTCACTACATTAAAAGCAGCAACCGCGATAATAATAAATAATAATAACGACACTAAGCGACGCGACATTTGAATCGCTTCATATAAATTGCCGTGACTGACCGTCCAATCACGGGAGTAATAACCGTTGGGTAGTTCGAATAAAACTTTACGGGCGATTTCTCTCGCCTGCATTAAATCACTTACTTTTAATTGCACGCCTTCGACAGAATCCACATAACCAGCTAATTGCTGACCTTTAGCCAGACTAATATAAACCGCTGAATTGTCTATTTCAGTATCTGTTTTGAAAATTGCGGTTACTGTAAATCGAGAGGCACTAGGGCTAATTTTTCCATCGCGACTACTACCGGGTAAGACTAAGGCAATAGAGTCATTGAGTTTTACCCGCAACTTATTGGCTAATGATTGGCTAAGTAATAATGACGAGTTGTCAGCTAATGAGTCAAACTCTCCGGCAATAATAAATTCAGATAATACTGATACAGTCCGCTCTAACTTTACGTCAACAGCCAGTAATTCAACACCTTGGGCCTGCCTACCTTTAATTAACATTCCTTGAATTTTTATAAACGGCGCAACTGCTTGGACGCCTTCAGTTGCTAAGGCCGTTTGTGCAACTAACTCCCATTCAACCATTGGCGCCCAGTTCATAATGCTCGCTTGCGGCACCATGGCTAAAATACGGGTACGCATTTCTTTATCAAAGCCGCTCATCACTGACAACACCACTACCAGTAAAGCAACACCCATTACTAAGCCAAGGATGGAAACCCCCGACAAAAACGACACTAACTGGCTACCACGGCGAACAGTGGCGTAACGCAAACCAACAAAGAGTGTAAGCGGCCTAAACAAAGTTACAATTCCATCGCGTGTAATTGGCCATCTTTTAACTGCAAGACCCTGTGCATGGTTGCGGCTAATTCCATATCGTGAGTTACGGTAATAAGCGATATCCCAAAGTCTTCATTAAGCTCAAATAGAAGCTCCTGTACTTTCTGCGCAGTAGTAGAATCTAAGTTACCGGTAGGCTCATCCAGCAATACACAACTAGGATTAGTCACCAACGCTCTGGCAATCGCAACCCGCTGGCGCTCGCCACCAGACAGTTCTGCAGGTTTGTGGTCAAAGCGCTGCTGCAAGCCTACTCGGGCTAATAAGGTTTCTGCTTTATCTCGTGCCAGCGCTATCTTTTCACCACGGATTAAAAATGGCATGGCAACATTTTCTACTGCTGAGAACTCACCCAGTAAATGATGAAATTGATAAACGAAACCTAAACTTTCATTTCTTAGCTTGGCGCGACCAGCGTCATTTAGTGCCGACATTAACTTACCGCCAACATAGACTTGCCCAGCACTAGGAGTATCTAAACCACCCAACATATTTAGCAAGGTAGACTTACCCGAGCCCGATGAGCCGACAATCGCAATTCGCTCACCACCCTCAACTGACAATTCAACGTCTCGCAATACCGACACATCTAGTGGTCCTTGCTGATAAGTTTTAGATAAATTGTCACAGGACAAAACTACCGCCATGTCATGCTCCATTGATAAAATTTATTCATAACGTAAAACCTCAGCAGGCTCAATCTGAGTTGCCCGCCATGCGGGATAAAGCGTTGCAGTAAAACTTAAACTCAAGGCACCAATAACTACCGCTATTACATCTTGCCACTGCAATACCGATGGCAGAGCAGTAATAAAAAATATTGAAGGGTCGAATACTCTGAACTGAAACAGCTGCTCTAAAAAGCCAATAATATCACCAATATAAAGCGCTAAAGGCACACCAAAAAGCACCCCAAGTAAGGTTCCACCAAATCCGATTATCACTCCCTGAGTCACGAATATTCGCATCACCTGCCCAGGCTGAGCGCCCATTGTTCTAAGGACGGCAATATCGCCGCGTTTATCGGCTACCATCATAGTCAGGATGGAAATAATATTAAACGCGGCCACAGCGACAATAATGAATAACAATAAACCCACCATCAGTTTTTCCATTTTGACTGCTTTAAATAAATTACCCTGCAAGGCGCCCCAATCGCTAACTTTATAGTCTTGACCTAAAACAGTCTGCAGCTGGGAGGCCACTCGACTAGCGGTCAACACGTCGGTAGTTTTGACTCGCACTCCTTGTACGCCGTCTTTGATACCGAACAATTTTGCGCCGTCGTCAAGGTGGATAAAAGCCTCCACAGCATCTAACGCTGCACCAAGCTCAAACACACCGACAACCGTAAACTGTTTAACTCGTGGAAAAATACCTGCCGGCGTAACGGTTACTTTGGGTAAAATAATCGCAATCTTGTCACCTAAATTTAAGCGAAACTTTCGCGCGGTGATAGCACCGATTACAATGCCAAATTCACCGCCTTGAAGATTCTCAATACTGCCGTCAATCATATAAGCTTGGACACTGGACACATCAGCTTGCAGTTGCGGATAAATAGCTGAAACATGAATTCCATCAACCTTGCCGCTTTGGCTGATCAGCCCACTACCCTCAATATAGGGCGCTACACCAAGCACATTTTCTTGCCGCTTAACTTGCTCAGCTAAGGATTGCCAGTCGCTAACATTGCCGTCTTGTTTCTCAATAAAGGCATGTGGTAAAAACTGCAATATCCTGCCACGCAGTTCGGACTCAAAACCATTCATTACCGACATCACTATAATTAACGCGGCAACGCCTAACACCATACCAAGTAGAGAGAATACCGACACTAAAGACACAAACTGACTGCGTCGTTTTGAGCGCGTATAGCGCAGGCCAACATATGTAGAGAGGGGATAAAACATTCAGTGGCTACCAACACCTATTTTTTTAACGAAACTGTGACCTGATAAAGGCTTCAACTAAAGACACCATTTACTGTAAAAGTTATTATAAGTATAGTTTAAAAGGTATTATCAAACATGCGCTGATTGAAAGATAGCGCTACCTAAACACTTTATAATTTAAAGACTTAAAACAATGATTAAAGCTATTACTGGTCTACTATTCGCAACTATTGTCACTGCGTTTAAAAGTATGGCGCATACAGAAGAACTTATCATTGCGATTACTGAGCAAGCCGAAGATGTAAAAGGGATTATGCCTACACCAAATCAAGGCCAGTCAATGGCAGCGGTGCAGGCGAGATGGGGTCAAGAAATAGCCCGCTTTGAGACAGTGGGCGAACCACCTATTGATAAGCTGGAATATGCTGATTTCTTTGTTTATTTCGAAAACGAAACAGTGATACATACGGTGATCAAGTACAAATAAGCTAGCGCTTTATTTGGTATTCTGGGTGGCGTCGTAAGCTAAGTCTTTACTTTGATTGACTACCCGGCCATTTTCTTCGTCGCATTTAGCAGTATCGCCGCCACAGATATCACAGGCAGTATCCATACCTAAAGCGCTCATGCCACCGCAGGTGCCTTTAATTGGCCCCATTCCCATCATTACCCCAATTGCCATACCAGCAACCAATAGAGCAATAACTACAAACGCCAACAAAAATGTTTCCACCGCATCACCTATTTGTTAGTTAACAATTCAGCTTCAAGATAAGGCTCAAAAGCCGAGGAGTATTGGGCATTGTACCCTGTTTCTGTTTTGACTATCATAAAAACAGCCAGCGAATTTAGCTCACTAAAAGCCAAGCCTTCATCAGTCCCCATAACATTAATCGCCGTTGCTAAACCATCTGCCAAGGCGCCACTGTCAGCCACCACCGTTACCGATGCTAAATTATGCTCGATAGGATAACCCGTCTTAGGATCTATAGTATGTGAATAGCGCTTACCGTCTTGCTCATAATAATTGCGGTAATCGCCAGAAGTCGCCACCGCTGCATTGCTCACGCTAATTGCGTTATAGGCTATACCGTAGTCTTTACCGGGACTTTCAATACCTACCCGCCAGGGAGTTTTTCGCGGACTAAGTCCGCCAACTCTTATCTCGCCGCCGACCTCTACTAAAAAATTAGCCACGCCTTGAGCGAGCAGATAATCAGCAACTTTATCCACACCAAACCCTTTGGCGATAGCCGACAAATCTAGAGTTACTGGAGCAAGCTTAGTTAAGCTATTTGTAATAATTTGAACGGCTAAATAATCGACTGATTGCAACGCCTCAGTTATCTGACCTAAGCTAGGTATTGAATCTTGTTGAGCCGTCGGACCAAAACCCCATAAATTAACCAAAGGTGCAATGGCGGGGTTAAAACTGCCTCCAGACAGCTCTGCCAAAGTAATTGCCTGCTCTACCACAGCGCGAGTATCTGCCGATACTGTAACCGCAACACCTACTGCCGCCTGATTAAACAAAGATAATTCGGAGTCAACTTTATAGGTAGACATTTGCCGGTCTACTTTATTAAGTATCTGGGCTACTTCTCGCTCCAGTTGAGTTTGCTTAATAGCAAAGGGTAAGTCGACTATGGTTACATGATAAACAGTACCCATAGTACTGCCACTCAAGCGTATTTCATCGCTATCGCCAAAACCACAAGCCACAAGTAAAAAAAGCGAGAAGCCTATTAAGCCACTCGCCTTAATCAATCTAATCACGACATTACCCGCCGAAGTCATCCAATAAAATATTTTCTGGCTCAACCCCTAAATCTTCAAGCATTTTAATAACGGCTTGATTCATCATTGGCGGCCCGCACATATAGAACTCGCAGTCTTCTGGTGAGGTGTGGTCTTTAAGGTGATTTTCATAAACCACATTATGAATAAAACCAGTTAAGCCCTCCCAGTTATCTTCAGGTTGAGGATCAGACAACGCTACATGCCAGTTAAAGTTATCAAACTCATCCTGTAAATTATTGTAGTCGTCCACATAAAACATTTCTTTTAAGCTACGCGCACCATACCAAAAGGTGATTTTACGCTTGCTCTCGAGCCGCTTAAGCTGATCAAAAATATGTGACCGCATTGGCGCCATACCTGCACCACCTCCAATGAATACCATTTCAGCGTCGGTTTCTTTAGCGAAAAACTCACCGAATGGACCATACACCTTAACTTTATCACCGGGCTTTAGATTAAACGTCCACGACGACATAATACCCGGTGGAATGCCTTCAGAACCTGGCGGAGGTGATGCAATACGAATATTAAACTTAACAACGCCTCTTTCTTCTGGGTAGTTTGCCATTGAATAAGCGCGGATAGTGGTTTCGTCACAGACTGAAACATTATCGAAAACACCGAACCGTTCCCAATCATCGCGATATTCTTCTTCAACATCAAAGTCGCGATAGTTAACCGAATGCGGTGGGCATTCTAATTGCACATAACCACCAGCGCGGAAGTCAACGTCTTCACCTTCAGGTAGTTTCAGCACTAATTCTTTAATAAAGGTAGCCATATTGTGGTTAGATTCAACAGCCGTTTCCCACTGCTTAACCCCAAAGAACTCTGGCTCAACTTCAACGACCATGTCTTGTTTAACCGCAACCTGACAAGCCAAACGCCAATTTTCTTTGCGCTGCCCCACCGTGAAATGGCTTTCTTCAGTCGGTAAAATTGAACCGCCACCATCCATCACCTGACAACGACACTGGCCACAAGTACCACCGCCACCACAAGCAGATGATAAAAATATACCTGCATCAGACAAGGTATTAAGTAGCTTGCCACCGGCTGCGACAGTCAGTGCTTTATCTGGATCACCATTTATCGAAATAGTCACGTCACCGCTACTAACTAGCTGCTTACGCGCCATCAAAATAAACACCACCAGCGCCATTACAATGGCAGTGAACATTACTACGCCTAAAATAATTGTGTTTGTATCAATCATAACTACACAGTTTTCCTTTGTAGGTCAGTGTGAACTAACATTTCGAGTCTGGCTCGAACTACTTTGTAAAAGTCTCTTATAAAGATATTCCGCCAAAAGACATAAAGCCCAATGACATCAAACCAGCGGTAATAAACGTAATACCTAAACCCTGTAGGCCATCTGGCACATCGCTGTATTTTAACTTTTCACGAATGCCCGCAAGTGCAACCACCGCTAACGCCCAACCAACACCTGCACCAAAGCCATAGACAACACTCTCACCAAACTCATATTCACGGTTAACCATAAACAAGGCGGCACCTAAGATTGCGCAATTAACCGTTATCAGTGGCAAAAATACCCCGAGCGCGCTATATAATGCAGGAATATATTTATCTAAAAACATTTCCATAATTTGTACGATGGCAGCAATTACACCGATATAACTTAAGTAACCTAAAAAGCTAAGGTCGGTATTTGGTAAACCAGCCCATGACAATGCGCCTTCTTTCAGCAGATACTGATAAATCAGATTATTAGCCGGCACTGTAATGGTTAGCACCACAATTACCGCGATACCAAGGCCAATAGCTGTCTGTACTTTTTTAGATATTGCCAAAAATGTACACATTCCCAAAAAGAATGCCAAAGCCATATTCTCAATAAATACGGCACGTACAAAAAGACCGATATAATGTTCCATCTACGCGGCCTCCTGCTTAGATTGTGGCGACATCTTAAACTCGTTTTCTTCCACTTGGTTTGTTTTCCAACTACGCAATGCCCAGATGAAAAATCCAATAAGGAAGAATGCACTAGGCGGCAACAACATCATGCCATTAGCCTGATACCAACCACCGTTCTCAACCAAGGTAAATACTTCCATCCCAAATAGACTCCCTGAGCCGAACAACTCTCTAAAGAAAGCGACTGCAAGCAATACCACGCTATAGCCAAGGCCATTACCAATACCATCTAAAAAGCTTGGAATCGGTGGGTTTTTCATCGCAAACGCTTCTGCTCTGCCCATAACGATACAGTTAGTAATAATCAGCCCAACAAATACTGATAGGCTTTTACTAATTTCATAAGCAAAAGCTTGTAGCAACTGATCTACCACAATTACTAGTGACGCAATAACCGTCATTTGCACAATTATACGAATACTATTAGGTAAATAATTACGAATAATCGAGATAAAGAAATTTGAAAACGCACATACCACTGTTAATGCTATGCACATAACAATAGTAATACTGAGATTAGTTGTTACCGCAAGCGCCGAACACACGCCCAATATCTGTAATGCAATCGGGTTGTTATCAAATATCGGCCCGATTAGAACATTTTTTGCTTTCTCGCCAGCCATCTTATACCTCTCCCGATCTAACTTTAGATAGATAACTACCAAACGCTTTATCGCCCATCCAATACTCGATAAGGTTAGCAACACCTTTAGAGGTCAAGGTAGCACCGGATAAACCGTCTATTTCGTAATCACTTTCGCCAATCACTTTGCCTTTCACTACGGTTAAAGCGACATCACCATTGCTATCAACTATCTGCTTACCAGGCCATAATGCTTTCCATTTAGGGTTGTCAACTTCACCCCCAAGACCTGGCGTTTCAGCATGTTCATAAAAAGTTAACCCAGAAACCGTGTTGCCATCAGCTTCGATAGCAAGAAAGCCATATAACACACTCCACAAACCGTAACCTTTAACAGGCAATACTATGCTCTTCACTTCACCTTCTTGTTCCAAGACATAAACAGAAGCGTATTTAGCACGGCGTTTAATGACGGCAATATCTTCTTTCTTTGGAATTTTAATCGACAGCTCGTCAACTTTAGAGGCTCTTCGTTGGTCATAAGTGGCAATATCAATACCCAAGGTGTCCATATCGGAAGGACTTAGGTAATTACCAGTTTCTAAATCAACTAACTTAACTTTGAATTGTTCGAATAAAGCCTGAATATCTTTAGCTGTTTGTTCGCCAGGCTTATACATTCCAGCGGCCGATAAAACATTGCGATTACGCTCATTTAGCTTGTTCGCTTTTTGGCGATCTTTCAGCGCTACCGCGGCGGTAGATACAACGATTGAGCATATTAAACATAACGCTACCGCTACAATAATAGTACTTTGTAATGAATCTTTATTATGCGACATTACGTACCAACCTCCGCTTAATATTAGCCTGCACTACAAAGTGGTCAATGAGTGGTGCAAACAGGTTGCCAAACAAAATAGCCAACATCATGCCTTCAGGATAGGCAGGGTTTGCCACCCTAATTAACACAACCATCAAACCAATTAAAATACCATAATACCATTTGCCAATATGGGTCATTGAAGCAGATACTGGGTCTGTCGCCATAAATACCGTACCGAAAGCAAAACCACCTACTACTAAATGCCAATACCAAGGCATAGACAGTAATGGATTAGTATCGGAACCAATAAGATTGAATAATGATGAAGTCGCAACCATGCCAAGAATAACGCCGGCCATAATGCGCCAAGAGGCGATTCTGGTTACTAGCAATAGTACCGCGCCCAGCATAATAGCGAGGGTTGAAACCTCACCCATAGATCCTTGGATGTTGCCGTAAAAAGCTTGCAGCCAATTAATTTGGTTACCCCAAGCATCAACGATGTTGCCATAACCTACAGTGGCTGCCTGCGCTAAAGCGGTTGCACCGCTAAAACCATCTACGGCGGTCCAAACTGAGTCACCTGAAATTTGAGCCGGATAAGCAAAGAACAAAAATGCCCGCCCGGTTAATGCAGGGTTTAAAAAGTTTTTACCAGTACCACCAAATACTTCCTTACCTACAACCACGCCGAAGCTAATACCAAGGGCAACTTGCCACAGAGGAATATCGGGTGGACAAATAAGAGCAAATAAAATTGATGTTACAAAGAAACCTTCGTTTACTTCATGGCCACGCACTATCGCAAAAATAATTTCCCAGGTGATACCAACCGCAAAAGTCGTTATGTAAACGGGTAAGAAATATGCCGCACCATGCCAGAAACAATCCCAGATACTGTTTTGATCATAACCAGCAAAAAGGCTAATAATAGTGCCATGCCAATTGGTGACTTCGGTAATCCCCATTTGTGCCATGGCAACGTTGGCTTGAAAGCCAATGTTATACATGCCGTAAAACATGGCTGGAAATACAGCCATCCAAACAGTGATCATGATGCGTTTAAGGTCAATACCGTCGCGAACATGAGCGCCAGTTTTGGTTACATCAGCGGGGTGAAATGCAAAGGTGTCAAATATTTCGTAAATCGCATAATACTTTTCATATCTACCGCCCTTTTCAAAATGCGGTTCCAGCTTGTCGAAAAAGTTACGTACCGCCTTCATTTAACACTCCTTCTCTATGCGGGTAAGATTATCTCGCAAAATAGGCCCATATTCATATTTGCCCGGACATGAAAACGTACAGAGCGCCAAATCTTCTTCGTCTAACTCTAATACACCTAAATCCAACGACACTTCCATATCAGCGACAATCATCGCCCGAAGCAACTGCGTCGGTAAAATATCCAGTGGCATTAATTTCTCATAAGCACCAATTGGTACCATCGCTCTGGGACTGCCATTAGTACTGGTATTCATGGCAAAACGTTTGCCACCAATTAGCTGCGACAGATAAATACCCATTACTGAAAAGCGATCTAAGCCTGGCGACAGCCAACCCATAAATTTACGCTCGACACCTTCGGTAAGCACTGAAATCTGATTGTGATAACGGCCCAAATAAGCCATTACACCTTTAGCACTGCGGCCGGATAAAACCGAGCCTGAAATCACTCTGGTGTCGCCATCAGCCACATTGCCGGCGGTCAATTCGGTAGTACTAGCGCCAACGCGGGTTTTAACCAACGCTGGAGCGTTAACCGCTGGACCAGCCAAAGCCACTACTCGATCTGAGTATATTTTTCCGGAGGTGAACAAATGTCCAATCGCGATCACATCTTGATAGCCAATAGTCCACACTGTTTTGTTAAAAGATACTGGATCGACAAAGTGGATATGGGTACCGCTCAAGCCTGCTGGATGAGGCCCGGCAAACTCTTTCACAATTGCGCCGTCGCTAGGAATGTCCACGTCAGGGGCGGTGGATAGATAAACATTACCGTCAGTAAGTGCTGGCAAGACCTTCAGACCGTTGGCAAATGCTTCCCTATTTTGCGCTATAACCACCACTGGGTCAGCCGCTAATGGATTAGTGTCCATCGCGTTAACGAAAATAGAATGAGGCACAGTGCCTGCAGCCGGTACCTTACTATAAGGCCTGGTGCGTAGAGCCGTCCACTCGCCAGAGTCAACTAGCTGTTGACTGACTTGCTGACGGTTTAAGCCGACTAACTGATCGGCAGAGAAACTAGCAAACGTTAGCTCTTCCTCTTGCTCATCTAGCTCGATCACCAACGTTTGGAAAAGCCGTTTAGCGCCGCGGTTAACCTGCACCACAGTACCACCACCGGGAGCGGTATATCTCACCCCCTCAGTTTTCTTGTCAGTAAACAGTAACTGGCCTTTTTTGACCTTGTCACCCTCACTCACTTCCATAGTTGGCTTCATGCCAACATAATCGGCACCTACTAATGCGACGGTTTTAACCGCTGCGCTTTCCACTATATTTTGTTCCGGCTGACCCGCTATTGGCAGATCCAGGCCTTTTTTGATCTTTATCATAAGCTGCACAGCTCTCAACTATGAATGACTGAAACAGGCAGAAAATCAGCTAAACTCACTACCTACACTCAAACCAAGCTCACCACTGTTAGTTACATAATGGTGGGCTTAGAATTATTACATACCAGCAAGGCTGGTGATTATATAACGCTTGCTTGGATTGACCTACCACCAAGACCTAATAGGGCTTTTCGACTTAACTAGCCTTCTTTTGGATACACCGCGTATTTTACGCCGCTCATTTGTTCCAATATTCTGTATACCTGACAGGTATAGCCAAATTCGTTGTCATACCACATGTACATAACCGCGGAAGTACCGTTAACAATAGTTGCCTGAGCATCAAAAACACACGCATGGCGCGAGCCGACCAAGTCTGTCGACACCACTTCTGGGGAGTTTGAGAAACCTATTTGCTTGCGTAATGGAGAATGCAATGCGACTTTACGCATGTATTCATTCAACTCTTCAACGGTGGTTTCACGCTTCAAATTCAAATTCAATATAGCCATTGATACGTTTGGCGTAGGCACACGAATAGCATTACCGGTTAACTTACCAACAAACTGCGGTAACACCTTACCTACCGCCGTAGCAGCACCGGTTTCAGTGATAACCATATTCAATGCAGCACTGCGCCCACGACGACTTGCAGCATGGTAGTTATCGATCAAGTTTTGATCATTAGTATAGGCATGCACTGTTTCAACATGACCATTGCTAATACCAAATTCATCATCAATTGCTTTAAGCGGCGGGGCGATGGCATTAGTAGTACAAGATGCAGCGGAAATAATTACATCACTATCATCTATTTCGCTATTATTAATGCCATGGACGATATTTTTCAAATCACCTTTGCCAGGCGCAGTAAGAATAACCTTAGACACGCCTTTACAATTAGCATGTTGAGACAGGCCATCACGATCGCGCCACATACCGGTATTATCGACGACTATCGCGTCATCAATACCGTACTCAGTGTAATCAACCTCAGTCGGGTTACTGGCGTAGATAACTTTAATTTCAACGCCGTTGGCAACAATTGAGCCACGCTCTTCGTCAACACGAATAGTGCCATTAAACGCACCATGAACTGAATCACGTCGCAATAAGCTAGCACGCTTAACTAAGTCATTAGCTGCTTTACCTTTGCGAACTACAATTGCGCGCAAACGAATATTGTCGCCCCCGCCTGCCTTTTCTATAAGCAATCTAGCCATTAGACGGCCAATACGGCCAAAACCGTATAAAACGACATCTCGCGGCCGGCTAATCGACTCTTCTTCATTAGTCACCAGACCTGCTACCTGAGACAACACATAGTCTGCTACGTTTACCCCATCTTTTTTGGCCGTCTCTTCATAGTTCACCGCAATGCGGCCTGCATCAATGTGCGCAGTACCGAGGCTAAGCTCTGACAATGCTTTTATAACGGGGAATGTTTCAAACTCAGACAATTCATTTTGCTCAACTTCACGCACATGGCGGTGAGCTTTCATGATATCGATTACAGAATGATTAACTAATGGTTGACCATAAATATAAATCTTAGCGCCATGCTCTCGATATAGCTTGCCAACCATCGGGATCATGGCTTCGGCTAATGCCTCACGTTCTTTCCAATCGACAAAATAATCGCTAGGTCTCTCACGCTTTTGTTGCTCGGTCACTATGATCTTCCTTAGAGGGGTCAAAAACTCGGCGTATTATCGTGATTTCACCACCTGTTAGCAATAGCTAAAAGCTATTCTGAATCAAAAAAACCATGTAAATAAAAAACTTGATAGCGACTAGACTGCGGTATACGGCCAACCCTAGTTAACGATGATAATGTTGCGGCGATCATTACTGGCAAATAAGCGCCAGACCTCTACAATAGTCAATTTTTTAAGATAGCCTTAATGACTTCAGTATTCCCCATACCTTCGCTACCTTCGTCTGGCTCACATCAACGCTGGAGTGGGCTGAGCAAAGCTAGTCTAGCCTTAGCAGCGGCGCAAATAGCGCACGCTAATGATGGCATATGCGTGCTAATTACAGCCACCACTGCCGCCGCCGAAGCGCTAACTCGTGAGATTCAGTTTTTCACTAAAAATAGTGATGCATCAGCCAATGATTTAAAGATTCTGCACTTTCCCGATCGAGAAACTTTACCTTACGACAGCTTCTCACCGCATCAAGACATTATGTCAGAGCGCCTAGCCACGCTGTATCAACTCCCTAACATTACTAAGGGCATATTGATCACGCCTATTAGCAACCTAATGCATCGCTTACCGCCAATTGAATATATAGCCGGTAACTGCCTATTTATAAAAACTGGGCAGCGACTAGATGGCAAACAACTGGCAACTAATTTAAGCAAGTCTGGCTACCATCGGGTAGAAACTGTGTTTGAACATGGCGAATACGCTGTGCGCGGTTCATTAGTCGACGTATTTCCGATGGGCTGTGACACACCGTTTCGAATCGACTTTTTTGATGATGAAATTGAAAACCTACGTAGCTTCGATGCTGAAACCCAATTAACCATCGAGAAGCTGGACAGTATCGAACTGCTGCCCGCCAGCGAAATACCCCTCACCGCACCCGGGATAAAACAATTTAAAGATCAGTGGCATGACCATTTTGCTATTAGCCACCGCGACTGCCCTCTGTTTCAAGA
The DNA here is from genome assembly GCA_963933215.1 of uncultured Cellvibrionales bacterium. Lineage (GTDB taxonomy): Bacteria > Pseudomonadota > Gammaproteobacteria > Pseudomonadales > CAWVSB01 > CAWVSB01. Next base: position 30,397 of record CAWVSB010000016.1, read on the forward strand.
TGTTATCGACGGCATTGCTCCCGCTGGTATTGAATATTATTTACCGCTATTTTTTGAACAGACAAATTTATTAGCGGACTATTTACCAGCCAACGCTTTAATACTGACAACTCAAGAAGTTAGTAGCGCGGCAGAAACATTTTATAAAGAGGTAAACAACCGCTTTGAAGAGCGCAATATTGACGCCCGCCGTCCGCTATTAGCCCCAGACAAGGTGTTTGCATCTTTTGAAGAGACCTTTGGTTCGATCAAATCCTTAAGTCGAATAAACCTACATAGCGACAGCATAAAAGCCACTCAAGAATTTAGCTTCCACGATATTCCAGAGCTCAATGTTGACGCTAAATCAAACCACCCCTGGCAGAAGCTTGAGAGCTTTATGCTTGAACACGACCATAGAGTGTTGTTTTGTGCTGAAAGCGCTGGTAGGCGTGAAGCTCTCAGCGAGCAGCTGGTCAACTTAGGCCTAAAACCTCAGCTGGCTGATAGTTGGCAGGACTTTGTTAAAGGTAGTGACGACGTTGGAATTACTAGCGCGCCAATAGAGCAAGGTTTGCTACTAAATGATCCCAATATTGCGCTAATCACCGAGTCGCAGCTGTATGGGGGTAAAATACTGCAAAGTCGTCGCCGCCAAAGAGAGCAAGACAGCAGCGAAAACATTGTTAGAAATTTAACCGAGCTAAGAATCAATGCCCCGGTGGTCCATATTGATCATGGCGTTGGTCGCTACCTTGGCTTAGAAACTATCACTGTTGATAACCAGGACGAGGAGTTTTTAGCGCTCGCCTACGCCGAAGGCGCAAAACTTTATGTGCCGGTAGCGTCCCTGCATTTAATTAATAGATATTCAGGTGCCGACGACGAACTCGCCCCTATGCACAGACTGGGCAATGAGCAATGGACTAAAGCTAAACAAAAAGCGGCCAAAGATGTAAGGGATACTGCGGCAGAACTACTAAAGATTTACGCTAATCGTGCTGCAAAACCTGGCCGAGCAATGGAAGTACCCGAAGATAGTTATCGCCAGTTTTGTGGCACCTTTGCGTTCGAAGAAACTGTCGACCAAGAGAACGCCATTAATGCAGTTATTGCTGACTTAGTTAAACCAAGCCCAATGGACAGATTAGTGTGCGGCGATGTTGGCTTTGGCAAAACTGAAGTCGCGATTCGCGCCGCATTCATCAGCGTACATAACGGCGGTCAAGTAGCTATACTGGTACCGACCACCCTACTTGCCCAACAACACTATGAAACTTTTAGAGACCGTTTTGTTGATTGGCCAGTTAGTATTGAAGTGTTATCTCGCTTTCGCTCTAACAAAGATTTAGAGATAGCAAAGAAGAAAATTGCCGAAGGCAAAGTTGACATTATTATTGGTACTCATAAATTATTGCAGCCCGACATTAAGTATCACAATTTGGGTTTACTAATCATCGATGAAGAACATCGCTTTGGAGTCAAACACAAAGAACAAATGAAATCTTTGCGGGCTGAGGTGGATATTCTTACCCTTACCGCAACGCCAATACCCCGCACCTTAAATATGGCTATGGGCGGCATGCGCGACCTGTCTATTATTGCAACCCCGCCAGCTCGGCGACTGTCAGTAAAAACCTTCGTTCAACAACGGGATAACGCCACCTTAAAAGAAGCTATGCTGCGTGAAATATTACGCGGTGGCCAAGTTTATTATTTGCATAATGAAGTTAAGAGCATAGAAAAAACCGCTCGTGAGCTAGAAGAATTATTACCCGAGGCACGCGTTGGCATCGCTCATGGCCAAATGCGTGAGCGTGAACTTGAACAAGTTATGAGTGAGTTTTACCACAAGCATTACAACGTATTAGTTTGTACCACAATTATAGAAACTGGTATCGATATTCCATCGGCCAATACTATTATTATGGACCGCGCTGATAAACTTGGTCTTGCGCAATTGCATCAATTACGAGGCCGCGTTGGGCGCTCCCATCACCAAGCTTATGCCTATCTGCTAACCCCCGATAACCGCACTATGACTAAAGACGCACAAAAGCGTTTAGATGCAATCGCAGAAACTACGGCCTTAGGCGCAGGCTTTACCCTAGCCACCCATGACATGGAAATACGTGGCGCTGGCGAACTATTAGGTGATGGTCAAAGCGGCAATATCTTAGGTATAGGCTTCACTTTATATATGGAAATGCTAAACCGTGCCGTGGCAGCAATCCAAAATGGGGAAAGCTTCGATTTAGAGCAGCCCTTAGCCAACAATGCGGAAATAAACTTACGCATTCCAGCATTAATACCAGACGAATACTTACCCGATGTACACACGCGGCTAACTTTGTATAAACGTATCTCCGGGGCCAAAACCAAACTAGATTTAAGAGAACTTCAAGTTGAAATGATTGACCGCTTTGGCTTACTGCCCGAAGAAGTTAAAAATTTAGTTCGGGCAACAGAGCTACGTATAGAAGCTATGCCCCTAGGAATTAAAAAGCTAGAAGCTGGGGCTAAAGGTGGTCGTATTGAATTCAGGCCTAATACCAAAATCGATCCAATGGCATTAGTTAAACTAGTGCAGCAACAACCCAACTTATACCGACTGCAAGGTGGCAATAAACTAGTTTTTGACACCCCAATGATAGACGCAGAATCGCGCATTAATACAGTCTCAGGTATCATCAATTATCTAAGTAATAATCAGCAATAAATTTAAGCGACAATAAAACATACAAAGGCTGCAAAAACCTACCATGAAAAATTTGTTTTCATTAACACTGGCAAATCAATTACTGGGCGCAATAATAGTCACCTGCAGTGCGCAGGGCTTTGCACAAACTGAGACTGAGGAAAATGAGATAGACCCATACCTTGACTGGTATCAAGTCGAATTCATTATTTTTAAAAACCTCGACGAAAACGCTCGTTATCAAGAACAGTGGCCTACTCAAAAAGAATTACTCCTTAGCGAAGATACCCAGTCGCTAAATGAGTTGTTAGGTATTCCGTTGCCGACAGCAATGCAAGCGGTTAAAGAAGCGGCAGAATTAGCGTTACTTCAATTAGAACAAAAATTAGCCGAGCAAACATTGCTTGAGCAGCAAAGTGAATTGCCAACAGAAAACGCCATTGACACCAGTCTGGCCTTGGTAAAACCGGCAATAGAAGTTGAAGAGCCTATTATCGATATCGCAACAAGAGAACTCTCTGAACAAGATAGTCACCTACTCGCAGAAGATGAACTGGAACCTGTAATAACCTTTATACCCGCTGCAGAAAATCAGCTGGTGCTCAGTCATCAAGCTCAGCAGCTTAAATACAACAAAAAATACCAAGTAATTTATCATGGCGGCTGGCAACAACAGCTTAGCGATGGCCAAGCCATGACCAGTTATCGTCTATCAGTAGAGACCGATGGTAATGAAGTAGATGGCACAATCAATATTATTCGCAAACGTTTTTTGCATGTTACTACGGATTTATGGATGCACGAGTTAGCTATTGATAGTGCTGAATTTGATATACCAGTCATAGCAGAAAAAAATCTAATACTGGACGATGTAAATGCTTTAAAGATTGAGACTGATACCGCTAATAACAAAGCAGTCGGTGTTGTAGAATACGCTAGACTTTACAAAAAAGAACGTATGAAGAGTAACGACCTCCACTACATCGACCACCCATTGATGGGAATGCTTATTAAAATAACTCCATTCAATGAGTTAACTGCTGGCTTAAGTAATGTCGACGGAGTTGAGACTATCGAGGTAACTGAGTAAACCTCGGCGCACGTTATTCATCCCAGTTGCCATGACCGCTTCTATTTCAGCCATAGTAATTAAATTATCACTTTTACCCGCAGCCCAATTAACCACTAAACAAACTGAACTATAAGCAATACCAAGTTCTCTAGCTAAACCTGCCTCAGGCATGCCGGTCATACCGACCAAATCACAGCCGTCACGCTCTAGCTTACTCACCTCAGCAGCTGTCTCTAAACGAGGGCCTTGAGTAGCTCCATAGACACCATTATATTGGTAGTTAACATTACTGCGATCAAAAGCTGCCGCTAAGCTTTTTCGTAAACTTTCGTCATAGGGGTAAGTAAAATCCACATGCTGTAACACATCATCGCCAGAGCTAGAAAACGTATGCTCCCGGCCAGAGGTGTAATCTATCAACTGGTCTGGCAAAGCAATAACTTCAGGTCCCATAGTGGTGGTAATACCACCAACAGCGTTAACTGCAATAATTTGATCTACACCCAACTGTTTTAGCGCCCACAAATTAGCGCGATAATTTATTTTGTGAGGAGGAAGATGATGCCCCGAGCCATGACGCGCTAAGAACATAACCGCAAGGCCATTGTGATTAGCCTGTCGAATCGGTGCTGAGATATCTCCATAATGGGTATTTACGTTATGCTCATCAAAAAAGTTCAACCCTTCTATATCAGCTAAGCCCGACCCACCAATAATTCCTATTGCCATAATTAGTTAACGCTCTGCTCTGCTACCACTACCTGATCAGGTATGTGTAAAGTCGATGTTGGAAAGGCAACCTCAGCACCATTATCAGCGATAATTTTATCGATTTTTAGCAGCACATCTTGTTTGACATTATGATATTCAACCCAGTTGACCGTTTTAGTAAAGCTATACACAAAGAAATCAATCGACGACGCAGAGAACTCATTAAAATTAACCATTAAAGTCTTCTTCATATCGATATCAGGGTGAGACGTCAACATTGCTTTCACCTCATTAACAATTTTTTCCAACTGCCCCACATCACAATAACGAAGACCAATAGTCTCGTAAATTCGGCGATTCAACATCCGCGATGGATTCTCAACCACAATAGTGGTAAAAATTGAATTGGGAACATACAGGGGGCGCTGGTCAAAAGTACGAATACGAGAAGTCCGCCAGCCAATATGTTCTACGGTGCCTTCAATAGATTTATCCGGCGAGCGAATCCAGTCGCCAACAGCAAATGGCCTATCCATATACACCATCATACCGCCAAAGAAATTAGCCAATAAGTCTTTCGCGGCAAAACTAATGGCTATGCCGCCGATACTACCGAAGGCTAATACACCAGATAAGTTATAGCCTAGGGTTTGTAATACAACTAAAACCCCGGTTATCACCACCGCTGTTCTTAATAACTTAGATATCGCATGCAAGGTTGTCTCATCTATTCGCGCTTGCTGATCTTGCTGCTTTATTAGATTCAGCTCCGCTTGGCGAATAAACTCCACCACAAACCAAATTAATACAGCTAATACCAATACGTCTCTCACTTCCCCAATAGCTGAAAACACAAAAGCTTCGGTACGGGCATAGATCACTTCGCCAATCCAAGTCAAACCAATCACCCAGACCATCGTCGTTAACGGCTTTTTAGCCGCCGCGATGAGAGCATCATCCCAAATGGTTTTGGTTTTCTGAAATTGCTTTTCAAGATTATTTAACGTAAAGCGTGCAAAAAAATTCGCTATTACCACACCAACAACCATCAGAAAAACCCAAAGAATCAGTGTGTTAGGTGAATCGGGGCCACCTGTGATCAAAACAGTAATCTCATCAAGACTCATATTTTTCCCTATTCTGCAAATTACAAATACCGTTTTTTATAAAATTATGTTGCTAAAAACATCGCTGAACATACCAAAAAATCTTGGTTAAATATCTTACTTCAATGTTGAATGATACCAACAATTAATCATAAATGGAGACTAAAGTAATGCGCAGCCCTGTACCCACAATAGGCTCTTGGTATAAAGAGTTGGCCAGCCAAGCGATATTTGAAGTCGTTGCTCTGGATAGCAAAGATCAAACCATTGAAGTCCAGTTGCTAGATGGAGAAATAAGTGACTACGATATGGAAAGTTGGTCAATGTTAGAGCTTATCTCGGTGGAAGAACCTGAAGATTGGCGCAACGCCTATGACGATGATCATTACGCTCCTCTAGATATCGACGCTCCTTATTGCGCCGATCAATGGCATAACACCATTGATAAGGTAGAACCATCTGAAGTATTGGGTATTTGGGAAGATGTATAAACTGCAATGCCTAAACCACTGGTAAAACTTAGCTTGCTCTAGCCTTAAAGCTGTATATACTTACAGACTGTATATATAACCATGAGGTAACCCCCGTGAAACTTACCGCTCGTCAAACTGAAGTTTTAGAACTTATCAAGCGTCATATCGAAGATAGTGGTATGCCACCCACCCGTGCCGACATAGCAAAAGAGCTAGGCTTTAAATCAGCCAACGCTGCTGAAGAGCATTTACGCGCATTAGCCCGTAAAGGTGCTATAGAAATGATCGCTGGGGCGTCTCGTGGTATCAGACTGCCGGAAAGTAACGGTATACCTATTGTTGGTTATGTAGCTGCAGGTTACCCAGTATTAGCTGAAGAACACGTAGATGATTACTGTGATATCGCGCCATCGTTCTTCTCACCACGAGCAGACTTCTTTTTGCGAGTACGCGGTGAGAGTATGCAAGACGTAGGCATTATGGAAGGCGACTTACTCGCCGTTCACAAAACCCACGAAGCTAACAATGGCGATATTGTGGTTGCCCGTGTAGACGATGAAATGACTGTAAAGCGCCTACATAAAACCCGCAGTAAACATTTAATTAATCTTGAACCTGAAAATGCAGAGTTTAATACCATTGAAGTTGATTTACGCGAACAAGAGTTTTCCATAGAAGGTATTAGCGTTGGCGTCATTCGCCGATAACTTTAGGCAATCGAGACTGGTTACTTTTCATAAAAGGGTAATAATTTAAGGGGGTGAAGAATTTCACCCCGGATAATAGTGCTTTTAATGCACTATTCGATCGCTAGCCGCTTCCTCTTCATCAACAACAACCTGCTCAATCAAATCTGTGTACGTCTGCATTCCGGCCTGAAACATCGCCTTGGCTATTTCAAGTTTTATTACTGACATAAACGCAGCAGTCTCATCAGAGAAGCTAATGTTTACTATAGGATCGCCCTCACCGTCTGCACGCTGTAAGACAATGTCGCCGTTAGTTAGCTCTACAATTTCTAATACCGAAGATGGCACTTAAGTTACCTTTTGCTATGGGTTCAACTACTTTATAGCATTTTGACGGGGGCTGGTACAAGGGCTGGCTGCTTTGATTTAACCGTGTTTTTTGTGGGTGTATTTCTCGGAGGTTAGTTAATGTAGGTTTCGTCAGCTGGCCAGCGTCTTTTCAACACTCGCTTCATTCGCCCTTCGGGTCGCCCATGCGCCACTCAACGCACTGCTTGCTGTTGTGATGAGCAACAAAAGAAAGCATACCCAACCTTGTCGCCCTTCGAGGGACCTGAGCTTGATCCGAAACAACAGTCGCTCAGGAACTCACCAAAAATGATACTTAATCATTCTTACTTCAAACACCTCTCGCTGTTGCGCACCGTTGTTTGCATAAAACTTAGGCGACTTCAGGTTGAGGATCAGATCATAATCAGCCTCGCTCAATTGCTTGAAATATAAACGACAAAAAAATACTCTGAAAGACGCAAATAATACTCAATGCATTCAAATTCGATGGAGATTTACTTAGCTTCTAATTCAATACGGAAAAAGGACTCGAACTAAATATTTTTTGCATAATCTGGCCATAATCTCGCTTTTGACGTTAACTCCCATATCTAAAGTCGCCTGATTTATCTAAAAAGTAACGATAAATAGCGAGGGATGTTTGAGTCTTAGGCGAGTTACCAAGCGACCGTTACTTTTTAGAGAAATCAGGTCACCGAAGGGCGACTTTATTTGGGTGGCCTTCTTTGGTTACTTTCTTGGCCGCCAAGAAAGTAACTCGCTAAGAAGCGAAGTGCAAAAAAATTTATAAAAAAAGATATTAAACACCATCGCGATGCTAATACTGGCAGATCAGAAAAGACACTCGCCAACAGGCGAAACCTGTAATAATAAATACTATGTATGCAATGGTATATCAATGAAAAAAATACTAATTCCTCTGCCCAGTTATGGCTTTGACCCAACCGAAGTAGCCATTCCATGGAAGCTGTTAACCGCCGCAGGCTTTGAAATTATATTTGCTACGCCAACAGGTGCCAAAGCATCACCAGATAGAAAAATGCTAACGGGTGAAAATTTAGGACTATGGAAACCAGTGTTACAAGCGCGCAAAGATGCCATAACTGCATGCGTTGATATGCAATCACGCGAGCAATTTAGCAAACCTAAAAAGTACACTGACATAATTGAGACTAGCTTTGACGGCCTGTTGCTGCCAGGAGGCCATGACAAAGGCGTCAAGGAATACTTGGAATCAGTAGTACTACAACGACAGATAGTTAATTTTTTTACTGCCAACAAGCCTATTGCAGCGATTTGCCATGGTGTTATTTTAGCTGCAAGAAGTATCGATCCAGCGACAAATAAGTCAGTGATTCATGAATATAAAACCACTTGCCTGCTGAGCTCTCAAGAATTGCTCGCTTACAACTTAACGCGATTATGGTTAAACGATTACTATCTAACTTATCCTGAAATTACCGTTGAAGACGAAGTGAAGTCTGTTCTCTCTAAAGCAGAAAATTTTATCAGCGGACCGTCTCCTTTATTGAGAGACGATCATAATAAATTAAACAGAGGCTTTGTTGTTAAAGACAGAAACTATTTGTCTGCAAGATGGCCTGGTGATGCATATAACTTTTCATTAGAATTTATCAAAATGTTGGCAGCGGCTGCACCAATCTAAGATCAGTGCAGCTGCTTTAACATTTTTATCTACATGGCCTATTTAATTTAGCCACAACATCATTGATCCTACAATTTTAAAAGGACCACGCAACGCCCACTATGGCTGTGCGCGGCTTATTTGGCCTAGCACCATCGGGCTGGCGTGACACAATCGCGCGTTCATCAAGCATGTTTTCGACCTTCAGGAACACCACACTATCATCACTGAGGTTGTAGCGACTGATGTAATCTATGACAAAAATGTCTTCACTTTTATCAAAGTCAGCAGAGCTATTATTACAGCCCACATCCATACACATTTCATCAGTGTATTTGGCCACTAGATAATTGCCCCAGCCATTATTGCCCTCTAAGCCCAAGCGCAAGCTGAAGGTGTTCTCTGCAATGGATGGCAACTGATCACCGTCCACAAAGCCAGTCACCACATTATCCTCACTAATTGTCGCATCAGTATAGGTATACATAAGATCCACTGGCAGGGTGAAATCCCCTAACTCGAAGCTTGAGCTGGCCTGGACTTCTAGACCCGCAACAACCGCTTCGCCAGTCACAAAAGAACCCGAGGTACTGCCATTACTGCAAGGGTTGGCATTTGAGCAGTCTTCTGACTTGTCTTCAAAGTCGCTGTAGAAACCAACAACTTCGACAAACCAAGCGCCATTATAACGCACGCCTGCTTCCCAATTAGTACTGGTCTCCGGCTCTTGATTTTCCTTAGCACCGCCGCCCAATGGCGAGAAGCCTTTGTGAACACCGCCTAATACTTGCCAACTAGCGTTTAAATCATAAGTGAAAGAGGCACCTGGTAACCATTGGTCATTGCTATTACTCCGGCGACTGTCTACTTGAGTACGACCCACATCGTCATACTGCTTACGCGAAGAATCAACATCCTCCCAACGCAATGCTAGATTCACATTTAGAGCGTCATTAACGGCCCAACTATCTACTGCCCACAATGAAGTAGCATCGGCTGTTTCTAATCGATTATTACTACCAGTAGGCGCCTTATTTCTATCAAATACTAGCTGTCCATCGATCTGGCTATAGTATTCAACCGGCTGAAAGCGATCCATTTCGTCTTCGTGGATCCGTCCACCCAATGCCAATTGATGATTGCCCAGCGCCACATCAAAATTCAATTCAACGCCGCGCGAAGTGTACTCTCGATTATTGTGCTTATACTGCAGATCAGTTACGTCTTCAGTACCATCTAAAACCCCTTGGGCAAACGCATCACCGGCGTTGGCTGCGTCGACAAAATCACCACCGCCGCTTAATTTGAACCAGTCACGAGCAAACTCGTTGTAATAAGCAGTCACACTCATCGACACACCTTCGCTTAACTCATTACGATAAACCAAATTGTAACCATTGTGGTCATTGTCCATTTCGTCAGGCTCTGACAAACCATAGCGTCGATCTTCGTCGCGGTTAAAGTCAGCGTCGGTTAAACCAAGGTAAGTCTCGTCAGAAATCTCTTCAGAATACTGTGCCTTAAATGCCAGACTCTGAGACTCGCCCTCCCATAGCAACTTAACGAGGTAATCACTGATGTCATAACCAGTATCACTATTACTACCATCAATATTCTTAAACCCATCGGCACTGCGCTGCGCTGTTTCGATCAGAAAGCCAAAATCACCACTGCGGCCACCATAGTTAGCCAATAGATCAGCCTCGGCGTTCTCACCGTAAGACAGATTAATATTACCGCTCATTTCGTCAGGAATAGGTGTTGAGATCAAGTTGATGACACCACCGGTAGTCTGCGGGCCGTAGCGTAACAGTGGCGCGCCTTTAAGCACTTCAATAGCGTGCATTCTAGTAGTGGTAGGAAAGTAATAGGCGGCCGGATTAGAGTACGGTGCCGGAGCAATCAAAACCCCATCTTCCATTAGAGTGACCTTGGATGAGCGCCCAGAAATTGCGCCACGAATACCAATATTAGGACGAAGACCATAGCCGTCTTCTTCCTGAATATAGATACCCGGAATAGTCTTCAGTAATTGATTAATATCGCGAGCGGCCTCAATTCCCATCTGCTCACTGTCAATAACCGAGCCAGTACCGGCCAATTGCCTGGCATCCTGTTTACTGCCAATAATCGACACCACTTCCATTGCCTGACTGTTGGCATAGGCAGCACTGCAAAGCGCTGCAGCAATTGCCCCAAACATAATTCCTCGTTTCATACTCATATTCCCCTGGTTCTTACTAGTTTATGTTTATATATATTTATACGTTTATGTTTATCTTTATCTTTATCTTTATCTTTATCTTTTATGTTTATTTTTATGTCAATACTAGAGAGATGGGGATACTAATAGTAATGATTATCATTTGCAACAGTAATCTATTCTCATTAGCAGAAAAAGAAATTTATACCGAAAATAAGCTGCATTCCCTTACTTTTACTGCAATGCCTATTAGCTGATTAGTTTGAAATTTAGCGTCCAAACTGAAGCAAGCAGGCTTCGTAGCAATATCGGCATAGAAAGCGATGGGATTTGAAAAAAATATCGTATGTTTTGATTTGTTGCGGAGTTAGGTAACAGATAGGCTGGCAAATGAGTGGTCAGCTTGGGAGACGTTCGAATTGACTGACAGACACTCTGACAATTTTTTACCTAGTAGTTATGCTCTCTTCCTTTGAGAACATAACTTGCGGGCAATAAAAGATATCTAAGAAAGGACGTTAAATAACACTGAGACAAGATCTGCCTGAGGATAAAATTACTTAACTAAAAAGTCGCCCCTAACTCTGTCATCAGATTTAAACAAGCCACCTAAGGCTGTTGTCTGAGTGCTAGAGTTAGAATCCATTACTCCCCTTGCCTTAACACAATAATGAGCAGCATCTATTCGTACTGCGACATTGTCAGTATTAAGCAGGGCTTGCAGCGCTACTAACACTTGCTGAGTTAGACGTTCTTGCACTTGCGGGCGCTGGGCAAAGAACCGCACTAGGCGATTAATTTTAGACAAACCAATAATATTGTCATTGGGGATGTACGCTACCGAAGCAGAACCATCAATAGTGACAAAATGATGCTCGCAGGTACTGGTAAGATCTATATCCTTTACCTTGACCATTTCCTCAACATTCATTTTGTTTTCAATAACAGTAATTTTTGGAAAGCTTGAATAATCAAGACCCGAAAATATTTCATCCACATACATCTTTGCAATGCGATGAGGGGTCTCTATCAAACTATCATCAGTTAAATCTAAACCTAAAGTCTCTACTACGTCGGCCATGGCCGCTTGAATTTTCTCTACCTTTTGATCACGACTTAAATCGTTCTCAATCATTGGCGTCTCTAAGCCCTTTTCAATCAGCGCAGCTCTTACTAACAGAGCTTCTGCAGAATATGCTTTTTGTAAACTAAGTAGGTTTCTTTTTGCGCGCGCAGTTTCCATAGGATTCGCCTCGATGTCGCGATTGTTTAGGTTTAATTTATCAGAGTCATGTACGAAAACAACTCTTGGTTAGATCAGTCTATTTTTGACGGCTCGCACTAAGCGTTATGCCAACTGAATCTGCGAACCGAAGTGCATGGGGTTTATCTACCGTTATTTGTGCACGGGTGACCTCTGTATTACTCATTACTAATGCTAACAGCTCGGCTGCTAGTTTTTCTAATAATCTAAACTTGCCTTGTTCTACCAAGCTTATAATTTGTTTGGTGATAGGCTTGTAATTAAGTGCATTCAGCTCATCATCGCTTTCACAGGCTTGGCCTGCACGGTAACTAATTGCGGCGTTAACCACAACATCTTGACGTTTACTTAACTCTTCTGGATTGAAACCGATATAAGTTCTCAAACGCAGATCACGGATGTTAATAATTGCATCATCAAAAATAATTTCAGCAGATTGTTTTTTTAGAATAGGCATGCCTACGGTACTAGTTGCGGACATAATATGGTTCCTGTTCTCATCTTCGGCTCAATATACGCTTAACGAATAAAAATGGCTCACATTAAATTTTACTAACATTTAAGCAATGACTCACGTAAATATTCTTTTGGTAATTGTAGTTGCTCACTGCGCTACTAGCAGTCTGTTAAAGTGAGTCTAGCAAGCATAGATATTTGAGCAATAGCGATAATATTAGTTCTGTTCTTCGATGCTGGCATAATACTAGTTACACATAACTCTGCCAGCCATTTGCACATCGCGCTCTAGCTTAATGCATCAGCGGCACAGAGGCGAATCTGACACAGTACTAAGAGCCATACTAGCAGTGGAAAATCGCTTATGCCCCTTAACATAGGCATATACATCACTCAACGCGGAATCGGCTATAAACGCCACGTAAATGAAACATAAGTGACTCTAGCAAGCCATCAAACTCTAGCGCTTAACCGACCTCTATTGCCTACTGTACAATTAGCATTTTCAAAACTAAACTTTTAATTAAGCCTGCGCGCCTGCTCTCTGGCTATGATTTATCACTAGACCTCTTGTTGCCATTTAGCTTTACGATAATAAAGGCGCCAAGATGTAGTTTTACCTTCCACTTCAGAGGTTAAGTAGTGCTCTTTGGTTTTACGACTAAAGCGGATCACTACGTCGTTTCCATCTGGATCTTTAGTTGGGCCTTTAAAAATAAAATTGTATTTGTTATCAATCTTATCCTTGTAAGGCAATATTTCTGCTAGCTGAGGCGACCGTGTTTCACGGTTTTTAGGATATTTACTAGCCGCTAAAAATAGCCCTGCGGCACCATCACGCAAAATATAATGGTCTTCGACTTTGCGACAGGCCAAATCTGGCATGGGTACCGGATCCATTTTTGGTGGCGCGGCTTCACCGCTTTTAAGTAATTTACGGGTATTTTTACAAGTATCACTGGTACAACCAAAATATTTACCAAAGCGGCCAGTTTTAAGCTGCATGTCTTGGGCACACTTATCACATTCTAAAACGGGGCCTTCATAGCCTTTAATTTTAAACTTACCTTGTTCAACTTCAAAGCCTAAACAGTCTGGATTATTACCGCAGACATGTAGCTTGCGATCTTCATCGATCAGATAAGAATCCATTGCCAAATTGCATTTTTCACAACGATGCTTAGTGATCAATAACCGCGACTCAGCTTCTTCATCAGCATCAACGCTTACCGCTTCATCGCCCGACACTAAATTGACCGTACATTTACACCGCTCTTTTGGCGGCAAGGCATAGCCAGAACACCCTAAAAACACTCCAGTACCGGCGGTGCGAATAGTCATCGGACGCTCGCAATCTGGACACGGAATATTGGTTAGCGTCGGATCATTAGGACGCATACCGCCCTCTTCTGCTCCAGCTTCTTCTAACTGCTTAACGAAACCTTTATAGAAATTGGTCAGTAAATCTTTCCAATCTGCTTCGCCAGCGGCAACAGTATCTAATGACTCTTCCATGGTAGCGGTAAAGTCGTAGTTCATTAAATTACCAAAGTTTTCATTTAACCGATCAGTAACAATATCACCCATTTTTTCAGCGTAAAAACGTCTATTTTCAAGCCTTGCATAACCGCGATCTTGAATAGTTGAAATAATTGCCGCATAGGTCGATGGGCGACCAATACCTTGTTTTTCTAATTCTTTAACCAATGCCGCTTCACTATAACGAGCGGTCGGTTTAGTAAAATGCTGAATCGGCTTAAGTTCTTTCAGATCAAGTACTTCGCCTTTACTAACATCGGGTAATTCAACATCATCATCTTTAGCCGACGCTGATGGCTGCGCGCGCAGAAAGCCATCAAACAACATAATACGACCGCGGGTACGCAGCTCATATTCTTCAGCGATAACAACTAAACTGGTACTCGTAAACTTAGCTGGCACCATTTGACAGGCTACAAATTGACGCCAAATTAGCTCGTATAGACGCTGGGCGTCACGCTCCATGTCATCCATATTAGTAGATTTAATATCTACATTGGCTGGGCGAATCGCTTCATGTGCCTCTTGTGCACCTTCTTTAGAGCCATATTTAATAGGTGCTTCAGGTAAATATTTTTTTGAATATTCTTTAACAATAAATTCCCGGCATTGCTCAACAGCACCCTCACTCAAATTAGTCGAGTCAGTACGCATATAAGTAATGTAGCCACCTTCATATAAACGCTGAGCCATGGTCATAGTCTTTTTAACGCTATAGCCTAAGCGAGTACTGGCAGCCTGCTGCAAACTAGAAGTAATGTAAGGCGCACCTGGCTTACTACTGGTTGGCTTGTCTTCACGGCTTTGGACAATATATTGCGCAGGTTTCAATACCGCCAAGGCTTTATTTGTATCTGCTTCGTTAGTTGGCCTAAAGCCTTTACCTTGGAATTTCTTTACATCCATTGCCAATAGCGCGTCTTTAGCGGTAGTTAAATCGGCTTTTACTTCCCAGTATTCTTCCGGAATAAAGGCACGAATCTCACGCTCACGCTCTACCAGCATTTTTACTGCTACCGATTGCACACGTCCGGCAGACAAACCACGGGCAACTTTAGCCCACAGCAATGGCGACACCATAAAACCAACAATGCGATCTAAGAAGCGACGACCTTGTTGCGCGTTTACCCGGTCTATATCTAATTCACCGGGCGATTCAAATGCTGCTTTGATAGCTTTTTCAGTAATTTCATTAAACACTACGCGCTGATAGCGACTCTCGTCACCTCCAATAGCCTCACGTAAATGCCATGCAATAGCTTCTCCCTCTCTATCCAAATCAGTTGCGAGATAGATTATGTCGGCTTTTTCTGCAAGCTTTCTCAGCTCAGCAACAACTTTTTCTTTACCGGGCAAGATATGATATTCAGCAGCCCAACCATTTTCAGGGTCTATACCCATACGGCGAATTAACTGCTCTTTGGCTTTCTTCTTTTTGTGTATAACCTTTTTCTCAGGCGACAACTTACGTGTTATGGCGGCCTGTTTAGCTCGCTCTTTCGGGTCTACCGCTTTGCCACTGCCACCAGTGGGCAGGTCACGAATATGGCCAACACTAGATTTAACAATAAAATCCTTACCCAGATATTTATTGATAGTTTTGGCTTTGGCAGGTGACTCTACGATTACTAGCGATTTGCTCATAGTGTATTTTTTACAACCCAGTTGACTTAAAAAATGTGGCAGTGTTTGCTTGAAAGGTGCGATTTATAAGCTGCCACCAAGCATCGGTCAAGGGCTTAGTTAAAAATATACCTATATAGGTAATTGATTCGACTAGGAAAACAGTGGTTTTATCGTCGCCACCAAAAGGCAGTTAAAAGCCTTATAATTCAAATGCTTAAGGGTTATTTTTATACCATAATAAAAGCTGTAAAAAAGTACCTGAAATTATTTTTAGCTGATCTACCCCACCGGTCTCCTTCCAGCACAGGCTTGCACTATTTCCGACCATTTCAAGTAAATAGCTCGATTGGGGCAATTGCATCATCAACTCGCCCAACCGACCCTCTACGGGGCGCTCTTTTTCATTCTGCCAGGCGATGATTATTCCGGCTTCATTATATACCGGACTGAACAGCTGTTTGGTGTTAATGACGGAGCGTTTATGGCCTCTTAAAAAATAGCTATATTTTGCCACTGTATCGGCTCCGACCTGTTTAATCTGCTCAGGCCGAGGGACTATTTGCGGACTCAATCCCTGCGCGCGCGCATCCATCCTAAGCTGCGCTAATTGTTTTTCTCGCGTGGACGGTTGCATCCACATTATCGGTCCAACAACCAAGCTGACAACGCCAATAATTAAAAAATACGGAAATAAACTTTCGAATGACACTACTTTGCTCTTCTATAGTCTGTTGCGGCCTTGATCTATCTCAACAAGATGAACGTTTAGTCTTTACAGCGGCCGCAGGCGTGATATGTTTGCCACATACCTTAACAGCAACGCGTGAGGAATGACTATGTCGAATTACACCCACTTGCTATTGGCAATAGATTTATCAGAACATACAGATCAAGTAGCGGTTAAAGCCCGCAGTATCGCTGATTCCTGCAATGCAAAACTCAGTGTTATTCATGTGATAGAACCGATCAGCTTTAGCTACGGTGGCGACATCCCGCTAGACTTCACCTCCATCCAAGAAGATATTCAAGCTCAGGCAAAAACTCAATTAGCCAAGCTCGGTGTCGAATACGGCATTGACGAGGCCGATCAATACATTATGTTGGGACGTCCTGAAAACGAAATTCACAGTCTGGCTGAAGAAATTAACGCCAACCTTATTATTGTCGGCAGCCATGGTCGCCACGGCTTAGCACTTATATTTGGCTCAACCGCCAACGGCGTATTACATGGCGCAGGCTGTGACGTCTTGGCAGTGCGGGTTAAATCTTAATGAAAGCAATATATTGATAAGAGCACGATCTTAATGAGGGTGAAATCCTGATGAGGGCTACACCCTGACAAACAACTATCCGCTTGTTGATATTGGTGTAAACCTAACCAGCAGCCAGTTTAAAGATGACCGAGCCGACGTTATTTGGCGGGCGCTAGCCGCCAACGTCACCACTTTACTGGTAACTGGCACTGACTTAGCCTCCTCTCAAGCCGCTAACGCCTTGTGTGAGCAAAACTCGGCAAACTTGCGCCATACCTGCGGGGTGCATCCACATGATGCCGACAGCGCCACTGAAGACACCTGGCGCGAAATAAAACAATTAGCAAAATCTGACTATGTTTGCGCCATTGGTGAAATGGGTTTGGACTTTAACCGCAACTTTTCCACCCCTGAAAACCAAATTGCGGCTTTTACTGCCCAGCTAGAAATTGCAATCGAATTACAGAAGCCGGTTTTTCTGCATGAGCGCGATGCCTTTGATACCCAATACCCCCTGCTTAAAGATTATCGTGACAAAATATGCGGCGGTGTGGTGCATTGCTTTACTGGTAACGCAAAGCAATTAAAACACTATTTGGATTTGGATTTATATATTGGTATTACCGGTTGGGTGTGTGACCCCAAACGCGGTAGCGAGCTTTATGAGTTAGTTAAGGCTATTCCTAGTAATCGTTTGTTGATTGAAACTGACGCGCCTTATTTGATGCCTAAAAATGTTGCCAAAAGTGAGTTGGGGGAGGTTCGGTCGCGGCGTAATGAGCCTTGTTTGCTGCCTTGGGTGTTGAGTACTGTTTGTGAAGCGCGGGGGGAATCTTTTGAGGAGCTTGCTGGGGTGACTAGTGATAATGCTAGACAGCTATTTAATCTAGTTGATTTTTGATATTTAACGTTCTAGTTTTTACATATTTCGCCTGCTGGCGAGTTACTTTTCTTTGATGGCAAAGAAAATGTAACCAAAAGAAAGCCACCCATATTCGTCGCCCTTCGGGGAACCTGACTATCACAGAAATTAACGGTCGCTCGGTAACTCGCCTGCAGTTCAAATATCCCTCGCTTTTCACCGTAAATTTAAGTAATACTCAGGCGACTTTTTAAATGGGGTTTTAAGGTCACAACCAAATCTAAGTAAAACTGCTGAAGATAATCAGCTATCAATTAGTAATAAATTGATCAAACAATACTTTAAGTGATTGATCAATCTTATCTAAATTTTTAAGTTCTGATTTGGGAAACGAAAACATATAAGTTAAAAAACCCTTATAAACTCCTTTCTAACTACACTTATTTACACAAGTTATAACCCAATCATTAGACATATAATAAAACCTAATCCCTCCTAACTTTTTCTATAATTTTTCGGCCCATATCTATTATAACTATCTACGTCAGAATCAATTTCTATATATTTTCTGATATGGTATATATTTCTAAAGCTTGACTCTCTGCTTATTTTTTTAAACTCAGCGATCTCTCTATTGAGACCATTTATCCGCAACAAACCCCAATTCTATGAATCTTACATTGGGATAAAATAGCCATCTATAGACGGCATATGCGCATATGGGATTTTAAAACTATCTACCACGTTACCGCTCTATGTCATCTGCCCAAACATCCTAGAAACTTTAAGCGTTATAACTTCACCCATTGATTCATATTCAAATTTCAGGTCAGCAAATAACTTGCCATATCCGAAGTAAAGCAGTTCGCATATAACAGCTGTGACCTGCCAATATCTAGTTTTGAAAATATTTCTAAATCCATTCATACTATTTTTCGCTCCCTGCCAACCTCTGGTTTATATGCAATCACTGTAAAACTTTACTCTCCCTACTTATTCCTGCAAATCTATCTCTTGAACCCAAAATCCCATTTAGAAGCCGCCTGAAATTTATTCACAATAACGGTGCGAAGCAGCGAGGGATGTTTGAGATAAAAGTGATTGAGTATCATTTTTATCGAGTTCCCGAGCGACCGTTATTTTAGATCAATTTCAGGTTCCCCAAAGGAGCGACGACTGTGGGCAGCCTTCTTTTGGTTACTTTTCTTGGCCGCTAAGAAAAGTCACTCGGCCACGACGAAAGCCTTTAAAAATATAACTAAACATCAATTCAACGTCACGCTAATCCAATAACCGCTCTATTTCCTCCACACCAAACGGCCAACCAATTTCTTCTTGATTATCAACCCGCGCTAACACCGGAATACGAATACCGTATTTATCCACTAGCGCTGATGAGTCGGCAATTTCTACCAAGCTAACCGCCCAGCCTTTTTTATCTAAAATTGGTTGAGCTATTGCCAGAGCATCGTCACACAGGTGACAACCCAGAGTTGTATAAAGTAGTACTTGCGGCATGGTTTTCTCTTATCTTTTGGCTACGCTATCTACGTATTTTATATTAAGTAACCAATAAAAAAGGCGTTAAGTTCATCACTTAACGCCTCTGGTGTTCTAGCTGTGAATATTACAAATCGTAGCCGCGCTCGTTGTGATATTCAACATCTAAGCCAGAAGTTTCTTCTTCTGCAGTTACCCGCAAACCGGTTATACGGTCGATTACCTTCAATAATACATAGGTAACAATTGCGGTATAGGCGCCAACTGCCACTACACCAGTGAGTTGCACCATTAGCTGTGAGCCAATAGTCATGCCCTCGGCCAAGCCCATACCACTAAATACGCCAAGCTCGTTGCTTACCAACACCCCGGCCATAATGGTACCTAACGCCCCGCCCACACCATGCACTGGGAATACGTCGAGAGAGTCATCAATTTTTAGGGTATGTTGAAGAAACATAGTGGCGTAAAAACAGACAAAGCCAGCACTAACGCCAATCAGCAGTCCACCTGCAGGGCCAACAAAGCCAGACGCTGGAGTAATGGTACCTAAGCCTGCAACCATGCCGGTCACAGCGCCTAATGCACTTGGCTTGCCGTATTTAACCCACTCAATACTCATCCACACTATTGCGCCAGCAGCTGCTGACAAATGGGTGACTAAAATAGCCATGCCCGCTGCGCCATCGGCTGCTAATGCACTACCGCCGTTAAAGCCAAACCAACCTACCCACAACATACCGGCACCGGTAATTGTCATAGTCATATTGTGTGGCGGCATTGGTTGCTGTGGAAAGCCTCTGCGAGCGCCAATCACAATGGCACACACTAGCGCGGCTACGCCAGCGGTAACGTGGACCACTATTCCACCAGCAAAATCTAGCAGGCCTTTTTCGCCCAACCAACCGCCGCCCCATACCCAATGGGTAACGGGTGCGTAAACAACTAGCGACCAAAGAATAGTAAACAACACCACCGCTGAAAATTTAGTCCGCTCGGCAAATGCACCAATAACGAGCGCTGGCGTAATGATCGCGAAAGTCATTTGAAACATAGCAAATGTGGTTTCAGGAATATTGCCACTCAAGCTGTCAGCAGTAACTGAGGCAAACAGTACGTTAGAGAGCCCCCCAATCCACGGACCTCCCTCAGAAAAGGCTAAGCTGTAGCCGACGATAAACCACAGTATTGAGGCTACACCAGTAATGGTAAAACACTGCATTAAAATAGTTAGGACGTTTTTGCTTCGCACTAAGCCGCCATAAAATAATGCCAAGCCCGGTATGGTCATAAACAAAACTAAGGCGGTAGATGTCAATATCCACGCGGTGTTTGCTTGATTTAACGCTTCGCTCCAACCCAAGGTTGGAATCATTGCCAACGCTAAACCAATGGCTAGCTTGCTAGATATAGTACGAATCATGCTTGTCCCCTAAAAAA
This sequence comes from uncultured Cellvibrionales bacterium, assembly GCA_963933215.1. GTDB lineage: Bacteria > Pseudomonadota > Gammaproteobacteria > Pseudomonadales > CAWVSB01 > CAWVSB01. The sequence goes on from CAWVSB010000016.1 coordinate 51,264, forward strand.
TTCTTTTAAAGCACTAAAATAGTGCGTAAATTATTATTGTGCACTGATTAAAACCACTTAAAGGTAGCTTTGATCTGAAAAGACTCTATTTATGTGCAAAAAATAGCCATATTTGTGGCTAAATTGATTTACGCTCCAATAAACAGTATTCCTGCACCGAATACATGCAATAAACATTCCATCGATATTCACTTTATCAAAATAGTTAAAAACAAAACCCATAAAAGCGCACAAGCCATTTATACTGGGGCACATTAAGCCATTACTAACAAACGATATTTCAAGCGATGAAAGCAAAACCCGATAACTCATTAACGATATTTGGCCGTAATCCGGTGCAAGAAGCACTAGAGAGCAGTGACATCAAGGTATTGCGCGTGCATCTTGCCGACAGTAACAAGCCTGGCGATGCAATAAGGAAAATAGAGCGCTTGGCCCAGCAGCACGCTGTCGATATGCGCTATCACAGTAAGCTGGAGCTTTCGCGTATTTCACGTAACGGCAAGCAAGACCAGGGCGTTGCTGCCGACATTTACTGTCCTACTTTACAGCCATGGGAGGTTCTCAAAGACATTAAGCCCAGCGGTCGCCTGCTAGCAGTAGACAGAATTAATAACCCTCAGAACCTAGGCATGATTATTCGCTCCGCCTGTGCAGGCGGTATGGATGGCCTACTGCTACCTACCGAACCTGGCAATACTCGTTTGTCGCCACTAGTGATTAAAGCGAGTACCGGCACAGTGTTTAAATTTCCCATTTATCAATGCAATAAGCTGACAACCACATTAGTAGAGCTGCAAAGCTATGGCTATGAGGTATGTAGCTTGCAAGGTGATGGTGAGCAATCGCTGCTTGATAAGCACCGCCGCAAGCCTACTATTTATGTACTGGGTAATGAAAGTGATGGCGTTAGTTCTGAGGTTGAAAAACTTGCCGATCAGCGCCTGAGTATACCGATGCATAATGGCGTTGAGTCGTTAAATGTAGCGGTAGCGGCTGCGCTTATCGCATTTATGGGCTAACCAAATGAGGTTGGGCTTATCGAGCGTAGAAGTCCTTTACACCAGAAAATTTAACAGTATCTTTACCTGCGTCTTTGGCATCGCTGAGGGCGGCGTTAACCTTTATTAAGGCGCCTTTCCAACTTTGTGGCGCTGTTGGCAAGACCGACAAACCGCCAATACTGACGGTTAACGACACTGCTGTATCTTCATTAGTCATTATCGCATCGCTAACCCGCTGACGCAGTTTGTCAGCCACGGCGCTAGCGCCGTCTAACTCAGTTTCAGGTAAAATTACCGCAAACTGATCGCCGCCAAAATAGGTTATAACATCGCTCGCCCTAGCAATAGTTTCGGCAAGAATAGCCCCAACAATCTGCAATACTTCGTCACCAGCGTCAACGCCATGCTCAAGATTTACTGAGGTAAAATCGTCTATATCAATAAGCAATAATGATAAAAAGCGCTGATTGCGATAGGCCCGCTGCCATTCTGACTCAAACCTAATATCAAAATACTGCCTGGTCATCACCTCAGTCGAAGCGTCAATAGTTGTTGTTGCTTTTTCCTGCAGTAAAACTTCAGCGCTGGCTAACCTACCTTCTACTTCTGCGATATTAATAGCCGCAGCCTTGCGCTCGGCTGCAAGCTTAGTATTCAGAGATTCAGCTTCAACTAAGGCGTTGTCTTTGGTCTTAGATAGCTGTAACTCTTGAATACTTAACTTTCGCTGTAGCGTCTCGCGCTCATTTTGTAACACTGTATGGTTTGCAGAATTAGCCATCGCCAACCAACAAATAGCAGCCAGCATAAGTATTCTAGCAATGTCGAGATAATAGTTAGTCGCAGAAAATCCAACATAGACGGACAGCGGCCATAGCCCTATAGTTATTAGAGTCAGGCCAATAATTAGTTTAATAGACACTGCTTCAGAGAAATTATTCAATGCAACTTCCATCCGCTATGGTAATTAGAGTAAAAACTATACCAAAATTATCGAGTTAACTCGGCCATTGCCTTTTCCATTCCATTTAAGGTCATAGGGTACATTCTTTTTTCAAACAAACGCTGCACCATGGACACCGATTGTGACCAATCCCATTCAGACTCAGGCAGAGGGTTTAACCATACTGTTTTATCATAGGTGGACAAGATGCGCCGCATACTGACTTCACCTGGCTCTTCATTCCAATGCTCAACACTGCCACCTGGCTGCAATATCTCGTAGGGAGACATAGCTGCGTCGCCAACAAAAATGATTTTGTAGTCGCGGGAGTACTTATGCAGAATATCTAACAATGGGATCCGCTCATTGTGGCGACGAACGTTGTTATTCCAGACCGACTCATAAGTAAAATTATGGAAATAAAAATACTCTAAATGCTTAAATTCAGATTTAGCCGCCGAAAACAACTCTTCACAGACTTTTATATGCGGATCCATAGAACCACCCACATCTAAAAATAGCAGTACTTTTACTGCATTGTGCCGCTCTGGCACCATCTTTATATCTAACATGCCTGCATTGCGAGCGGTCGAACTAATAGTATCATCTAGATCTAATTCGTCGGCTGCACCAGTGCGCGCAAATTTTCGCAGGCGACGCAACGCTACCTTAATATTTCGTGTGCCTAGCTCAACACTATCGTCTAGATTTTTAAAGTCTCGCTGCTCCCAAACTTTAACAGCTTTTTTATGCTTGCCATTAGAGCCAACGCGCACGCCTTCTGGATTGTAACCATCTTGGCCGAATGGTGATGTACCACCGGTACCGACCCATTTATTACCCCCCTCATGCCGCTCTTTTTGTTCTTCTAAACGCTTTTTAAATTCCTCAATTAGCTTTTCCAAACCGCCTAAAGATTCAATTTTAGCTTTTTCTTCTTCGGTGAGATGCTTTTCAAATTCATTGCGCAACCAATCATCCGGTATTAGCGCTTCAATCAAGTCGTCCAGCCCTTCCATTTCTTTAAAAAAGGCGCCAAAAGCTTTGTCGAACCTATCAAAATATTTTTCATCTTTAACCATGACAGTTCTGGCTAAATAATAAAATTCATCCATGTTGGCGAACACCAGCTGCGCTTGTAAAGCAGCCATTAAATCTAGCAACTCTTTCAGCGTTACCGGAATACCCGCAGTACGAAGAATTTGAAAAAAGCTAATTAACATTATCTATATAGTCTCAGAACTAGTTATTTAGTTTCACGACGATGCATGAAAGCTAGGCGTTCTAGCAAATGTACATCTTGCTCATTTTTAATCAGCGCGCCGTATAATGGCGGTATCGCTTTACTGGCATCATGATTTTTCAAAATTTCATCAGGTAAATCATCCGACAACAAAAGCTTTAACCAATCGATCAACTCAGATGTAGACGGTTTTTTACGCATCCCTGGGATAGCGCGAACATCAAAGAAAATATCCATGGCTTGCTGTACCATTTTGCCTTTGATTCCCGGATAGTGAACATCAACAATTTTTTCCATAGTTGGCCGATCTGGAAAGTTAATATAGTGGAAGAAACAGCGACGCAAAAACGCATCAGGTAATTCTTTTTCATTGTTACTAGTGATAATAATAATCGGCCGATGTATTGCTTTTACTGTTTCGCCGGTCTCGTAAACAAAAAATTCCATTTTATCCAGTTCAACTAACAAGTCGTTTGGAAATTCAATGTCGGCTTTATCTACCTCATCAATCAACAATACCACTTGCTCGTCGGCAGCAAACGCCTCCCACATTTTCCCTTTCTTAATGTAGTTACCAACGTCTTCAACTTTATCGTTACCAAGCTGAGAGTCACGCAAACGGCTGACTGCGTCATATTCATACAAACCTTGCTGAGCTTTTGTGGTTGACTTAATATGCCACTGGATAAGCTTCATCCCCATCGACTGGGCTACTTGCTCAGCCAACATGGTTTTGCCAGTACCGGGCTCACCTTTTATCAACAATGGGCGCTGCAGAGTTACAGCCGCGTTAACTGCCATACGAAGGTCATCCGTCGCGACGTATTCATCAGTGCCTTTAAAATCTGTCATTTTTTCACCATATTCCAAAACGGGGTTCAATTTTCGCAGGAAACTCTATAGATCAGCACCGCTTAGTGCAAGCAAAGTCAGTCTATATGACAAAACTTTCGATCCCTTGTGGCTACTGGCCTCTAGCTATTAACAAGCGCTATAATCAGCGGCTAATTGTAACAGGAGACTGCCATGAGCAATATATTCGATAATAACGCCCTAGCTATAGGTAATACGCCCCTAGTACGCCTTAATAAGGTTTCTGATGGCGCTACTATTTTGGCTAAAGTTGAAAGCCAAAATCCTGCGATGTCGGTTAAGTGCCGCATTGGTGCCAGTATGATTGAAACTGCAGAAAAAGATGGTTCGTTAAAACAAGGCATGACAATTGTAGAGCCTACCAGCGGCAATACCGGTATTGCTTTAGCTTTTGTTGCGGCGGCAAAAGGTTACGGTTTAGTTTTGACGATGCCCAGCACCATGAGCCTTGAGCGGCGTCAACTGGTGACAGCTTTAGGCGCTAAGGTTATCCTCACCGATGGCGCAAAAGGTATCCCTGCAGCCATTGCCAAAGCACAAGAAATTGTTGATCTTGATCCGGCTACGCATATTATGCTGCAACAATTTCAAAACCCTGCTAACCCTGCAATTCATGAGAAAACTACCGGGCCAGAGATTTGGAATGATACCGACGGCGAAGTTGATATTGTCGTCGCTGGCGTTGGCACCGGCGGAACCATTAGTGGGATCTCACGTTACATAAAGCAAACTCAAGGCAAAGCCATTCAAAGTATTGCGGTAGAGCCAACTTCTTCTAGCCAGATAACTAACACGCTTAAAGGCGAAGAGCCAAGCCATGCGCCACATAAAATTCAAGGTATTGGAGCTGGCTTTGTTCCAAAAAACTTGGACTTAAGTTTGATTGATAGCTGTGAACAAATTAGCAATGAGGATGCGATGACATATGCGCATAGGCTAATGAAGGAAGAAGGAATTTTGGCAGGAATTTCAAGCGGAGCGGCTGTTGCAGCTGCCGTTAGAGTCTCTAAATACTCAGAAAATGCTGGCAAAACCATTGTAGTTATCTTGCCGGATTCGGCAGAGCGCTATTTAACTACAGCATTGTTTGCAGGCATGTTTACTGATAACGAAACCGTACAGTAACTAACTAGCCTCGCTATTGTCTCTAGCCGCACTGTTGTCAACTTCAGTGCTATCAACTTTAGCTACTGAGCCGCGAATGCGTTGTACTAACGAGGTGATTGCAACCACCGAGAGCATTAATGCACCGCCAATTGTCAGCGGCACTAGCCCTGCCTGAACACTGGCTTGCTCACCCGTTAAACTAGCAAACAAAGCAACAATAAAGGCCGGCGCTAAATCAGGACTAGCCGGTACACTTTGGGCTGGCACAAATAAAATAATAGCAACAAACAGCCGCAATACTCGACGGATAAAACCGTCATTCATTTTACCGGTAAATCTCCACCACAATACCGTGACACCAACTGCCGCTATTAAATAAACAAGCCAAACCTGCCAATACATCGGTATTCCTCTGGTTAATTTCCTAGTCTACCCACAACACAATATGTTCTTGCATATCATCTGAATTGACTAGATCTTCACTTATTACTTTATTTTGCACCGACATATCTGCCGCATGCACTAACTCTTTACTACCTGACCTTAAATAATGCCACTTGGGTAATTTTTTACCTTCAGCCCGCAGGCGGTAAGCACAGCTATTTGGCAACCAATGAAAGTCGTCAACATTGTCTATACTCAACACGGTACATTCAGGTACATTACTCAGTCTGTTGGCATAATCTTTACAGCTACAGGTTTTATCATCTAAATAGCGGCAAGCCACATCGGTGTAATACACCTCATCGGTGTCTTCATCCTCTAACTTATGCAGGCAACACAAACCACAGCCATCGCACAACGCTTCCCACTCTGAAGACGTTAGCTGTTGCAGCGGTTTTTCCCAAAATTCTGTCACCAATCTACCTTGGCATTTTAGAATTTTTTTCTGCTATTGCCGACATTACACTATCGATGACTGGCGGCATCTGCAAATAAAACCCTTGTTCTTGAACCGCTTGAATCACTTTTTCCACATCGGCATAGGCCAACTTTTTTTCTGGTGTTAGCACTAATACCATTGCATGTTCTGGCTTGCCAAACTGCCTTAACAAAGCCTCTGGTAAATTTTCTACGCCAACACTTTTCTCAACATACAGGTACATGCCTTCTTTGCGTTTGGACCTATATATACTGGTTATTAATTTCATTAACCACCCTTAACGATACAGTTTAATAAGGCTTGACCTACCGCTTGTTCGCGCCAACCAGTTAATTTTGGTGGCAAGCTATAGCCGCTGCCATCAAAATTAGAACTAATCAGTGCAACCAAATCTTTTCGACTGGCCAACAGCTCCGATGGGAAATCCAATTGTTCACCAGTACTAACTAAACATCGCTTTAACTTTTCGACTAACTCTTTCTGAGCAGGTTTTAATGGCGGCGCTAATTGCGCAGGTTTATTCTCGTCCACTACGTTTTGGTACTGCTCTACTAAGGCTAAAACATCATCGCTATAGTGCTTAATCACCCCCGGCGAAAGGTCAGCTACTTTAGCTAGATTGGCTTTAGACGCTGGCATTTGCTTAGCTATTTTTAGCAACACAGCATCTTTAACAAAACGACCGCGAGGCATATCTCGCTTACGAACTATAGTTTCGCGCCAGTCACATAAACCTTTAAATATTGTCAGCTCATTGCGGTTTAAATTACCTGCCCCACTAACACGTAAATAATATTCATCGGTTGGCACTTGCGATGGCACCACTACATTTTTAGTGTCACTATCTGCCAATGCCCATGCTAAGCGGTCGTTTTGTTGCAGGCGTTCAAGCAGCATTGGATACATTGCATATAAGTAGTAAACATCGGCGCAGGCATATTGGCATTGCTGCTCAGTTAGCGGCCTTTTACACCAATCAGAGCAAGTCTCACCCTTTGGCAGGTCAACCTCTAACAATGCCATCACTAGTTTATTGAAACCTAAACCGACGCCGACGCCAGCCATCCCTGCGGCTGTTTGTGTATCTAGCATCGGGCTAGGAAGGCAACCAATATAACGGTCAAAAACTTCTAAATCTTCACTGGCAGAATGTAATAGTTTTAACACCGACCCAGCTTGTAATACTTTCGCAAAAGGCGAAAAATCAACAATGTTTATTGGATCAATTAAATATAGTGTGTCGCCATCGCTAACTTGAATAAGCCCCAAAATTGGGTAAAAAGTCGAGCGCCGGACAAATTCTGTATCCAGCGCGAGCACACTGCACTGCATCCATTGCAAACAAACTTTAGTTAGGTCGTCATCAGTAGCTATAGTGATGTAATCAAAATGCGGTAAGTCGGCCATAATTAATCTACCACCTTGCGCCCTGATAGAGCATGGGCCAAAGTGCCACCATCTACATATTCCAAGTCACCACCCAAGGGTACGCCATGAGCAATCCTAGACACAGTCACCCCCATGGGCTTTAACTGCTGCGAAATATAATAAGCAGTCGCCTCGCCTTCTACTGTTGTTCCTGTTGCCAAAATAACCTCGTTAACCTCGTATTCGCCTACCCGCTCAAGTAATTGGTCTACCCCAATTTCACTGGGTCCAATACCGTCAATCGGTGACAAATGCCCCATCAGGACAAAGTATTTACCCCGATATCCGCCAGATTGCTCTATTGCTAAAATATCACTCGGTGTCTCGATAACACACAATACATTTTCATCACGTTTAGCGCTGGCACATATATTACACCTAATTTCTTCGGTAAAAGTACGACAACTATTACAGCGCCCTACTTTACTCATGGCCTCAGCCAGACAATCGGCCAGGCGCTGCCCGCCGTCGCGGTTGCGCTCTAACAAATGCATTGCCATCCGCTGGGCAGATTTAGGCCCTACGCTCGGTAAAATTCGCAGTGCTTCAACTAGTTCATTAATTAACGGGCTAGACATAAATATAGCAACTTAAAACGGCATCTTGAAACCGGCCGGCATGTCTATGCCACCGGTAATGTCTTTCATCATATTTTTACTATTAGCTTCAACTTTACGCACCGCATCGTTAACTGCTGCAGCAACCAAATCTTCTAACATTTCTTTGTCTTCGGTTAGCAAGCTAGGGTCGATATTAATCTTTTTAACATCATGACGACCGGTCATAGTAACTTTGACCATGCCCGCTCCAGATTCACCTTGAACCTCGGCATTGGCCAGCTCTTCTTGCATTTTAGCCATGCGTTCTTGCATCACTTTGGCTTGCTGCATCAAACCATCCATTCCGTCTTTAAACATAATTACCTCAACTATCTAAGGGTTTAATTGATTCAACAATTAGCGAACCACCAAATTCGCTAATAATTTTTTGCACGTTTTCATCTACTTGCAGACTCTCCACGGCATTATGTTGGCGCTCACGTCTTAATCTATCAGCATAGGTCGCAGGCGTTTCGCGGCTAGGCTTACCAATAAGCACTTCTGCTTGCACAGCTTGACCAAATAATTCGCTCATCGCGGTAGCGATGCGACCACAGTATGAGTCATTAAACAAACTGGCATGGGCTTCATCCAAGGTGAAATGTGCCGTATTACCCACTATTTGTTCTAGCGAGCAATTTGCCACAACGCTGCGCACCACACCACGCAGGGGTATCTGAGCGAAAACTGAATGCCATTGCTGTGCTGCTTTTTCCAGCAACAAATCAATCACTGGTGCCGGTGCCGGTTCTTGTTCAACAACTGTATCACTATCTTCTGCTAACGCCGTGGCAATTTTTGCTGCCTCAGCAAGTTCGACAGTGCTAGCGGTAATAGCTGCGCTAGGCATGACCGGCTGCTCTCTGGTGGTAGCAACTGGGGCAGCCACAAGCTGAGGTTTAACCGAGCTTTTGTCATCCAAGCTTATAGCCGGGACGGATTTTTCATCCTCCCGGCTAAGGGGCTTTTTTACCGAGCTGTCTCCAGCGGGCTCGTTCGCCCATGGTGGCGGTTCAGCTTCTGCTTTGGGTTGTGGTTGGGCAGCAGGCGCTAAAGCTTTCTCTGAGACTGTCGACGCTGATTGCGTCTCAGTTGGTGCACTAGCTACCACGGCTCCGCGTTCAGCCCACTCAGGAATCGCCAATGGCGCAAACGCTAGCATGCGCATTAAAATCATTTCAAAGCCACTGCGTAAATCTGGTGCGTAGGCTAAATCTTTACGACCATTTAATGCCATTTGATAAAATAGCTGTATTTCTTCAGCTGGCACTGCCTTGGCCATGGCGACCAGCGCCCCTTTGTCGCCCCAGTGTTCTTCAACCGCTTCAGGTACCACTTGTGCAATCGTTAATCGGTGCAGCAGCGACAATAGTTCTTCTAATACTGCCATGTAATCAGCGCCGTGCTCACCCAATTGACCTACTTTAGCCAGTACGGCCTTGCCGTCTTTAGCGATGACTTTACTCAGTAAATCAGCAACCGCATTACGATCAACACTGCCCAGCATAGTAGTAACATCGTTGTCGCTTACTTTGCCGCTACCAAACGCGATAGCTTGATCAGTCAAGCTTAGCGCGTCACGCATACTGCCGTCGGCAGCATTAGCTAGCTGGTATAATGCAGCATCTTCTGCCGCTACCATTTCTTGCTCTAATACATATTTAAGATGACCAACAATGTTTTCTGGCGCCATATTTTTAAGGCTAAACTGCATGCAACGAGACAAAATAGTAGCTGGTAGTTTTTGCGGATCAGTTGTTGCCAACAAAAATTTAACATGGGGTGGAGGCTCTTCCAGAGTTTTTAATAAAGCGTTAAAGCTGTGGGTAGAGAGCATATGGACTTCATCGATCAGATAAACCTTATAGCGACCTCTGGTCGGCGCGTATTGCACGTTTTCCAATAGCTCACGGGTGTCTTCTACCTTGGTACGCGACGCGGCATCGACTTCAATCAAATCTATAAAGCGATTTTCAGTTATTTCTAAACACGCGCCACACTGACCACATGGCTCGGAGCTAACGCCCACTTCGCAATTCAAACAACGTGCCAAAATACGGGCTATAGTCGTTTTACCAACACCACGGGTGCCGGTAAACAAATAGGCATGATGCAATCGATCACGATCTAAACTATTGATAAGAGCCTTTAGTACATGCTCTTGCCCGACCATTTCACGGAATGTTTTAGGGCGCCATTTACGTGCTAATACTTGATATGACATAGTAAGTTAGAGGCCTTTGAAAACCATCATAGAAAGACCGCTATTATACACAGGCACAACAGTAGGCACAGGCTAGAACAGCAAGAATGAGGGGGATTTTAACGATATAAGGTGGCGACTCCTGGCAGCCGCACCTCGGCACACGAACTGATAGTTACCGTTGCTCCCTTCCAGGCCTGGCGGAGTTCACTATCTATCGTTGCGAGGGGACCGACAGAAGTCACCATAACAAATGCAAGCACTGCTTGCGGCGCGGATTATCCGTACTTCACTGGTCTAATGCAATAGTTTGTGTCGAATAAGCCGGTATTAAACCATTATAAAAGCTACACCCAGCCCTTCACACACACTAACTAACGCCTTTTACTTAGATACTAAACTTGCCATAGCTATGGTTAGACTATTGTTCATTACAGACAAAACAGTCCCTACCAGCGTCTTTCGCCGCATACAAAGCCTTGTCTGCAAATGCCAACACATTGGTTATAGCAATATTATCATGTGGTATTAGGCTATAACTGCCTACGGTTATTGCGCAAGTGCAACCGTCAACGGCCAACTCTCTCACCCGACGGCAAATTTCGCTTGCTGTCTTTTTTGCTGCGATCACATCCGTGTTACTTAAAAGTAACGCAAATTCATCGCCACCCACTCTAGCAGCCAAATCAAAATCATTAATAGAATTCTCCGTCAGAATTTTAGCAACACTTAACAGCAGTGCATCACCTTTTAAATGCCCATTCTTGTCATTAAACTCTTTAAACTTATCTAAATCGCAAAACATAACCGTAAAATACTGCTGTTCGCTCTGCGCTTTATCCCAAATAACATTTAGTTGTTTAGACATTTTTCGTCTATTAGCTATGGTCGTTAATGGGTCATGCTGCGCTTGATACTCAAGCTGTTTATTAGCCTCATGCAGCTGCTGCTCCAGCACTAATCTAGCATGTAGTTCAGCTATTCTCTTAAGCGTCAGCTTATGTTGTGTAACTCTAATAACGCTGCAAATAACTGCGCCAAAAAATATTGCAAAGCTGTAATGAGGAATCAATGGATCACCGGGTATAGCAATAATTTCTACAATAATCGCCCATAGTGAGGCCACAATAATCAGTGAAAAACAATACCATCCCAGCGGTAGACGTAAATATGCAAGCAGCATAAAAACCATAATAATACTGGTGGTTTGATAAACTTGTCCGGTTAGAAGCATGTGAAAAAGGACATTAAATGTGGTAACCGCTACCAGGAACAGTTGTGCCAGTATGATCAATTTGACGGTAGGTTTTTCGCAACGCGGCAAATACCGGGAGAGATAAAAACAACCAAGACTGGTAACAAGCGCTGATGCGACCAAATACCAACGACTGTCCTCGACCACAAAAAAAGGATGTAATGTAGCTATAAAAAAGTAATACCAAACCATTACTTTAGCAACGAGCGAAAGCTCAGAGTGCATACTTTCAACAAAATCAATATTAACTAATTGTTCAACAGACAATACCTTTACTGTTTCGTCACTGGGTAATGCAATTATTTTTTCAGCTGAAGGCATACTATTCTGTAAAGTGACCAATAATATCAAAAGTATAGATCCAAATATCAAGAACGCAAGTACTGTGCTTATCAAGAGTTTCAGCGCAAATTAAATAGCAAAACTATGGCGTTGTTATCTGTTTAAAAACATACATACTTTTAGTGAAGCCGCTGAGTAAAGATTTAGTGGCTACATTACTTTTAGAGCTTTCCGCTGCCGATAATAGCACTGCAACCATAAACACCTCAGCGCCTATAAAAGCGATAGTTAAAAACTCAGCATCAGCAGCCCAAGCAATAATAAGAAACTAGCGGCGATGGCAGCTAAGATAGCGATGGCGTGAAACCAGCTGACGTTTTTACTGTTTAAGCCAACCACTACGATAATGCCACCACCGATAACAAAGCGCCCATATCTCCCAATATGGAGCTCATACCGATAACTTCAGATAGCGCCAAGAGTCTTAACTACTATATTCACAAAATACCCGTATTTATTATAATTATACTTTTTCAAATTCTATATGCATTTCTTTTATTCCATGCACTAAAAATGACCGTAAATAATTCACCTCACCATTAAGACGCGGATTTTTCATTCTAGAAATTATCTCTTCAAAAGTCACCTTAAGCTCTAACCTCGCTAAATGCGACCCAAGACAAAAATGCTCCCCAATACCGAAGGCACGATGCTTGTTTTTCACATCTTCTCGCTGCGGGCGAGTAATATCAAATTTTTCTGGGTTGCTAAAGTTTGCTTGATCTTGGCTAGCAGCCTGGTAATTGAGAATAACTTTATCACCCACTTTCATCTTCACACCACCAAACTCTATATCTTGCATAACTGTACGACGAAACTGAATAATTGCAGGGTTATAACGCAGCATTTCTTCTATCGCATCAGGTATTAAAGCAGGGGTTTCTACCAACATTTGCCATTGATCGGGATGCTGCATAAGAATACGCATCCCTTGGCTAGTCATTGTTCGCGTCGTTTCGTTACCGGCAACCATTAGTAGTAATATAAAACCTCTAAACTCATCTTCGGTTAAACTCTCGCCTGCTACTACGCCATCCAATAATGCACCAACTAAATCGTTACTCGGGTTTTCTCTATGCATTGCCATTAACTTGTCGGCATAAAGATAAACATTAGCCGCTGCCATTTGAGCTTCTTCTTCGCTAATGTTGAGTTCGAGATCATCGCCGCCAATCATAGTATTGGTCCAGTTAAAAAAGTCCTCACGATCTTCTAGCGGCACGCCGACTAACTCACAGATGGCTATCAGTGGCAATTGACAAGCAATCTCAGTAACAAATTCACATTCGCCCCTATCAATAACTTTATCAACTACGTCTTTAACGATTGCTCTAAAATGATCAGTATATGACTCAACCATTTTTGGCGTAAAAGCATTGCGAATGACCCGTCTAAATTTCACATGATCAGGCGGATCCATACAGATCAATTGAGTCCGCATCATCGCCAAAATATCGTCATTATGTTCAGGGTAAAAACAGCTTTTTTCTTCGGACGAAAAGATCGCGGCATTTTTAGAAACATAATCTAGGTGCTGCTGACTTGTTACCGCCCAATAGCCAATTCCATAGACGGGGTCATCTTGCCAAACTATTGGTGCTTGTTTTTGCATTGCAGCAAATAATTCCCTAGGCACCTCACCTTGGTAGATATCCGGATCGACAATATTACTAAATGGACAAGTACTCATTATATCTCCTGCTACGCCAGTTGATTATTGCTTATCAATCTAGCATAAGCACCCTACAGTAAAAATAGAGTAACTATTAACAATGGTTTAGTCAGAGTCTAAAAAAACAGTCGGCCGCAGTTGGAGACAAAACTACAGGTTATTGCAGAGGTATAAAAGGCTAACGATTTTTACGGCGCTGGGAAAAAAACTCACTCACAATAGTTGAACATTCATCACTCAATACGCCTGCGGTGACGGCAATATTATGATTAAGATAACCTGCTTCGAGTAATTTATTTTGACTGCAAACAACGCCGGCTTTAGGCTCAAATGCACCAAATACTAAACGCTCAATACGGGCATGAATAAGGGCGCCGGTACACATGGTGCAAGGCTCTAGCGTCACATACAAAGTTGTTCCAGGCAGGCGATAGTTACCTAGCCGCTGCCCGGCATCACGTAATGCGACTATTTCGGCGTGAGCAGTAGGATCGTCGCTAGAAATAGGACAATTATAACCTTGCCCTAACACCTCCCCGCCTTTTACTAACACCGCGCCAACAGGGACTTCTCCAAGCGACCCAGCTTTTTGGGCCAGCGATAACGCTAAACCCATCCATACCTCATCGTCAGTATGGCTTATCAAGTTTATTCCCACTCAATAGT
>CAWVSB010000017.1:0-60961 GCA_963933215.1 uncultured Cellvibrionales bacterium
AAACTAACCGTCAACACCACCGGATCATTCACCGTACTCGCGACTGGATCTATCCCGCTTTGCGTCGCCGTCGATGAAACTTCCGCTCCCGCTGCACTCACCGCCGTCACATTAAACGCCGGCAAATCGCCGCCGCCATTCACTAACGCCGCACCCGCAATCGTCAACGTCACCGTACCGCTACTCGGATCTATCGCGTAATTCGCCGTGTCACTGATGCTATAAGTAATCGCACCGCCATCTTCATCACTCGCCACCGACGTCGCTACCTCGGTACTCGTGCTCGCACTACCTTCGATAATTGTCGCCGACAAACTAACCGTCAACACCACCGGATCATTCACCGTACTCGCGACTGGATCTATCCTTGGCTGGCCACCCAGGGGACCTTCGTCCGACGCGGTAGTCGCTGATGATAATCCTGCGCCTTCACCAGTCGTTGCCTTCACATCAAACGCTGGCAAATCTCCACCGCCGTTCACAAACGCCGCACCCGCCGTCGTTAGCGTTACAACACCACTGCTTGGATCGATGCTGTAGTAACCCGCGGCATTAGCCTCTAAACTGAATGTAATTACGCCGCCATCTGCATCGCTCGCAATCGACGTCGCCACCTCTGAAGTGTCGGTCGCTGTGCCCTCGACAATCGTCGCTGACAACGACACTGCAAGCTCTAGCGGATCATTCACTGCCACAACATTAACATTGATCACTTGCGTGACTGTATTTCCCGCATCATCTGTGATCGTGACCGTAAAACTATCACTGCCATTAAAGTTAAGATCCGGCGTGTAAACCCAATCACCATTAGCAGGATCTATCGTCGCCGTGCCATTGCTACCAGCGCTCGTCGTAAACACCGTGCCATCAGTAAGACCATTTCCATCACTCGCTGTTAGTGTACCCGTGATCGCAGTGTCTTCATTAGCACTGCCACTAGTATTACCACCGGTCGTCGTCGCAGTATTGCCAACGGCGCCGCCTAATCCATTCGAGCTAATTTCGTCTAATTTTGGAGTTGGCTCTGATGAACTCAAATCCGTCTCGGTAACAAAATTCGACTCAAAAGTCGCCAAATCACGATTCAAGTCCCCTTCAACATCAGCAGCTATGGCAGAAAAGGATTCTTCGAGCCTATTTACCCGAAAAAAATCACGCCCTTCAGAGAAATCACTACTCAATAAAGCATCACTGAAGACTATTGGAGCCCCGCTGCCAAATTCACGACTGAGAATATCAATAGTATTTTTCTCAATAACGGCATCGTCAGAGGAAAATACACTCTCACTCAGGATCTCACTGGTTAACAAAAGTAAAGTAGGCTTGCGCAGCTGATAAACAGCTCCATCGGTAGTTTTTAAAATAACCTCCGAATCTACACCCGTGATCAGAGTCTCCCCTTCACGCAACTCATCCCCTTCTCGTAACAGCCTAGTCTCTCCTTCGGGCGAGCGAGCCCAGGCCTTTCCGCCGATAGATATGACAATTGCAATAATAGAGTTCGAAGCGATCATTTTTGCACCAGTAACAAATAGGACTTTTATCAGAGATTAAGATATCTGAAGGAAAGCAGAAAAACATTGTACTTAAGGACAGTTTTGACGATTATTTGTGATAACTAGGTCACATTTACTGGTAAGGAACCGTTGCGTAAGTCAGCAGACAAGGGAGTGTATTTACCCCCAAATTAGCCGCCTTGTTACATTACTATAAGTCAATAGCATGAATCGACTGCCCGCTGATGGCGAGATCGCTCTATTCATCCTCTGCAACATAAACTAATCTAAAGAGACGCATATTTTCACTTTTTATACTCGCAATGGCATCCGCTAGCTTCGTTAGCATTTCTTGCTTCTGTGTTGTGATAAAAACCTCTGATGCTGAAATTGTAGTAAGTTTCTATGCTTTTCGTAGTAAACTACTGATCAATATAACCATTAACAGAGAACTCAACATGCCCAACCTGGTGAACTACCAACTGGATGGCAGCATCGCCACTATTACTATGCAAAACGGTAAAGTGAATGCCATGTCGCCAGACCATATCAGTGCCATTAACGGCGCGCTTAATCAAGCAGAAAAAGACAATGCAGTAGTAATGCTAGTTGGTCAGCCCGGAATTTTCTCAGCGGGGTTTGATTTAAAAGTATTTCAGGCGGATGCTGTAGCTGGCGTTGAAATGGTTAAAGCTGGCTCTACCTTATGCCGCCGCATGCTGGCCTTCCCAACCCCAATTATCGGTGTTTGTACTGGCCATTCTCTTGCACAAGGCTGCTTTACATTAATGGCTTGCGACTTTCGTATTGGCGTTGATGGCCCTTTTAACTTAGGCCTTAACGAAGTTCAAATTGGTATGACTATGCACCAATTTGGCATCGAACTGCCACGCGCCCGCCTAACTCAATCCAGCTTTCAACGCGCAGTGAATACCGCACAAATATTCACTCCAAGCGAGGCTGTTGAAGCCGGCTTTTTAGATAAGGTCGTAGCCAGCGAAGACTTAATGGCAACTGCACTAGAAGAAGCTCAACGCCTGGCAGGCTTGGATTTATCTGCACACCAAACAACCAAATTAAAGATGCGCGCAGACTTATTAGAAATCTTAGATAATGCGATTGCTAAGGATTACCGAGAACAAATGGCTTTACTAAGCTAAACAACTGACTGGCAGCAGGATCAGTTAAAATTTAACATCAATGATCCCACTCGCTGCCAATACCCATTTGTTTTTTTGATTTTCGCATCATTGCATCGCCACTGGTTACCTCATTACTTTCGGTAATAATATCGGCATAACTAGCTTTGCCGTCAATAAATCTTTGAATAGTTTCGATGCCCACGGGACTCATATCACCTTCATATTCCCAATCGAAGATGGAGGTTATATTACCTCTCACCTTATTGCCTTCTGCCTTCAACCAATAAGCACCGCATTTGGGCAAACTGTAATCACTCACCCGCCCATAGCTAACGTTTGGTGTGCTGGGGTCAAAGCCACCCTCAGGGATTTCTTCAATCTGATCTAAGGCAAAAACCCAGCGGGTATTATTAGCAAAGTTTTTGACCTCGGCTCGACAATCATCTTTTTGATGGCCCCAAATGCGAACAGTCTGACGAAACTCTTTGCCTTTAAGCATTCGCTCAACCTCAATATCAAAAGAGTTACCTCGGTGAGCAATTACTGTACCTAAAACAATGGCATCGGCATCGTCGGTTAGCCAGCTAAACGGCCCCTGCCATTCACAGCTACAGGCCAACACTTTAGGTGAAAGTAGCAGCGCTGCCACAGCAATTATTTTTTTGTACTGAGCCATCACAACTAACTGTCTTTAGCCGCTTGCGGCATCGGTAATTTTGGTAATTCATGAGTCGAATTAAGCAAGCCTTGCTGAAAATAACGTACGCTTTTCTCAGTCTCACCTAAATGAGCAGCCAGACGACCTAGCTCTGCATAAGCGTCTGCTGTCGCATTAAAACTTAGACTAGCCTCGAAATATTCGCGCGCTTTGCCCCACAGTTCATTTGCTAGAGACAGCCGCCCCAAGGTAAGTAACAACGGCGCACTATTATTGCGCTCACGCAGCCATGCTTCGCAAACAATAAGTTGTTTTTGCGGATTTGAGCTTGGTACTAAACCATAAAGTCGAATCAACTCTTCGTCCCAATTTTTTCGCAGCGCTGAATGTAATGCTGCTTCCGCTTTGTCATCACTGCCCGCATTAAGTAATGCAGTGGCATAAGCCTTTACCAACTCCCCATTGGTACGCAATGTTTTTGGCACCAATTGCCAGCTCGCCTCTATTTCAACAATGCTATCTTCACGGCCGGCAGCAGCTACAATTACCTGCGGATAAACTTCAATTTGTAATTGCACCAAATCTGCTTCGCTCAAAATGGCGGCGTTTTTTAAAGCTGGCAACAGCTGGCGTAGCTGCTCCCAATCACCTAGACCTCGGTAGACTGACACCAATAATTTAAGCGCACCAGGGTGCTCCGCCGACACCCCACGGACGCGAATCAAGGTTGCTAGACATTGTTCTAATTGGCCATCCGCTAGCTGCATCTCGGCTTGGGTTAAACCAACCGCCAGATCAGCCCCATCGGTACTTTCAGCCGCACGCCGCAGGTAGTACTCCATCTCTTTGGTTTCGCCTAATTGATGACTAGAACGAGCCGCCATTAAATAATAAAGTAGTGGGCTATCCGAACCTTCAGCTACTTTAACTAATAGCTTACGCGCTCTGCGCCAATGCCCTTCAATAAAAGCGATCATGCCACGAGTGGTACGATTATGATTCAACCGCAAATTACGACTATCGAACCAACCGCCAATAAAGCGTGGAAAATGCCAAGTACGACGCCAGACTCTTAGCAATAAATATAACAGCCAAGCACTGGTCAAAAATATGATAATAGCCGTCCAAACACTCATCTCTATGGTTTTACTGCCCCAGGCAATAAGCACATAGCCTGGGTCAGCGCTGACCGACCAAACAAAAACTGCACCTGTAGCCAATGCCATCAAGACACCAACAAACAACCGCCTCACTGCATTAGCTCCACTTGAGTTGCCGGCACATTACCTAGTGGGTTTTTTTGAACTAAACGCGCATTAATATAGTCTTTAATGGCTCGTTGCGATGCTGAAATATCTGGCAATACAGGATTTACCTCGACCGAGGCTAATCGCGCGATTTGCTCCAGCATGCTTTGCTGTTGCACTGTGCCAGCTTGATAATACTTAGTGAGCAAATGCTGGACCTGAGCCAAACTCGCCTGATAGATGCTTGCCTGATTCAGTAACATAGCACTGCGCGCTTGGGCAAGGTTTAGCGTTAGCCGAGCATCAACTAGCTGCCGCTGGCTGTCACTTAATAGCGGTTCAATATCGATCGTCCGATTTTTAACTACGACTAACTGCATTAATATTTCCCAGGCGTTAGCTAACTTTTCCAGTACTTTATCTTGCATTACCTCGCTGGGCTGAGCCGGAGTGATATCTATATGGGCTAACTCTTGATGACCAGAAAATGGCACATTAGCGGCCAGCTCGGCTAGCGCTAGCAACTGCAAATAAACACCCACATTATCGGTATTAGCAGCGCTACTGACTGCAGCAATATCTTGCGCTAATTGTTTGCGAACCGTATATAAATCACTGTAACCCAGCGCAAATAAAATATCGTCAGCGGTTTGTAATAATTGTTTAGCACCGCCTGCATCGTCACTTAACACAATACGCTGATGCGCTAGACGCAATAAATATTCAACTTCAGCCAGCTTCCAGTCATCGCGCTCTACCAAAGCTAGCTCAGTTAACTGCTTAGCGTGTGTTTGCTGAATCAGTACTAGAGCAGAAAGTTGATCGACCATGATTTTTCGCTCCACGCTCGACTGTTGATCACGCTGGCTGATATTATTCAATTGATCGCGCAGGCTGCGTATATCGTTATCTATTGATAGCTGCTTGTTACCGCCTGTTTGCTGCTGCCATTGCCACCAACCACCGGCGCCAGCTATACCAATAGTAATAATACTGACCAGCAATGCTAGCCAAGCGGTCCAATTTTTGTTTTTTTGAGGTACAGTTGGATTTACTGGCTGCTCTTTTTGTTGTGCTAGTTCCTGATCGCTCACTACTAACCTCTTTTATTGTTGACCGCTGTTATTGCTAAACTAAGGTTGCTTGGCCACACTAGCTAGCGCTTTCATCATGGCATTATCAGACGCATCATCAGCTTTGATCACCCGCTTAAAGCCAAGTTCGGCCGTCACGGCGACTGCTCTAGCGCCTGGCACGATAATAGGTATGGAGTTTATCTCAACTCCTTGCTCAGCTGCCATCACCAAACTGTTTTTCGCTGTCTCAGTACTGGCAGCAATAATGACGTTAATTTTCTCACTTTGCAGGGCCTCACGCCAATGGATGCTGTGCTGCGTAGGTAAATCACGAGTATAACACCGTGCAATACTGACATCTGCGCCTCGCTGGCACAGCTCATCAGCCAATAATTGACGCCCACCTACACCACTAAAAATAATCACCTTTTCACCCTCGGCCGAGACTAGCTCAGGCAATGCCAATAGCTGCTCACTATTTTGCTCGCCAACTGGGGTCTTCGCTGTCACGCCAAAACGCAATAATGCTTTGGCGGTGGCGGTGCCAATTGCATACCAATGTTGGCCTATTGGTAATTGGGGCCAGTAGTTTTCTATGTGTTCCATGCCATGACTAACCGCATTGGTACTAATAAAAATGAGGTGTTTAAAACTATCTAACTGCAACATTAGCTGATTAACCTGCATTGCTTGTTTGCTGTCTGCAGGAACTGCATCTATTTCAATCGCCGGCTGATGAACAAAGCTATAGCCGCCGTCGCTAAGCAATTTCGATATGCTTTGCCCTTGATGTTGTGGCCGAGTAAGCCAAACTGTCAGCTCGTTATAAGTAACCATGGCTAACTATTATTTTGTCCGTACACTTCGGCCAAGATTGCGCCCGCGCCTTGCGCTAATACATCTTCGGCCAAGGCAACACCCAATGCCTTGGCTTCACTAACTGGACCTGAAATTTCTGCTCGCAAAATTTTACTGCCATCGACCGCACCAACTAAACCATTGAGGCTAAGCTGACCATTAGCCAAAATAGCATATACTGCAATAGGTACTTGGCAGCCCCCTTCAAGGTGTTTATTCATCGCCCGCTCGGCTGTTACGCAAGCGGCCGTATCGGTATGGTTTAAGACACTAAGATATTGCCTGACTCGTTCATCATCTACTCTGAGCTCTATGCCAACAGCACCTTGGCCTCCAGCAGGTAGTGATTGCTCTACTGACATACTTTCACTAATTCTATCTTCAAAACCAAGCCGTATAAGTCCGGCGCAGGCTAGAATAATAGCATCATATTCGCCAGCGTCTAGTTTGGCCAAGCGAGTATTGACATTGCCGCGCAGGTCTAAAATTTTTAAATCTGGTCGACTGGCGCGCAGCTGGCACTGACGACGCAGACTTGACGTTCCAACGATTGCACCGCGGGGAAGCTGCGCAAGACTAGCAAAATTATTTGATACAAAAGCATCACGCGGATCTTCCCGCTGGCAGATAACGCCAAGCTCCAAACCTTGCGGGAATTCCATCGGCACATCTTTCATCGAGTGCACAGCGATATCAGCGCGTCCATCTAACAATGCCTGCTCTAACTCTTTCACGAACAAACCTTTTCCACCCACTTTGGCTAAGGGTGTATCTAAAATTTTATCGCCACGAGTAGACATTGGCAGCAACTCAACCGTCAAATCAGCATACGCAGCTTCTAGTTTTGCTTGCACAAATTCTGCCTGCCACATAGCCAAGGGGCTTTTGCGCGTTGCTATACGCAAGATATCTTTAGTCATTAATTGAGTTACCAAACTTGGTGAAAATAAAGAGGCTATTATGTCAGCTATTGTTCAGCTTTTCTCTAAGCTCTGACAAATGCCTGCGACTAACCGCTGGTTTCATCTCGATGCCATTAAGCACAATATTAAAGTGACCGGCAGCGTCTCGGTCCAAACCTTCTATATGAGCATGTGCTACCAAGGCATTGCGATGGATGCGGATAAACATTGAACCGAATTCTTCCTGAAGGGATTTTAATGGTCGGTCAAATAAAACCTCACCTTTATCGTGCACAATGGTGACGTATTTCTGATCGGCAATAAAGCAACGGATCGACGCAATCGGAATTAACTCCATCCCCTTGTGGCTGTTAATACACAGGTTACTAGGTTTGCTGTCGGATTCTTTAGCAACTTGGGTCAACTGCAGCTGGGTTAACCTTTTGGCTTTTTGCAAGGCTTGCGCTAAGCGCTCGCGACGTATTGGTTTAACTAAATAGTCGACCGCGGCAGTATCAAAAGCAGCCAGGGCATATTCGTCATAGGCGGTACAAAATATTACTGCCGGCGGGGTTGCCATCTCAGCCATATGCCTAGCGGCCTCTACCCCATCCATGCCTGGCATTCTAATATCCAACAACACCACATCAGGTGTCAGCGCTTCGACCGAGTTTAGGCATTGATATCCATCAGCGGCCTCACCTAGCCATTTAGCTCCATCTATCTCAGCCAGCATCCGCTTAATCCTGGCACGTGCCAAGGGCTCATCATCAACTACCAGCACATTACATTCAGTCATTGCGGCCACCAACTTTACTCAGCCTGTCTTTAACACTCATTGGGATGATTAATTCAGCAACAAATTCACGCCCTTGCTGCTGGGCAGAAAATTGTGCTTTACCACCGTATATTGCCTCGATGCGATAGCGAATATTATTCAATGCCATTTGATTACCCTGTTGTGACTTGCCGTTAGTAGGCACGGGGTTAGTAATCCGAATGCGGCAGTTATTACCGACCCGCTCTACCAACACACCCACTTCACCCCCTTCAGGAATTAGCTGCACACCATGGTAAACAGCATTCTCTAGCAATGGCTGTAATATTAACGCTGGCAGTAGCACTGAGTCACATTCCTTATCTAACTGCCAGTCTACTTTTAGCCGTCCAGCTATGCGAGCTTGCTCAATGCGCAAATAACGCCGACCAAAGCCAATTTCTTCGACTAACTGCACTTGTAGTTTGTCTGACATGCTAGCGCGAAATAGGTCAGATAAGTCCAAAACTAAGTTTTCAGCGGCATCGGCATCAACACTAATTAAGCTGGCAATACTGTTCATACTATTAAACAAAAAGTGCGGCCGAATTCTGGCTTGCAATGCTTCCAGCCTTGCGGTTAGCTCCGCTTTTTGCTGATCACGTAGTTGTTGCTGAACAAAAAAATAACGCCCGGCAATTCCAGCAACCACTGCCGCAATTAACACCTCACTACCTATTTGCATAAAATCTAATGAGTCTGCCACTGGATTTAGCAATGCCTGTGACACTGTACTAACAATTAATGCCACCATTAACACTAAGGTATAGCTAAGTCCGGCTAACTCAGGGCCAGAAAAACGTTGCAGCCAAGGCCGCAAATTACACAACAAACCAACACTGAGCAAAATCACCCATAACGTATAAAGCGAGACCATCGCGAACGCATTCCAACTAAAATGACGCAGCCCTGTCTCAGCAACACTTAACACTAATGCCAACAGCTCACCTACCAACACCACGAAAAATACCGCTGACATAGTACAAAGATCAGGCAGCGTGTAGTTTGAATTGGCTGTTATATTGGTTAACTTACTCACGATGTCGTCATTTCCAGTCGCTTAATCAGTTTGGGTTACTTTTTTTACTTTTATTCGCTTAAGCATTAAGGGCTTTAGCTTGATGCTACCACCCAAATTAAGCGCAAGCCATGCCGCAAGTCTTTAGCAAGCTCACAAATTCATCAACCAGTGGGCGCAGCGCTAGTTGGCAGGTATAATACTGACAATTTATATATATCTCTGCCATTAGCAGACCTATCACTAGGAAAACACCCATGAGTGACAACAACAACGCAACCAAACCTTGGGGCGGCCGCTTTAGTGAACCAACCGATGCTTTTGTAGAACGCTTTACTGCATCAGTACAGTTTGACCAACGCCTTGCCCGAGAGGATATTCAAGGCTCATTAGCCCATGCCAAAATGCTCACCAAAGTAGGCGTGTTAAGCGATGGAGAACACCAGCAAATCCAAGACGGCTTAGCGGTAATTAGTGAAGAGATAAAAGCTGGCACCTTCCCGTGGTCGATTGCGCTTGAAGACGTACACATGAATATTGAAGCGCGCCTGACCGATGCCATCGGCATTACTGGTAAAAAGTTACACACTGGCCGCAGTCGTAATGATCAAGTAGCGACCGATATTCGGTTGTTTATGCGCTCTGCAATTGCTGCCATCAGCGCCGAACTAACCCGTTTACAGCAAGGCCTAATCGGTTTGGCAGCGACAGAAACCGACACCATTATGCCTGGTTTTACCCATTTACAAACTGCTCAGCCAGTTACTTTTGGCCATCATTTATTGGCCTGGAATGAAATGCTAGAACGCGACTATAGCCGTTTGCAAGACTGCGCTGCTAGGCTGAATCAGTCGCCATTAGGCGCTGCCGCCTTGGCGGGCACAACCTACCCGATTGACCGAGCCTATACCGCTGAGCTGTTAGGCTTTGATCGCCCAACAGAGAACTCATTGGATTCAGTTTCTGATCGCGACTTTGCTATTGAGTTTGCCGCCGCTGGCGCTTTGATCATGACTCATCTTTCGCGCTTTAGTGAAGAGTTAGTGCTGTGGACTTCTGCCCAATTCAACTTTGTGCGCTTGCCAGACCGATTTTGCACTGGCTCGTCTATTATGCCCCAGAAGAAAAATCCTGATGTGCCTGAATTGGTACGCGGTAAAACAGGCCGCGTAAATGGCCACTTAATTAGCTTGCTAACCTTAATGAAATCACAGCCGCTGGCTTACAACAAAGACAATCAAGAAGATAAAGAGCCGCTATTTGATACAGTGGACACACTGCTTGATTGCTTAAAAGCCTACGCTGATATGGTGCCAGCTATTGAAGCTAACAAAGAATCTATGCGCGAAGCAGCCAAACGTGGCTTTTCAACCGCTACCGACTTAGCCGACTATTGTGTTGGCAAAGGTCTAGCATTCAGAGACGCCCATGAAGTTGTCGGCAAAGCTGTTGCTCACGGCGTTGACACAGAGTGTGATTTAGCCGATATGAGTCTTGAAGAACTACAAGGCTTTAGTGATGTGATCAAGGCCGATGTGTTTGATGTGCTTACCCTTGAAGGCTCAGTTGCAGCCAGAGATCACATTGGTGGTACCGCGCCCAGGCAAGTTAAAGCTGCCGCCAAGCGTGCCAGCGACCGAGTAGCTGCACGCTAGCTAACTTTAGGGTTGGGTTGAGGTATTGCGCCAGTTATACTGCAAGCTTCACTTATATTTGCGGGTAACTTCGATGCGTAATATTGTATTAATGATCATTATTACTATAGCTTTATGCGCTTGCGGCCTTAAAGGGCCGTTATATATGCCGCCGGCTGATAGTCAGCCGGCGGCAGTAGCGGAGCCCAAGCCTCAAACAAACATTGAGCAGCGCTAGCGCGTAACAATTTGATTTAATCTGTACCCCTAGGTACTTTTAACTTGTACCTTTAATCAGCAATGCAGCGACAATATTATGAACTGTTTTAACTACACCAACGGTAAGTTATATGCCGAAGGCGTGAGCTTACAAGAACTGGCCGACAATTACGGCACGCCTGCTTATGTCTATTCGCGCGCGGCTTTAGAGCATAATTTTTTGGCTTATAAAAATGCGCTAACCAACGACAAGCACCTTATTTGCTATGCGGTAAAAGCAAATTCGAACATTGCGGTATTAAATTTATTGGCTAGATTGGGTTCTGGCTTTGATATTGTCTCAGCTGGAGAGCTAGATCGTGTGCTAGCAGCTGGTGGCGACCCCGCTAAAGTGGTGTTCTCTGGGGTTGCAAAAACAGCCGCTGAAATGGCCAAAGCAATCGATGTGGGTATTTATTGTTTTAATGTGGAATCTGTCAGCGAGCTTGAGCTATTACAGGATGTTGCTGCTGCGGTAGATGCAACTGTCAATGTATCACTGCGAGTCAATCCCGATGTCGATGCCAAAACCCACCCTTATATTTCAACCGGGTTAAAAGAAAACAAGTTTGGTATAGAAATTGACGAGGCGATTAAAGTTTATCGTCAAGGTCAAGACATGCCTAATCTAAAATTAACTGGCGTTGACTGTCATATTGGCTCGCAACTTACTGAAATGCGTCCTTTTTTAGACGCCATTGACCGGGTAGTTGAATTAGTAGATGCGTTAGCTGACGAAGGTATTACTATTAAGCATTTAGATTTAGGTGGTGGGTTAGGTGTTTGCTACAAGGACGAAGTGCCACCGACCCCAAGTGAATTTTTAACTGCAGTACAAAATCACTTGGCTGGACGAGATTTACAATTAATTTTCGAACCGGGTCGATCTATAACCGCAAATACTGGTATCCTACTTACTAGGGTTGAGTACTTGAAGTCCAATTCGGCAAAAAACTTTGCCATAATCGACGCCGCCATGAATGACATGCTGCGCCCTGCTTTATACCAGGCATGGATGGACATTAAACCCGTACAACCCAAAAATGACATTGCCGCACTGCATTACGATGTCGTTGGCCCAGTTTGTGAAACTGGAGATTTTCTAGGTAAAGACCGCGAGCTCGCCATAGCTGAAGGCGACTTATTGGCTTTATTCGGAGCAGGAGCTTATGGTTTTACCATGGCTTCAAACTACAACAGCCGAGGTAGACCCCCGGAAATAATAGTGGATGGAGAAATATGCAACCTCGTTCGCGCCAGAGAAACCGCAACCGATCTAATTCGAGGCGAAACGCTAATGGCGTGAATCGTCGCAATAATCCGAAGCGAAATAACAGTAATAATGCACAGCAAAACCTACTGACGTTTACCAAAATGCACGGCTTAGGCAATGACTTTATTGTGCTGGATTTATTAACTCAACCCAGAGAAATATCGAGTGAGCTAGTTCGTAAACTAGCCGATAGAAACTTTGGTATTGGCTGTGATCAGCTATTGATTGTTGAAGCGCCAACTCGACCAGAAGCAGATTTTAAATATCGTATTTTTAATGCTAATGGTGATGAAGTTGAGCAATGCGGTAACGGCGCGCGCTGCTTTGCGAAATACGTTATTGACAAAAAACTCACCGGCCTTGAGACCATTAAGGTTGAAACCAATACCGGCAATATTGAGCTAAAGGTACTGGCAAATAACATGGTAGAGGTCAATATGGGTGTGCCGATACTGGAGCCGAGCAAAGTACCTTTTGCCCATAATGAACAAAAAGATAATTATGACGTTGATATTAATGGCAAAACACTAAGCTTAGGCGCCGTGTCTATGGGCAACCCCCATGCTGTCGTTATTGTTGATGACGTTATGAACGCTGAAGTAGAAAAAATTGGTACTGCCCTGCAACAAGGCCCAGCTTTTCCAAACAGTGTGAATGTAGGCTTTATGCAAGTGCTTGACCGGAGTAATATAAAACTACGAGTACTAGAACGAGGTGTAGGTGAGACCCTTGCTTGCGGTACTGGCGCTTGCGCCGCCGTAGTTAGCGGCATTTTACAAGGCCAGCTAGATGACACAGTTGTGGTTGAGCTAGTTGGCGGCAAACTAACTGTAAGTTGGCTCGGCGGCGAACAACCGGTAATAATGACCGGCCCTGCAGTAACCGTATATGAAGGCCAATACAAATTATAAGGCTGTTAAAGAAAAGGATAACAAGCTGAGATGAGCGAACAAAATAAAAAACAACAAGCTGATCTAGACCCTGAAGCGATAGCGGCATTTTTGCGCCAAAACCCAGAGTTTTTCCTTGATCGTGATGAGCTATTAACGTCACTAACCTTAAAGCATGAAACCGGCGACGCGGTATCTTTAGTCGAGAGGCAAGTAAGCTTGTTGCGCGAGCGCAACTTACAGATGCGCCACCGCTTATCGTCTTTAATGAGTGTCGCCAGAGAAAATGACGTACTACTGGAAAAAACACAGCGCTTAGTGTTGGCTTTATTGGAGGCGAAAAACTTAAACCAAGTTATTCGTGCCGTTAACAAAAGCTTAACGGTGGACTTTAAAGCTGACGTCAGCGCGCTAACGATTATAAGTAGTCAGCAATATGATGATGCCAGGGTGGTAACGGTTGAGGAAGCGCGAGCTGAAATAAGCAGTATCCTTAATAGTAGCCGCGCCGTCTGTGGCGTTCTTCGACCTAAAGAACTAGAATTTTTATTCCAAACTGATGCTAGTAAAATAGGTTCTGCGGCAGTAGCGCCTATAAGTAATGGCAACACTATTGGCGTGCTCGCCATAGGCAGTCTTGATGCTGATCGCTATCGCTCTAGCATGGGCACTATTTTTCTCACTTACGTCAGCGAAGTTCTTAACCGTATATTGCCACAGTTTGTTGAGAAATAAGTTCGGTACACAATGAGCCTCGGCGCTAACAGCGAACTTGAACGAAACATCCAGCAGTATCTGGAGTACATTTTAATTGTTAAGCGCTATTCCAAACATTCCCATGCGGCCTATCGGCGAGACCTTGATAAACTCGCCACTTATTGTACTGATAAGCAATTGGCTACCGCCGCTGTAGTTCATACCGCTGACATCCGCCAGCTTGTTGCGCAACTACATCGGCAGAAACTTAATGGCAAAAGCTTACAACGCCTACTTTCTGCAATCCGCAGTTTTTATACTTATTTAAACCGCCAAGGGCTCTGTAAAACCAATCCTGCCACTGGCGTTAGTGCACCAAAAACTCCACGCCTACTACCCAAGGTGCTAGATGCTGATCAGATGTCGCAGCTATTTAACGCCTCCAGCGATGATTGGATTGATTGCCGTGATATGGCGATGATGGAATTATTTTACTCTTCAGGTTTACGTTTATCTGAATTAGCCGCACTGCAAATTAATGATCTGGATATGAGTGAAGGCATTGTTATCGTCACCGGCAAAGGTAATAAACAACGGGCGTTACCAGTAGGAAAAATGGCCTTAACTGCGATAAAGAGATGGCTAAAAGTACGCTCATTAAAATTATCAAATGCCAATGACGATACAATGTTTATCAGCTCGCGCGGCACTGCCATTAGCAATCGTACTATTCAAGCACGACTTAAACACCAAGCAATAAAACAAGGTCTGCCACAACACTTGCACCCGCATATGCTGCGCCATTCTTTTGCTAGTCATATGCTAGAGTCCAGCGGAGACCTTCGTAGCGTGCAAGAAATGTTGGGGCATGCCAATATTACTACTACACAGGTTTATACTCATTTAGACTTTCAACATTTAGCGAAGGTATACGATAACGCTCACCCTAGGGCCAATAAAAAAAACCGAGACTAATCATGAACACTCAAGTAATTGCAGAAATTATTCAAATAATTAGCGCTGCCGGGGTTATTGCCTCAGTACTCTATCTGGCGATTCAAATTAGACAAAATACTCGGTCAGAAAGGTCCAGCACTCAACAACAATTAACAGATCGGATCCATAATCGCTTACTGTTAGTTGCTACCAACCCCGATTTAGCCACACTTATTGCCGCCGACTGGCATACTGCAGAATTTACTGATGTCGAGAAAGTTCAATTACGCTATTGGCTGGCCGCCATTATTGCCGATATCAAAGGGATTCATGCTCAATATAAACTAGGCCTTGTGACTAAGTCTGCCCTGCATGGAAGAATTACTATTATTAGACAGGGGGTTTTTAAAACCGATATAGCGGTCTCTACTTGGAATAATGTTAAGGGCGAGTCAGAGGCTGACTTTATTAGCTGGTTTGAAAAACATATTATTAATGCCTAAGCATAATATCCGGAGCAACTATGAGTTTTGACAATAGTGACAGTGCCACATCTTACTGGCGAGATAATCTTAAAATTATGACCAGTTTACTGCTGGTCTGGTTTACAGTGTCGTTTGGCTTTGGTATTTTGTTAGTGGATCAACTTAATACCTTACAGCTAGGTGGTTTCAAGCTTGGCTTCTGGTTTGCTCAGCAAGGCTCAATTTATATATTCGTCGTTTTAATTTTCATTTACATCGCAAAAATGAATCGTCTTGATAAAAAATATCATGTACAAGAAGACTAAACCATGGATATTCAATCACTAACCTTCATTATCGTTGGCGCTAGCTTCGCCTTATACATCGTCATAGCAATATGGGCCAGAGCAAGCTCCACTAAAGAATTCTATATCGCTGGTGGCGGCGTTCACCCAATTGCTAACGGTATGGCAACCGCAGCAGACTGGATGTCAGCGGCGTCGTTTATTTCCATGGCGGGATTGATTTCGTTTATGGGCTATGACGGCTCCGTTTATTTAATGGGTTGGACCGGCGGCTACGTTTTACTTGCTCTATGTATAGCCCCTTATTTAAGAAAATTCGGCAAATTTACCGTGCCTGATTTTATTGGTGATCGCTACTATTCTCAGGCTGCAAGAACCGTTGCTGTGATCTGTGCAATTTTCGTTTCATTCACTTATATTGCTGGACAAATGCGTGGCGTGGGCGTTGTGTTCTCGCGTTTTTTAGAAGTAGAAATAGCCACCGGGGTTTTAGTCGGCATAGGCGTTGTGTTTTTTTATGCGGTACTAGGTGGTATGAAAAGCATCACCTATACCCAAGTTGCACAGTACTGCGTACTAATATTTGCTTATATGGTGCCGGCTGTTTTTATCTCTATTTTAATGACCGGAAATGTAATTCCACAACTGGGCTTTGGCGACACTTTAGTGGGAGAGCCCGGCGTTTATCTGTTGGACAAACTTGATGGTTTATCAGCTGAGTTAGGTTTTACCGAATATACTCAAGGCAGTAAATCGACTATTGATATGTTCTTTATTACCGCCGCTTTAATGGTGGGAACTGCTGGTTTACCCCATGTCATTGTACGTTTTTTTACTGTACCTAAAGTACGCGATGCACGTAAATCAGCCGGCTGGGCATTGCTATTTATTATGCTGTTATACACAACGGCGCCTGCAGTGGCATCGTTTGCTCGGGTTAATATGATTGACACTATTAACGGCGCCGATGGACAAGGCACCTTAGCAACAAATGCCCCAAGTTGGATCGAAAACTGGCAACGAACTGGACTCATCAGTTGGCAAGATAAAAATCAAGACGGCCGTATGTTCTACTCTGGTGACAACCGCAATGAAATGACTATAGACAGGGATATTATTTTGATGGCAAACCCTGAAATTGCTAACTTGCCAAGCTGGGTTATCGCACTAGTTGCCGCAGGAGCAATCGCGGCGGCACTGTCTACTTCAGCGGGCTTATTACTGGTTATTTCAACCTCTGTGTCACACGACTTATTAAAACGAAATTTGATGCCCAACATTACTGATAAACAGGAGTTGACTTATGCAAGACTTGCGGCAGCAGTTGCTATTTGTATTGCTGGTTATTTAGGAATCAATCCACCTGCTTTCGTAGCCCAAGTGGTGGCATTTGCATTTGGTCTAGCGGCCGCGTCATTTTTTCCGGCAATCATTTTAGGTATTTTTTATAAGAGGATGAATAAAGAAGGCGCCATTAGCGGCATGGTAGTCGGGTTACTATTTACCGCTAGTTATATTATTTATTTTAAATTTATTAACCCTGCAGAAAATAACAGCACTCACTGGCTACTGGGTATTTCGCCTGAGGGAATTGGCACGCTAGGAATGATATTTAATTTTACTATCGCCCTACTAGTACATAAATTTACACCAGATGCACCGCAGGAAGTTCAACAATTAGTTGAGACGATTCGATACCCTAAGGCAGCGAAAAACCCACCAATATTAGAGAGTAACCTTAGTCCTACTCTTCAATAACAATATGATCAATAAAGTCAGTACCCGGGCGGCCGTAGTAAAAACCCTGAATACAATCAAAGTCTAAGTCGATACAACATTTCGCTTCGCCTTCGCTGCTAATGCCTTCTGCCAACGCTTTGCTACCAGTGCTTTTACACATAGCGACAAGCATTTTCACCATTTTACGTCGTTTCTCGTCGGCCTTATCAATATCGCGTAGCAGGGCCATATCGAATTTTAAGTACGCTGCCGGCGCCTCAATTAGCTCTAGCAGACGCGCTTGGCCAGCACCGAAATCATCATAGGCCAGTTTAATATCCATACTAGCTAAGGTATTGCCTAAATCTTTCATCAGTTCAATATCGGTTACTGCTTGCTCATGAATTTCTAGCACTAAATTAAGATTGGGATATAGCTGCTGCGATGTCTGCAGCGACTTAAATAATCGGTCTGTGTCGTGCATTTCATCAGGATGAATGTTTAAAAATAGCTCATCTTTATAGTTGTGTTGATGAGCAGTTTTAATACCTTCTTCTCGAAACAACTCACTTAGTTCAACCGCCTTGTGAAAGCTTTCAGATATATGAAACAAGGGGCCAGGGTTTTCAGATAAGTCAGGGTGACGCCCACGACCCAATAATTCGTGGCCGAAAATTGATAAGTCAGCCACATTAACCAAGGGCTGGTAATAAGGCATGATCATCCGACCATCAATCATTTCTTGTAGCTCTTTAATCCCAACCGGTAACTGAGCCGACAAGGCCTCCATTCCAATAACTGTCATTGACGACGAGTCTTGGGCTACGTCAGCGTCAAAAATAACCCGCACTTCTACATTGGCAAAATGAACAACATCGCCATGATTAAGAGTTTGCTCGCCGCAGATACGGGTACGGTTTACAAAACAACCATTAGTACTGTTGTTATCTCGCAGTATCAGCTTGTCGCCATTGGCTACCAAATTGGCATGCAGTCGAGAAACATCAGTAGAGTTTAGGCTAAGCTCTAGCCCATCTTGACGGCCGACTGAAAATGGAAAGCGACTCACAGGAACACGACTCATGGTGAAGTCGTCAAAAATATAACCCTCAATAATCCAATTAGCCATGTAGTACCAATCCCACATAAATACGTGTAAATTTTTATTTGAAGTTTATTATAACCAGTTTTTAGCCTTAGACCACTACTTGTATTTTTGCTAAAATTAGCGATTATATGCTCTTGTTATCTAACTGCAAATTAGTAAAGCTGCCCATGACCCAAATCCACGTGATCACTTTCGATTTAGACGATACGCTCTGGGATATTATGCCGGTGTTAGTTAATGCTGAGCAGCAAGTATATAACTGGCTTACACTTCATTATCCGAGCTTATGTAAAAAGTATGATCGACTGCAGTTACGCCATCGTAACTTTGAGTTTGTACAGAAATTACCCGAACTCAAGCATCAATTAACGCAGCTACGGATAAGCGCACTAGCTGCTACCTTGACCGCAGAAGGGATTGCAGCAGAAGAGGCATTAGCCGCATCTAACACCGCATTTGAAATATTTATTGCCGCCAGACACGAGGTCACACTTTTCGATCATACAACTACCTTACTATCATCCTTAGCTAAAAATTACCGACTAGGCGTACTGACAAATGGCAACGCAGATGTGAATAGGATTGGGCTTGGCGAATATTTTGATTTCTCGCTTTCATCAGACCTACTTAATGCCAGTAAACCCCAGCGAGATCACTTCGTAGCGGCAGAAAAATATTGTAATTGTTTACCTGAAAACATGCTACATATTGGTGATCATCCCCGTAAAGATGTGCAAGCAGCCATAGATTATGGCTGGCATTCTATCTGGGTCAATTTTGATAACACCAAATGGCGGGGGCGTGGCAGTCCTAGCGCCACGGTCAGTTCTTTAGAAGAAATATCGACGGCAATTATCGCTATCGAGCGAGTAGGCACTGATTAAAGAAAAAACCAGTAGTCGGCATAAGTAGCTGCTTACTCGGCGAGACAATACGTTATGCCGGCGGTCATAGTCGACACCAATTGATTACTGAACTGATTGAACCTAACAATACAATAATCCGTTTTTGCCCTGAGGTTTCAGCTCAGCTGAGTACGCCGAGACCACCCGTGCAGCTAATTGCCAGCGATAGTCAGATTATGTACTGAGTCGCAATGACTCGACGCTAGACGTAACCACCGCATTAAATAAAGTAGCGACAACATTATTTAACAAACTAATAACAGAAAATGCTGTAGCCTATATTTTTAAGGCTAGATCACCCAGCTGCGAAGCGGGCTCCACTCCATTGTTAAACGCTAACAAAGAAGGCCTTGGTTCTACTGATGGATTGGTAGCTGCAGTAATATTGCGACTATTATCTGGCTTAATTGTGATCGATGAATCGGCGGTTAATGGCTCAGCTCAGTGCCAACATTTTAATGCTGCTTGCCAACTTGCCCTGGTTTATCGAGGTGCCAGCCAGATAGAGCGATTATCACAACGCGCCCAAGCCTCATTCCCCTCGCTGAAGTTAGTCAAATCGCGAAGCGATCTAAGCTGGCAAAATATCCTGCATGTTCACCTGTTATCTATACTAAAAGCCTAACTAACAGGCATAAAAAAAGGGACGCTATCGCGCCCCTTTTATAATCACTGCTACATTACTTAGATGCAGTGAACTCTGGATAAGCTTCCATACCACACTCAGAAAGATCAGCACCTTCGTACTCTTCCTCTTCGCTGATACGAATACCTACTACAGCTTTCAATATTCCCCATACAATAAAGCTAGTTCCGAACACCCATGCAAAGATGGTAACGGCGCCAATCAACTGACCAGAGAACAAAGCACCATCATTAGTTAATGGAACAACCATTAGGCCTAAAAACCCAACCACACCATGTACCGAGATCGCACCTACTGGGTCATCAATTTTTAGCTTGTCTAACGCTATGATAGAACCAACGACTAATAAGCCACCAGCGGCACCGATTAAAGTTGCCTGCAGTGCAGTAGGCGTTGAAGGCTCTGCAGTGATTGCTACAAGACCTGCCAATGCGCCGTTTAACGCCATAGTTAAATCAGCTTTACCGAACAACATTCTAGCTAACAACATAGCGGCGATTAGACCACCTGAGGCAGCAGCGTTAGTGTTCATAAATACAATCGCAACTGAGTTTGCGCTTTCTACGGTTGCTGTCGCTAGTACAGAACCACCGTTGAAACCGAACCAACCCATCCATAAGATGAAGGTCCCTAGCGTTGCTAAAGGTAAGTTAGCACCTGGGATCGCGTTAGTTTGACCGTCAGCACCATATTTGCCTTTACGAGCACCGAGTAGTATGACACCAGCAAGCGCAGCAGATGCACCAGCCATGTGAACGATACCCGAACCAGCAAAGTCAGAGAAGCCAAGGTCACCTAGGTTGTACATACCGAATACATCAGCACCGGCCCACGTCCAAGAACCTTCCATTGGGTAGATGAAACCAGTCATTACTACCGCAAACGCTAGGAAAGCCCAAAGCTTCATCCGCTCTGCAACCGCACCAGAAACAATAGACATTGCTGTAGCTACGAATACCACCTGGAAGAAGAAGTCTGCAGATGGAGCATAAGTTGCCGCTTCTTCAGCACCAGTGACACCGTCGCCAGTAATAGTAGATAGGAAGATGTCGCCACCGTACATAATTGCGTAACCACAAATCATATACATGGTGCAAGACACCGCGTACAAAGCGATATTCTTCATTAAAATTTCAGTGGTGTTTTTAGCGCGAACCAGTCCCGCTTCCAACATAGCGAAACCAGCCGCCATCCACATAACCAAAGCGCCACATATCAAAAAGTAAAAGGTATCTAGCGCATACTGTAGTTCAAAGACAGAGTTTTCCATAGCCAAGCCCTCCCGAGCCTAGTAAAACGAATTTTTTAAAAAAGATGATCTGGGTTTTACCCCAGACCATAAGGGTTAGATTTTAAACCGCGTCATCGCCGGTCTCGCCAGTACGTATACGTACAGCTTGCTCAAGAGCAGTCACGAATATTTTCCCGTCGCCGATCTTGCCGGTGTTGGCAGCTTTAGTGATTGACTCAATTACTTGATCAACAACATTGTCTGCTACAGCCACATCGATTTTAACTTTAGGTAAAAAATCGACTACATATTCAGCGCCGCGATAAAGTTCTGTATGCCCTTTCTGGCGACCAAAACCCTTCACTTCAGTTACCGTAATACCCTGTACACCGATATCTGATAAAGCTTCACGAACGTCATCAAGCTTAAATGGTTTTACTATTGCACTTACTAATTTCATTCTATTTCTCCATTCAGCCCAGGGGGCATAACGAATTTATTAAAGGCTTTTTGAAATTGACAACACAAAACGTGCATCGGCTAACTCGTTAACATCACCATCGATGTCAGTGTCATAATATGTCACACCCCATTCTACGCCGTATACTTCTTTAGACAAGCTAACTGCATAATCAACATAGTCGTCATCGCCAGTCTCGCCACCGATAAAAGCACCGTCTGAGTCGTTCAAACCAACATTAAGGCCTAAAGCAATATCGTAAGGAAGATCGAAACCGTAACCTAAGTTGTAGTACATGAAGCTTTCACCACCGTCACCTAAGTACTCAGGCGAATGCAGAACAGTAACATCTAGACCGTATAAACTCGTCGATGCAATATATTCTTCATAGTTGTATGTCTGATTACCCGGATAGACGTATTTCACAAGGCTAAAATCTAACGAAATGTCTTCACTCACGTCAAAACCATAACCGACATAAAAATCCATTTCGGCAGTGGCTCCATCACCATAGTTAACGTTAGACGCCCAAGTACCAACATACAAACCGCTATCAAATCCGAGATCAAAACCACCGCTAATTGCTGCCTCTTCACCAGTCTGTGATTGACCACGGAAAACATAATCAGTTGCCATGCCTACATTGCCTGAAATCTCAATCGCGCTTGCTGTGCCAGCACCGGTCATTATTGCCGCTGTAGTCGCTGCTAGTAGTAATTTTTTCATTAAAATTCCCCTTAAAAATAATTGATAAATAATGTTTTTGTTTTAAATCACACTCACACCGATACTGCACTGGCTGTGCCAAAAAAGTAAATATTCAATAATATCAGTTGCTTACTAGGATTTGTTCCCTTCGCCGCCAAATTAGGCGCGCTAACTATAGCTATGGGTGGGCAATTTTATTTGTATTAAGCGCACTAATTTAGGTCGTTTTCTCTAAATTAGTGCAGCCCATAACAACCACCTCATCTAAGTAGCTTATTAGCTCATAATGGGTAAACTAGAACCTTGTCTTTTTGGAGAGAAAAATGGCCCAGCCTTTTATTACTGAATTTGTGCGCCAGCTTGGTGAAATATTACCCACCACTGCGGCCAAAGATGATATTCAGAAAGGCGTTCATGCAATCGCTCAGTCTGCGTTTGCCAAAATGGACTTGGTGACTCGAGAAGAATTTGATGCCCAACAAGCGGTGCTAAAGCGAACTCGAGCACAGCTAGAAGAAATGGAAAAGCACCTTGCCGAGCTAAATAAGCAACTAGACAAGCAGTAGTTTGAAATAGGGTTACTTCACGGAAGAAGAGCCAAATACAGCACCCAAGGAATGGTTTATGTCTCTCGCAATTATATTCTCTCGCGCCAAAGCTGGCATTAATGCACCACTGGTTACCGTAGAAGTTCATATTTCTAATGGCTTACCCGGCTTAGCTATTGTTGGCTTGCCAGAAGCTGCCGTTAAAGAAAGCAAAGACCGGGTCCGCAGCGCTCTGATCAACTCCCACTTTGAATTCCCCACCCGTCGCATCACCGTCAACCTTGCCCCAGCCGACCTACCAAAAGAAGGCGGCCGCTTTGACCTTCCTATAGCGCTAGGTATTTTGGTGGCCTCAGGACAAATACCGATAAAGGCTATCGATAGTTATGAATTTTTAGGTGAGCTAGCACTAGGTGGTGATATTCGCCCTATAAATGGCGTATTAACAGCGGCTCTCAGTTGTAGTAACGACAGACGAACCTTAATAATCCCTGCTGACAACAGTGAAGAAGCCGCGTTGATAGATAAGCTTGTGGTGTTTGCGCCCAATCATTTACTACAACTAACAGCGCATTTACTAGGTAAAGAGGCGCTGCCGTCAGTGAGTAGGCCGCTCACCTCAACCGCTCCCAAATATCCAGACTTAGCCGAGGTACAAGGCCAACATCAGGCAAGGCGTGCACTTGAGATAGCGGCGGCGGGCAGACACAACTTACTTTACATCGGCCCCCCTGGCTCAGGTAAAACCATGCTGGCTAATCGCTTACCGGGCTTACTACCACCACTAACAAATTCACAAAGTTTGGAGGTAGCAGCACTTTATTCAATTGCGGGTATTTGGCAGACTAAAATGTGGCAACGGCTGCCTTACCGCGCACCCCATCATACCGCTTCGCCAGCCGCTTTAGTTGGCGGCGGCAGTAATCCCAAGCCTGGCGAAATTTCGTTAGCTCACCATGGCATTTTATTTTTAGACGAATTACCAGAGTTCAACCGCCAGGTATTAGAAGTACTGCGCCAACCACTGGAATCTGGCGAAATTGTCATCGCACGGGCAAAAGAAAAACTGTGTTTACCTGCCAAATTTCAGTTTATCGCCGCCATGAATCCCTGCCCTTGTGGCTACCTAGGCGACCCAAATCGTCACTGCCGTTGTACACCTGACAAAGTAGAGCGCTATCGCAGTAAAATTTCTGGCCCACTATTAGACCGTATAGATATGCATGTTCCGACACAGCCATTGCCGGCAAAGCTGTTAACCCATCCAGATATTACCGAAAGCACCAAAATAGTGCGAGAACGAGTGATTGCTGCTAAAAAACTACAGCACCAACGCCAACAATGTGACAATGCGGCCTTAAGTGGCGATCAGCTAGAGCAGTATTGCCAGTTAAGCGATGAAGATAAAGACTATTTGTATGAAACCCTATCACGGCTTAACTTTTCTGCCCGCGCCTATCATCGAATTCTGCGGGTTGCTCGAACTATCGCTGATTTATCTAAACAGCCCGCAGTGCAAAGGTCTCACTTAGCAGAAGCGATTGCTTATCGAAACCTTGATAGAGGCATATAAAGCTTAGCAAAGCTCGTCGCTAAATCAGCAAAATGTATGCACAGTTACAGCGCGGCTATTTCCCCCGCTAGTTATTTTTGTGCCAGCCATTGGCGCCAACCACCAGTATGACTGATATCAGTGGCATCACTGATACCAACTCCCTCGCAGATAAAGCCGGTTAGCCAGCGGCCATCTGCCACCTGTACTTTGCCAATGCCAAGCGGTGCCGGTATGGCCGTCACAAAGCTGCCAAGGCTAGCCATTGGCATGGTCCAAATTTCAACATCAATAGCAACACCGGTCTCATCATCGCGGATCATCGCTGGACGAATGCCGTCACTTAACGCATACAGCCGATAAGCGCTGGCGGTAGTAGTTACTTCTTTTAACTGCGCATCACGCTCAAGTAATTGCCAGTTCAATACCAAGCCATCTAGATGAGCACCACAGACCAACAAATCAACGTATTCTTGCTCGCTGGCAGGGCTGCGGTTCAACCTTGGCTGAGGTAAATCTAAAGCACCCATCGGCAGGGCCAAAGTTTGCTGAATCCGATTGGCAATCGACAATAACTTACGATCGCTAAAATGATTGCCTACTAAAGTGATGCCAAACGGCAGGCCGTCTTGCGTAAAGCTGGTAGGAACACTGACGGCAGCAAGATCTAACAAGTTCATAAAATTGGTGTAATAACCTAGCTGGCTGTTACGTAAAATAGGCTCTTCTAGCAGCTCATCGACAGTAAAAAGTTTACCAGCGGTGGGGGTAAGTAAAATGTCAAAGCGGGCTAACTGGGCAAGACACTGGCCGTGTAATTCTTTTAAGCGATATTGGGCAGAAAATAAATCAGTGGCCAAAGGTGTTTTGCCCTGACTAATCACCTCACGCACCGCCGGAAAAATCTCTTCTGGCTGCTCTTCAATTAACGGCATAGTCGCCAAATATCGCTCACTAACCCAAGGGCCTTCATATAATAGTTGGGCCACTTCATCAAAAGGTCCATAATCAATATCAATGAATTCAAAGCCTTCCTGTTGTAGCGCATCTAAGGTTGTTTGGTAGGCCTGAGCGTATCCCGCATCACCAAAAAATTGTAGTTGTCCGGTAGGAATAACCCCTACCGTTAGCGGCCCCTGTTGCAAACCATAATGGCGTCGACTATTGGAAAATGGGTTGCGACGACTATAACCATCGTCGCTATCAAAACCCTCGGCGGCAGATAGCACGCTATGCGCATCGTCAGCATTGTAAGCAAACAGGCTGATGGTATCTAAGCTGCGACAAGCCGGGACTAAGCCAGCAGAAGACAACAGGCCCAAACTTGGTTTAACGCCGACCAAATTATTAAAACACGCTGGGACTCGGCCAGAACCGGCGGTGTCAGTGCCAAGACTAAAGCTAGCCAGACCTAGGGCAACGGCCACTGACGAGCCAGAGCTAGAACCACCGCTGATGTAATCACTATTAAAACTATTACGGCATGGCCCAATTGGTGAGCGAGTGCCATTAAGCCCAGTGGCAAATTGGTCAAGATTTGTTTTACCAACAGGAATAGCACCAGCGTCAATTAATTGCTGCACTACATAAGAACTTTTCTCTGGCGTATAAGCAAAAGCTTCGCAACCGGCTGTGGTCGGAATATTAGCCAGATCAATATTATCCTTGATCGCAAATGGTATACCCCAAAGGGGCGACGTCTGGGGATCTTTATTGTCTAAGCTCACCAAAAAAGACGCTTGCTCTTCTGCGGTTAATAAATGAACCCAAATATTATGCTCAGACAAGCTTGCTGCCTTTTCACGAATACTCTGCATTAATACAGCTGGGGTTAAAATATTACTAGCAAAGGCTTTTTGTAAACCGTTAATGCTCATGTCGATAGACATAATTGTGTCTCCTAAAATTATTTAGTTATTAATGGCATCGATGCCAATATCACGCTTGTTCGGGTTGAATGACCAATAGGGTTTGCCCAGCCTGTACTCGGTTGCCGCTATCGAGAAACAGCTGAGTAATCATTCCGTCGCAGGGAGCGACCACAGGGATTTCCATTTTCATCGATTCCAGCACCATCAATACTTGGCCGGTTTTAATCACCTCGCCAACTTGCACTTGGTTTTGCCAAACACTGCCAGAGACAGAACTATCAACTGGCTGATGATCTTCGGGCCAGCTAACATCGTTATCAATAGGCGTATCTTCTTGCACCTCATAGTTAAACTGACCATTGGCATGCCACTGACTCAGCTCCTCGGCAAAGGCATTCTCACGCTGTTTAGTAAAAATATTTATCGACGACTCATTATCAGTTAAAAACTGTTGATAGTCGTTTAGTGAAAATTCACTCTGTTCAATTTTTAGCGAATGTCGCCCCTGTGGGAAATCTTGCCGAATCTTTTGCAGCTCGTCATGGCTAACTTCATAAAACTTAATTTGATCAAAAAATTGTAACAGCCAAGGTTGGCTAAATTCTTCTGTTTGCTTATAGCGATTCCACATTTGCAAAGTTCGACCGACAAACTGATAGCCACCTGGGCCTTCCATGCCATAAATACACATATAAGAGCCACCAATGCCAACTGAATTTTCAGCTGTCCAAGTCCGAGCAGGATTGTATTTAGTGGTAACCAGTCGATGACGAGGATCTACAGGCGTCGCAACAGGTGCACCTAGATATACATCACCTAAGCCCATTACTAAATAAGACGCATCGAAGACAATGCGCTTTACATCGTCAATACTATCCAAGCCATTAATACGGCGAATAAACTCTAAATTACTGGGTGACCAGGGCGCATTACTGCGTACAGATTGATCATATTTTTCTATTGCTTGCTGACAGGCGATGTCATCCCAAGACAACGGAATATGAACAACACGTGACGGCACGGTCAGCACATCTAATTGCTGTACAAGCTGACCTTCTGCCGTATATAAATGCGCCAGCAAATCTTTATGACTTAGCACTTGAGAGTCAAAGTGAATTTGCAAAGAACGAATGCCAGGGGTTAGCTCACGCAAACCGGGCAACATATTTTGTTGCAGCCATTGCATTAGCGCATGAGCACGAAAACGTAATCGTAAATCTAATACCTGAGCGCCATATTCAACTAGTAAAAAGTGATCTCCCGCGGCGCGGTATATAATTTCGTCGCCAAACTCACTGGCCGGTAAGCTGGCAAGAACAGGACTAGCTGGGGCTATCGCTGCGCACTCATGCTGTCGTATAGAAAGGTTGTTGAGCTGCTCTATTTGCGCTTTTTCTAAGGCAACAGCATTTGCAATAGTGACAGGGATAAAGCTAATTTTGTCTCCCGCTCGCAGCTGTCCTAGCTTCCACAGGTCGGCATAAATTACTGTTGCAGGACAGACAAAGCCACCTAAGGAGGGGCCATCTGGGCCAAGAATTACCGGCATATCGCCAGTAAAATCTACGGTGCCAAAGGCATACGCATTGTCGTGGATATTAGAAGGATGCAACCCTGCCTCACCCCCGTTTTCACGTGCCCATGAAGGCTTTGGCCCTATTAGCCGAATACCAGTACGACTGGAATTGTAGTGTACTTCCCAGCTGGCATTAAAAAACGTAGCAATGTCATCAGTAGTAAAAAAATCAGGCGCCCCATGAGGACCGTAAATAACTCTTAGCTGCCACCGATTTCTAATCGTTGGCTGCAGTGCGCTATCGAGTAGCTTCTCTTCAGTGCAGTTCACCGCAGTAGGGTCAAGTTTTAAGGTGTCGCCAGCACGTATTGCACGGCCATTGTGACCACCAAATTGACCCAAGGTGAAAGTTGATCTAGAGCCTAAATACTCGGGACACTGTATCCCGCCGGCAATACATAAATAACTGCGCGCACCCTGCTCGCTTATCCGGCCAAGGCTTAAGGTTTGGCCAGCACTGAGGTTAATTATCGACCATAACGGCACATCCTGCCCATCCACTTTGGCGTCGATTAACGCCCCAGCAATGACAATTTGGCTGTCGCAACTAAAACATAAACTCGGCCCTTGTACGGCTATTTCCAAGCCTGCCGCGCTCACTTCATTGCCCAGTAGTTGATTCGCGAGGCGAAAAGAATAACTATCAAAAGGTCCTGACGGTGGCACTCCAATATGCCAATAACCACCGCGGCCAGGTATATCTTGTATTGTGGTTTGCGTTCCGCCACTAATGACATCAATACGCGTGGGCTGAAAACTAAATTCGTTAAGGTAGCGCGTAGTCACCTCGCCTCGATCCAATACCTCGTCAGCGCATAAGCTGCGCAGATAATCTAAGTTAGTCTCGCTGCCATAAATTTTTGTTTGCGCTAAAGTCTGGCGCAACTTTGCCAACGCTGCTGGCCGGTCTGCTTGGTAAACAATGACCTTTGCCAGCATAGCGTCAAAATATGGCGATATCTCAGTACCGGCTTCAATCCAGTGGTCAATGCGAACCTTGTCATCAATTGGAAATTCAACTTGGGTTAATAAATCTGCACAAGGCTGAAAATCTTTATAAGGATCTTCAGCATACAGGCGTACCTGAATAGCATGCCCTTTAGGTTTTAGGCTTTCTCTTAAGGCTCGCATCGCGACTTGATCGCTAAACCGAGCATCGCCGCCACTGGCTAAACACAGCATCCACTCTACCAAATCGATGCCATAGACCTCCTCAGTGACACCATGCTCTACCTGCAAACGGGTGTTAACCTCAAGAAAGTAAAACGCTTCACTGTCTGCATCAACTATAAACTCAACCGTACCAGCATTGCGATAATCGATTTGTTTACATAGCGTTTCAGCGGTTAAATGTAATTGCTGCCTTACTACATTGCTAAGATTAGGCGCAGGGCATTCTTCTACAACTTTTTGGTTACGGCGCTGACTAGAGCAATCGCGCTCACCAATAGCAACGGCTTCACCGCAACCGTTACCGAACATCTGCACTTCAATATGCCGCGCGCGGGCAATAAATTTTTCTAGAAAAACACCGTCATTAGAAAAATTATTAGCACTAAGGCGCTTAACTGAGTCAAAAGCTCCATCTAATTCTTGTTCATCATAGCAAAGCTCCATGCCGATACCGCCGCCGCCAGCGGTACTTTTCAACATCAGCGGATAGCCAATAATTTGTGCTTCTGCGCGAGCGTCAAATAAATCGGTTAATAATCCCGAGCCAGGCAACAGGGGCACTTGGGCTGCTTGAGCGATAGCGCGCGCTGTATGTTTTAGTCCAAACTGCTCGATTTGTTCCGGTGTTGGACCAATAAA
The DNA here is from genome assembly GCA_963933215.1 of uncultured Cellvibrionales bacterium. GTDB lineage: Bacteria > Pseudomonadota > Gammaproteobacteria > Pseudomonadales > CAWVSB01 > CAWVSB01. The sequence goes on from CAWVSB010000017.1 coordinate 29,807, forward strand.
GATAATACCAGCCACTTCACAACGCCTAGCAAAGCCTGCATTTTCACTAAGAAAACCATAGCCGGGATGGATCGCCTGGGCGCCAGTTGCTTTTGCAATCGCTAAAATTTTGTCTTGATCAAGATAGGTGTCAGAGGCCGGCCCTGCTCCGAGGCAAATACTTTCATCGGCATGTTTTACATGCAGGCTATTGGTATCACTGTCGGCATAGACTGTAACCGATTGAATTCCTAGGCGTTTAAGGGTGCGGATAATTCGCACCGCAATGGCTCCGCGATTTGCAATCAGAACTTTTTCAAACATGTTGCTACCTTGTTCGGGCCGTCCCGGTATGCCTATCAACAGTGGTCGTCCACTGTAGGGATTGATACTTGACTAGGCGCCCCAGACAATTAGCTCAATAGGGGTTGGATTGTAGCCGTTACAAGGATTATTCAGTTGCGGACAGTTAGAAATCAGCACAACAATGTCCATTATTGCGCGCATTTCTACATACTTTCCAGCATCAGATATTCCGTCTTCAAAGCTTAGACCGCCAGCTTCTGTAACAGGGACGTTCATAAAGAAATTAATATTATGGCTGATGTCTCGCTTGCCAATAGTAAATTGCGGGTTTTCTGCTATCGCCAGCATCCAGCTATCACGGCAAGCGTGCATGCAGCGCTTTTCCAAATCGTAACGCACCGTATTGCTTTCGGTGGCACAAGCGCCACCAAGGGTGTCATGTCGACCACAAGTGTCAGCCACAATTTCTAGCATGACATTGTTTTTATTAGAGCGAAGCTTTGAACCCGTCGTCAGATACACATTGCCTTGCTCGCGAATAGTGTCGCTAGCGCTATAACGCTCGCTGCAATCATTGGCATTATAGAACAAGGTATCTGCAGCTTGGTTACCCTCTAAGTCAAGGATCCGAACGGTTTGCCCTGCCTTTACAGTACCTATGTAGTAATCACCTGCAGCAATAATATCTCGCTGTATGGCTTGCCCGGCAGATAAAGTGCTCTGCGTTAACATGTAAATCTCCTAACAATCGTCAAGGCTACTTTTTACAGTGCGCCCAAGTAATAAAGATGGTTATTGCGAAAGCCTCGTTGGTTTTCCTCACAACTATTGCGACACAAGTCATCGTCGTTAATTTCTGCTGCCCGCCCCAGTTCAATATCTACTTGGTAACGAGGGTACTGCTCTGCCTGACTTAATGGATGAGGGCAGCTGTGCATCATCACCAAGGTATCCATCTCAAACCGCAACACTACCTCACTACCAGCGCGACTATAACTTTCGTCAAGCTGCAATTGCCCTTGTGAGTCAGCAGAAACTTTACTAAACCAATTTATATTTGCTGCCATGTCGGCGCGGCCTAAACCATATTTTGCAAATTCGGTCAAAAAGGCATCATTGCCGTTTTGCTGCCAATCGTTATGGTCGGTTTGATAATCTCGCTGGCCCCAGCGCTGCTCAATATGCTGAGCATGACTATTACCGCACATCGTTTCATGCCAACCGCAGGTATCACTAACTATCGAGGCAAATATGCGCCCCATATCAGAATACAAGCAATGGCCCTGGGTAAGCTTAAAGGTATGTTGGCATTTCAATGTGTCAGGCGCGTTATAGCGCTCTAGCAAATTTTCGGGATTGTAAAACAACATGGCTAAATTACTGCCACCATTGGTATCCGTTAGTCGCAGAACACTTCCCTTGCGCATGCGAAGCGACCAATGACTATTGGCCGGTAAGCTCGTTTTATAGCTAATTTCTTTAATATAATTACTCATAATTTCGCAAGGTATATTATTGTTGGGATGATAACGCTTGTCGCAAATCTACTTTGCTCGGATAAACGTCGTTTTCAATTTTTTCAAGCTCACCGGTATGGATTTCCCCTACTGGTAAATCGTAGGTAATGTTGGCTCCATAAGCATTAGGTGCATGGGGGTCAACACGCATTTTATCAAATACCCATAACCGCGTACCCAAGAAGAAGCCTTCGTGTAAATCATGGGTTACCATAAATACTGTTAGCTCATACTCGCGCCATAATTTGAGCACCAACTGATGCATGTCTGCGCGAATACCCGGATCAAGTGCACCAAACGGTTCATCTAACAATAATATCCGCGGCTTACCTAACAATGCCTGCGCAATCGCTAAGCGTTGGCGCATACCGCCAGAAAGTTCACTAGGGTATTTATCATGAGCGTGAGCTAACCCCACTTGCTCCATTAACTCAATGGCTTCGACTTTAGCTTGGCGATATTTTTTACCAAACAAATAACCACTAAAACCTTTTCGTTGAAAACCTCTGGTAGCAATAACATTTTCTAGCGCTGTCATATGAGGGAATACAGAGTATTGCTGAAACACTATCCCTCTATCAGCACCTGGTTCACTGGGAATAGGTTTGCCGTCAAGTAATAACTCGCCCTTACTGACTGCCTCAGTGCCTAGCAGCATATTGAGAAAGGTACTTTTGCCACACCCTGAAGCACCAACTAGGGTCACAAACTCACCCTCTTTAACCTCAATATTGATACCTTCAAGCACTACTGTGTCACCGTACTGCTTCCAAAGATTCTTAATAGTAATCATAACTGTATCTCTTTAGATCGCTCCAATTAACGGTGCCAAGGAAATAGCCGCCGGCTTGAATAGCGCAGCAAAAAATCCAGCGCAAAGGCCAATAATGTAATCCAAGCTACATAAGGTAAAATGACGTCCATTGATAAGTAACGTCGTACCAAGAATATACGATAGCCAAGCCCGTCAGTTGAAGCGATTGCTTCGGCAGAGATTAGGAATAACCAACCCGCACCCATGGAAAGACGCACCGCATCAATCAATTTAGGTAGTAATTGCGGCAACAAAATACGAAACATAATTTGCGAGCTGCTCGCCCCTAAGGTTTGCGCTTTTATTATTTGTTCTGGCTGAATTTCTTGCGTTCGACGCTGAACTTCTCTGGCAATCATCGGTGTAATACCGATGACAATTAACGCAACCTTAGATACTTCGCCAAGACCGAATACAATAAAGAGAACTGGAAGTAACGCCAACGCAGGGACCAGAGAAATAACCGTTAATAGCGGAGAAAAACCTGAAGTAGCTAGAGGAATAGCACCGGTAAGCATCCCAATGGTTAGTCCAAGAAATGCCGCAATTGCCACACCCATACCTAAACGTTTCAAACTACTCAGGGTATCTTGCCAAAATAAATACTCACCAGTTCGCCTGCTAGGCTCAAAAGCCATTCGCTGTATTGCGTCACCCATTTGCCCAAAACTAGGCAGCAGCTTATCGTTTGGATTAATATCCAACCGTGCATCTGAACTAATTATGTAGACAATGAGTAATGCTAAGAACGGCAGTAACCCAAGTGCAACACTGGCGCTGCGAGAAGGCGTTATATTGATTAAGCGCTTCATAATTTGACCTCCCTATTAGGATTAGGCGCGGGCAAACTGCCCACACCTATGACTAATTACAGTTTTGCGTCAGCCGCTAACTGCATATAGGTAGGGTCAAAACGTAGTTTGATATTAGTGGGGTCACCGTAGATACCAGTGGGAGTTTCAATACCGATAAATCCAGCGCTAGGCGCGCCATCACCCAGTAGACCATGCTGGTAAGAGAACTCAGCAACACTTTGCATACTGCTCTTTAGCGTTTCACTGCTGGTTAATGCTAATGCTTGCACTGGGGTATAAAACATTTCGGTGCTGGCAAGCTGGCTATCGAAACCGGCTAAATCAGTACCTGACGCTTCAGCCAAGTAACTACGAGTTGCAATTGCTTTATCACCATCGCCAGACATTAATTCCATTATTTCATACCACGCACCTACTAAGGCTTTACCCAGTTTAGGGTTGGCTTTTAGGGTGTCAGTATTAATAACCAATAGGTCGATAATCTCACCAGGAATATTGGAAGAATCAAATACTTTGTTACTATCTGGCATACTAGTAATTTCACTAAGTAACGGGTTCCAAGTTACCACTGCGGTAACGTCGTCAGTGCCGTAAACAGCAACCATATCAGCGTCAGATGTATTCACTACCTTAACGTCTGCCTCTACCATACCCACGGTTTCAAGCGCGCGGGCTAGCAAATAGTGCGAAACACTTAGCTCTACCAAATTAACTTGTTGCCCTTTGATATCTTCGAGCTTGTCAGTACCTTTAAGCACTATGCCATCACCACCATTAGAGAAATCGCCAACAATCAAGGCTGTGCTATCAACGCCACCAGCAGCAGGAATAGTCAATGCATCCATATTGGTCATAGTACAAGCGTCAAATGCACCCGCCGTATATTGATTAATAGATTCGATGTAATCATTAATTTGTACAACTTCAATCTCAATGTCGTATTTGTCGGCCCATTTTTTGACAATGCCTTGTTCGGCACCAATGACCCATGGCATCCAGCCTACATAAATAGACCAGCAAACTTTAAAGCTGTCTGCTGCTGCAACATTCGCGGAAAGAAGTAAGGAAAATAAAATAGTAGCAATAGGTTTCATAGTCAGTCTCTCAGTTTAAGTTATACACGCTTATCCGCGGCTTTCGCCAAACAAGTCTCCCGGGCTTTTATCCCTCCGTGTAACCTTTAACCTCAAGGTCGAACGCTCTCGGTCCAGGCATCTGCATAACAAACATTATACGATCGGAACCCTAGCACTCTATTGCATAGTTAATTTCTCGTCTGCCGCGCTCGCGGATACGGTCAATATTTTTAATGCAGAAACCATGCCAACCTACAATTAACTGCAAAAATTTCGGTTTTACCAGCGTATACAAGTGCTGCGCTAAATCCGTTTGATACTGTGCAACAGCACTATGGCAATAATGTCATGCACGATTTTTGTGCATCCCGCTACTCTGCTCCCTGATGGGGGGCTTACTCATACTTGAAGAATTTTCTACTAGCAGATAATGGTGACCGCGACTTAACTAAGTTAATCCAAAGTCTGATCTCAACTTGGAAAAATAATGTTAGCAGCCCAGAGCTTGGGGTGTCGGCAGAACTAACGCCCGCCTGAGCCTCTAATCCACCGTCGGGGGGAAACCACATCGGCCGCCGCCATTGATTTAAGCTAATGTAAATGCATTAAGCCATTAGCTCAGCTGCTTTAATCTGCCTTGCCATGTAACGTTGAAACTGCCATATCGGCTCTTCCAACTTATTTAGTGGACCGGGCGTATCGGCGCAAGATCGCAATCCGTTCTGCACTGCCGTACACATTTCCACATCTTCCAAATAAAATTTTCGTATCATCTGTATCTGCGCCTTTAAGATCTTTTGGTAATCAGGAGAGTTTTTACTGTCTGGATTTATTAGTAACGTTGTGCGCAATGTCATTTTGCCGGCGGATAATGGTTGTAATCGATACCAATAGACTCTATCGGCAGCCACAAAAAAAAGACCGGAAGGTGCCGCAAGATGAACACTCCATTCCAAAAAGTCATCTAGGTGAAGACCCTCAATTGGCGCAAAATTAATTAACTGTGATTCGCCTTGCTTAACATTTTTTTGTAATTTCCCCAGCGGTAAATGACATACACAATAATAGTCGGCTTCGGCCTCAGTCCAATAATGCTGGCGCGGTAATATAGGTTGAAATGTTGCGTGATCTGCACCTATGTGATGATAGGACCCCATAAAATTCTCGACCAGCACCTCCCAATTAAAATCACACTCCCACTCAATATCGGCAACCATTTTAAGGCTGGGCATATTCCAGCGGTCTAAAAACTTGTGTAAGCCTTTAAACTGTTGCGACGGAGATTGGTCATGATTTGACGAAGGTAAATTTACAAAAACAAAACCTTGCCAAATTTCACTATTGAACTCATGGAGTTTTATTTTTCCCTCGACTGCATCAGGATGGTCCTACATAAAAGGTGCCCCACGTAAGTGCCCGTCTATAGCATAAACCCAGTGATGATAAGGGCAACGGTACTACTGGCAATTACCACCGGTGGAGTGACCTGATTCTGGCGGCATAACATCCATACCTCGGTGCGCACAGACACGCGACAAAACGCTAATTTCTCCATCATTTCCATGGATTACGCTTAACCGCTCCCCCAGTAATTCGAGATTGATGTAATCACCCATATTGGAAACTTGTGAAACATGTACAACACTTAACCATTGGGTTTTTAATAAACTTTCCTTTTCCCACTCAAAATAATCTTCACTGGTATAAACCGCCGCAGGCAGTGCCCGAGCTTTTTCTAGCGGGAGCTCGCTCGGCCTGAGTACAAATAACCTTTCTAAACAGCTCAACTTTATTTTGGTCTACTTTAATGGGGTCTACTCCATGATTCGTCGCCACACCAGCGGATATACTCGATTATTTTAATTGGCAGAATTCATGCCAACCTTAAAAAAAAATATAGAAAATATTCTGTTACTTAGCTATACGGGCCTTTCATCAACTCAATTTCATCGTAATCAACAGCACTATGGCAATAATTTTCTGTCCGATCTTTTTGCCGAGCATTAGTCTGATAGCGAACAAGGGGCTTGTTTATACATATTTTAGTAGCCTGATTAATGTACGTTTACCGAATCAGCTACCATATTTAGCGTTACTCAATGCCAGGTCGTTGTTACAATAGAGTCCCTCACCAGACCGCGGCTGTAGTAATCGTTAATGAACAAACTTAACCCTCAACAAATGGAAGCGGTCAGATATGTTGATGGCCCCCTGCTTGTACTAGCTGGTGCAGGTAGTGGCAAAACCAGTGTTATTACTAGAAAAATTGCCTATCTGGTAGAACATTGTGGAATTCCATCAAAAAATATTGCCGCTCTCACCTTTACCAATAAAGCCGCCAAAGAAATGAAGGCTAGGGTTACTAAGCTCATCGATTCCAGTGATATAACCGTGTCGACTTTTCACAATTTAGGACTAAATATTATCCGGCGTGAATATCGAACTCTTGGTTTTAAACCTGGCTTTTCAATCATGGATCAAGAGGATGCTGGTGCGATCCTTAGGGACATATTGCTGCAGGACAATGGTGATAGTGACTTAACTAACTTAATTCAAAACCTCATTTCTAGCTGGAAGAATAATCTAACCAGCCCGGAACTAGCCCTGTCGACGGCTGATTCGGCAGGAGAACAACGAGCGGCATTGGTTTACGCTCAGTATCAGCGTTTACTAAAGGCTTATAACGCTGTCGACTTTGACGATCTCATTCTTATCCCTGCCCAGTTATTTGCCAACAATGCTGAGATTTTAGCAAAGTGGCAAAAGCGTATTCGCTACCTACTAGTTGACGAATACCAAGATACCAATGGCGCTCAATATGAGTTGGTTAAACAATTAATAGGCGCTCGTTCGGGCTTAACTGTGGTGGGTGATGATGACCAATCAATTTATACATGGCGTGGAGCAAATCCTGAAAACCTGGCCCTGCTGCAACATGACTACCCAACGTTGCGAGTCATTAAGCTGGAACAAAACTATCGCTCCACCAGCCGTATTTTGAAAGCTGCGAATGCCGTTATTGATAACAATGAGCATATTTTTGAAAAGAAATTATGGAGTGAGCTGGGCCACGGAGAACCGATTAGAATTATCCAGTGCGCTAATGAAGGCGCAGAACTAGATCGAGTGGCGGCCGAAATTATTGACCAACAAATGAAATATCGTCGTCAGTTTAAGGACTTTGCCATTTTATACCGCGGCAACCATCAAGCCCGCGCCATGGAAATTAAACTACAACAAAATCAGATTCCTTATAGCATTTCTGGCGGTCAATCCTTTTTCGCTCGCAATGAAATTAAAGACATCATGGCGTACTTTCGCTTAGTCGTTAATCCTAGTGATGACGCCGCTTTTTTACGCATAATTAATACTCCCCGCAGAAAAATTGGCCCAACTACACTTGAAGCTTTGGGGCAGTATTCCAACGAGCGTCAGATCCCACTTTATCAAGCCTGTAATGAAGTGGGGTTAACAAGTCGCCTGCCGGAACAAGGCTTAAGCAGACTGCGTGAATTTACTGGATGGCTAGATACTGTGCGTCAGCACTGCAATCAACAAGACCCAATTGGTGTGTTGCGCTCGATGATCGACACCATGAACTACAGCGACTGGCTCCACCAAAATGCATCTAGCCCTGCCATTGCGGATAAGCGCCTACAGAATATAGAAATTTTATTAGACTCTGTAAATCATAGCTTGCAAAAAAGTGATGATGAGTCATTGGAAGATGCCATTGCTCGCCTAGTTTTGCGAGACTTGCTCGATCAGCAAGAAGAAGACCAAGAAGAAAACAAAGTCCAAATGCTTACCTTACATGCATCGAAAGGCCTTGAATTTCCTCATGTTTTCCTGATTGGGTTTGAAGAGAACTTACTGCCTCATCGCAACAGTATTGAAGAGGATAATATCGAAGAAGAGCGCAGGCTTTGCTATGTGGGGATTACTCGCGCCCAACGCAGCTTGACGCTAACACTCGCTAAGCAGCGTAAGCAATGGGGTGACAATATTGCCTGTACTCCAAGCCGGTTTTTAGACGAATTGCCAGAAGACACGATTCAAAAAGAGGGCTTTGGCGAAAACTGCCCTGAGAGAAATGAAGTCAAAGGCAAAGAAACGCTGTCTTCTCTGCGAGGGCTACTCAGTGGCTTCTAAACCACACTTCGGCGCTGGAGATCTATCCTTCATTGCAGCAGGGAAAGTAGAAGGTGTACGACAACTGATTAAAGATTTTTATCAACCAATAAACGAGCAGCCAAATGCTAAAGTTAGACTGGAGATGCACAAAGAAGATCTAAGTGAATCAATAGACAGGCTTACTCGATTTGTATGTGACTGGCTTGGCGGCCCAAAGTTATTTAATACTAAGTACGGGCCTATTAGAATCCCCAAAGCACACGCTCATTTGGATATTGGTTATGCCGAACGGGATGCATGGTTAGACTGTATGCAACAAATGCTCTCAAAACAGCACTATGAGCAAAATTTCAAGAAGTATTTACTAGACCAGCTGGCGGCGCCAGCAGAACGCAGTAGGAATAAATAGTATTGGCTATATGAATAATCTTTTGTATAGAAAAACAGGCTTTTTCAACTTAATATGGCGCAACTGAAAAATTAGCAAAATCACTTAGCTGCCTCGATAAAACTAATAACTACTGCCAGCAGCAGGGACATTAACCATAATGAAAGCAGGTAACTACATTGACCCGCGCTGGTTTTTCGCCGGAGTAAGCCTACTCTTAAGTACTGTTATCTACAGCCAAGCCATTATTACCAATACCGATGGAGTTCTTTATCTTCGGATTGCCGACACCTTTCTTAACGACGGTTTTAATGCCGCAAAAAACTTATACTCCAACCCATATTATTCTATCCTTATTGCTTTAACTGCAAAATTCACCGGTCTAACAACATTTATCGCGGCGCAAGCTATCAACGCCCTAACTTGCGCAGCGATAGCTTGGTTCATGGTCGATATCGCCCGCTTAACCTCTCAATCCAGCTACAACCCTTGGATAGCAGGGTTTCTATTTACGTTATATCCGCAATTTAATGAGTATCGCGACTTTATCGTTCGAGACTTCTTATTCTGGGCACTAACCTTGGCGTTCATGAGCTATTACTTAAGGTTTTTGTTATCGCTCAATATTAAATTTTTAATTATCGGTATGATTCTATTATCGGTGGCCGCAATGTTCAGAACCGAAGCAATTCTGTTTACATTACTACCTGCTATTTGTCTAATACCGCTAAAGAAACACGTTATGGTGGTCAAAATAACAATTGGTTTTTACCGCTGGCTACTGCTAATAATAATTCCTAGCATAGTGATTATATATCTACTAAACCCCTCCGTTTTTGACTCCACAACTTATTATATTAATAAGTTGGCTAATCTCGGGCAAAGCTATAGTCGGCTAGTAGCTAATTTTGAAGATTATTTACTGATTGGGTATCTGACAGAGTATTCTGGCGCTGCTATTTTATTCTCATTTTTAATTATATTCGTACTAAAAGTACTAGAGTCATTCACCGCCTCCTTTATGCTACTTGCTTTACTTAGTCTTAGCTCAGCTAGGGATTCTAGATTTTCTCGATTACGTGTTGCGCCTATTTTGACCGCATTTCTGTTCTACTTCACCTTGGTTTATATTTTTTTGTTAAGCACAACTGTCATTCAAGGCCGTCATGTTCTTCTATTGAGTTTATTGTTAATTCCAATCTTTTCGAGCTGGATTGAAAATTTTGGGTTGGCACTTAACTCGCAAAAAAATGGTCGCAATAAGTTGTTAATCACTACGGTTTTAGCTTGTGTTTATTTATTCACTGACTCTTTTTTTAGCTTTGGAGAGGCTAAGGCATACCGTACCGATAGTGTGCTATGGCTGCAGGGAAAACCATCACAATGCAAACTTCTTAGCAATAATTCACGCGTCAACTACTTCTCACATATGAACGGCCAACTCGTTCGTTTAAACGAAGCTAAGTTCAACAAAAGTGAATTTTTGCGGATGGCTAATAATAGTGACCTAGTATTGCTGGAAATCGATCAAGGCAACGATTTCCATATCCTAGTGTCAGATATATTGGATGCTGATTTGCGCCGAACTGCTGTATTTGGGGCCCTGGCTAAACACTCCATCATTTGGTCAACCACGGAACAGGCACAGAGCTGTAATATTGAGATTTCCCAATGAAACCAACTCTACTGGTAATTAGTCACTTAGACCGTAGTCCGATCATTGATAGCTTATTCACAGGATTGTCAGCCACCTTCTCCACTACAGTAGAAAAAATACCGCACCGACTTATCGATGACTTCGATTTAATTATTGAAGAATTCAACATTAGTAATTACGACTTAGTTCTCTTGGACATTCCCCACAAATATTTACGCCGACAGTTGCGGACGCTATTACGACACCAACAAAAAATCGTAATTTATGAAGAGGACTTATGTCAAAACTATATGCCAGATTCTCCTTGGTATAGAGAGTTCACAGAATTTTATAAAAATTTTGACAATATTAAAATTATCAGTACCGGTAGCTCAGTGGTTAAATACCTAAATCAAGAGGGTGTTTTCGCTAATTTTTTACCCAAAGGATTCGACTCTACTATTATTTCGCAACGGAGTAGCCCACGAGATATAGATCTTGGTTTTATCGGATCATTTTCTTCCGACGCTTATGTAGATCGCTATAACACCTTACGCTATATCGATCGTTATTCTAATCTACGGTGCTTGCGCACCTCACCTGGCAAAGAGTATAACGATACTCTAAATAGGATTAGTACGTTTTTTTCTGCCGATATCGGTATTGGTGAATATATGGCAAAAAATTTCGAAGCAATGGCAGCAGGTTGCCTGTTGATCGCATATCGTCAAGGAAACGGAGAAGAGGAGGCTTTAGGCTTTGAAGACGGCAAAAATATATTACTTTATGATAACCGGCAGCAAGCGTTGGAAAAAATATGTTGGGTAAAAGATAACCCAGAGCAGGCAAAAAAAATAGCTGATGCAGGTACTGAGCATATTACGAATCTTTTTTCCTTTGATGTACTATCAAAGAAGATGAGTACTATTTTATTTGAGTATTTAAATAGTATCTAACGCGGTCACTATCAATGCTGACGAAATCAATGGCTAAAAAAATGTTCCTTAGTGAATATGCTATTGGCAAAAATAGTAACAGCAAGTTTCAATCACCCAATTTATATCCTGGCTGGATGAAAAAATTTTATGGTCTGTCTGATAGTCATCACTAAGTGATGGTTAGGAATAATTTATCAGCCTCCGATATGCCTCGCATGTAGCTAGACCGCTTTATCAATAATAAAAAAGGTATTACTAGGACTCTAACGCTGACCACAGTTCTGGATGGAAAAAGAGAAAATTTAAAACAAAACCCGGGTTCGAATTGTACCCTCTATGGCTTTCAACTTACTCTTAGCAAGTTTACTACTATCTTGGTCTATATCAATTACCACATAGCCAACCTTGCCGTTGGTTTGTAAGTATTGTCCACTAATATTGATATTGTTATCAGAAAAAACACTGTTGATTGAGCTCAATACTCCTGGTACATTTCTGTGGATATGGAATAGGCGATGACTTCCTTCATGTGCTGGCAAGGCTACTTCTGGGAAATTAACTGATGATGTTGTGGTGCCATTATCACTATAACGAATAAGCTTTTCGGTTACTTCTAAGCCAATATTTTCTTGAGCTTCCATGGTCGAGCCACCAATGTGCGGTGTTAAAAACACGTTATCTAAGCCACGCAATGGTGAGACGAATTCGTCGTCATTAGATTTAGGCTCTATTGGGAATACATCAATTGCAGCACCAGCAAGGTGATTACCTTTTATACCAATAGCCAACGCTTCAATATCTACCACTGTCCCGCGCGAGGCATTAATTAAAATCGCGCCTTGTTTCATCTGGTTAATTTGTTCTGCAGCAAACATATTTTTAGTCGACGGACTTTCCGGAACATGTAAACTAACAATATCAGCCTGACCCAATAAGTCAGCCAATGACCCAACTTGCTGGGCATTACCTATGGGCAATTTGTTCGCTGCATCGTAAAACTTAACCTTCATTCCAAGGCTTTCAGCAATAACCCCCAATTGCATTCCGATAGAGCCATAACCAACTATCCCTAGTACCTTACCTCTAATTTCGAACGAGCCGCTAGCAGACTTCTGCCAAATACCGAGATGGGCTTTGGCGCTTTTTTCCGCCACTCCACGTAATAATAATATAGCTTCGGCAATTACTAATTCAGCCACCGAGCGAGTATTGGAGTATGGAGCATTGAATACTGGGACCCCGTGCTCAGTCGCAGCATTTAAATCTACTTGATTGGTACCTATACAAAAACAACCTACCGCATTGAGTTTTTTAGCCGCCGAAAAAACTTTTTCGGTTAACTGGGTGCGCGATCGAATACCAACAAAATGAGCGTCCTTTATTTTTTCGATTAGCTCATCTTCATTTAATGCGGTTTTATGATAATCAATATTACTGTAACCAGCGTCCTTTAAAGAAGTCACTGCAGACTCATGCAAGCCTTCCAGCAATAAAAATTTTATCTTACTTTTATTTAAAGAAGTTGTAGCCATATCACCAACCATTACTGTGAAAATACACTAGTATGCGTGTATTTGCATAGGTAAAAAAAGAGCGTCATGTTAACATATAGACCTCTTAAAAGAAGTTTTAACCTCGCTTTATAGTGAATATAACGATGACTGATTCGAATGCCCATAGCCTAAACTCTGATCTTATAACAGTACTAGCCAGTATTGTTGGTGAAAGTAATGTCCTTCTAGATAAAGATTCTCTAGTTCAGTATGGGCAAGACTGGGCAAAGATATTTGATCCCAAACCATGTGCAATAGTTTTACCCAGCACCACCGAGCAGGTGCTTGCAATTGTAAACTTAGCCAATCAGCACAATATTGCAATAACCCCATCTGGTGGACGAACCGGTTTAAGCGGTGGCGCTACCGCGTGTAACGGCGAGCTGGTGGTTGCATTCGATAGAATGAATAATGTACTCGATTTTGACGCTATCAATCAAACTGTTACGGTTGAAGCTGGCATTATTACTGAGCAATTGCAGAATTTTGCCGAAGATAAAGGTCTCTTTTATCCGGTTGATTTTGCTTCTGCAGGCTCTAGCCAAATTGGTGGCAATATTGGCACTAATGCTGGTGGTATTAAGGTTATTCGCTATGGGATGACTCGCAACTGGGTAATGGGTTTAAAAATTGTTACCGGCAGCGGTGAAATATTAGAACTGAACCAAGGGCTAATGAAGAACAACGCAGGCTATGATCTGCGTCAGCTGTTCATCGGAAGTGAAGGCACTTTGGGGCTGATTTGTGAGGCCACAATGAAGCTCACTAGAACACCTCACGACCTTAGCGTGTTAGTTTTGGCCGTGCCTGAATTCTCAGCAATTATGAGTGTACTCAATAGCTTTCAGACTCAAGTAGACTTAACTGCCTTTGAGTTTTTATCGGAGAACGCGATGTCTAAGGTCTGTGAACATCAAAAGCTACAACGGCCTTTTGAAACTATAGCGCCCTACTACGCCTTAATTGAGTTTGAAAGTCAGACCGAGCTAGATATGGAAAATGCCATGAGCGTGTTCGAGCAATGCGTAGAGAATGGCTGGGCCTTAGACGGCACCATAAGTCAAAGTCAGCAGCAGGCAAAAAACTTGTGGCGGTTGCGAGAGGATATATCCGAGACGCTGTCCCAGTGGACCCCATACAAAAACGATTTGTCCGTTACAGTGTCAAAAGTACCCAACTTTCTGGCCGAAGTAGAAACGGTCGTTAACCGAGCTTATCCAGAATTTGAAGTTGTTTGGTTCGGTCACATCGGTGATGGCAATTTACATTTAAACATTCTCAAACCAGACCAACTGGCGCGGGATGAATTCGTCGAAAAATGTTCAATGGTAAATGATAAAATATTTACTGTGGTAAAGAAGTACAGTGGTAGTATATCGGCAGAACACGGCGTTGGTTTATCCAAAAAACCTTACTTGAGCTATAGTCGTAGTAAAGCAGAAATAAGTTTTATGAAGGCGATAAAAACTGTCTTCGACCCAAATGGCATTATGAACCCTGGCAAGATTTTTGATTAAGGTTGTATGATGAATTATCAGCATCGCTATAGTGGCGACCAACAATGTAGTTTGCCGATAGGGAAGATCGTTTGTGTTGGCAGAAACTATAGTGCGCACGCGCTAGAGCTTAATAATCCAATACCAAAATCACCACTATTGTTTATTAAACCTGCCACCAGCCTTACTCATCTTGCTCCTTCGTTCGTGATCCCCACTAATCGAGGAGAAGTTCATCACGAACTGGAAATGGCGTTACTGATTGGCAAGCGGCTCACTAATGCTAGCTCTAATGAAACAATTGCGGCAATTTTTGGCGTTGGCTTAGCACTCGATTTGACCCTTAGAGACATTCAAAATGAGCTAAAGGCAAAGGCGCAACCATGGGAAATTGCCAAAAGCTTCGACGGCGCCTGCCCTGTGTCTGATTTTGTTAAGCTGAATATTATTGATAATATTCAGAGTTGTGATTTGCTACTAGAAAAAAACGGCGCGATACAACAACACGGTACTACTAGTGATATGCTATTCTCCATTGCTGACTTGCTGGCTTTAATGAGTGAGAGCTTCAGCTTAATGCCCGGAGACATTGTATTAACTGGCACGCCTGCCGGTGTCGGGCCATTGGCACGCGGCGACAAATTAGTCGCCAAACTCAATGACGTATTAGTAGTGTCAACAACCGTTAGCTAGCCTTTAAAAACTGTGCCATATCAGTAAACAGCAATTCGCGAATTGCTTCAGCCTCATTGACTAGATGGTGACGCGCTTCGCTGTGATGACTAACTTGTATTTTACTCACCCGCTTTTCTAAAGCATTAATGTTGAACTCGCCATCCACTGTGGCATCTTTATCACCTTGTATAACCAGCATATCTGCGTTTATTCGCTTCTGTTTCAGTATCCAAACCACCCATTGACGCATCGCCTTTAACCATTTAAATGGCAATACTCTAGCCTGAAAAGGATCAGTATTTTTAACAAAATACAGAAACTTAGCGTCATGTGAATTATTAGAAAAATATCTCGGCCAGTCCTCTTTAAACAAGCTTAGAATAGGTTGTAGAATTCGACCTTTAATTGAATATCTTGGCCTAAGTAAAGGCGCAAAAAAAACAGTTTTAGTAAAACTATTAGACGGTGACCTAATCAGGCTAAGTAATAGAACGGAACAACCTGTGCTTTGACCGATGCCATGCCAAGGCCTTGGTAGAAAACTGCATTTGTTTAGCACCGACTGCAACGCTTCCTCGTAACTAAAAAAGCTATTTATATCTGCGCGCGCGCCGCTAGACAATCCATGGCCAGGTAAATCCAGAGCTACCACAGTATACGAAAGCTCTAATAGCTTTTTTATCAAATGCCCGTATAAACCAGAATGGTCGAAATATCCATGTACAACAAAACAAGTCCCAATACTTTGTAGTGGCGTGAAAACTTGGCAACACACTTCAAACCTGTCAGATGGCACGAATCCGATAGTTTGCGACACACCATCTATTGTTCGTGAAAAATTTATACCGTAAAACTGCCAATAACTATTTATAACAGCGCTTTCTATACACTTGCCCAATTCTAAGGGCCCAATCGCCTCAACTATCTTGGTTCGCTCAATCGTCATATCGGTTCCAATAAAAAAGGCAGCTTACGCTGCCTTTAACTTAATTAATTTTTGCGTCTAGCTCTCCTGCCTCATAACTGCCAAACATCGCCTCTAAGCTACGAGGATTGATTTTACTTGCTTGACCAGCACTACCAAAAGCTTCATAGCGTGCTTTACAGATATCCTTCATCGCTACTGTGGTTGCAGCCAAAAATTTACGCGGGTCAAACTCTGACGGGTTCTGCGCTAGAAAACGTCTAACCGCGCCCGTTGATGCTAACCGTAAATCAGTATCAATATTTACCTTACGTACACCATGCTTAATACCTTCACAAATCTGCTCAACTGGCACACCATAAGTTTCAGGGATTTCACCACCAAACTCATTAATAATAGCCAACCATTCTTGCGGCACAGAAGACGAGCCGTGCATTACCAAGTGAGTATTAGGAATACGTTGATGAATAGCCTTAATACGATCAATATCTAAAATATCGCCCGTAGGGGGGCGAGTAAATTTATAAGCCCCATGAGATGTACCACAAGCAATTGCCAAGGCATCAACATTAGTATTGGAAACAAAGTCAGCGGCTTCTTCCGGGTCAGTTAACATCTGCTCTTGAGACAAGGTGCCTTCAGCACCCACGCCGTCTTCTTCCCCGGCTTGACCAGTTTCTAATGAACCCAAGCAGCCTAGCTCACCTTCTACCGACACACCACAAGCATGGGCCATCTCCACAGTCCGCTTGGTTACGCCGACATTGTATTCATAAGACGCCGGCGTTTTGCCATCTGCTTCGAGCGAGCCGTCCATCATTACCGAGCTAAACCCTAACTGAATAGACCTTTGACAGATATCAGGACTAGTACCGTGGTCTTGGTGCATACATATAGGTATATGAGGAAACTCTTCGATAGCAGCCAGAATCAGATGACGCAAAAACGGTGCCCCGGCATATTTTCTGGCGCCGGCAGATGCTTGCACAATAACCGGCGAGTCCGCCTCATCGGCGGCTTCCATAATAGCGCGCATTTGCTCTAAGTTGTTTACATTGTATGCGGGTACGCCATAGCCATTTTCGGCGGCATGGTCTAACAATTGACGTAATGATATAAGTGCCATAATTCTATTCCTGCTTAGTTATTAACCGTTCGCTCTAGATTCTAAAACTGCCACTGCTGGCAATACCTTGCCTTCAACATACTCTAAAAATGCGCCTCCACCAGTCGAGATATAAGACACCTTATCGGCAATGTCGTATTTATCGACAGCAGCTAATGTGTCGCCACCACCAGCGATAGAAAAACCGTCACTATTGGCAATCGCATGAGATAGAACTTTCGTGCCTTCGCCAAATTGGTCGAATTCGAATACACCGACAGGGCCATTCCAAATAATTGTTTTTGCACCTTTCAGCATAGCTGCTAATTTTGCTATAGTTTCTGGACCAATATCAAAAATCATATCATCACTAGTAACATCATCAACCGACTTTAAAGTCGCCGCCGCTGACTCACTAAATTCACTACCAACCACTACGTCAGTTGGTACTGGAATATTGGTTTTCTCCATTAATGCTTTAGCAATATCAACCAAATCTGGCTCGTATAAGGACTTGCCTACCGGCTTGCCGGTAGCGGCCAAAAACGTATTCGCTATGCCACCACCAACAATCAGCTGGTCAACTTTATCTGACAAAGTCTCCAGTACGGTTAACTTAGTCGAAACTTTTGAACCGCCAACAATCGCCACCATAGGCCTAGCAGGGTTATCTAGTGCTTTGCCCAAACTCTCTAATTCAGAGGCCAACAAAGGCCCCGCACATGCGGTTGGGGCAAATTTAGCCACCCCATGAGTGGACGCTTGGGCGCGATGAGCAGTACCAAAAGCGTCCATAACAAATATATCGCATAACGATGCATAGGCCTTAGCTAAATCATCATCATCTTTTTTCTCGCCGACATTAAAGCGGACATTTTCTAAAATTGCCAAATCGCCGACGGCAAGCTCTACGCCGTTTTCCCAGTTTTCCAGCACCGGCACTTCGCGGCCTAATAACTCACCTAAATGATCAGCCACTGGCTGCATTGAAAACTCTGCTGCAAATTCTCCCTCAGTTGGGCGACCCAAATGAGACATTAACAATACCGCAGCGCCCGCATCTAGCGCGAATTGAATAGTCGGTAAAACCGCTCTTATACGCGCATCGCTACTTACCTTGCCGTCTTTAATTGGCACATTAAGATCTTCACGAATCAATAAACGCTTACCGCTTAAAACTAAGTCTTTCATTTTTAGTACATTAAGTGACATATGATTTCTCTAAAGTCGTTATTTCTTTGAGGTAGTTATCTGTTCATACAGACTGCCAATAGTCCACCACATCTAGCATCCTGTTTGCATAAGCCCACTCATTATCAAACCACGTTAAAACCTTAACCAAGTTGTTACCGGCAACTCTGGTTTGACTGGCATCAACAATAGCTGACCGTGCATCATGATTGAAATCACAACTGGCTAACAATTCGTTGGTTAAACCCAGCACACCATTAAACTGTTGCTGAGCGGCGATACACAGACGTTCATTGACAATAGCTGCCGTGGTGCTTCGTTTAACCACTACCGATAAGTCAATAGACGATACATTAATCGTCGGTACGCGCATCGCCTGCGCTTCAAAACGCTCCGCTAAAGCCGGCAAAATTCTACCGATACCCTTTGCTAGACCGGTATCAACAGGAATGATTGATTGAATAGCACTTCGCGTTTTTCGCAAGTCGGTATTGTGATACGCGTCAATGACTGGCTGATCGTTCATAGCTGAGTGGATAGTGGTTATTACCCCGCAATCTATGCCAAAATTGTCATCAAGGGCCTTTATCACCGGCACAATTGCATTAGTCGTACATGAACCTGTTGAGATTATTCTGTCGCTTCTTTTTAGACTATCTTGGTTAACTCCCCAGACAATAGTCGCATCGACATCAGTGGTAGCCGGCTGCGAAAACACAACACGTTTTGCTCCCTGACGTAAATGTAGCTCTGCAGTAGCTCTATCTGAGAACGCACCGCTACATTCAAGCACAACATCGACATCCAATGCGGACCAATCTAAATCAGCAATATTCGCCTGATGAAAAACAGCAATATTTTTACCATTAACCGTTAACATATCATCGCTACTAGACACCTCCCCCGGAAACCGACCATGGGTAGAGTCATACTTGGTTAAATGAGCAATAGTCTTGCAATTAGCTAGCTCATTAATAGCGACAATCTGCATTCGGTCTTGATAATCAGACTCGTGCAGCGCACGCAACACTGAGCGTCCAATACGGCCATAGCCGTTAATTGCTAACTTGACCGGCATTACTGTTACGTGACCATTACTTTGTTGGCTTTTTCAACAACATTCTCAATGGTGAAGCCAAACATTTTGAAAAGCTCGCCAGCTGGGGCTGATTCACCAAAAGTACTCATCCCAACAATCGCTCCGTCCATACCAACATATTTATACCAAAAGTCTTGGTGGGCGGCCTCTATTGCCACTCTGGCGCGAATATTTACTGGTAATACCGACTCTTTATAATCGCTACTTTGGGTATCAAAAATTTCTGTACATGGCATAGAAACAACGCGCACATTTTTGCCTTGGTCAACTAATGCTTGCTTAGCACCAACTGCCAACCCAACTTCTGAACCGGTCGCAATCAAAATAACATCTGGCACACCAGCGCAATCACTCAGCACATAAGCACCTTTCTCGATATCTGCTAATTGCTGACTATCGCGATCTTGATGCGGCAAAGCCTGACGAGAGAATATTAGCGCTGAAGGACCGTCTTTACGTTCAATGGCTACCTTCCAGGACATCGCCGATTCCACCGCGTCGCAAGGGCGCCATGTGTTCATATTAGGCGTAGTGCGCAAGTTGGCAATTTGTTCAATTGGTTGATGCGTAGGGCCGTCTTCACCCAAACCAATAGAATCGTGGGTGTATACGAAAATGCTCGGCTGTTTCATCAACGCTGCCATGCGCACGGCATTTCTGGCATATTCCATAAAGATCAAAAAGGTCGCGCCGTAGGGAACAAAACCACCGTGCAAGACTATGCCATTCATAATGGCCGACATAGCAAACTCGCGCACACCGTAGTAAATGTAGTTACCGCTAGCATCGTCGGCGCTTACCCCTTTACAGCCATCCCATATGGTTAAGTTAGAACCGGCTAAATCGGCGCTGCCGCCCAGAAATTCCGGTAATAAAGGGCCAAAGGCATTTAAGGTATTTTGGCTAGCTTTACGGCTGGCAATAGTCTCGCCTTTAGCTTGGCACTGCTCAACATAAGCTTGTGCTTGTTCACCAAAACCTGCCGGTAAATCACCTGCTAGGCGGCGCTTAAGCTCTGCAGCCGGCTCAGGGTATGCCGCTTGATAAGCCTCAAACTGTCTATTCCACTGGGCTTCACGCTCACTACCAGCAGCAACAGCATTCCAGCCAGCATAAATATCTGTAGGAATTTCAAATGGTGCATGGTCCCAACCTAAAGTCTCACGTACCAGCGCAATTTCATCCTCACCTAAAGGCGCGCCATGGCAATCTTCTTTGCCTTGCTTGTTAGGAGAACCTTTACCAATAATTGTCTTACAGCAAATCAGCGTTGGCCTACTGCTCTCTGCTCTCGCAGTTTCGATTGCTTGCTTAATTTCATCACTATCGTGACCATCGACATTAGGAATCACTTGCCAGCCATAAGCTTCAAACCGTTTAGGAGTATCGTCGTTAAACCAACCCTCCACCTCACCGTCAATCGAAATGCCATTGTCGTCATAAAAAGCTACTAATTTGCCTAAACCTAAGGTGCCTGCCAATGAACAAGCTTCGTGGGAAATACCTTCCATCAAGCAACCGTCGCCTAAAAAAGTATAAGTATAGTGATCAACAATATTATGCTCAGGCTTATTAAACTGCCCGGCCAATATTTTTTCCGCAATCGCCATACCGACAGCGTTGGTAACACCTTGACCCAACGGACCAGTTGTTGTCTCTACGCCTGGGGCGTAACCATATTCAGGGTGACCGGCGGTTTTTGAATGTAACTGCCGGAAGTTTTTCAGCTCCTCAATCGGCAACTCATAACCACTCAGATGCAACAACGAATAGATCAGCATTGAGCCATGCCCGTTTGATAGCACAAAACGGTCACGATTGGCCCAACCAGGGTTAGCTGGGTTATGGCTTAGATAATCATTCCATAACACTTCGGCAATATCAGCCATACCCATGGGAGCACCGGGGTGCCCACTTTTAGCTTGTTGAACCGCATCCATACTGAGTGCGCGAATGGCATTAGCCAGTTGTTGGCGTTGAGGCATTGATGGTGTCTCCTTAAAGGGGATAGAGCCAAAATTTTGAAAGGCGCTATTTTCCCTCACCCGCGTTGCAGGCGCAAATAAATGATAAGTTTTTATGCAATTAAGTTGGGGATCGTTGCTATATTAGGATCTATATTGAAATATTTTGATATAGATAGGCTGTTCTGCTAAGATGCACTACTTATGATAAATCAAGTGACTAAAATTGAGGCCAATTACACCCCTGCAGCTGAGGCGGTGTTGCTATCTTTTTGTAAAGCTAGCGGTGATCAGCTGCGGCTGAATATATTAAAAGTACTTATATGCGACTCGTTTGGTGTGCTTGAGTTATGCCAAATTTTCGATATCAAACAGTCAGCGATGAGTCATCACTTAAAAATTCTAGCCAAATCTGGGTTAGTTTCGACCAGGCGGGATGGCAATTCTATTTTTTATCGCCGCTCACTGCGGGCAACAACAGATGCTTTAGCCGAATTACAAAACATTCTGTTTAACACCATTGATCAACAGACAATTAGTACTGAAATCAATAAACACATGCTATTGGTGCAACAAGATCGAGCGGCAAACTCAAAACTGTTCTTTAGCGAGAACGCTGATAAATTCAGCCAGCAGCAAGAACAAATAGCGGCTTACGATATTTATGGCCCTCATACTATTGAGTTAATAAACGAAAATATCGCTGCTGATGATGCGGAAATAGCCCTAGAAATCGGCCCAGGTGCAGGTTTGTTTTTAACCGAACTTTCACCACGCTTTAAACACGTTATTGCACTAGATAATTCTGAGGCAATGCTTAATAAAGCGTCTCTACTAGCTGCTGATAGAAAATTAAAAAATATTACTTTTATTTACGGCGACACAAAAAGCTCCGCACTGAATGCTCTGCAAGCTAACTGCGTAATCGTCAATATGGTGCTGCATCACACGCCAGCGCCAGCAGAGATCTTCTTTGATCTCGCCAGCGTCATAACCCCCAATGGGCAGCTTTATGTAACAGATTTATGCAGCCATGATCAGGCTTGGGCTAAAGAATCCTGCGGCGATGTCTGGCTTGGCTTTGAACCAGAAGATTTAACCCAATGGGCTCTCGCCGCTGGGTTTAAACCCGGAGAAGAAATTTATTTAACGCAGCGTAATGGCTTTCGTGTGCAAATACGGCAGTTTATTAAAATTTAACGTAACCACTAATACAAGAAGATAAAGGAGATATCATGTCAGAATATTCAGTTTTTACCTCAGAGTCAGTATCTGAAGGCCACCCAGATAAATTGGCGGATCAGATATCAGACGCTGTACTTGATGCGATTATTTGTCGCGACCCTGTAGCACGCGTCGCCGTTGAAACCTTGGTAAAAACCGGCATGACAATTGTTGCCGGCGAATTAACAACCTCTTGCTATGTTGATTTAGAAAATATAATTCGCGATGTAATTATCGGTATTGGCTACGACAGCTCTGACGTTGGTTTTGATGGCGCTAGCTGTGCGGTTTTAAATGCTATAGGTAAGCAATCAGTAGATATCAACATGGGTGTTGACCGCGCCAAGCCAGAAGATCAAGGTGCAGGCGACCAAGGCCTGATGTTTGGCTATGCTACTAATGAGACTGATTCGTTAATGCCCGCAGCCGTATTCTATGCACACCGTTTGGTAGAGCGACAAGCACAGTTGCGTAAAAACGGCGTATTGCCATGGTTGCGTCCAGATGCAAAATCGCAGGTTAGCTTACGCTATGAAAACGGCAAGCCCGTGGCTATTGATGCGGTGGTTTTATCTACCCAACACGACCCTGATATTTCATTAGAGGATTTACGCGCTGCGGTTAAAGAGCAAATCGTACTGCCAGTACTGCCCGCTGAATGGCTGCATAAAGACACCCAGTATCATATTAATCCAACTGGTAACTTCGTAATTGGAGGCCCAGTAGGTGACTGTGGCTTAACCGGGCGTAAAATTATTGTTGATACCTATGGCGGCATGGCCAGACACGGTGGTGGTGCCTTCTCAGGCAAAGACCCATCAAAAGTTGACCGTAGTGCCGCTTATGCAGGTCGCTATGTTGCTAAAAACGTAGTCGCTGCTGGTTTGGCTGAGCGCTGTGAAATTCAAGTTTCTTATGCAATTGGTGTGGCACAGCCAACATCAATTTCTGTTAATACCTTTGGAACTGGCACTGTAGCCGATGACAAACTTATTGAAGCAATTCGCAAGGTATTTGATCTTCGCCCTTATGCCATTACTACAATGCTTGATTTACAACATCCGATGTACCAACTAACAGCTGCTTACGGTCATTTTGGTCGTGAACCGTTTGAACATACCTACACTTGGACAGAAAACGGCGAAGAAAAGTCAGACACCTTTACCGCTTTCACTTGGGAAAAAACCGATCGCGTTGATGCGCTAAAAGCGGCGTTAAACGCTTAATAATTATATAAACAATGCCTAAACAAACTTTAGGCGATACACAAAGGACAGTACTATGAGTAATGACTATAAAGTAGCAGATATTTCATTGGCCGCTTGGGGCCGTAAGGAATTTGATATTGCCGAAGGCGAAATGCCAGCATTAATGGCACTGCGCAGCGAATATGCCGCAGCGCAGCCATTAGCTGGTGCTAAAATTTTGGGCTGTATTCACATGACAGTCCAAACCGGGGTGTTAATCGAAACATTAGTAGCATTAGGCGCTGAAGTTCGCTGGTCTTCATGTAACATTTTCTCGACTCAAGACCATGCCGCTGCAGCCGTTGCCGCTGCTGGTATTGCTGTTTACGCTTGGAAAGGGGAAACTGAAGAAGAATATGAATGGTGCCTAGAGCAAACTATTCTACAAGATGGCAAGCCTTGGGATGCCAACATGATATTAGATGATGGCGGCGACTTAACTTTAATGCTGCATGATAAATACGCGACAATGCTTGAAAGCATTCATGGTATTACTGAAGAGACCACTACCGGTGTTCACCGTCTGCAGGAAATGCTAGAAAAAGGTACATTGAAGGTACCTGCAATTAACGTCAACGACTCAGTAACTAAATCTAAAAATGATAACAAATATGGCTGTCGCCACTCCCTTAACGACGCGATCAAACGTGGCACAGACCATTTATTGTCTGGCAAAAAAGCATTAGTTATTGGCTATGGCGATGTGGGCAAGGGTAGCGCTCAATCACTTGTGCAAGAAGGCATGATTGTTAAAGTAGCTGAAATTGATCCTATTTGTGCAATGCAAGCATGTATGGATGGCTTTGAAGTTGTGTCGGCTTACAACGATGGTATTAACACCGGCAAGGTTGAGGACACTAATACTGCATTGTTAAATAACACTGACTTAGTTGTTACTACTACTGGTAACTTTAACGTGTGTGATTCAGCTATATTACGTTCATTAAAATCTAGCACAGTGGTTTGCAATATTGGCCACTTTGACAATGAGATTGACACAGCATATATGCGTGAAAACTGGGAGTGGGATGAGATTAAGCCACAGGTTCACAAAATATATCGTGACAAAGCATCGAATGATCATTTGATTTTGCTATCTGAAGGCCGCTTAGTTAACTTAGGTAACGCTACTGGTCACCCTTCAAGAATTATGGACGGCTCTTTTGCTAACCAAGTACTTGCCCAGATTCACTTGTACGGGAAGAAATTTGCCGATCAAGAAAATGGTGAAATCACTTTAGAAGTTCTGCCTAAGAAATTAGATGAAGAAGTAGCTGCTCATATGGTTAAAGGTTTTGGTGGTGTTGTTACTACATTGACTCAAGTGCAAGCAGACTACATTAGTGTCCCAGTCGAAGGTCCATTTAAAGTAGACAGCTATAAGTACTAAGATCTAAGTAATATATACTGTGTAACCACTACTCAGAGGTTTCCACTGAGTAGTGGCATTTATATTAGTAATAACGATTTGTGATAACTATGACTAATTCAGACAAAAATTTCAGCTTCGAATTTTTTCCTCCACGCACCGATGCTGGTAAAGAAAAATTAGTGAGCGTATGGGAGGAGTTAAACACTCTTAATCCCGATTACTTTTCTGTTACTTATGGAGCTGGCGGATCAACCAGAAAAAATACTTTAGGTATTGTTACGGCGATGCGAAAAGCAGGTCTAGATGTGGCTCCGCATTTGTCATTTGGCGGCGATGACGACACGGAAATCTTGGCGTTAATCAAGCAATATAAAGATCTAGGCGTAAACCGTATAGTCGCACTGCGTGGAGATACTCCATCTGGTATGGGCGCAGGTCGTTCGCTATATGCTAACGAGCTAGTGGAATTTATCCGCGCGAATACAGGCGATCACTTTAATTTGGCGGTAGCTGCGTATCCAGAGATTCACCCTGAATCAAAAAGCTATGACAGCGACATCACATTTTTAAAACAAAAATTAGACGCTGGCGCTAATAGCGCTATTACCCAGTACTTTTATAGCGCTGATGCATATTTTTGCTACATAGACGAGTGTGCGCGAGCGGGTATCGACCAGCCTATTTACGCTGGAATTATGCCAATCACTAATTTTGAAAATTTAACGCGTTTTTCAGCCAACTGCGGTGCTGAAATTCCACGCTGGCTTAGTAAAAAACTAGCAACCTACGGCGATGATAAAGAAAGTGTTATCGCTTTTGGTATCGATTATGTGTCGCATCTATCTGAGTCGTTGTTGGCCGGGGGAGCCCCTGGCATACATTTTTATACGATGAATCAGGTCGACCCAACACGAATAATCTGGAACAATCTTGGCTTAAGCGATAGATAAGACCTAAAGGCTGTTATGCGCTCTACCAGAATCTATACCCCTCAAGCTCTAAGCTTAAACACAACGCTAGAGCTTGAACAGCAAGCCAGCCAACATTTAGGAAAAGTATTGCGTGCCAAAGTAGGTGATGACGTACTTTTATTTAATGGCCAAGGCGGTGAGTTTGTCGGGCGTATTACTAGTATTACCAAACAAGCTGTTGCTGTCGAGTTACACCTATTTATAGATTCTGATAACGAATCACCACTGTCTATACATTTGGGAATTTGTATTTCCAAAGGAGACCGGATGGATTTCGTAATGCAAAAAGCCACTGAGCTTGGCGTCAGTGAAATCACCCCTCTCCTTAGCGAGCGCTCACAAATAAAACGTAACAAAGAAGCTTTAGCTAAAAAATTGCGCCATTGGCGGCAAATTGTTGTTTCTGCATGTGAGCAGTCTGGCAGGCATTATGTACCACAAGTAAACGACGTTAAAATTTCTACCGACTGGTTTATCCATTGCGAGTCGCAAGTTAAGTTAATTTTAGATCCATTTTGTGACAACTATACTCAGAGTAGTGAAAGAACCAATTCTGTAGCGCTTGCTATTGGTCCCGAGGGGGGCTTTAGTGAACGAGAAATCAGTCAGGCTGGGGCATCTAATTTTAATGGACTAAAGCTAGGACCGAGAATTTTAAGAACAGAGACTGCACCAATAGCAGCCATCGCACTCTGCCAGACCAAATGGGGGGATATTCCTAGTCTGTAATATTTAGCTCATCAAATATCTGATGCACTTGAGCTTCGATATATTCCAAATTTGGAATGATAGCCTCAACGCCATCAACTACAACGCTCATACTTTCGGCAATACCAAGGTCAGTAGTATCCTGCCCTATAACTTCTTCTTCTACCACCCGAGTCATTCGCGGTGTACCTCGCAAGGCAATTGCATAAAAAGGCATTTTTTCGCCATATTGGCAGCCATTCATTACCGCAACGCGAAGATAGTCACCGGCTTCTACAAAAGGTTCGTCGTTAATGGCTTCAAACGATATCAATGGTATTGTTTTCTTGCGCCATTGCAACGTCCCCATCAACCAATTCGGCATATCATCAATGATTTCCACCGCTGTAATCGGCACTAATTCAGCCAATGCTACATTCGGCACTAACAAACTCTTACCGGTAACTGGGAGAAATAAAGTCACAAGGTCTAAGCTTCTATTTACATTTAATAACTGCCCACTCATGCCTATCCTCTGACCTCAGATATTTTGTTATATCTTACTACTAGTGCTTTTGCTAGCTCGGCGGGATTGCCGATCATATTAGGCGCTAAAATATTTTGAGTTGCATCGACCATACCACTACAAACACAACTGTCAGGGGTTTGCAGCCATAACTGACCACCATAAGATTGCAGCTTATTACTTGCTAATGCACCATCATCGCCCATTCCACTAAACAGTATTGCGCCAGAGTCTTTACCGTAAATTTCGCTCAACTCGGCCATTATTTGACTTATCGCTGGCGCATAAGGCCCCGACCAACGACGCCCTGAACTAACAACTCTACCCATAGTTAAAAAGTGTATTTCTTCATCAACTGGAACAATTTTAACCTGTCCTCGTCCCATCACATCACCATGTTTTAACACAGCTACATCAAAGGCCGTATTTTTCGCAATCACATCCGATAGTACGGAGACAAACCCTGTATCAATATGCTGCGCATAAACAAATGTAATTGGCAGATCGGCTGGAATGTTTTGTAAAAACTCAACAACAGCTTCTGGCCCACCTAATGAGGCGCCTAATACCCAAACATGTTCGGGTAGGCCCTCACGAATTGGAAAACTTTGTTTAACTTCACGCACTGGTGCAGCTTCAACATCGATACGAGGACCAACAACAAGTACCGCCAGCTTGCTGAGAACGCGCTTAATCCAGCGATCATGCATCTCCCCGGTAGGGCTGCAGCCAGTTTCATCAAGTAATAAAGGTTGACTCACCTTGTCAAAAATTAGATCAAAGATATCGTCATCGCCAAAATCTGGAGATAGGCAAACCACCCACGCATCAGGATAAAATTCTTGTAAAACTTGGCGTAGGTTTTCATCTGGGCGACAAGCTACCGTGATTTCATAATTCTGCTCTCGCATTGCTTTTTGTAGGCTCAATAAGTGCTCAACCGAGTCGGCTATAACACCTATTCCAACGCCTTTTCTTTCAACCACAACGCCTATGCCTCCGCATTTGCTGTAATTTCTTCAAGCAGAGCTAGTAGCTCTGCCTCTTGATACGGTTTACCTAAATAATAATCTACTCCAAGAGCCATGGCTCTTTCACGATGTTTTTCACCAGTTCGTGACGTTATCATGATAATTGTAATATCTTTAAGCGATTGACTACGCTTAACCCTGCTAGCTACTTCAAAACCATCCATTCGTGGCATTTCAATATCAAGTAACATAACGTCTGGCTTTCTATCTTGCAGTATTGCCATGGCTTCAACGCCATCTTTGGCTACAAATACATCTTTGCCATTTCTTTCTAAAAACCGCGAGGCTACTTTTCTTACTGTTACCGAATCATCGACAACCATAACCAATTGATTACGCTCTTCTTTAATCTCTGTAACGTCCGACTCGATAAACTTAGTGCCAGCACTGGCCGCTTCTGCCCGAATCATTGAATGTAAATCGAGTATCACAATGACACTACCGTCGCCAGTGACTGTTGCACCGGCAAGACCTGGTACTGCATTAAATTGCAGACCTAGAGTCTTAACAACTACTTCGCGGCTACCCAACAAACTATCGACTTGAACCGCTACCGCATGGTCAGCGCTGCGTACCAATATTACCGGTAATGGCGCAGTAACACCTTCGAGATTTGGTCGATTAGCTAAATGTAACATCGAACCCATATAGCGCAGGTCATACCCCTGACCACCATATTCAAACAAGGGTGCATCTGGCAGAAAATACGCTTCAAGCTCAAACGGACTGATGCGAGCAATACCTTCGATGGTATTTAATGGCAAGGCATAAGTATCACCTGCCACTTGCACCATCAAGGCACGGTTAACCGATACAGTAAACGGCAAGCGCACTTCAAACTCAGTACCTATACCCATTTCGGAATGAATATCTACGGTGCCACCAAGCTGCTTGATTTCGCTGTTCACCACATCCATGCCAACACCGCGGCCAGACAATTGAGTTACTTCAGTAGCAGTACTTAAACCAGCTTCAAGGATAAATTGCTGTATTTCATGATCGGTTAAACCAGCATCGGGCGCCATCAAACCGGCTTTGATTGCCTTGTTTTTAATAGCATCAATGTTAAGCCCTTTACCGTCATCAGTAAGCCTAATCACAACCTCACCACCTTCACGGGCCAGCTCAATACTTACCGTACCTGATTCTGATTTACCAGCGGCAACACGTCCTGCGGCATCTTCGATACCGTGGTCAACAGCATTGCGTAACATATGCTCAAACGGTGCCAACATTTTTTCAAGTAGGGTTCTATCCATTTCCCCTTCAATGTTGTCCATTACCAAATTAACTTTTTTGCCAACTTCATTAGACACTTGCCTAACAATACGACGCAGACGCGGAGCTAGCCGAGAAAACGGTACCATGCGCGAACGCATTAACCCTTCTTGTAAGTCAGTGTTTATTCTCGACTGCTGTAACAACAAAGTTTCTAAATCACGAGTGTTATCAAAAATACTAAACTTAACGTCCTGGATATCTGAGGAGCTTTCTATCAAAGAGCGTGACAGCTGCTGCAGTGCTGAATAACGATCCATCTCTAATGGATCGAATTCTTCTTCATCACTAGATTCAACTTGCTCTTGTCTAAACAAAATTTGTGCTTGAGTCTCAATATCTAAACGCCGCAGCTGCTCCTGCATACGCTCTAGGGTAACGTCCATCTCATCAAGCGAGTAAACAATATCCGTTACGCGCTCTTCAACTCGTCCGCGTGAAATACTTGTTTCACCAGCCAAGTTAACCAAATCTTCTAACAACCCAGCAGAAACCTTAACTAACTCTTGTGGGCCTTTTTCAACAATTGATATTGCTGCAGCTGTTGCAACATTTTCAACAACCACCGGCAGTACTTCAGCAGATTCAATCGCCCGAGACGCCTCAATAACATCATCGTCGATGGTTATTACAGCATCAATTTCAACCGGCACTAGTGACTCTTGAACAACCTCAACCGGGGTATCACTTTCAATAGCTTCGACTAACTGCATTAAGCGATCTTGAAATTCTTGTAAATCAGCAAAGAATTTTGAATCTGCTACTAATCCCTTGCGCTCAAAATTCGTTAAGTAGGATTCAAAGTGATGGCTGACATCACCAACCATAAACGAACCTGCTAACCGGGCACTTCCCTTTAGGGTATGCAAGTCTCTAAGCAACTGATCTATCTCATTATTTTTTGCTGGAGCAGACAACCATTGATGTGCTGCCACATCTAAAGATTCTAAAATTTCATGAGCTTCTTCTAAAAAGATTTCTTTAATATCTTCGTCTACTTGTTCATCAACTTTAGATGAAGGCATATCAGCAAAGACCGAATTACCAGATGCCCTAGCAATTCTATGCTCAGCTATATCAACAACGACCTGCACTTTTTCAGCTGCTGCTCTTTCAGCCTCTGCTCTTTCAGCCTCTGCTCTTCCAGCCTCTGCTCTTTCAGCCTCTACTCTTTCAGCCTCTACTCTTTCAGCCTCTGCTTTTTCAGC
>CAWVSB010000018.1:0-60688 GCA_963933215.1 uncultured Cellvibrionales bacterium
TAGCAACTGGCTTTGTTATAGCAACTGGCTTTGTTATAGCAGCTTTCTTTTTAGCTGCAGGCTTTTTCTTTGCTGGGGCTTTCTGGGCCATGATGAACTCCGATACAGTTAAGTTAAAAAAATACTACTTGTTACTTAAGGCGAACAATACGGAAAATAATTAGAATGAGCAGCCTAAATTTTAACATATTAAGTTTGTTTTAATATAAGCAACTACATATCAGCCATAAGCGATTCCAAATAGTCTTTTTCAATTTGTTCTTGCTGCTCAGCTTGGGCAATACCTCTAATTTTGGTTGAATCTTTTAACCGTTGTGACCGGCGTTTCTTGCGGTAATGAGCAAGTAAAGCCTTAAACAATTTTGGCCGCTCCTTGCCCGCTAACAAGTCTTCTATTAGCGCTAAATCAATACCAATTCGGTAGGCAATGCGGTTAGCCGGAATTTTATGCACATGGAACTCAGCTATTATATGTAACTGCTGTTGCCAGCTATGAGTGCATACGCAGCTATAGCCGAAAGGCGGCGACGGTTTACGGCTATCTAGATGAGGCTGTTGTTGCGTTTCTAACTCTGACATTAATGCAAGTACCCTACTGAGAAAATATTACCACTTAGACATCACCCTGTACTTTTCAAACATCAGGGTGAATGATTCAAGTCTACAACATAACTTTACAACATAACCAAGGCGCGCTATAAAATGACTAACAAAAAACGTGTTGCAGTATGGGGAACAGGCAATGTCGGCCGACCTGCTATTAGAGCGGTTGTTGCTAACAAAAACTTAGAGTTAGCGGCAGTAATCGTCGCTAACCCAAAAAAAGTGGGCCTAGACGCAGGTGAGATAGCTAGCATTGCCAATACCGGTATTAAAGCAACTGATGACTGGCAACAAGTACTCAGCCAAAATATAGATGCGGTGGTATACACTGCCACTGCCGATACCCGTCCTGAAGCAGCTTATACAGAATTATTCGCCTGTTTAAATGCTGGCATTAATGTTGTTTCTACCTCTTTTTATCCATTTTTATACCCCAAGTCTGCGCCGCAAGAATTAATGGATATGGCCAATGCCAGTTGCACCAAAGGCAATAGTTCATTATTTGTATCTGGCATAGACCCCGGCTGGGCCATGGACATAATACCCATAATACTCAGTGGAATGAGTGCCGATATAAGCGAAATTCGCTGCCAAGAGGTTTTTAACTACGCCTTATATGATCAACCCGATGTAGTGCGCAACGTTATTGGCTTTGGCCTAACCATGGAACAACTACCACCCATGCTGCAGGAATTTTCACTCAAAATGGTTTGGGAGCCGATGGTACGCATGATTGGCGATGGGCTAGACAACCCAGTAGATGAAGTCATTACTCAAGTAGAGCGGCGCCCGTTAGAGCAAACTATTCAAGTAGCCGGTATGGGCCAATTTGATAAAGGCACCCAAGGCGCATTTAGATTTGAAGTCAAAGGTATGGTTAACGGTGTTGCACGCTATGTTGTAGAACACATTACCCGCATAGATAACCGCTGCGCACCCGACTGGCCCTATCCTAGCGAGGGGCACGGCTGTCATCAACTAAAAATTACCGGCAGTCCCTGCTTAAATGTGTCGATGCATGCCGAAGATCCAAATGAACCTGGCCCAGCCGGTGGTGGCAATGCCACCGCCGCTAATCGAGTTGTAAATGCCATCACCGCGGTATGTGACGCTGAAGCTGGAGTTGTTACCCCGTTAGATTTACCGCTGATAAGTGGTGGCGCTCAGTTAAGAACTGCATCAAAACAATAAATTTGGCGGCGACGAATAACGCATAGCCGAAGCTGAGGAGAACTATTTTGTCAGATTCTACCAAGCAGTCGTCTCAAACACCGCGGCCAGAGTCGTTCGATGCACTGTCAAATACAGTGCTTGAAAGTCCTTATGAATTTTTCTGTTCACTGCGCGAACACGCCCCGGTGTATCAAATCCCTGGCACCAATTGGTTTACCGTCAGCCGCTATCAAGATGTGCTCGACATTACATTGAACACTGATGACTTTTCGTCCAACCTAACCAGCATTATTATGAACGGTCCCAACGGCGAGCCTTCGGAATTAGAGCGCCCGCAACTGGATAGTGGTCCAATGGACGTATTAGCTATTGCTGACCCGCCCGCTCATAAACCACAGCGCCGCCTTGCCCAAAAAGCCTTATCAATGCGCTTTGTACAGTCACTTGAACCTATTATTCGCCAACAAGCTAATGACATTATTGATCGCTTTATTGATGAGGGTAAATGCGACTGGGTACAAGCCTTTGCAAAAGAAATACCGATGACAATTTCGCTGGCATTAGCAGGCTTTCCCATCCAAGACTGGCCGGAGGTAAAAGCTTGGAGTGATAACGCTATCGCATTACTAAGTGGCATTAACACACCAGAGAATTTTGGGACTAATGTTATTGCAGCCAACGCTATGTGGGATTACACCGAGAAGCACTACCAACGGATTGAAAGTGAGCTCGGAGATAACTTTACTAGCTCGCTAATTGAAGCCACTAAAGATAAACAGCAACCGCTGCTAAAACGCGAAGCTATTAGCATGATTTTTCAATTACTGATTGCTGGCTCTGACTCAACCGCCAATACCATAGGCAATACCGTTAAAATGTTAGCTGAAGACTCTGACTTACAACAACAATTGAGGACTGACCCATGCCTATTAACTAATTTTATTGAAGAAGTACTGCGCTTAGAAACACCTTTTATGGGGCATTTTCGCCAAACTAAAAAAGCACTACTGGTGGCTGGCACGACGATACCTAAAGGAGCACGCCTTATGCTTATGTGGGCATCAGCTAACCGTGACCAAACGATATTTAGCCAACCCAATCAAATTGACCTACGGCGCGATCTAAAAGCGCAAAAACATTTCTCTTTTGGCTATGGTATTCATAACTGCTTAGGCGCTCATCTTGCCCGCACTGAGATTCGCCTAGCATTAGAAGAATTATTAAATCGTACCACTAGCATTAGCATAGATAACAGCAAACCTTTACCGGACCATATCCCCAGTGTATTTATTCGTGAATTACATCACTTGCCGATATTGTTTAGCGCTAGCGGCAAAAATGGCAGCAGAACTGTTGATCTGGAATAAAAATCTCTGCGTAAATGAATTTATGCATTCTAAACAAAAAAAATCCAATCCCCAAGGCAAGGGCGTGGTGCCAGTGGTTAATCATTGGTACACCTACGAGCCTGTCGTCGTCGAGAAGAAATCAACTGGGCAGTTGTTCGCCGAGTACTTCACTTCGCTGTTAATATTGTCTGCAGATTTCCGTTTTAAGCCGGTGCAAGGCGCAAACTACTTTCTATACCTTAAAAAGCAGTGCTGGGTGCTGTCGTTAATAGAGCCAGAACGTTGGAGCTATGAGCGAAGAGGTGAATATTTTGGCAGCTGTCAGCTGCAAGAAGATATGACTTGGTCGATTGATACCATCGATCTAGAGTCAGTACATCCTGACGTTGATCAAGCGCTTAAGTTGTTCTATCAACAAATAGCCCTGCACCTTGATAGCGAAAAGCCACTTATTGAAATTTTACCTTTCTATCTTGATGAACTCCCCTACTATCGTCGTATGGCTGCTACCGGCCTTGCTCGGTCAATGCGACACTCATTTGGCGAACATGCTCTACTGGATAAGCCCAGTAAAAATGTGCTCTCGGCACTGCAGCTAAGCAATCACAATAGTGAATTTCTAGGAATTAGCTAGATTCATAGTTGCGTCAAGTTCGATCTCCCCTATGGCAATATCACGACACTCAGTTGACTAATGCAACAGAGTACCAGCAGTAGGAGTAAGCCAAGCTTGAATAAAGGGAAACCGCCTAAAGTGCGCTTGGAGCACTACTATCGCCCCAATATTACTCACCATCTATGCCATGATTTCAGCCACCAAATCAATTTTTTGATGGCCATTGCCAAGCTAAGGTAGCGGCAATAACCGCCTAGCAGCTCGCTGGCGATGGCCCACGGCTCCGTTAAACTATGGTATTACCCCAAATGCCACTAACCTTAGCGAGCACATACCTTATAGCTGTTCAATATAATAAAATCTGAATAGCAAGACATGGTCATCCCTATTCCTCACCGAAATTGTCATATCAAAACAATCACTTTTAATAAACTGTTATAGTTACAAAGCTGAAAAAGCTGGGTTCATGGCTGGAAATAACTTAGCATCGCTAGCGAGCACACATCATCGGGCAATATCGTCGTAGAAAAATTTGCGCCGGCTGCTTTTATTATTTTATATCAACGCTAACAAAGTCCGCTAAATGAGCATTATCTATGAAATTCGCTTTTAGAAAATTGTTTTCGCCAATACTACATTATTTCGAATCCGGTGAAGGTGAGTTCAACTATCGGAAATCCCATCGCACCATTCTAATTATTGTTGGCGGTTTATTTTTATTTCTATCATCGCTGTCAGCTTTAATGGCGATGGACGCAGCGCAATTCGGAGCATTTATTCCAATTGTTATTTTCTTTATTGCAGGTTTTGTTTGTATCCTAGTCGGAAGCCTTGGAAATGACCGTGCAGTAGCAACTATTTGGGGCAGCAAATAATATGCTGTTAGAGATTACGAATCGTCATTGGCATCTTAGAAAATAACTTGAATATATTTACCAACAAATATCTTTTAGAATTGTTCGCATCACTATGATTGATATATTTACTATCTAAATTATTAAAAAAATCGCAATAGATCTGTAAGTTAAATGGATCAGGAGTTATAGTCCATTGAAATTTCTCACTACAATTATTTACAATACGGAAAGCAATCTCAAGGAAGCCGCTATATGTTGAAAAAACTCCTAACTACTTTAATCTTGATAATTTTCCTCCCCGTCAATAACAATAACTATTAAGGAAAGACGACTATGAGTTTACTGGGAGAGACCGCCAAAATTCTCTATAAAACTGGCCTTTGTCGTTTTTTTTCAATTCAGCAACAAGGTTTCAAATTAAAATATTTCCCAACCAAAATGTCTAAGCGACTATGGATAACTGCCATACAGAAAAAAAGTCCCTATAAAGTACTAGATGAATTTTTTATAAGGCATTTAAAACAAGGTGATATTGTCATCGATGCCGGAGCTAATATAGGCTACTACAGTCTTTTATCTGCTGCCGCAGTTGGTGCAAGCGGGTATGTGTATGCAATTGAAGCGCATCCTAAAACCTATTCTTACTTGCAGAAAAACATTAATTTCAATAAATTTGAAAACATTCAATGCTTTCATACGGCGCTTGGCAATGAGTCGGGTGACATAAAGTTCTCTAATAAAGATAGTGATGACCTGAACCAAGTTGATAGCGCCGGTGATATATCAGTACCTATTATAAGATTAGATGATTTACCTATACCCGACTCACGTATCAATTTATTAAAAGTAGATGTTGAAGGTTACGAGAAGTTTGTTATGCAAGGTGCTGCTAACCTACTAACTAGAACAAATGTTATTTTATTTGAATCATGGGACGATCATTATAGAAAGTTTGACTATTCATTAACTGATATTTTGGCATACTTAAGTAGCTATGGATTTTTATTTATGACTTACAATGCAAATGGTTTTAGTGAAATAGAAAAAGACTATAGCTCGCTAGAATGTGAGGATATTGTTGCTGTAAGAGATATTAAGCAGTTTCTGGAAAATCTAGCATAGCCGAGAACATTTAAAAATCAATTGCAGTTTAGTAATAATGAATAGTCATGTCGTTGCCTACAGTCACATTATAGATTTTCCCATATTAACCTCAAAAAGCTTAGCAACGTTTAAGTCAATTTTTTAGAGAGGGATTATCATGAGTACATATCCAAAAACATTCTCGCATATCGGAATTTTTGTTCACAATGCGGAGAAAGCAGTAGAATTTTACTGCACAGTTATGGACTAGTATCACATAATCGAACTGACCATTATTATCGAAGAGGCCAATACACCGATCGGACAAATGTGTATTGATGTTTTGGTGCTGGCTGGGGTTCATTCAAAATAGCCCATAAGTCTACTGGCGACCAATTTGACGTTGAAATGTTCGAGTTCAACAATAATGAAACTCGAAACACTTTGAATACTGGAAAACCAGCACTTTTCACTTTTGTGTTAAAGACCAGACATTGAAGGACTAACAGCAAAGTTTGTGGCGCATAATGGTAAGCAGCGGATGCCTATTCGAGAATATTATCCAGGCGAGAAGCCCTACAAAATGTGCTATGTAGAAGGCCCTTTTGGACTAATCTTTGAAGTATATTCGCATAGCTATGAATTGACTTATTAACAAGGTGCTTATTAGGTTATGAACTAACCCCGTCAATTGATCTGATTTCATACTGAGCTAAAAATTAGATTATTGCGGGCCCGCTAATATCCATATCTGTCTAATAGCGGCCTAATGCGATTAAAATCTTTATAGCCTTTTATTGCATCGCTTGAATTATCTATAGCCACTAATAGAGATTTATAGGCATCAGCTTGCTTGGCTAATTCATCGATAGAATGAATAATCACTTTGATAGTAAAGACTACTGCGCCGGTTTTTTCTAGACGACGCAGAGTTTGCCGCTCGACTCGCCAAAATAGCTGTGTATCTTCAGCACTCTCATTGCCATTGTCTAACAAACTCAAGTCACTAGTAGGTTGCACCGACCAATTGAAGCGCTGGATAGGATGCTCGACTTTAAGATGGTTGAGAAATCGATTAATACTTGGCGTTAGTTGTTTGTCAAAGCCGGGAATAGGCTTGTGGATTGCAGCCAGCGGTTGGCCGATTTTCTCCGAAAGATACCAATGTGATGGCGCGGCTATACTTGCAGCGACTAATTTATAATCATCTTCGTCAGGTAGTAAAATACACACATCATCAGCAATCCAGAGCGAGCTTTGCCATAAATTTTCATCACCAGTTAGTCGCCATTCTAAATCTAACTCTGGTGCGATTAAAAAATCACCTTGTTTTTTAAATATGCCACCATGCTGACCGACTAAGTAGGTTAATAATAGCTGTCGAAATTCCTCTTGAGCAGCTATCGATTCGTCTAGGGCACGGTAGACGTTTTGCTGATTAGCCTGATACTGAGCCAACTTGTTTTGATAAAAAAGCTTGGCCTCAGAATCAAATTCCAGCCATTGCGGTGATGAGAGTTTTTGGATACCCATTGATAGTACGTTGGGATGTTGAATATGTGGAAAATATAGTTTTTTAGTCAAGTCGATCATAATGCATATTATAGCAAAGAGTAACTAAGCTTTGGCTATTGGAAGTAGGCCTAAGCAATACTAATGACCGCTACTTTTTGGTAAATTTGGTAACCCGCTCAAGCATATCTTGACAAGCACCTGGACTGTTGGTGTATTCGTAATCTAGGCCGTCATCAATACGAAGTCCGTCAGTTTTTGCCAAAATCGTTTTAATTGCAGTTTGACTATAAGGTGAGTTAACGACAATAGATTCTGCGTAAGCTTGAGTCTCTTGTACTAGCTGCCCTTCACCGACCACCTTATCGACTAAGCCGATTGAGTAGGCCTCACTAGCGCCCACTCTGCGGCTGCTAAACATTAAATCTTTGGCACGCGACTGTCCTATTCGTCTTGGTAGACGTTGAGTCATGCCCCAGACTGGCGTTAGTCCCCACTGGGTATGAGTGTCTGCCAGGATGGTTTTTTCATCGACAATAATTAAGTCCGTCGCCAATGCGACTTCTAATGCACCGGTAAAACAGTAACCGTGAACTGCGGCAATTGTAGGTTGTGGTAATCCGGCTAGTGCTTCAAGGGTGGCCGCTTGGTAATTAGCATTTTCAAGCTCACCCCCGCCTTCAATATCGGTTAAATCGTGGCCAGCAGAAAAAGCCCTGCCATTGCCGCACAAAATGATACAGCCGATAGCTGTACCGGCGCTGGCAATATCATCTATATGAGCTCGTAATTGCTCAAACATCTCCATGGTGATGGCATTTAGTGCGTCCGGTCGATTTAGAATTAAAGTCGTAATACGACCGTTATCTTCACGTAACACAACATCAGTCATCGCAATATCTCACTAGCTATTTTTATAGCTCATCCTCAAACATAATCCCTATCCCCACCATGACTACAAATTTCATAATTAGTGACAGCTTCAAGCAAAAGACCATGGTGGCTAGAAAAGTGATCAAACACCCGCTATCTTAAGCTATAACTCAGTAACCAAAATTTGACAGGTTGTATAACATGTATGACAACGCCCCAATTCTTATCGCTAGTGCGCAAAAAACTTACCGCGAAGTAAGCAGTGAAAGAACACCAGTAGATGCCTTGGAAGAAGTCGTAAAGCTGGCAATAGCTGATAGCGGCAATAGCGAGCTAGCAAGTGCCATTGATAGTATTGCAACGGTGCGTTTTGTATCGGATGCGCTGGAGGCAACGGCGACAATTATGCCCCGCAATCCGGGTAATACTGTAGCGGCACGTTTAGGTATTAACGCCCAGTGTTATCAATCAACTATTGGCGGCAACACGCCACAACAACTAGTTAATACTTTTGCTGACAAGTTAGCCAAAGGCGAACACGAATGTACGCTAATTGGCGGTGTTGAATTAATCGCTAGTTTGTTTGGTTCTTGGCGTGAAGGCAAAGACCTCGCGCATTGGGCCCAAGAAGAGCCTGGCGAGGTGATCAAACTTGGTAAAGAAGTTAAAGGTAGTAGTGCCACCGAAGAGGCGCATGGTCTATTTGAACCGACCTCTGCCTACGCTCTGGTTGAAAGCGCGATACGCCACGCTAAAGGTCATACATTTGAAGGGCATCAACAACAAATGGCAGAGTTTTGTTCTGCCATGCGCAGCGTTGCAAGCAATAACCCGCATGCTTGGCGCCAGAAAGAACTAAGCCCAGAAGAATTTATCAGTACTGACAACGGCAATCGCTATATTGGCTTCCCCTACACTAAAGCGATGAATGCTATTTTGGCGGTAGACATGGCCGCAGCAGTAATAATGACGACAGTAGGCAAAGCACGTGAGCTAGGTATAGATGAAAGCCAATGGATTTACTTACGCGGAGGCGCTGACGCCAGCGAGGTATGGCATATGAGCGATCGCGCTCAACTACATCTATCGCCAGCGATTAAAGCGGCAGCAAATACCGCCCTAGACCAAGCCCAGTTAAGCGCAGCTGAAATGAGCTGCTTTGATATTTATAGTTGTTTCCCTAGTGCGGTAGAAGTAGCCTGTGACGCTGTTGGTATTAGTACCAGCGACCCGCGTGGCATAACCTTGACCGGAGGCTTGTACAACTTTGGTGGACCAGGTAATAACTATACATTACATGCTATTGCTGAAATGGCACAGCGCCTTCGCAGCGATAAACCACAACATGGCATGGTGACAGCTAATGGCTATTATTTAACCAAACACTCTGTTGGCATTTACTCTAACCAAGCATCATCGCAGCCATGGCACACAGCAGACAGCGCCAAATTACAGCAAGAGTTAGATGCACTGCCTCATATGACCACGACAGAAACACCACAAGGTAAAGCCAAAATAGTAGCGTATACAGTGGCCTACAAAAAAACCGCCCCAGTGCGAGGAATTTTAATTGGTGAGCTAATTAGTGGTGAGCGTTTTGTCGCTAATACTAACAGTGATAGCGAAATCTTTGCGCGCATGATAAGTGAAGACATGGTTGGAGTTGAAGGTGAAGTTAACCAGGAAAATGGATTGAATATTTTCAACTTTTAGCAAAACGTTTAAATAAAAAATGGGCGATAATATCGCCCATTTTTATTCGCAGGAAGTAAGCTCGGGGTTAACCGAAACTTGCAGTTACAAAATCCTCCATTTCAGGCTCGTCCATTTCTTTTTCCCACTGCCCCCATGTATAAGGCCACAGTATTGGATCACCATCTTTATCCAAATACCAACTTTGGCAGCCACCTAGCCAAACAGTATTTTTCATACCTTCTTTCATGTAGGCACCAAATTTTTCAGCAGTAGATTGTTCCACATCAATTTCATCAAATTCGTACTTGCGCCAACGGTCGATCACTTTAAGAATATAGCCACACTGCACTTCACTCATGGCGATAACGGAAAAGTTACCAATAGGAGTGTTTGGACCCAACATCAAAAAAAAGTTAGGGAAGTTAGGCAAAAACAACGAGCGATAGGTATGTATTTTATTTTCCCAGGCATTATCAATTTTTAGCCCATCTCTACCAGTCATATTCATTGGCCGCATAAATGCCGTTGGATTAAAGCCGGTAGATAAAATCAACACATCCAACTCATGGTCACGGCCATCTTTGGTTTTCACCCCTGTTGGCGTTATCTCACTAATAGCATCGGTGACTAACTCAACATTATCGCGTTGCATTGCTGGAAAAAAAGTCGTGTTAATAACAACTCTTTTACAACCAACTTTGAAATCCGGCGTTAATTTTTTTCTAAGCTCAGCATTTTTAATGCCAAAGCGATGATATGCTTTAGCAATATTACGAAAGAAAAAGTTTTGTATCCGATGACCGGTGACTGCTTTAGTTAAAAAATGTGTGAACGTCCAAATATAGGCAGCCCGCAAGCGTCTGACCGCATTTGGATTTTTACGTAATTTGGCACGAAACTTATCACTAAAATCTTTATTTCCAAAGGGTAAAAACCAATTAGGAGTACGTTGAAACACGGTTAGCTTCGCAACCTTTTTTGCAACCTCAGGAATCACCTGAGCCGCAGTAGAACCGG
The DNA here is from genome assembly GCA_963933215.1 of uncultured Cellvibrionales bacterium. GTDB lineage: Bacteria > Pseudomonadota > Gammaproteobacteria > Pseudomonadales > CAWVSB01 > CAWVSB01. The sequence continues at coordinate 10,779 of CAWVSB010000018.1, forward strand.
TTCCAATAATACCTACTTTTTTACCCGCCAAATCAACATCATGATTCCATTGTGCGGTATGAAATTTAATGCCTTCAAATGTATCTAAGCCATCAATCTTAGGCATTACAGGGTGGTGTAAAATACCGGTACTGTTAACAACAAAGTCAGCAATAATGCTGTCGCCTTTGCTAGTAGTTACCGTCCACTGACCATTATCGTAATCGCAACCAGTCACTGCTTCATTAAATCGAACGGTATTAGTTACGCCATATTTACGCCCAACTTTTTCAAAATACTGATAGATTTCGGCTCCGCTAGCATAAAGCTGAGTCCAATCAGGATTAGGTTCAAATGAGTAGGTATACATGTGCGCAGGGACGTCACAAGCTACACCAGGATAGGTGTTTTCACGCCAGGTACCACCAATACGCTCAGTTTTTTCTAAAATCGTTAGATTGGTAATGCCCGCTTCGCGCAGTTTTATTGCCATTAATATACCAGTCATGCCGGCACCAATAACGACTACTGAAGGGTCTCTATTTTTTTTGTTTTGCATATAACCACTCTGTCTATTTAACTATCAGCATTATTACTCAACACACCTCAGATGTTAATAACTACAATTTACAATCTTTATTGCTAAAGATTGAGGCCCGTTTTACTTGTCTCATTTCACTCTATTGGGCTGCCAGTCAGGTGGACCAACACAGTAACCCATCACTTCAACCAATGACTGCGCTTGCTTAATGTCTTTTAGCATTTTTCGCCAAATATAAAAGGTTATAGTAATAGGGTTATTGGTCTCTAAATTTTTAACCAAACCGAATACTGCTGGCGCTTTCTCTTCCGCGTAAGTACCAAACACTCTGTCCCAAAAAATAAATAAATTACCATAATTTTTATCAATATATTCCGGATTTATACCGTGATGAACACGGTGAGTTGAAGGGGTATTAAACACTTTATCTAAGTAGCCTAGCTTACCAACCCATTGCGTATGGCCGACAACACCCCACAGGGTGGCGCATATACCGGCAACAACTGTAATGCTAGGATCAAATCCAGCTATTGGTAGTACTGCAAAAAACGGTATTTTAGATAAAGGTCCAAACCATGCTTGGCGAAAGGCAACGCTAAAATTCATCTCTACACTTGAGTGATGATTCATGTGGATTGCCCACAAAAACCGGATTCGATGGGAGGCGCGGTGATACCAATAAAAGGTAAAGTCGATCATCAAAAAGGTCAGTATCCATACCATCCATACAGGCATCAGGGTGTTAATTTCAACTACCCGAAATTGATATAAATAAAAGGAAAAACTAAGAGCAATACCTTTAGTCACTGCTGCCATGGTTATATTGCCAAGCAATAAACCGATAGTTCCCCATGTATCTGAGCGCTCGTAGTAATTGGTATGCTTCCATCCAGAAATGGCCGCCTCTAAGACAATCGCCGTAATAATTAAGGGCACACCAACTGCATAGACAGTGGTCGTTGAAACCATATCCATAATAACCTAGCTAAAGTTTTCAGGCCCCCAATAGGCCTTCATTGAAATCACTTTCCCTGCGTCATTGAATTCAAACACATCAATAATATCAATACTCATATCACCAACTTTACATACAAAAGAAAATGCAGCAGTGTTACCGGCGCAGCGCACCGGCCCAGTTAACTCAAGTTTTGCCCCAGCTGTAAGGCCGGTAGTATAAAACGCTACAATCGCATCCATACCTTGATGAGGATCAGTTCCTACTGGATCTTCAACTACTGCATCAGTGGCGTAAAGTTGTTTGATGATGTCGATATCGCTACTGGCAAAGGCCTCGACATATGTGTTCACTGCTGTGATTTTATCTACTGAATCCATTATTAAAGCCTCGTATAAATAGTGATTAAACTATAGCAAGTGCAGCTATAACAAACCTATACAGAGTGTTCATGCTGGCTAAGCCTCTAGCCTAACAACGCTGATCTAGCCACACTACAACTCGAGCAAATATTTCCAAATTAATAGACTCGTTAAGCACTTCGTGACGAAGACCCGGATAAATAATCAACTGCTTGTCTTCACTAGTACATTTATCTACTAATATTTGCGAGCCATCGACTGATGTCATCGGATCGTCAGCACCGTGCAGCAGTAGCATAGGCAGACTAATTTCTGGCGCTCTAGCAACGACTTTTAACATTGTGTTAAACATGCCAACAACTAATCGAGAGCTTATTTTACCAATATAATTAAGCGGATCATTAAGATATTTTTCAACTCTTTTAGGGTCACTATTTACCCCATCGGCGTCGAGTTGAATCACCCCAAGCTTCGGCGCAATAATTGATAACAGCTTTAAAACCATCATTTGAAACGCAGCTGGCTGCTCTGGCGAGCGAATCGCCGCAGCTGACAATATACAACCCTTAAACTTTGCTTGATGGTCTAATAATAAATTACTAGATATCAATCCACCCATGCTATGACCCAATAAAAAAACTGGCACATTAGGGTGTTTTTCAGCCAACATAGCTTGGTATTGCAGCACCACGGTAGAAAAGTCTTCAAAACTATCTACATAGCCACGCGGGCCCGCTGAGTTACCATGACCGGGCAAGTCCAGCCCACATAAAGCATAACCTTTAACTGTTAAAAATTTACCCATGTGCTGATAGCGACCACAATGTTCGGCCATGCCATGCACCAATAGTATAATCGCTTTCGGTGGCTCATCTGGCAGCCATTGACGAGTATAGATATTACCTTTGACCGACTTAAAATTCCCACTTTTATCTCGCATAGTACTTTTCTTATCCTTAAATTAGCCGGGTTCTGACTCAGCCCCAGCTTCTACTCGAAGCAAACCACGATAAGCACGTTTAGCATTAGAATCACCTTGCAACACCCTATAAACATCAGTTGTGATTGGCATCACAACGCCATGCTTTTCAGCTAATGCCATTACCGCCGGGGCGCTTTTTGCACCTTCGGCAACCATTACCATTTCATCAATAATATCCTCCATTGAACGCCCTTTTCCCAGCTCAATACCAACATGACGATTACGACTTTGGGGGCTAGTGCAGGTTGCTATCATGTCACCCATACCAGCCAGGCCAGCAAAAGTTTCTGCCTTGCCGCCCATGGCAACACCAAGCCGTGTCATCTCAGCTAAGCCGCGGGTTATTAATGCCGAGCGGGTATTATCCCCTGCTCCTTGACCGTCACCCATGCCAACGGCAATAGCGATAATATTCTTTAATACCCCGCCAAGCTCACAACCAATCACATCACTGTTGGTATAAACCCGAAATAAACCACTACTAAACAGTGCTTGTAGCTCTTTCACGATAATCTCATCTTCCATCGCTATAACACTTGCTGCCGCTTGACCGGCCATAATCTCTCTGGCTAAGTTCGGACCAGTTAGCACTGCTACCGGATGCCCTGGTAACACTTCTTTAATCACTTCAGTCATACGCATACCAGTGGCAAGCTCTAGACCTTTGGTAAGACTGATAATCGGTACCCACGGCCTGATGTGACTTTTAACCTGCTCTAAAACACTGCGAAAGTTATGCGAAGGAATACCCATAATAACCACATCAGCACCAGCAACTGCTTGTTCGATATTATTAGTAGCAACAAGCTTTTCTGGCAGTTTAGCACCGGGTAGATATTTCTCATTGGTGTGGTGGGTATTTATTTCAGTAACCGTGTCTTGGTTTCTTGCCCATAATGTAATTGGCGCATTACGTGCCACCAGTGAAGCCACCGTTGTACCCCAAGAACCACCGCCCAATGAGCTAACTCGTAAATTCATGTTTTATCCTTTTGCGTAATTATAGTGCTCTGCTAGCTTCATCTACGGCCACTAAGCGTTTTAATTGCCGTGACAAGTCACGAATTTCTCTAGCCGCGGCCTTACGCTTGTCCTTCAAATCATCAGCGCCGCCGTCAACTAAATTATTGTGTTTAAATAACTTGTAAGCATTCTGAAACAATATTTTACCAATCGATGCTTCACTGCTAATACGACGCTGTAAATATGACTGGCGGCCATATTTTAATGCTGTACTAATCGCCGTTGCCTCGTCTAATGACTCCCAAGGTTCTAACCGCGCCAGCAAGTCACCGACCACTGTATAGGCTTCTATATAAGGCAGTAACACTGACTGGGCAACAAGGGGTCTTAGGCTTTCAAATAATTTTATGAAGCCGGCGGTGCCTTCAGTTAACGATACTTCCCAATTACTATCGCAACGCTCTATCTCTTGTCTAATTTCAGCATGAAACTCATCAGATGGAGCGTAAAAGAACTCAAACTTAAACAAATTACGCAAGCGATCTACTTCCTTCCAGAAAGTCTCAATAGCCTGTTCGGCTAACACATCGCTTGCTGCCACTAGCGCCAGCTCAATAATTGCCTTATTAACAAAAAAGTGAACTACTGTATTGCGATAATAACTGGCAACAGGATGCTGTTCTGGCGCGATGCCAAATACCATATCAGGGCCTTCGTCGTAGCGAGTCAGCATGCCTTCGGCAATCATAATATCGATCACTTTCTGAGTATGTTCAGCATTTTCAGCGTTAAAATCGCTAGAAATGCGAATGCCTCGGGCAACCGCCCAGTCATGTAAGGCCTTAACTTGAGCTTGTAGCTCTTGGTTGGTTAGCGCTTGGGGAGCAGCACCCAACAACACCATAGACAGAATAGATGGCAAGGTCAGTGGCGTGACTTTATTAGCCGCAACGGCTACCTCAAAGGCTACTTTAGCTAAAGCAAGCCTATCATCTGGATGTGGCGCTTTTGCTAGTATAACTGGCTCACCTACATCCATGTACACACGCCCCATGGGCTTGCGTAAGCTGCGTACATAGCCAATAAACCATGCTAAAGACTCGGCTGATTTAGCTCTACCAGTTTGTTCAGTAGCATATTCTTCGACATCACGAATTAAGTCATAACTAATAGCAATAGGAATGATATGAATATTTTCGGCACCAGTTTCATAGCAGGCTTCTAACACATATTTAAGTAACCCATAGCGCGGCGGCATTAGCTTACCCAGGCGTGAGCGTGTGCCCTCAAATGCCCAGTTCATTGGAAAGCGCTTTTCCATCAAGTAGCCGATGTAATGACGCAAAGTAAGTTTGTAAACTGGATTATCTTGAAAGGTGCGACGAATAAAAATACCGCCACTGCGGCGCAATAAAAAACCTAAACCAGCAAAGGCCAAGTTAGCTCCGCCAAACATATGTGGCATGGGAAAATCGTTGTCATATAAAACCTTAGGCACCACCATGCCATCTAAATAAGTTTTATGGGTCCACAATAATAAAGCTGGGTTTTCGCGCACCATGGTACGCATTTTTTCTATGTCATTTTTATCGCTAACAACTTCATCTTCATAGCCTAGGCCCAACACAAACTTATTAAACTTGGCATAAAAATCTAAATAAAAGGTACTAGGACGAGAGATCATCTCCTTCATATACTTGCGGGCTTCAATCATCAGTACGTCTTTACTAACGCCTTGCTCGACCGCAAGTTCTTCTAGCCCAGTATTAAAGTCTTTGCTTGCCCGCAAGTTTCCTGCGACATATCGAGGGACCTTATAACGTCCGCCTTTTAGGCGCCGTTCAGTCATATCCAGCGCTACAGCGGCACGTCTTGCAACATAGGCAGCTAACTCACCTTCTCCAGACAAATGCTCTAGTTGCGCAAAACCTGCTTTAAGATCTCCTAGTGTCGCCGGTGCTCCCGCAACCAATGCCAGCCGCTCTGGATTCTCTCGCACAATTTTCTTAGCGCGAAAAGCTCCAGGGCGACGACTATCACCAAAAAATAAATTTCTAAATCGTAAGGAGGAATCATTAATATCTTTCACTGGAAGCCAAGCCACCCGAACAGGTGCCATCACTGCGTCATCTGGCAGGTTTAATTTACTGGAAATATTACCCCGATCAACTGTGCCTTTATCTTGGGTTAACAATACCTTAACGGTATCAATCTGACCAACCCCATCTGGCTTCGTTTTATTTAACCAGTCGTTAAGTAGTTTAAGCTCATAACGATTAGCAGCATCCAGTATGAATACTACATTATTATCGTTAATACCCACCCACGGATTAGTTGCCGCATTTAATTCGGTCATATTTTATACCGTCTATTTTTTTGTTTTGCTGACTTTACCAACTGTTTTATTTTTCGCCTTAGGTACTGCCTTCGGTTTGGCCTTCACAGGCGAATTTTTCGTCACCGGCTTCAATTTAGCGGCAGGTTGTTTAGTCGCTGGCTTTGATTTAATCACAACTTTTTTCTTTACTGACTTCTTTTTAATTGGCAACGGCTCATCTTGCCCTAGCGCCTTAATAAACTGATTACGCACATCATCGACATGCTTATCCATAGTTGCTGCTTTCCACTTCGATGTATCCACCGGAGGCAATATTTCAACATCAACTGTTGCTGACCGAAACACAAAATCGCCCTTTGGTGCAACATCGCCAGCATTGCGGATGACAATAGGCACTATAGGTACACCCGCATCCATAGCCAAATGAAACGCACCTTTTTTGAACGGTGCTAACTTAGCCGAAATGGTCCGTGTACCCTCTGGTGCTAGCGCCACCGACTTGCCACCGTCTTTTATTACATCGACTAACGGCGCCATAGCCTCAATAGCACTGGCGGAATTTTGCCTATCGATAAAAACAACGCCACCCAGCTCCATAACTTTACCAATAAAAGGCATTTTTCGAATTTCTTGTTTGCCAACACTAGCAATATCTTGACGCAGCAATTTAGCGATAATAATTACATCAGCTTTACTCTGATGATTAAAAACAAATACTGCTGGGCGATGCTCCCATAAGTATTGTTCATTTTTAATTTTTAGATCTAAACCAATTAACGCACTAGCCGTATCAGCAAATAGGTTGAACGAAAAATTAACCGCTTTGCGCCGTGAGCCTGTTAACGCCCATATAGGTAGCCCCGCCGCAAAACTAGAAACTAAACTACCAGTAGCGGCAACTGAACGGACATATTCAGTAAAGCTTGGCCTGCCTCTACTACCGAATGCCGCTGATGGCCAGTTTCGCTCTTTAGCTATTTTAGCAAGTTTTTTATTGGGATTAAGCGGCTGCGGATAGCCAATACGCTCCATTAACTCTAAGTCGTCATCACTGTCCGAATAAAAAATACTTTCATCAAGGTCTGCGCCAGTCTTAGCGGCTAACTGCTCAGCCGCCAAGACTTTACCTGGCCCAGCGCAGGTTGGTCGCACCACCCCACCGGTAAATTTCCCGTCTTCAATTTCAAGATGGGTACACAATAAGTGTTCAATATCTAATTCTCTGGCGGCAGGTTCCAACTGGTAAGGGGTAGCTGAAGATATAATGGCGACAGTATGGCCTTTCGCTAGATGCGCTTCGATAAGGCCTCGTGACTCGGGGTAAATTAACTTAGCAATCTGATCCACAAACAGCTGCTCGCCCACGTCTATATAAGTTTGTTCACTAATGCCACGCATAAACTGAGCATTAATTGCCATCATCCCAGAGAACCCTAATGTACCCATACCAAAATTAAGCATGGCACTGGTCATTTCAATGAATTCTCTGGTGGTTATGTCACCGCGACGAAGCTGTTCTTTAATCAGCGCTACGGCAGAGAACCCAGCGATTATCGTTCCATCAAAATCGAAAATTGCCGCCGTTTTGGGCCCATCAGGAAACTCTTCAATGCGCTGCAATAGTTCGTTATATGTTGCCATAGCTGGTGCTTACCTTTATGGGATTTATTATCGAATTCTAACAAAGGATTAATATACCCCGCGGGCTATTTCACTTCAATGAATGCGGATACTTAGTCCACCTCGCCATGCCTTAACCTTTTGCCAGTAAATTAGCACGCCTCGGCCATAGGCAGTGCAACTGTCCAACGTTAGTATATCGCCCCTTTAATATTCACTTCTGTTAACGGCGGTCAATGACGAGCGCAATAAATTCATTTTAAGGTGACGCAATGCAAACTTCAGCACAACAAAAAGTATTAGAGCAAGTCATTTCCCCTATTGAAGCTTTTTATCAAAATGAAAAAAGACGACGTACGCCTTACTGCATCACAGATAAGTATGATGAAACCCATCCACAGTCACTATGCTTTACTCAGCCCTGGCCTGACGGCAGCACTACGGAATACACTTGGCAAGAAGTTGGCAATGAAGTACGCCGAATGGCCACTTACTTAATCAGCCTAGATTATCCAGCTGGAAGCAAAATAGCGTTAATGTCTTCTAACTGCGCCCATTGGATTATGGCGGATCTAGCCATTTGGATGGCTGGCCACATCTCAGTACCTTTGTACCCTGTACTGAATACAAAGACAGTCGGTCAAATATTAGCGCACAGTGAAGCTAAACTCATATTTTTGGGTAAGCTCGAGTCCTGGGAGTCGATTGATGCTGGAATTCCTGATGATTTAGCGCGAGTCACTTTACCTATTTGTCCTGAACTGGCCGAAGCAGGTGCTGTTCAGTGGCAAGATGTTATCGCTGCAAACGAGCCTTTAATTGCAGACCCAATACAGCAGCTAGAGGATATAGCAACTATCATTTATACCTCTGGCACTACCGGCATGCCTAAGGGAGTTATGCATTCACATCGGAATCTCGGTGCGGTGGCATCACTGGTGAAGCTAATGTATGAAATATCTGCCAACGATAGAATGCTTTCCTATTTACCACTTGCTCACGTTGCCGAGCGAGCAGCGGTTGAACTGTGCCAACTCTATAGCGGTTTTCCGGTTTGGTTTGCCAATAATTTAACAACCTTCGGTGAAGACTTACGCCGAGCGCAACCAACATTATTTTTTGCGGTGCCGCGTATATGGACCAAATTTCAACAACAGGTTCTTGCTCAAATACCGGCCAAAAAACTTAATCTAATGCTTAAATTACCGATTGTTAAAAATATCGTTAGTAAAAAGTTACTTACCGCTATGGGACTTAACAGCGTTCAGGCCGCGATCAGTGGCGCCGCTCCAATTTCTACCTCATTGTTAGAATGGTATAAAAAATTAGGTATAGAAATATTAGAAGGCTATGCCATGAGTGAGAACATGGCTTACTCTCATGCGACCCGCCGCGGCGATTCGCTCATTGGCTTTGTTGGTTTACCATCCCCCTTAGTGAATTGTAAAATTGACCCTGATAGTGGCGAAATTTTAGTTAAATCGCCATGCAATATGATCGGCTATTTCAAAGAACCCGGTTTAACCGCTGAAGCAATTAACGGCGAAGGTTATTTACATACTGGCGACAAAGGCGAGATTGACGCCACTGGGAGATTAAAAATTACCGGCCGGATCAAAGAAATATTTAAGACCAGTAAAGGCAAATATGTTGCCCCTAGCCCAATCGAAAACAAATTACTGTCTAACTCCTCTATTGAGCAGATTTGTGTTGCTGGCGCCGACTTAACTCAGCCGTTAGCATTACTAGTATTGGCAGAGAGTGTTGACGCTAGTGATGCTAGTGTTAAGGCCGAAATAACAAAAGAATTGGACGAGCTGATAACCTCTGTAAATCAGAGTTTAGATCATCATGAAAATATAAAATGTATAGTTATCGCCAGCGAGCCATGGACTACCGAAAATAACTTAATGACTCCTACATTAAAAATTAAGCGCGCTGAAATCGATGCCGCCTATGGCGACAAATACCAAACATGGCTTAGCGCTAAAGACACCGTGATCTGGCTTTAATATTTTTATTAAGGCTTCGGCTATAAATTTTCAGATATATTTATATTTGACGTATCAAAGGCGATATATAATATAGCAATATGTTAATCAGTCTAGTTACTCACAGGCAATTTTTCAGCCTAGCTAGCAACAGATGAAAAAATAATCCGACAAAGTCACATTATAAATTGTGGTTGGAACTTTTGCGCTTTATACCAAACTCCGTATACTGCACCAAAAAATTAAGTATTGGGGGATTCTTATGCAATTACTATCATATCTACAAGCATTACGCTGGGCGATCATTAGCTTTTCTATAGTTTTATTTTCTGTGCCAGTTATGGCAAATATTATTACTTTAAAAAATGGCTCTGTGATAATTGGCGATGTTATTTCTAAGCAAGAGGGCAAGCTAACACTTAGTACCAGCTTTGCTGGCGAGATAAAAATAAAGTGGGATGAAATTGCTGAAATCAAAGTACATGAACCCATAGAAGTTTATACAATTGATGGCGAATTTATAGAGACACTATTAATTTTTGACGAAGGTGATCTTCCTAGTGACGGCCCATTAATTACTCTCGAGGACGGCACTAATACTGAGACTGAGGTAGCTAAAACATATGTTGCCAGCGATGATGTTTCAGTCATTAATCCCGAGCCTTGGGAGCTAGGTATTGGTTCTAAATTTGCTGGTCTGGTGGACTTTGGCTTGCAGTTTAATAGTGGTAATACAGAGACAGAATCTTTAGCAACCAGTACAGACCTTAACTGGAAGCGGTTAAATGATCGCTGGGGACTACAAGCGCGGTATTTTAAGGAAAAGACCAACAGCGTAACAACTGAGGATAATTGGCTGATCAGAAGTAACTACGACTACTTTTTAACAGACTCATGGTACACCGGAGTATACGGTCAGCTAGAACAGAATAAAATTGCTAATCTCGACCAACGATTGAGTATAGGTCCTTCGCTTGGTCGTCAGTTTTGGCAAAGTGATGAAACCAACCTGAGCTCTGAAGTTGGTCTGGTATATGTTGACGAAAGGTTTGACTATGACGCGGGTGACGCTCCAGCAGACATTCGAGAGAACAACACCTACACAGGCTTTCGTTGGAACATCAAATATGACCGATATACGTTTAAAGACATTGTCCAAATTTACTATGACAACGAGCTCTTACTTGACGCTAGTGATCTCAGTAATGATGCGAGAACTGTATTTAAAGCAGTAATCGGTGCTCGAATATTTTTAATTGAAAACCTATCAGCCGGAGCAGAGTTTCAGTATGATTATGACGGTAGCGCTATAGGTGTAACGAAGAAAGAAGATACTAGAACAGTAGTTAAGCTAGGTTACTCTTGGTAACAACCTAGCTTTGGTGAAGACTTAGTTGTCGCTACAATTAAGTGTGGCGAATGTCTTCACCTTTAACAATAAATACAATCTGTTCGCATAAGTTTTTAGCATGATCACCAACACGCTCCAACGAGCGTATTACCCACAGCACGTTCATTACACGGCTTATCGAGCGAGGGTCTTCCATCATATAAGTCATTAATTCTCGTAATGCCGATTTATAATCCAAATCGATTTGCTCATCCTCTTTAAGTACTTCTAAGGCAGCAGTAGCATCTAAGTTAGCAAATGCGGTCAAGGCATGATCCAGCATCGTTACTACTGACTTACCAATGTGCCGAACTTCTACATAACCTTTAGGAGAGGCACCATTTTCTACTAAGTCTATCGCCTGCCTAGCGATCTTTTTTGCTTCATCGCCAATACGCTCTAAGTCTCCTACAGCGCGCCCTACTGACATAATAAAACGTAGGTCGCTGGCGGTAGGTTGACGCTTAACTATAATCAAAATACACGCTTCGTCGATATCAATTTCCATATCATCAACTTTAGATTCTTTGTTGATGACTTTGGTCGCCAACAAATCGTCAGCGTCACGAATTGCTTTTAATGAACTTTCAAGCTGACTTAGTACAGTACTGCCCATCTTTAAGGTTTTATCCCGAATGCTTAGCAGTTCGTCGTCAAAATTTGAAACAATGTGCTTGTCTAATGATAAGTTATCCATAATTTTTTCCTCTAGCCGAAGCGGCCGGTAATGTAGGCCTCTGTTAGTTCGTGTTGTGGCGTAGTAAATACCATATCAGTGGCATTGACTTCGACCAGTTTGCCGAGATGAAAATACGCGGTGCGTTTAGACACTCTAGCAGCCTGCTGCATAGAGTGAGTAACAATAGCGATAGCATAATTTTGACTTAACTCTTCAATTAACTCTTCAATTCTTGCCGTTGCAATAGGGTCAAGTGCGGAACATGGCTCATCCATCAAAATAACTTCAGGGCTAACCGCAATCGCTCTGGCAATACATAACCGCTGCTGCTGACCACCAGACAAACCAGTACCCGGCTCATCTAACCGATCTTTCACTTCACCCCATAAACTTGCTCGGCGTAAGCTTTTTTCTACCATTTGATCTAATTCATCTTTGCTATCAAACAAACCATGGATTTTAGGCCCATAGGCAACATTGTCATAAATACTTTTAGGAAATGGATTAGGCTTTTGAAATACCATACCAACCCGAGCACGCAGCGCAACAACATCCATATTACTACTATAGATATCATCTCCTTCTAATAAGATATCACCAGATATTTTACAGCCGTCAATGGTATCGTTCATTCGATTAAGGCAACGTAAAAATGTAGATTTACCACAACCGGAGGGGCCGATCATCGCGACGATATCGTTTTTGCCAAGATCAATACTTACGTCATGGATCGCTTGTTTACCACTATAGAATACATCGATGTTTTTCATCTGCATTTTTGGGTCGACTACAGTCACGCTTCCAACTGTCGGCTCGCTCAGATTTACGTCTGTACCATCTATTGATTTATTCACTATTTAACCCTGCTTAATATTCATTATTTATTATAAATATTTGTGAAAATTTGATCGCCTACCATCTTTTTTCTAAGCGTTTTCTCACCACTACGGCAAATGTATTCATGCAAACTAAAAAGCCTAGCAATACCATAATGGCGGCTGAAGTTTTTTCAACAAACGCGCGCTCGGGGCTATCTGCCCATAAAAATATTTGCACTGGCAGAACGGTTGACGGATCAGTAAACCCAGCGGGAACATCGACGATAAAGGCAATCATACCAATCATCATTAATGGTGCCGTTTCACCCAGTGCCTGAGCCATACCAATAATTGCTCCAGTCAACATACCAGGCATTGCTAAAGGCAGCACATGATGCAATACCACTTGCTGCTTCGATGCCCCTAAACCTCTCGCTGCATCGCGAATTGAGGGCGGCACGGTCTTAATTGCCGCCCGACTAGTAATAATAATAGTCGGCAAAGTCATTAAGGTGAGCACCAAGCCACCTATTAATGGAATTGATCTTGGCACTTCAAAAAAGCTAATGAAAATCGCTAAGCCTAACAAACCGAATATTATCGATGGAACCGCTGCCAAATTATTTATATTAACTTCAATAAAATCAGTCCATTTATTTTTAGGCGCAAATTCTTCCAAGTAGATAGCTGCCGCCACGCCCACCGGGAATGATAGTCCTAAAGTTACTATCATCGTTAATATTGAGCCGACTATGGCACTTAATATACCGGCCTGCTCTGGCTCGCGGGAATCACCATTAGTAAAAAAGTTACTATTAAAGCGTAATTCTACTTTGCCCGTTTCTATCAATGAATCAATCCACTGGCGCTGATTTTCACTAATACGCCCGACATAAGGTTCACCATCTAATGCAGACTTATAATAGGAGTCAAGATCATCATCGGCCACTACCCAAAGTTTTGCCGTGCTATTAAATAATTCTGGCTGTTCAAGCAGGTGGTCACGCATGTCATAACCGGCGCCACTACTGACTAAACTATATAGTTCACGTTTAGCTTTTCTGCCAGTCACTTCACTGAATTCATTGCGCAATGCTTGTTTGATAATTCCTTGCCAATCACCCAAGGCCATCGCTTCTTCGTCGTCAAGACTATATACGCCTAATACTTCACTATCAAAATTAACGTCTAACACAATATAACTAACCTCAAAGGCGCCATGCCCTTTGCTAATAATATCGGTAAATAGAAGGCCTAAGCATGATAACGCAAAGATAATAGAAATACGGCCATACCACTTGAAACGCTTTTCAGCTCGGTAGCGTTTGGCTAAGGATTTTTCAATCCTATCGATGGTTGCAGGTTGCTTACTCATATTGCTCCCGATATTTCTTAACTATGCGCAAGGCAAATATATTTAGCACTAAAGTCACAGAAAACAGCATTAAACCCAAGGCAAATGCAGCTAAAGTTTTTGGGCTATCGAATTCTTGATCGCCGGTTAACAGCGTAACTATTTGTACCGTAACCGTAGTGACTGTTTCTAGTGGATTGGCTGTTAATTTGGCGGCCAGACCTGCCGCCATAACCACAATCATGGTCTCGCCAATAGCCCGCGATACAGCCAGCAAAATACCGCCAACAATACCTGGCAGCGCCGCTGGAATAATAACCTTACGAATAGTTTCTGACTTAGTCGCCCCCATGGCCAGCGACCCGTCACGCATGGCTTGAGGTACGGCAGTAATAACGTCATCAGATAGCGATGAAATAAATGGAATAATCATCACGCCCATTACAGCACCTGCGGCTAATGCGCTTTCCGAGGAAATTGACACCCCCATTGACGCACCTAATTCGCGGACAAAAGGCGCTACTGTCAAGGCGGCAAAAAAGCCATAAACAACTGTTGGGATACCAGCCAAAATCTCTAGTGCTGGCTTGGCATAATTACGTAGGTTAGGACTTGCATATTCGGCTAAGTATATAGCCGACATTAACCCTGCAGGCACCGCTACTAGCATCGCAATAGCCGACACCATTAAAGTACCAGTAAATAATGGCACCGCGCCAAAGCTGCTTGAAGAACCTACTTGATCGGCACGGATAGCAATCTGCGGGCTCCATTCCAAGCCGAAAATAAATTCAGTAATCGGCACCATTTGAAAGAAACGAATAGACTCAAAAACAACGGATAAGACAATCCCTAATGTTGTAAAAACTGCAATACAAGCACAAGCTAATAATAGTGCCTGAGTCATTTTCTCTACTTGCTCACGAGCTTGCAACTGGGGCGTAATTTTAGCTCTCGCAAACAACAGCCCACTAATAGCTAAACAACTCACTATAAAAGTTAACAACCAACGACCATTAGTTTGTAAAGCAATCAGTTTGTCAGCGGCCGCTAAGACTCCCACATTTTGCCCGTCTCTGGATAAGGCCCCGTAAGCAACGTTTTCAATTCTATTGAGTAGTAAATTATATTCTGATTGGTTGGCAGGAATTAAATCAGCTGACACTGAATCCATTACCATATCGTTGACAATGGAGCTTTGAAAAATCATTCCAAATAATAAAACGACTAAAGCAGGTAAGCCGCACCAAATAACCGCTTGCATACCGTAATACACTGGCAATGAATGCAAATAGCGAATACCGCCCATTGGCTTTGCAATTGCTAGCGACTGCCTTTTCCCGACTACAAAAGCAAAGACGGAAAAGCAGATAAGTATAATTAACAGGCTAGTGGGTTGCATGATTAGTAATATTCTCTAATAATCGGATAAAACATACAGCTAGTTACTAAGATAGCCCGTCACCTTTCGGTGACGAGCTATCTCATCTATAACATTTATTATGCTAGCGATTACAACAAGTCACTGCGCTTCATCGATATTAACGAAGCAGCTGTTTCACGGGTTGCTTTACGCATCTCTGTAGACATTGGAATCATACCTTTGTCGGTGAGATAACCTTCTTCACCAAATGCTTTTTCACTAGTGAATTCTTTCAGGTAACCATCAATACCGGGCACTACACCAACATGTGCTTTTTTAACATAAAAGTATAATGGGCGAGATACTGGGTAAGACTTATCAGAGATCGATTCAAAGGTAGGGGCTATCCCTTCAATTAACGAACCTTGAACTTTATCTGCATTTTGCTCTAAAAAGCTAAAACCAAACACACCAAAAGCGTCAGCGTTTGCATTAAGTTTTTGGACGATCAAATTATCATTTTCGCCAACTTCAATATATGCACCATCTTCACGAATACTATGGCAAATCGCTTTGTATTGTTTTTTGTTGGTCTTCTTCATTGCCTTAATCCAAGCAACTGACTTACAACCACCTTCCATTGCTAGCTCAGCAAATGCATCACGGGTACCTGAAGTTGGCGGTGGACCTAATACTTCAATTTTAGTATTTGGCAACATGGGATTAACTTCTTGCCAAGTTGTATAAGGGTTTTCAATTAACTTACCGTCTTCTTCACCAGGCACCATTTTGGCCAAACCAAAGAATATATCTCTACGGGTAATATCCATCGCAGCGGTCTTAGTAGAGTTAGCTAGTACAATGCCATCAAAGCCTACTTTAATTTCGATAACCTCAGTAACACCGTTTTCCGCGCATTTATCGAACTCACTTAGCTTAATACGACGGGAAGAATTAGTGATATCAGGAAACTGAGTACCAACCCCTGAGCAGAACAGTTTTAAACCGCCACCAGAACCTGTCGATTCGATTTTTGGTGTCGCTTTGCCGGTGGCACGACCGTAACGCTCAGCAACCACCGTAGCAAAGGGGTAAACTGTTGAAGAACCAACTACTTCTACATTATCTCTAGCCATTGACAGTGGAGTTACGACACAGCTAATCGCTGCCACCACACTTATCACACCAAGTTTCATTTTCATTATTTGCTCCTGAAAGCACTATTTAGGTTAACGCCTGAGATACTAGGATTACTTGGTGACAACTATATGAATGGATTGTGACAATTGTGTGACAGTGGTTGATATTAACTAGTTAAACTAGCGATTAAAGAGACATCACCCTGATGCGATAAACTGTATAATTTGCGCCTATATCTGTTCAACGCTATGAAAAGCCAACGTATGCAAAGCCAAATCACTATATCTGATGCAAAAGAGGCTGATTTACTCTGGATAAATCAACAATACAAAACCATTGGTTTTAAGCCGTCTTGCCTCGAAAACGAGCTTATCGCTGTTGCTAAAACCAGTGCTGTAACAGTAGGCGTCGGCAGACTGCAATATATTGTTGACGACATAGCCGAACTCGGTGGCATGTATGTTGATAGCGCTTTTCGACAACAAGGCATCGCCGAAAAATTAGTTGCCTATTTATTAGCCAATTCTAATATTTATAAAACGATTTACTGCTTGCCTTTCGCACACTTGGCAACATTTTATCAAAGCTTTGACTTTAGACCAATAGCTATTGGCGCGATGGTCCCTAAGCAAGTTAGCGCTAAGCTAGAATGGTGCAATGATACCTATGAGCAGCCGGTTTTGCTGCATGCCCTAACTAATCCATGCATAACGTAACGAGTAACTACCACCCCCTAAGCGCCGTAATATGGATGATGGGAGCATTGGTGTCGTTCTCAACGATTGCCGTTTGTGCCAGAGAGTTAAGTGGTTTGGTGCCTATTTATCATACCTTGCTTGTTCGCAGCGTAATTGGACTGTTATGTATCACCTTAATAATTGCACTAAAGCAACGCACAGAGCTATTTAGCACAACCAAGGTAAAACTACACAGCGGTAGGAATATTTTTCATTTTGCTGGGCAATACACGTGGTTTTGGGGCATATCACTGCTGCCGCTAGCAGAGGTGTTTGCCTTAGAATTTACCGTCCCTATATGGACAGCAATTATTGCGGCAATATTTTTAAAAGAAAAAATCACTGGCCGAAAAATACTATCCATAATACTCGGACTCTTTGGTGTAGTTGTAATAGTCAAGCCAGGCTATGATGTTATTGAGCCTGGCGCATTTGTTGTCCTAGCCTCGGCATTGCTATTTTCAGTTTCACATACCACCAGCAAGGCTCTCTCAAGCACAGAACACCCTCTCACCATATTATTCTATATGTGCCTTATTCAACTACCGATTGGACTAATACTGTCGATAAGCGATTGGCGCTGGCCACAAGCTAGTCACTGGCCATGGCTGGTACTGGTTAGCTTTAGTGCCTTGACTGCGCATTTTTGCCTGACCAGAGCCATGCAGTATGCAGAAGTGACCACAATAGTTACGCTAGACTTCCTGCGCCTACCGTTGATCGCCATCATAGGCGTATTGCTTTACCAAGAGCAGTTTGAATTGTCATTGATAATTGGCGGAGCGATTATGCTAAGCGCAAACCTTGTGGCTATCCGCCGCTGATTTTTCAAACCAAGCCAGGGCACTCCAATATCAAAAGTTAAATGAATTTCACTGCTGGTATGGCAAAGCCGTTAAATTCACAGGCAGTGGAATTGGTATAGGCACCGCCAGCTTCTATGTACACAAAGTCATCAGCTTGCATATCTGCGGGCAATTGACGCACTTCTTTAAACACATCAATAGAATCGCAAGTAGGTCCTGCCATATGCCAGTCGCGTGTTGGTTCGCTGCGATCGGTATGTAATATAAATGGCAGATCATTCATTTCTATTAGGCCGCCGTAAAAGCCAGCATCTAAATACAACCAACGCTGCTCACCTCTACTGGCGGTGCCAACGACCCGGCACACAAAATGGCCCGCATCAGCGACCAAGTAACGACCAGGCTCAGCAATAACTTTAACGTGCTCACCAAATGCTTCTAGTTCTGCTGATATGGCGGCACCTATTGCTTCAATTTCAGGCGTAATATTACCTAAGGGCACAGGATAACCACCACCGATATTTAACAAGCGTGGGTTAAAGTTTAGCGCCTCAAGCTGATCAAATAGTTTTCTAGCACTGCGAATACCTGTAACCCAGTTTTGAATATTCAAACACTGGGAGCCCGCGTGGAAAGTTACCCCACCCAAGTCGGCAGCTAGCTCCTGTGCAACGGCAATAATATCAGCCACATCACTATCACTAGCGCCAAATTTACTCGACAGCTCCCACACAGCTCCTTCATTCGATGTATAAAACCGCAGATAGAATTTAGCGTCTGACTTAGCACTATGCACTTTTCTCAACTCATCTACCGAGTCCACCACATACCACTCAACGCCCTGGTCAACCGCAAATTGTAAGTGCTGGTTGGACTTAATAGGATTGCTATAAAACACTGTTGCCGGATTAACACCTTGGGCGAGCAATAATTCTAGCTCTTTTTTTGATGCAATTTCAAAACCAACACCTTCATCTTGAAAGATTGAAATAATTTCAGGCAGCGGATTACACTTAAGCGCAAAGTGAGGGTGTACTCTCGGCATAGCAGCAATAAAACGCCGCGCCTTTTCTCTAATTAATTGTTTTTGTAGCAACAATACTGGTTGGCTGTAATTGTCTGCATTAACGTGCTGGCGAGCATTGTCTAACTCAACATGGGTTCGCAACGGGGTGCCTTCCACAATCACATCTAATATCGCTGTTGATAGTATTTTCGATTGACCTAACATGGCTAACTCCGAGGATTTGAATAATAAAACAGTTGACCCTATTTTACGGCCTATACTTGTCAAAAAGAATAATCATCTTGATATTAATGCACATATATCCTTATCATATTGTATAGTTAATCTATCTAAATGATTAATACGGTGGAAAAATGATCAAAACAGATGCCTTAGATCGGCAATTATTAACTCTGCTTAGCCACAACAGTCGCGAAAGCATTACTGCCCTCGCCCGGCAACTAAAGGTTAGTCGCGCAACCGCGCAAGATCGCTTAACCAAACTAGAGAAAGCTGGCGTTATTACTGGCTATACCGTTGCTATAGATCCCGATTTCGCTCAGCAAATGATAAGCGCTCATTCAATGATTACTGTCGACCCAAAAAAATACCGCGCGATAACATTACTACTGAAAAAAATTCCGGCAGTACAATCCATTTACTCGGTTAATGGCGAATACGACTTAATGGCAGTACTACAAGAACCGACCACCCAAGAGTTAGATGCTCAGTTAGAAGAAATAGGTAATATTGATGGCGTAATTAGAACATCCACCTTGATACTGCTGTCAAAACTACACTAATTGAAATTATCGTCATAGCATTGCTGATACAAGGCTAAAATTTCTTGTGCAGCGCTGGCCTTACTGCCCATCAGTCTTTTTTCATACAAATTGATTAAGTTTTTTAAATAGCGTTGATGATCACTGCTATTGCGATCCCACATTTCGCCCAATAGCGACACGCCTTCTAAATCAGCAGACTTATAGCGCGCGTAGATAATTTCATAAAACCGATTATTATCGGCAACGATAGTCTCAGCCAATAAACCAAAATTATTGTTAGCTAGATAATCACGCAAGCTATACCCGCTGGTACTAGGGCAAAAAATAAAATCTGTAGCTGCTTTATTATTAGCTAGCAAGCGGGGCAGCAACTCAGCCATCAGCTGGCCACCAATACCGGCAATAATGACTAAATGGCTTTTATCTATGGTCAGTTTCAACTGGGCGAGGTCTTGGGTGTAAATCGTATAATTAGTGTACGGTTGACCCTCCAGCTGCTCGCTTAGCGCTTTAGTAATACTTATAACTTGGTCAACAAAAACAAGCTGTCCACGCTGATTACTCGCTAATATCTTTTGTCCTAAATAACCATGATCACAGCAGGTATCCCAAACAATGTCATAGTCTTTATTGGCGGCCTCATACTGTTTATAGATCGCCGCAAGCCGCGGCGTTAAGGGTATTATTTGTGTCATCAGTAGCTATCCACTTATAGTGCAACAATAATAATGCTAACTAGTACTAGAGCGCAGACATCATTATGCCAAAACAACACACATGCCAATGCCACTGCGGCGCAGTTCAATTCACTATTGAGCTGGCCAATAACAAAATAGAACCTCTGCGTTGCAATTGCAGTTTGTGCACAAAAAAGAATGCTCTGATGCAGCCGGTACCGATAATCGCCTTAACTATTACCCTCGGCGCTGACAATTTGACTTTATATCAATGGAATAAAAAAATCGCCAAACACTATTTTTGCAAAACCTGCGGGATATACACCCACCATCAACGCCGCAGTGATCCCTCTCTTTATGGCGTCAATATAGCCTGCATTAACGACATCGACTTATCTGCATATACTGAGTTTACCCAAGTAGATGGCGCTTCGCTGAAATAACTCAGGAGATAATAATGTCATAGCAACGCTGCATCAAAAGAAACAAGCTATGGGCTATCTATTTTGTCTTTGTCGCACTGGCAATAATTTTTAAGGGCGACGATCCGTTATTTATCAGTAACGGGCCTTATGCAGCCGGCAAACTAGTAGTGTGGGCCATTTTTATTAGCTTTTTGGCTTACAGTTTATACTGCCATGTAAATGAGACCTTCTTTAAAAACGTGGCAGAGATGACCCCCGAGCTTTAGTTTGGCCAGATATCGATAGGTCTTTATCTAGGATTGATCATCACCGCCACCGTCATTTATCTGAACGAAGGTTCCTTACTATTTATGCTGCGATAGATTGTCCCATTAGCGCTATTTGTTAACTTAGCGACATTGCTATGTCTAGCGATGAATTATGCCTCATTAATGGCGCATTTGATTAGCTAGAACACTCATGTCGCGACCAAGTAGACCGAGATTTAGGGCATAATGCGCCGCTATTAGCGGCAGCTGACATTAAACTAATAACAGAGAAAGCCCATGAGTATTGAACTGGCACTGCATGAACGCAGTGAATCTAAATGCGAGCTATGCGCCGCAACTAATACCTTAGCTAGCTATAAACTGCCGCCTGACTTAAGCGACACATTAGATAACAGCATAATGGTGTGTAACAGTTGCTTAGAACAGATCAACGATCCAGCAACAACCAAGCCAAATCATTGGCGCTGCTTAAATGACAGTATGTGGAGCCAAGTACCAGCGGTACAAGTAATGGCATGGCGGCTGCTTAACCGTATTAAAGACGAGGGTTGGCCGGTCGATTTGTTAGCGATGATGTATCTCGAAGACGACACGTTGAAATGGGCACAAGCCACTGGTGAAGGTGAAGGTGAATACGAAGACGAAGACGAAGACGAAGATATTAAGCATTATGATAGTAACGCCACGCAGTTAAGCGCTGGTGACACGGTTACCTTAATCAAAGACTTAGACGTTAAAGGCACCAGCTTTGTCGCCAAACGTGGCACTGCAGTGCGCGGCATTGGTTTGGTTGGCGATAACCCAGATCATATAGAAGGCAGAGTAAACGGTACCCGTATTGTTATTTTAACCAAGTTCGTCAAAAAATCTTAGTATTGCCAAACTTGACCTGTAGACCTTTTGCTATAGGCTGACAGCTAATAAAATAAATCGATAACAAGCGATAACGATTAATGAAAAACGATAAAATACACCAAGTTTCTCTGTTCACTGCCCTTAGCCCCATCATCTTGTTAGTCGGTTTTTTAGCCGCTAGTATTTACACCTTCGGCGATAATTCACTAAATGGTGCCAACCAAATTTCGTTATTATTTGCCGCCGCACTAGCGGTAGCGATAGCCGCTAAACAGGGTAATAACTGGGAACATATTCATGACTGTATAACTGGCAGTATTAATAAAGCCATGGGCGCAATACTTATTCTGCTAATGATTGGTTCGCTATCTGGCACATGGTTACTCAGCGGCATTGTCCCCACCATGATTTACTACGGTCTTGAAATTCTTAGCCCACAAATATTTTTGTTTGCTAGCTGTATTATTGCGGCAATAGTATCGCTTGCGGTTGGTAGTTCATGGACCACCGCAGCCACTGTTGGTATCGCCTTGGTAGGCATTGGTAAAGCGTTAGGCATTAACGAAGGCCTAGTGGCTGGAGCAATAATTTCTGGTGCCTACTTTGGTGACAAAATGTCCCCTCTGTCTGATACAACTAACTTAGCCCCAGCAGTTGCTGGTGCCGAACTGTTTACCCATATCCGATATTTGGCTTACACCTCTGGGCCATCGATATTAATCTCCCTAGTAATATTTCTGCTTATCGGCTTTCAGTCTCAAACAGTGGTACAGCTTGACGAAGTCGCCAGCATGCAACAAACAATTCAGGAAAGTTTTAACATTACTGGCTGGTTATTTTTAGTACCAGGTCTAGTGTTTGTGATGATTATTAGCAAAATTCCTGCGCTACCGGCAATATTCATTGGCGCAATTTGCGGCGCAGTAGCCGCTATTTTTTTCCAACCGGAGTTAATAGCCAGCGTGGCCAAAACATACGACGGCCCGCAACAATATTTTGTTGCCATCATGACGGCATTCTTTGGCAGTATACAAATAGCTACTGGCAATCAAATTGTCGATGACTTACTTAAATCAAAGGGCATGTATGGCATGCTAAAAACTATTTGGCTTATTTTATCGGCCATGGTGTTTGGTGGTGCCATGCAAGCAGCGGGTTTATTACAGCGAATTTCAGACGCAGTTATGGAGAAAGTACATTCTGACACCGGCTTAGTTGCCGCCACAGCAGCAACCTGCGGTCTTGCCAATGTTGCAACGCCTGACCAATACCTTGCCATTGCCGTACCCGGCAGCATGTATGCAGAAAGCTATAAAGATAGAGGTTTGGCTCCCGAAAATTTAAGCCGAACGCTTGAGGACACGGGGACTGTGACATCGGTGCTGGTGCCTTGGAATACCTGCGGTGCATTTCAGGCCAGTGTTTTAGGTGTAGCCACGCTGAGCTATTTACCGTTTTGTTTCTTTAATATTATAAGTCCATTTATGACCATATTATTTATGGCGTTTAAGATAAAAATTGCCCGTCTTAAAACACCTGTCGAAGAACAACCTGCTGCCGCCTAAGCGGCAAACGGGTCTTCTACTTGTAACCGCTTATGCATAATCGGGCTAGTCGTGGTGTATTGAAGATGTACTTTCATATCTGGATTTAACTGCTCCTTAATGGCAAATGCCGCCAGTGCCGCCTCGTGAAAACCACTCAAAATTAACTTTTTCTTACCCGGATAATAATTAATATCCCCGACTGCGTACAAGCCATTAACAGAGGTTTGGAATTTTTCCGTATCAACCTTGATTTGGCTTTTATGTAAATCTAAACCCCAGTCAGCAATAGCGCCAAGCTTTGGTGACAAACCAAAAAATGCTAGCAAATTGTCTAATTCCAGAATTCGTGTCACGCCATCACCACCAGTCACCTTAATTTTTTTCAGCTTGCCCGCTTCACTTTCAAAACCAGAAACATTGCCTAATAAAAACTGCATTTCATCGGCTTCACACAAGGCTTCCATTTTCGCCACACTAGCGGGTGCCGCTTTAAACTTAAGATTGCGATGAATCAAGGTCACCGAATTAGCGATTGGCTGCAGCGCTAAACTCCAATCTAAAGCAGAATCTCCACCGCCAAGCACAACCACATCTTTACCACGATACTGCTCAGCAGATTTCACGTTATAAACTAGCTGATCGCCCTCAAACTGGTCTATTTCTGGCACTCTTAGGCGTATCGGGGTAAACGAACCCATGCCGGCGGCAATAATTACTGCCTGAGCTAAAAATTCTTGGCCAGTATTAGTTTTGACTAAAAATTTTCCATCAGCCTGCTTATCTAAAAAATTCACTTCTTGGCCGAAATGGAAGGTAGCGTCAAATGGTGCGATTTGCTCCAACAACCGATCGGTTAACTCCTGCGCCCCAATCGCTGGGCAGGCCGGAATGTCATATATCGGCTTATCAGGATAAAGTTCACTGCATTGCCCACCGGGCTTATCTAAAGACTCAATCACATGAGCTTTTAAACCTAGTAAACCGAGCTCAAAAACTTGGAACAAACCAGTTGGGCCTGCGCCGATAATTACTACTTCTGCGTTAATCACAACTTATTCCTCACTAATTAATCATTGATATAACTATAAGGCTGAGCTATAAATAAGTAAATTTGATTATATATATATTCCATTTCAATTTTTCTGATATAGGATTAATCATGAGAATTACCCTCAAACAGTTATCAGTGTTTAATGCCGTTGCCAAAACTAGCTCTGTCAGCAAAGCAGCCGACAGCATTGCCTTAAGCCAGTCAGCTACTAGCATGTCGCTGGCTGAACTAGAAAAACAACTCGACGCACCGCTGTTTCATCGCCACGGCAAGCGCCTACAACTCAATGATTATGGTCGCTGGCTTCAACCTAAAGTGCATCAGTTATTACAACAAGCTCTAGAAATAGAACACAGTGCCAATGATGACTTTTTACAGGGCCATTTAAAAATTAGTGCTAGTTCAACTATTGGCAACTATTTAGTGCCGGCGATGATTGGGGAGTTTGCCAAAACTCATCCCCAGGTAGAAATAGACCTTAGTGTTGGCAATACCGAGCATGTAATTGACGACATGCTGCATTTGCGAGCCGACATTGGTTTAATTGAAGGCCCTTGCCACACTCAGCAACTAAGTTGTCAGCCTTGGCGCACTGACTCTCTAAAAGTATTTTGCAGACCTGACCATCCACTGGCTAGAAAAAATAAAATAACTGCCAATATGATGATTAATGAGTCGTGGATACTACGTGAGCCAGGATCAGGAACTCGCGAGATATTCTCCCTCGCCTGCCGCGGCGTCATGAGCAATCTAAAGGTAAAGCTAGAGCTGGGTAATAGCGAGGCTATAAAGCAAGCGGTGAAAACAGGGCTTGGCCTAGGCTGCTTATCAGAGTTAGCGTTGAAGTCAGAAATTAAACATCAGGAACTTAAAGCACTAAACACTCCTGCGTTAAATCTCAGTAGAGAGCTCAGTATTATTCAGACCAAAAACGTTCATGAGAGTATGGTGTTACAAGCATTTAAAACACATATTGGCTAACAAAAAAGCCCAGCATAAGCGGGGCCTTTAAGATCAAGTACACTTCGTTTTAGGCGGCGTTAGCATCAACCAAAGCTGCTTTGCCATTAATAGCAATATTTCTTGGCTTAAGTGCCTCGGGCACTTCTTTAACCAAACTTATCACTAGCAAGCCGTTAGCAAGGGCCGCACCTTTAACTTCAACATGATCAGCTAAGTTAAACTTTCTTTCGAAGGTACGATTAGCAATACCCTTGTAAAGATACTCGCCACTATCTTCCATAGCAGCTTGCTCGCCACGAATTGACAGCACACCTTTTTCAGTTTGAATGTTCAAATCAGCTTCATCAAAACCGGCTAAGGCTAAAGTGATTGAATATTCATTTTCGCCAACCACTTCAATATTATAGGGGGGATAACCGCCAGCTGATGATTCATTTCGCATTGCAGTATCTAGCAGCGATCCAAAACGATCAAAGCCTATGCTACTGCGATATAGGGGGGATAAATCTATTCTATTCATAATATATTCTCCGTTGAAGCAATATAAATTAATGGGATGCGCCTACTCTACGAGAGACATAAGCACCCAATTTATATAAGTCCAATGAAAAATATTTCAAGGGCTGGATAAAAGATTTTGTTTAGTTACTCAACTAGCGTGAGAATCAAATTGTAATTTAGCTAAGCGCTGATACAGCTCAGAACTTTGCATCAATTCACTATGCTTACCAGTAGCCACTATCTTGCCTCTATCAAGCACAGCTATTTTATCGGCATGCAAAATAGTAGATAAGCGATGGGCAATAATAATAGTAGTCCTGTTCTGCATAAGCTTTTCTAGAGCCAGCTGAACTTGATGTTCGCTCTCTGCATCCAGAGCGCTGGTCGCCTCATCCAATAATAATATTCGCGGATCTTTTAATATTGCTCGGGCGATAGCGACTCGTTGTCGCTGACCACCAGATAACCTTACCCCCTGCTCACCTAGAAAACTGCCATAGCCCTCCGGTAATTTACAAATAAACTCGTGGGCATAAGCCGCCCTCGCTGCAGCTTCCACCTCTGCATCGGTAGCATCAGGTTTGCCATAACGAATATTATAAGACACGTCAGCACTGAACAATGCTGGCTGCTGTGATACCACCGCTAATTGCTGACGTAAATCATGAGGGTCAAACTGACGTATATCTTCCTGCGCTAAATTAACATGGCCCGACTGGGGATCATAAAACCGCTGCAATAACTCAAACACAGTAGACTTACCAGCACCTGAAGGGCCAACTAAAGCTAAGCTTTTACCCTCCTCAATTAGTAAACTAAAGTCATCCAAAGCCAACTCATCTGGCCTTGATGGATAACAAAAATTCACCTTGTCAAAAGATAATTCAGCGGCTAAGGAGATTGGCGCTATCGCGCCTTTTTCAGGTGCCAAAATTTCACTCGGGGCCTCCATCAGCTCTACCAATCTATCGGTTGCTCCTGCGGCGCGCTGCAGCTCACCAAACACTTCAGATAAAGTAGCTACGCCGCTAGCAACAATAATGGCATAAAACACAAACGCACCTAAATCACCGCCGCTCATATTGCCGGCTAAAACATCACGTCCGCCAACCCACAACATTGCCGACAACGCACTAAACACTAACAAAATAACAACTGCGATTAACCACGCTCGTTGCGATACTCGCCGGCGCGCAACAGAAAAAGCGTTTTCGACTTCTTTAGCAAAAGATGATTTTTCAGTATTTTCCTGAGTGTAACTTTGGACCGTTTTAATATTCTGAATAATTTCGCCAGCATAAGTACCAACATTGGCAATGGTGTCTTGGCTTTGCCTCGATAAGGTACGTACCTTTCTGCCATAAAATAAAATAGGTACTAAGACAATGGGCACAACGCCAAGCACCATCATTGTTAGTTTAAAATTAGTCACCAACAACATCAGCAACGCACCAGCCATAGTTAGCGAAGAACGCAATGCCATTGAAACTGATGACCCTATAATTGACTGCAATAAGGTAGTATCAGTGGTTAACCGCGACATAATTTCGCCACTGCGGTTAGTTTCAAAATAACTAGGGTGCAAGGTGATAATATGATTAAACACTTCTAATCGAATGTCGGCACTAACCCGCTCACCCAGCCAAGACACCAAATAAAAGCGAATAAATGTACCTATCGACATGAAAAATGCCAACAGTACAATAAAGCCTATTGCTTTATTTAATTGATCTTGGGAGCCGCCGACAAAACCTTCATCAATCAAGATACGAACGCCTTGACCAATCGCCAAAGTAATAGCCGCTGTAAAAATTAACGCGCAACTTGCAGCAATCAACCGACTTTTATACGGTAGCAAATAACCAAACAATACAAACAGTGATGACATCTTTTTCACTTTAGCCATGATTTTTCCTAAAGGCTGCTTTCTACAAAATAAAAAAAGCGACGCCAAATCTGGCATCGCCCACTGAAGCAAAATATGATAATTTAAGGTGCGATTTTTATCCTATTATGACCAGCAGATTTGGCCTCAATTAATGCGTTATCCGCCGCTTCAATAACGCTAGTTATATCAGTTATCTCGGCTTTAATAGCAGAAATACCAGCACTAAACGTAACATTAAAATTACCCACTGCACTGGCTTGTACTAACATGGCAAATTCTTGCCTAATACTGTCAATCTTTTCAGCAGCTTGATCTACGCTTGTAGCAGGCATAATAATAGCGAATTTTTCATCACTATCGCGGCTGCAAATATCGCTACTACGCAAACAAGACTGCAAAAATTCAGTAAGACGGCTGATGACAGCAACGCCGACTAGATGGCCATAATTGTCAGTAATATGCTTAAAGGAATCAATATCTATCAGCGCTAGCGCTGACAAACCGTTAGCTCGAGATACCAATTTTTGTTGTGCTTCTAGCTCTTGTTTAAAGTTCTGCGAGCTTAACAAACCAGTCATAAGTTCTGTTCCTAGCATCTTACTTATTATCATTAGGGAAACTAATTAAACAACAACTGCTATCAAAGATTTTTCAATAGTTTCGTTTACCTGCATAGAGTGAATCTTTGTCATCATAATAACAGTGTGAATCTCACAATGACTACGCTAACACAAACTAATTACCAGCTAGCTAGTATCTATTTCTGCTACTATCGCATTAACCAATAAACTATTTGGCTTATCATCTACTGGTTATTATAAAAGTCCTCTATAGGCTTGCTTCAAATCAGCTATTATCTCGCCTTTTCCACTATAGCCGAATAAATCCGCTGTTTGCTGCCACGGTTTATGCTGCAATACTTTAACCACCACTAATTCGCAGAGCTTTTGGTCATTCAAATTAGCTAACAGCATTAACGCCGCATTGCTTAAAGCGGCAATACTAGTCTCAAAACTACGCTGATGATCAACAAACAGACCAATTTCACGGCCATCGGCAGCACTTATGTGCTGATCTGTTAGTGGCATATTTTTTATATACCTCACTGCAATTTCAGCTTCAACATTACCCAAAGTAGCTGCCAATAAAATAGGTAGCTGGGTTCGCAATCTTTGATTTTGCTGATTAAAAATATTAATGGTTGCGTCACTAATTGGCCTAGCCATTACCACTGCATGGCCGCCGCTAACACTATCGCGACGCCACCCTATGTGCTGTAGGGTAAAGCCGTTAGCTTGCCAAAAATCAACTACGTCGGCGCTAGAAGCAAAGCTGGTCGCCACATAATCCTGCCGCTTGGTTCTAGCTTTATCAACAACGGCATCAAGCAACTTGCGGCCAATAGCATGGCGGCGCAAATCTGGATGAACGGCTATGCGCATAACCCGCCAGCAACCTAAGCCTAAAATATTCTGCATGGCTGCCTGGGCTGCCAATAGCTGTGGCACTAAGTGACCTGAAACTCTTCTATCACCTTGCTCAATTGGCTGATGTAATTGCTGTTCAATATTGCCCTCTACTGAAACTAATACGCCGCCAACAACAGCATTATCATAAACGGCCACCACAACTTTTATATTTGGCCCATCTAACAACAAGCGCAAATCATCGGGGCTAGTTCGATAATGTGCTTGCACTAACAAGCCAAACAATTCACCGAGTAATTTCTCATTGGCCATTAAGTCAATGCCGCTAATAAACTTTAACTGCAAATCTCCTTTAACAAATGGCTTGGTAATGACTGACTCGCTGGCATTTAGCAGCAACAAATCAGCGGTCAGCGATTCTAAAAAATCAGCTTCAGCCCAGCGCACTGGCTGCTGCAAAAGTACTCGCCGCCATTGGGGGCGTAAATCTTCCAGAGTTTGCTTAAATCGAACGGCAAACCCTCTGCCATTACCTTCATAACCATGCACCGTAGTGGCAAACACCACCCGCGGATAATGCAATAGAATTGCTGTTAATACACTCGCAGGTATCGCTGCAGCCTCATCAACCAGAACAATGTCGGCAATAGGCTTCAGCCGCAGCAACTCATCTGGCGGCATAAAAAACAGCTGCCTGTCGGCACAGGCCAAAGTATTACCGTTCAGGGTGGAGTCAGGCAAGGAAGCGTGAGCATGACTAAATACGGCGTTAACAGATGCCCTACTCGGCGCGCATAGCGCTACTCTAGTAGTAGCCTCCTGTAATAGCTCAGCTGCCGCAACCCCTAACGCTGTAGACTTTCCTCTACCTCTATCAGAAGTGATCACCAGTGGCCGCTTTGCTCTGCCATAGGCCACTTTTTTAATCCCGTCAAAGGCAGCTAGCTGATCTGTAGTCAGAGTAAAGTCTGTGGTTGGAGTAAATGCCGGCGCATTGATTGGCGGAAAACTATTTACAGCTGCTTGTTGTTCTATACGCCATAGCTTTTCATTCTGAGAAAGTGTGTCAATTATCCGCTGAATAAAATTATGACTACTTATTTTAGTATTGTGTGCAGCTATTCGCTGATAATCAGGGTCTTGATAACTCGCCCATTGATCAAAGCTCGGCGTTAATAGCACTAGCACGCCGCCGCCGACTACAGTGCCACTGAGCGCGCCGAAACCGTCGGGATGAAAGCCAGAATAACAGTTGAAGACAATCGCCTTGAAATCCTGCCCTAAATACCGCTTGGCATTGGCTGCCACGTCACTGTTTACATCCGCCGGCGCGCCATCGCCCACCCATAATGAATTATTATCAAGTATTGTTAACAGCTCAGCACCATATTGCTGTGCCCATTCTTGGTCGCCACTGATAACCACTACGCCACGGATATAGGCAGCCTGTAAAGAGGTTTGAAACTGCTGAACTAGCGCTAATTCATGGTTGCTTAAAATGATGATTATCCTATGGGTTTGGGCGATTTTCTGCGCCAACTGATGATACTACCCTAGTGCTAAATTATTATTATCAATAGTAATGTGCAAGCAGTCGTAAGCAAGCGATAATTGTTCTTAAATCCAGCCAAGATCAACCATAGTAAAATTATTACCGTTACCAGCGCTGCAGCTAGCATCCAGCACTAGTGGTCTATAGCTGGTATAGTGTATTTAAATTATATTCAAGTTTATCGCAGAGAAAACAATAATGCCTTCCAGTAATAGCCACTATGTCAGTATCGCTGAGCAAGAATTGAATCAGGACTCTATCCTTATCACATCAGCACCAACCAAGTTGAGCCGCCATCAGGCGAAAAATCGCTATTATCGCCATTCTCGTATTAGTGAAGAATTATTTCTTGGCGTGTTATTTGGTTTCACCCAAGACCTAACCGCAACCGAATGCGCCTCGCAAACAGGCATAAGTATCCGCTCGGTTAATTCTATTTATCTAAAACTTCGACGCTGGATAGCCCACACTGATACTGCCGATATCAACACCGCTAAACAAGATATTTATACCTTGCGTATTGAAGATGATGATATTGCCATGCAAGTAATATCTGACAACGAAGTAAGCGCAGCACAGCAACTGATCTCTGCTCCTGCCTTAGCTGGCGACACGGCCAACTGGGAGCAACTGAGGGGGGCGGTTGCCTTAATGGCACCGAACAGCAGCCGACTAAAAAGACGCTTAGACATAGCAACCAAAGATCATTCATTATTAGATAGCTTTTGGGACTTCAGCCGTCAGCGCATTCCTAGATTTAATGGTATCCATAAACATACACTGTCTTTGCATCTACAAGAAACGGCATTTAGATTTAACAATCGTAGTAAT
Organism: uncultured Cellvibrionales bacterium; assembly: GCA_963933215.1. GTDB lineage: Bacteria > Pseudomonadota > Gammaproteobacteria > Pseudomonadales > CAWVSB01 > CAWVSB01. The sequence continues at coordinate 42,574 of CAWVSB010000018.1, forward strand.
AATATGTATGTCATTTTGGTTAATAATTTAGAGCTGAACCCTATTTAATTGGGTTAGTTAAAGCGCTAAAAAATTCTTCTTTGAGCAAGCCGTTGGTAACAGTTAGCTCTGACAAAGGTTACCTTATGACGGATACAACGATACCCCAGACTAATTGGCGAACTATTTGGGCATTAGCTATTCCGTCTGGCTCGGTATTTTTATTTTTCACTATCGTCAATATTATCAATATAAAAATTGTCGCCCCGCTGGGCGGCGATGCCGTAGCCGCGCTTACTACAGGGCAGCGTTTATATTTTATATTTGCAGCCGTTATCAGCGGCATATCGACAGCCACACTAGCCCTAGTTGCAAGACAATGGGGTGCCAATGACTCAGCAGCAGCGGCGCGGCTGCTCACCACCGCATCTTTATTTGCTGGCTTTCTCGGTTTTGTTAGCACACTTATTGTCTGGCCAGCCACGCCCTATGTTGTTGGCATATTTAACTTAACTGTTGGCGCCACCGAGCAGTCAATAACGTATATGCGCAATTTCAGTTTTTTCTATTTCCCCATTGCCGCCTACATGGTGTTGGCTGCCGGGCTGCGCGCCGTTGGCGATGCCAAAACGCCGATGTATTACGCCTTGCTAATGGCGGTACTGACCATTGTGATGTGTACTATTTTAACTCATGGCGCTGGCCCTATACCGGCATTGGGCGTCGGCGGTAATGCCTGGGGCAGCGGTATTGCCAATTTATGTGTGTTGTTGGTTGCCTTTGGCTCATGGTTTAGCGGCCGGCTGGTGCTACCGTTTTCATTGCAAGCTGACAAATTAAAAAAAGACCTGGGTGATATATGTCGCATTGGACTGCCCACCATATTAGAACAAGCCATTATGCAAATTGGGTTTATTGGCTTTTTATGGGTTATAGCCAACTATGGTACGGCGGCCTATGCCGCCTATGGTACTGGTGTAACACTGCTGTCAGTGTCGATGGTTATCGGCCTAGGCGTTTCAATGGCGGGCTCTATTTTAGTCGGCCAGCACCTGGGTGCTAAAGATATAGCTGGTGCCCGTAAAGCTGGCTGGATGGCTGCTAAGCAATCAGTAATTGTTATGACTGTACTGGGCGCGGTAGCGGCTTACTTTGCACAAGAACTGTCTGAATGGTTGGTAGGCGAAGGTGAGGTGGCTGACAAGACGGCATTATTTTTGTATGTATTATGTGCTGCCCAACCATTTTTAGCCTTAGACTTTGCCCTAGGCGGTGCACTGCGTGGCGCTGGTGATACCCGCTTCCCATTAATCGCAGCGATATGCGGCCTAGTATTTTTCCGCTTTGGTTTAGCAATGATATTGCTACATTTTGAGGCCGACTTAGTTTGGGTATATGCCACCCTCATTGCCGACTATATAATGAAAAATATACTTTATATTATTCGTTTCAATTCCGACCGTTGGGAGAAAAAGATAGCTAACTAAGGCTACCTTTTTCTAAGCCAAGCATTACAAAAAACTGATTACGGCGCCATACAGTGTGCCAGCAAAGCCAATTAGCATAGCAAAGAAACCAATGGCAAAACCTTTACCTCGGGTCGCTGGATCTTTTGCATAAGATGCTGAGTAGATAGCGCGTCCAACTAAAAATGCTACCCCTAAACCAGCTCCATAGATAGGGCTTACGTAATGAGAGAACATCCACATAGCGGGTAAAAAGCTTACCAGCTGCTCCATGGTGTTTTGGTGGATTCTATATTTTCGCTCATACAACTCATCACCAGTAATTGCTGGAGCCTGAAGTCCCGCCTTACCACGGGCCATGCCTGAGGCCATACCAAAGTAAAAATATTGTAGTAAAATTAACACCGTGACAATTGCGACATATTCCATAACTAATTTCTCTCTAAGTTTATTTTTATTTAACCAGTAGTAGAACATCTATCTACTGTCGTTGCACCTGTTCAATCAACCGCTTAATAATATTTCAACTGTCAAACGACAGCCCGTCAGCTTGCTTAATTGACGCCGAACGGCATTGGGTTGCTATCAATCACTGCCAAAATATTGGCCACTGCGATGTTAGCCATTTTGCTGCGAGTGGCGGTAGATGCACTGCCAATATGCGGAGCAATCACTACATTATTTAATTTAAGTAATGGATTGCTAGTATCTATGGGCTCGTTGGCAAATACATCAATACCGGCAGCGGCTAATTTGTTTTGGACCAGAGCATCGGCTAAGGCTTGTTCATCGACAATGCCGCCGCGCGCCGTATTAATAAGAATGGCATCGTTTTTCATTAGACTTAGTGCTTTGCTATCGATTAGATTTTTGGTCGCAGCTAGCAATGCTACATTGATACTAACGAAATCAGATTGGATCAATACCTCTTCAAAACTTAATGATTCAATGCCTTCGACTTGGCGTCCTGACTGGGTCCAACCGACCACCCGCATATTAAAGCCAGCTCCACGCCTGGCAACCGCACAGCCAATTTCACCTAAGCCAATAATACCCAAAGTTGCACCGCTAATATCTTTACCCAAAAACATATCAGGCGCCCACTTGGTTTGCTCAGTCCAATTGCCAGCACGCACATAATTATCCGCTTCAACTATGCGCCGACTCGCCGCCATCAATAAGGCAAACGCTAAATCGGCGGTAGTATCAACCAACACTCCTGGGGTATTACCCACAGGAATATTTCTCGCACTGAGCGCTGCAATATCGATATGATCAACACCAACCGACATAGTCGAAACCGCTTGCAGATTTGGACATGCCGCTATTAACGCTTGATCCACTTGGTCGGTAATCATGCACAGCAAGGCATCGGCATTTTCAGCGCGCGCGGTCAGCTCTGTAGCGCTAGGTGCGCCATCACCTTTATAAACGTCAATTTCACAAACTTTCGCTAACTCGGCTAAGGCATCGCCTGGCATATTACGAGTTACAAATACTTTTTTTATCAAAACTTATCCTACAGTTAATAGCCGTCGGCACTGTTACCAACAATCGCTATGGTTGTCTTATCAATATTTCAAACCAAGCGCTAACCATATCATTATAAAAATCACTATCCAAAAAAATGCCCAGTCAAAACCAGGCATTGTTAATTATAATTATCGAGGATTAATTGGTAATCACTTCTGCATCACCAATTGCGCTAGCCGCTATATCGTCTGCACAAAATGGCATATCAACCCATTGCTTATCAGCATACAACTGAGTCTGGTCAGCATAATGTGGCGAGGCAGGGTCAGTAGATTGTGAATAGGTTAAGACCGCAAATGCATCGGGACAAGTAGAATTTGAACTGTCCCAGCCAACCGTCTGAATATAACTATTACCCGCAGAAATATCGCTATAACCCTCTCCATCGACTAAGTTTGACGATATGGTGCTAAAGCTATAGGCACCAGTACTGCCATTAATCGGGATCCTTACACCATTGCGCTCAACAAACTGTACTTCGCCCCAGGGCTTATTTAATTCGATCCCCGCATCAAGTAATCTTTGCACGCCGTCGGCAATATTTTGCTTCACCGCTTCAACCACCGCAACGTCACCAACATTCAATGTGTTTGGAGTATTAATTGGGTCGTTAGCATCAAATGCTACCGAGAAGATATTGGCTTCATTGCGAAAATAACGCCAAAATTCTAAGAAAATATGCTCGCCAACAGAGTCATTATCTGACTTACGATCCCAACCCCCTAACAACAAGCAAGCTTCAGCCGCCTCGGCTGTATTGGCGGTATATAACGACCAGTCGGCAACTGCTGTACATATCGTTAGCACCTCATCCAATACTAATTCGGCAGCAAGATTGCGGTTGCTGTGCATAACTTGTTGTAGCTTTTCGGTATTAAACAAACCCGTTGCATCCAAACCATCACTGTTATCGAAGCGATCAGCTAATTGGTCAAACGTTAACCGTGTACGTAAACTTTGCTGATACTGCTCCTGCCCTATTAACGGCGAAAAGCCTTCTAGTCGCTCATTAATAGCTGCCAACCAATAACTGTCATTGGCGTTAGCAGCATGATTTCTAGTTTGTAGCTTGGGTAAATTAGCGAAGCCAAAAACACCATCAACCGGTGCATCACTATCACTCCCCCATTCGCAGAATGGGTCAGAACCATCAAGGGTTACCAAACCCTGACCAGTCAACAATGGAGCAACCAGCCCCCCTATACATCCGTCATATTGCGCCTGCGTTACATTGGGTACTGTACTAATATCCGCATATAATGCCTCGCCAAATTTATCTACTGCTATGGTATTAGTCCATGGATTACCGATAACTTTAGTGGCTTCCAACAGCTCCGCCATATCACCTGCTTTAGCCATCCCGTCCCAAAAATCAAAGCCACGCAAATTTCCTATATTAGCGTCCTTCAGTGCATATACTGTGCCTACTATCGTCGGCCAGCCATCTAACAATGCACTAACACCACCTAGATTTAAAATAGGCCCGTAGTGACTCATATAAAATATATGCTCTACATCTTCTATTGCGCCGCCCTCACCAACTTGCTGAGCAGTGACTGTTTGCTGGGTAATATCTCGAAACCCACCGTCGTATTCATACCTTAATGGGTTACTAGGATCCAAAGTCAGCTCGTACAAAGTAAAACGATTACCTGTAGATACTGTATGAGTCCACGCCACGCTATCGTTAAAGCCAACATTAATTAACGGAAAACCATGCAAAGACGCGCCCATGGCATCATAAACACCAGGAATAGTTAGATGAACCATATAGAAACGATTTGACCCAGCCCAAGGAAAATGTGGGTTGCCCAATAACAAACCCGTACCCGACTCAGTGACATCACCGCCTAAGGCATAAGCATTACTGCCAAGTACTTCAGGCGGTGGCAATATTTCTGGCGCAGTAATAGACGCCAACTGTTTTGAAAATTCAGCCTTAGTCATCGCTGCGGAAGTCACTGTAGGCCCATTTTGAGCAGCAAGAAATCCTGCCAGAGGATCAGTACTGGCGCGCAATATTAACTTATGCAGCATTTTACCCATATCAATCTGAGTAATTTCTCTAGCCCAAGCAGCATTAGTACAGCCTTCATCACCCCCAGCTAAACCAGCGGCTCCCGTTTCTCCAAAATGCTTATTCATGCCAGCGGCAAAACCTGCCACTACATCTCTAACTTCAACTGATTGCGCTGGCAACAATTCGTCTTCTATAAACTCATCACTATTAACCAATTTATAAACAAAATCCTCATTAATATCGCCCTCATCACCTAGTAATAGCGCCGACTCGCCATTGGCTCTTACTATCTCTTTCATCAATACACAAAAATTGTCTTGCGCATAAGCGTAACCATAGCCAAAGCCCATATTGCCGTAGCTATCGCCGGTAATGTGAGGAATACCAAATTCGGTTCGCTGTATGGTCGCCTCATAAGACTCTGTCGTTGGTATTATTGCACTCGAATTATTGTCAGAAGAACCGTCGCAACCCGTAATCACAACCGTTAGAATCAAAGCACTTAATACAATACGCATTTTATAATCTCGCCGTTATTATTAGTCCTACAATCATCAATGGTGATGCGGCCTTGGTCAAGCGCATAACTCAATTGTCATGTTGATAACAAGCGTTACAGCAAGCCGTCAAATACGCTAAAGTAGCCGTCTATTAATAAGCGATTGGAATACCTGACGTGACAGAGAAGAAAATAACTACCGAGCGTGAAGACCTAACAAACCTAAGACAGCGCCATTTAAATACCCTTGATGACGGCCGCAGTGAGGCAACAGAAAAACGTCACGCCAAAGGCTATCGAACGGCCAGAGAAAACTTAGCTGACCTTGTCGATGAAAACTCGTTTACCGAATACGGTCAGCTAGCGGTTGCCGCCCAACGCGCGCGCATCGACAAAGACGATTTGTATATAAAGACTGCTGCCGACGGCATTATCACCGGCACCGCGACTATTAACGGAGCGCAACACCCAGACAACTGCAATGTCGCCGTTATCATCAACGACTACTCGGTACTGGCCGGCACTCAAGGTTATTTTCATCACAAAAAGTTAGACCGTATTCTTACCCTTGCTCGAGACCAGAAACTGCCGGTCATCATGTATACAGAAGGTGGTGGCGGCAGACCTGGGGACACCGATGTAACAACCCAAATTGCTGGGTTGAACATTCCATCGTTTGCCATATGGGCAGCACTTAGTGGCGTAGTGCCGCGCATTGCCGTCAACAACGGCTATTGCTTTGCAGGCAACGCCGCATTATTTGGTTGTGCCGACATTACTATCGCAACCGAATCTAGCTGGATTGGAATGGCCGGCCCCGCCATGATTGAAGGCGGTGGTCTAGGGTCGTTCAAACCAACAGAGATAGGCCCAATTGACGTACAAAGCAAAAATGGTGTGGTAGATATTGTGGCTAAAGACGAAGCCGACGCTACTGTCATTGCGAAAAAAATTCTTGGGGTATTTCAAGGCGATATCGACAATTGGAAATGCACTGATCAAAGCGAGCTGCAACGGTTAATGCCTGAAGATAGACGCTATGTTTACGATGTGCGAAAAATCATTCGCACTATTGCTGACACCAATTCATGTATTGAGTTACGTAATAATGACGGCCGCGGCATAGTCACCGCGTTTATCCGTATTGAAGGCAAAGCCATGGGCTTAATTGCCAACGACTGTAAAGTACTTGGCGGCGCAATCGATTCAGCTGGCGCCGAAAAAGCCGCGCGCTTTATACAGCTGTGTAACGGTTACAACCTGCCTATTTTATCCCTCTGCGACACTCCCGGTTTTATGGTTGGCCCCAACAACGAAGAAGAGGCAGCGGTGCGCCGGCTGTCGCGTTTATTTGTTGCTGGTGCCTCGATAGTAGTGCCACTTGTCACTATATTCTTACGCAAAGGCTACGGTCTTGGCGCCATGGCGATGGCAGGCGGTAGTTTTGCTAACCCGTCGTATTCAGCATCATGGCCAAGCGGCGAGTTTGGCGGTATGGGCTTAGAAGGGGCGGTAAACCTAGGTTTTAAAAAAGAGCTAGACGCAGAAACTGATCCCGCTGCAAAAAAAGAGCTGTTTAATGGCTTAGTAGAAATGATGTACGACCTAGGCAAGGCCACTGAAGCTGCAGCTTATTTAGAGATTGATGCAGTGATTGACCCGATAGATACACGCAGTGTTGTGCTCAAGGCTATGAAAGCGGCTAGCGTTAAGCGCTGTGCTGCTCCCAATAAAAGGACTGTAGATACCTGGTAGCGCTACGCTAAAACATACCCCAGTATCGCCACAACCTGCTCAGGGGTTCTTGCAGTCGCATTAGCCGCCGCGTCTACTTCTTTTAACGGATGATTGTGCTCTTCGTCATGTAAAGTAATTAACGGCTTACCTAATGCTGCTGCATAGCCTGCATCGAATGCCGCATTCCATTGCTTATATTTTGGGCCAAAGCGCACCACAACAATATCAGCATCTTTTAGCAAGGTGGTGGTTTTGATAGCATTAATATTCGCACCCAGTCTATCCTGCCAAAAGGCTTTATCTTCGGCGCCTAATATATTAACACCGCACATATCACTACTGTCATGGTCAGTATTGGGGCCGGCAAATTCTATGGCTAAATTTTTAGCTCTGGCGCCATCAATAATACGTTCGCGCCAATCTGAATGAATCTCGCCTGACAAATATACTTGCCATGTTTTACTACTCATAATGCCTCCGTAATTTTACGTTAATATTAACGACCACTTTGTGTGGTCAAACCGCGCAGCAGCCATTTTTTATCATTGGCTACGCCGTTGTCATTAGCAATTCTTTTACACCAACTTTTATAATCTGCTAACGGTGACAACTCGCCATACCACCCTACTTTGGCTAAATCCTTGACTATCATATAGGTCTGCCAACAATGAGAGAGCGTTGTTGGATGAACAACATCCCAAAACATAGCGCTTTGCCGATCGCTACAAACAGTGGCTGATTTTCTAGTGCCAAGATAGCCTCCAGAATAGCAGTTGTCCTGAATTAATTTACTGCGACCTGCTAACAATAACGGCTTACTGTTTTTCTCTAAGGCAAATCCATAATCAAAACCATTTGGTGCAACAGAAATTTCGGCTATATGCTTACTAGTTTCTACCAATGCTATGGCGACATCATCAAACTGTACTTTTACGCGCGCAAGCATCTCGATAATCGCTATATTGTGGTCAGCAGACAAAGCACTCAAACGCTTTGACAGCTCCGCTCGTCGCTGCTGGTCAGATTGCTCTGAATTACCCTTCATATAGGATTCATTCTGCAACACCACTGGCGTTTCGCCTAAGTCAGGCAGGTCCATCAAAATAAACCGTCTTGCGCCAATGGCGTATAAACGTCTCACATACCGCTCAAGCGCCAGGATGGTTTCATCTACCATTTCTTTATAGCCGGGGGCACCTTTAGAGGTATTTAAAAAGGTGTCAATAACACCGCTAATTGGCTCTTTAGATATATAGTCATTGGCGCCACTCCATAACACAAAGGTCGTTGCCTCTACTGCTTTTAGGCTGCCGCTAGTCAACTGGAGGTCAATATAGTCACTCACTTGCAGATCTATACTGCCACTGACAAAAAGCTGCCCCTCTTCCTTTATTTTGTCTAATACGCTTTCACCGGGAATAGCTCGATGATCAACCGTAAACGCACCACCATAAGAGTGGTTTTGAACTGCAACATGATTAAACGCTTCTAAATAATCTATCCATACCGGCCCATCACTAAAGCGCCCTAACCAATAAGGTGACTCAGGGAACACGATTAGCCGTTTTTTTAATCTACCGGTGTCTGACAAGCTGTCACCGAACAACACCATGCGCTGAGTAGTTTCAGCGGGGATCACAATAGCTAGATTAATACCCTCACCACGGCGTGCTGCACGGATGTTAATAAAAGTTGTCGGATCGGTAAATTGTTGCTCAGCTAATGTCATTAAACACTGCTGTCTAAATAGCTCAGTACTCGGGGTAGCGTCATTATTGGCAAAGCCTGTCAGCACATAAAAGCCGTCTTCTAAGTTACCAGCTAGCTCTACTGGGTTGCCATTATCGTCCTGCGCCCACAACCATTTACCTTTGACCTGACGCAGCTTATCTACTGACGTTGGCATTGCTGACTGAGCGACTTCACAGCGCAACTGCCATGGCTTGGCTGAGGCGGAATCTCGATCGGGGATACGCTCATGCAGCTGCATAACGCAGCCAGTTTGCAGCAGCAAACTAAGTAACAGCAGTGTGATTTTTATCGGCATAGGTTAGAGTTGATAAGTAGTCTATTGGCAAGGTCGACATTGTAACCGTGACGGCCAAAAATCGCTAAACTAGAACAAAAAAATATTATTCGTTAGCACCAACCATTTTTGTGTCTCCTTTGAATGGCAAACCTTCCTCTTGTCCGTCTAGCAGGGGTAATTGTTGATGACGCCATAGTGGCTCCCAACAATTATGTAGCTCTAATAGTTCTTTAGCCTCACTTTTTACAGGCTCAGGCAAATCGTTGTAACTGTCTCTAATGTTTTGTAAACACCACACGCGATAGCGAGAGTATCTGGCGCCAACATATTTTACCCCGCCGATTTCAGTATCAAAGCGCTTTTTACCGGCGGCAACGGCGTCTACATTGGCACCTAAATATGGCAGATAGCTATTTCCAATTTCATCTAACAGTGGGCCTAAGTCTTCAGGTATGCCATCAACATAGCTGCTGTTATCACTCTCTAATTTGGTGTTCCACAACCTAGCGACCCATTCGAACACGCTGGGTGCTTGCTGGCGCATTATTTCTTGTGGAACAGGGTCTAAACCAAAATGTCTAAAAAAGGGCCCAGCAAAACCAACATCCGCAAGACTTGGCTTGTCGCCTAGCAAAAATGGCCGCTGTTTAAATATCGCTTCAAGCTGCTGTAAGCTGCGCAGGTAAATATCTTCTACTCCTTTCACATTGTCAGCATTAATACCATCGCCAGTGGTGTACCCATTGCGCTGACGCATGCGCATTGCCCAGCGTTTCAAGAAACCTGGCAAAGGAATACTGCCAGCTAATTCGTCGACCAGATGTCTACTTGAGTGATGAGCACCTTCAGGGTAGTGCCAGCGATAGTGCATAGCAGGACGCCACAACCATTCATCGGCATAGTCTTCTAACAATAAACTAATAAAACCTTGCAACGGGTCTAGCGGCACTACTGATGTTTCTGGAAACACTTGTTCAAACCACTCAATGATTTTAGTTGAGTCTGTCATCCAGCGGCCATCACCCAGCTGTAAAGCAGGCATTTGCTCTACGCCAGTTTTTTGCTTCACTAACTTAAAATCGGCTGGGCCTTGCATAGCATGCAAGGTGTAAGGCAACCCTTTTAGTCGAAAGTAATTTTCTAATTTTCCGGTAAAATACGATATGTCACAACCGTAAATTATTAACGGAAAAATATCTTCTTTAGTCACCAGCTAAACCCTACAGGCTAGCGTTATACCAAACTGGCGACGTGTAAGCACGCTCTTGGATGGTTGCGGGGCCTTCATATGGGGTGTCAATTCCGAGAGCGATGGCATCTAACTGCGAGTGGCGCACGGTTGGAATTTGCAGCACTCGCGCGTAATACATAGCGTTAGCACCGGCATCAAACTCTGGATCAATCCATACGGTTGCTAACTGGTCTGCGCCAATAGTGTTGGCAGTTTTGCCGGTACGAATATTGGCAGTGTTGCCAACGGCGGTTAACTTACCATCAGCGTCTAACTCACGACCTTTTGACCAGGCTACGTTAAATATTTTTTCCTGCGCACTGCCATTGACATCCAACCAGCTTTTTACAATTTGAATGCGATCTAAATTATGGTCTAAACCACCTTTTACCGCGCTCACCAGAAAACTCGGCGCAACGCCTTCAGCCGCTGCGTTTAGCTCGCCGCCCATAGGGACACCTTTGACATAACCGATAGTGGCAATATCATCGCTAGCTAGATCGGCTTCACTAAACTCCCAGCCGGCAAACAAACGTACATTAATACGTGGCCCGGTAGTCGCGTAAGTTTCACGCCGCTTCATGGCAGCTATAACTTCTTCGCGGGTGTTATCAACCGCCCACACGGCAGCTAAGCCACCGGCTGACATATTCCAGCCATTAAAGCTGTCTATGCCGTTGGAATATATGTCTTCACTACCCGCATCGTTACGGCGTTTATTTTCTGGCACAGAATCAACAGACACTTTGCCCCAAAAGTTTGGTTCCTCTGCAGAGGCCATACCTGAGTGTGAGTCAGTAGAGCCGATCATGCCAAATTTAAAGGGGTTAACACCTAATTCCTGTTCAAGCTCTAAGCCTGCTTTTAAAGCGCTACGAATGGTATCGCCTTGCTGCGCTTTATAGCCCTGCGCTTGAGGCACGGCTTGCAAATAAAAGTTAAAGCGCTCGAAATCAGCAAATTCATCAGTTGGCGCTAGGTCAGGATGAGTTTCGCTATCGCCTTTAATTTGAGTGACTTCGACCAATGGCTCCCACTTGGCACGCTTAGTGGCATAAGCGCTATCAAATGCATCACCATTAAGCTGGCGCTTAGCGAACATATAGCCTTTAGACAAATTAGAGTTATGGGGAATCGATACAAAGTCTGCGCCTGTTTCGGCGGATATTTCTGCTAGCTTATCCCACAGTTGCTCTGGGTACGGTGCATCGTCAGAGCCCACAGGGTCAAAGGTGCTGGCAGTTTTACCATCGGTGTCAGAGACAACAATTCTATGTAAATTTGCGCCACTGGCTGTTTGAGTCCATTCCCATCCTACCAATGTGGTAAATACACCGGGTTGATAATGTCGGTCAGCCGCTTGCATTGACCGTTCCCACTGGGAAGCAGTGAGCCGCACTGCGGTTTCATCATCGACTAAACCTACGGTCTCTAAACCACCGTCAGTGCCGGCATCAATTGCCGCCTGGATTGGGTCGGCGGTATCACCCGATACTATTTCGGGTACTGGCAATAAGCCGGTAAAGAATTTGGTGCCATCTAGCGGGTCTTCAATAATGAAATTCATCACCATTACCGCAAACAATGATTTAATTCTGGCGAATAAACCCATCTCACTGGTGTCAGCCTCACCACTCATTACCAATGGCACAATGCCTAAATACTCGGCATGGTCTGCCACTGACAAAAAATCTAATGGCTGCTGAATTTGTACTCGGGTTTTGTTGTAGGGGTGAACCACCGGCTCGCCTTTGGCATAGCGATAGGAAACGTCAGGGTCGGCTGAGCGGTTGCCAGCCATATAGGCATCAACTGAGTACGAGCTATGTAAATGGGTATCGCCCCAAAGTAGTTTGTCTGGCTGCTGTGCCACCGCCTGATTAGCCGCTAACGCCATTAATACTAGGCCGGTGACACTAGTTAGCTTATGCGTCTTGTTTTTCATATCCGCTACTCTTATTCTGTTATTAGATTATGTGCAATATACCTATACCTTGAAGAGTACACTATGACCGAAACGACATATATACCACCTAAAGTTTGGACGTGGAATTCACAAAGCGGTGGTAAATTTACCAATATTAACCGCCCTATCTCTGGCTCTACCTTCGACAAAGACCTGCCTGTTGGCAACCACCCTTTGCAGCTGTATTCGCTGGCAACCCCTAATGGCGTAAAAGTGACGGTACTATTAGAGGAGTTATTGGCGCTGGGTAAAACCGACGCAGAATATGATGCTTACCTAGTCAATATATCTGAAGGCTCACAATTTAGTAGCGGCTTTGTATCAATAAATCCGAATTCAAAAATACCTGCGTTATTGGATAACAGCACTACTCCGCCGACGCGGATCTTCGAGTCTGGTGCCATATTGGTTTACCTTGCTGAAAAATACGGTGCCTTTTTACCGACTGCAGGTGCAGCAAGAGCCGAATGCCTGTCTTGGTTATTTTGGAATATGGGCAGTGCGCCATTTCTTGGCGGCGGCTTTGGACATTTTTACGCCTATGCACCGGAAAAGCTCCAATATCCGATTGACCGCTATGCGATGGAAGTAAAACGTCAGTTAGATGTATTAGATAACAATCTGGCAACGCGAGAGTTTTTAATTGGCGACGACTACACCATTGCAGACATGGCTAACTATGCTTGGTATGGCATGCTGGTGATTGGCAATCTGTATGATGCACAAGAATTTTTAGACGTGGAAAGTTATACCAATGTAGCGCGTTGGGCACAGCAGATACATGATCGCCCGGCGGTCAAACGCGGCCGCATGGTAAACCGCGCTTGGGGGGCAGAAGCAGGCCAGTTGCTAGAGCGCCACAACGCGAGCGACTTTGATAAAAAGTAGTAATGCAAGCCGCCAGCTTATGGCTGGTGGTTTTGGATAATTATTTTAGTGCGATATCAGCCTATCCAATGCGCTTTATAAAAATAATTAGCGGGAGTTTGTCATGTCAGAGATAAGTCTATTCGGTTGGTTTCATACTATTATAGGCATTATTGCCTTAGTCTCAGGGGTTACCGCCTTAGTTAAATACAAACTGATTAGCCTTGAGCAAAGCTCTGGTAAAATATACCTAGTTTGTACTTTCGTTACCGCAGCAACTGCTCTGTTTATTTTCCACCAAGGCGGTTTTAACCCTGCTCATGTATTGGCTATTTTAACCTTACTGGCCTTAGCCGTCGGCGTATTGGCTGAAAAGGAACAATTATTTGGCAAACTGTCGCCTTACCTCCAAGCTATTAGTTTTTCAGCGACGTTTTTGTTCCATATGATTCCGGCTATTACTGACGGCTTAATGCGTCTACCAACTGACGCCCCGATTGTTACCAACATTGAAGATCCACTGCTGCGTGGTTTTTATCTGGCATTTTTAGTGATCTATATGGTTGGAGTGATCTGCCAAATAGTAATGCTGCGTAAAAGAGCACGTTAACAAGAGGCACCCAAATGGCTAATCCAATTTTTAAAGTTCTTAATCCGATAGTAAAAATGCTGCTTAACTCACCACTACATTTCATAATGAGCGGCGATATTGTGTTATTGAAATTTACTGGGCGTAAAAGCGGCCGAGCACTGTCAACTCCGGTTAGCTATCGCGTTGTAGATGGCTCTATCCATTGTTTTACTGATTATGTAAATCAATGGTGGCGAAACTTACAAGATGTCGAGTCGGTAGAGTTATTGCTTAAAGGTAAAAGCCGAATCGGCAGACCAATAGTGATTAGCAAAGACCAAGCAGCTATTGCCCAGGCCTTTAGTGACTTTTTAACGGCGTTACCACGCAGTGCAAGTTTTTCAGACGTGCGTTTGGACAAAGACAAAATACCCAATCAACAAGACATTGAGCGTGCCGCTAAGGCATTGGTATTTATTGAAATAAAACTAAGCGACTAATTATTGCCTGCTCGACAGCTAGGGCCTAGGCACATAGGCCATATTTGAATGCCAGAAATCGATAACGTAATTAACCCGCGCTCGGAGCAACTCACGATATTGCGGTAGCTCACTAAGATGAACCCAGCGACATTCAATAATACCCTCTTCTATTTGCGGGCAAGTATCATCATCACTGCCATCGTAATGCATTAAATACCAATGAGTTTTCTTCAAATACTTAACTTTGTTATGGCTGGTGGTATGCCATGTAGGAGTCAGTTTTGCTTCAATGGTAAGTTTTTTAGCTTTTAAGCCAGTTTCTTCTTCGACTTCTCTAGTCGCCGACTCTTCCAATGTTTTCCCTTCTTCAATCCGCCCTTTAGGCATATCCCATTTGCCACGTTTAAACATCAGTAAAACATGATGTCTACTATTGCAAACTAAGCCACCTGCAGATTCTATTACGGGTAAACCCATCGCTTCTTGTAAGCTCGGTACAGTATTAGTTGTCATTATTTAAAATCGGCCTTATCGTCTAAATCAATGAAATAACTTTCTTGTTCTTTTAACTCTTCTAGTACGGCATGTTGCTGGGAGCTTAGCCCTCTAAACTTAACCCCTCCAATTTTGATACTATAACTCTTTGTGACATCTTCACCAGTTAATGTTTCAAATTTTTTCTTGCCAAGTAAACGTACAATATGCAGCATGGCGGTCAGCCGTGCCTCGCGCTTTTTATTGGCGTTAATAACAACCCAGGGCGACTTCTCAGACGAGGCATGAGTAAACATTTGTTCTTTGAAGCGAGTGAACAACTCCCATTTTTCCCACGCTTTTAAATCGTTTTCTGAAAACTTCCAATAAGCTAAAGGATTATCTAACCTGTTTTCAAATCGAAATAACTGAGCTTCTTTATCAACTGATAGATAAATTTTTACTAGTAATATGTCCTCTTGCTCTATCAGCTTGTGCTCCCAATTCAACACCTTACTCATAAAGTATTTATATTGCGATTTACTGCAGTAGCCCATAGTTGGCTCTATCAGCGCACGGCTATACCAAGAACGATCGAAAAAAGTAATACTGCCCGGCTTGGGCAGATTTTTTTCATAACGGTTAAACCAGTTTTTTGATTCTTTAGGGGTAGGAATACCCAAGGCAACTATATTGCAACTGGAAGGAATCATATTTTCAATAAAACGTTTGATCGTCGAGCCTTTGCCGGCCGCATCACGTCCTTCAAAAACAATGACTAATCGTCTATTTTCTTGAATAATACGCTTTTGAATTCGCAGAATTTCGAGTTGCAAGCGATGCTTTTCAATTTGATAATCTGCTTCACTTACACCTTCATAGGGCGTATCGACATTGGTGATTTTTTTAAAATGCATAACAAGCCCAATAATTAACCCAAAACAAGAAGTTGTGACTATAGCTTCAAACATCTTAATAGGGCTTTGTTACACTAATGTGACCATCACACTAAAGTGCCACTTAGATAGCAGGTATTAGAACAATATAGTCAGGCCTAAAGCCCATCGTAAACTTTTAATATTTTGATAACACAAAGCATATAACCAAACTATCTGCATAAATAACAGCATGCTGTCGATATATTCTTAGCTATTAATCAGTTATGTAACGTTGATAACTGCCTAAATCTAAGGTTTAAATACAAGGCAAAACCGACAGCTACGCCAGGGAATAATCCCAGAATAAGACATATCCATCCATATTTTATCTGTCGATTTTTCGCCTCATAAATAATCCAGATAGTTAGCATTAACCAGCAAGCAATTACATCAACTGAACACCCTGACGAATATGGATTTACAAAACTAGCAGCAAATGCACCAATAATATCAGGTTTAGCGATTAGCGAAGCAACCTCCACCATAAAAAATCTAGTTAAACCCCAGTCCAGTTAATGCCACCAATATTTGAAAAGCGCGAGCGCTCATATTATTAGCTCTAATTGGGAATAAATTAATTTAGTAAATTATCGGCAAAATCAAATAACGAATTTGCATCAACCCGCGTTGAATAAGCCTCTATAAATATCTTGCCTACAATCATACCGTTAGTATCGACCACAAATGCGCCTGGGTGGCCAATGCCATAAGCCGCTTCACCTAGCGAATACTTTTCATTGAGAATACCGAGTGCCTTAACAGTGGCGGCATCATTGTCACTTAAAATGGGGTAACCGATAGAAAACTTGTCTTTAAACGGTTGCTGACCTTCTGGCGAGTCATAGGTAAGCCCAACAACATCAATACCGGCCTGCTCAAACCTCGCTAAACTTTTATTAAGCTGAGCCATTTGCTTCATACAAAATGGGCACCAGACAAGTGAACGACTGACGATAAAAACAGTACCTCTACTACCGGCGAACTGCGTTAGAGAAGTCACCGTTGCGTCATTAAAAGTTGCGCTAATAGCGGGGAATTTTTCTCCTATTTTTGTCCCTGGATTAAAATCGTCGGTATCACTGGCAACAAACATATCGCTAGTAACGGCGTCTTTGGCCAGCTCTATAAATTGAGCCTTAAACACAAAACCTAAGCCGACCAAACCAACCACCACTAGTGATAAAACTATCAGTACTTTTTTCATCTGCCTGTCTCTAATAAAATTGTTATGCCAGCCTAGCATTTAATTAGCTACGGCCCAATAAGGGATATAAAACCACTGTAAATGTCTCAAAATAGCTAATAGCACTGCAATTAGAGCCACAAATAAGGCCAGTAATGGCTATAATTGGTAACGCTGTCAAATACCCTTACAGTGTACGGGTTTAAAATTATTATTGATCCAGTATGCTAGCGCTTTAGATATATCATTCAAACCAACGACAAGGATCCATCATGACAATTTCAATTGGCGACAAAATACCTGCTGGCACATTTAAAACAATGACTGCAGAAGGACCGAGCGATATTAGTACTGACGATATTTTTACCGGCAAAAAAGTTGCTTTATTTGCTGTACCGGGCGCTTTTACACCAACCTGCTCTGCCGCACATTTACCCGGCTTTGTGGTAAATGTAGACGACATAAAAGCCAAAGGCGTAGACACAGTTGTGTGTGTGTCGGTTAACGATGTATTTGTTATGGGCGCGTGGGGCAAGGCCGCTAATGCCGAGCATATTTTAATGCTAGCCGATGGCAACGCCACCTTCACCGAAGCGCTAGGCTTACAAATGGACGGTAGCGGATTTGGTATGGGTACGCGTAGCCAACGTTTTGCTATGATTGTTAACGACGGTACTGTTGAGTATTTAGGTGTTGACGATGGGGCATTAGAAGCATCAAGCGCTGAAGCGGTATTAGCTGCACTTTAATTTTCAGCAGATAGACAAAAAACGCCAGTTGCACTTATTAAAAGCACAACTGGCGTTAATGGCGGTTTACTTAAACGCGTTCAATAACGGTAGTGATACCTTGGCCTAAACCAATACACATAGTTGATATACCTAAGGTTAAATCGCGGTCTTCCATCACGTTCAACAACGAGCCAGTGATACGCGTACCAGAACAACCAAACGGATGTCCTAACGCAATCGCGCCACCGTGAACATTCACCTTGTCTTCCATTTTATCCAACAAGTCTAAGTCTTTAAGCACCGGTAATGCTTGTGCAGCAAAGGCTTCGTTCAGTTCAACCATGTCAATATCATTCATGGTTAAGCCAAGTTTCTTCAGCGCTTTTAGGGTTGATGGAACCGGACCATA
>CAWVSB010000019.1:0-59969 GCA_963933215.1 uncultured Cellvibrionales bacterium
TAACTGCCTCATGATAATTATAAATATTATCGGTTAAATAAGCGGTAATGGCCTGGTAAACACAAAATAGGTAAATACAAAACACCCCGGTAATTCCATTAGTAGCTATGAAAGTCGGGTGCATATTCTATAGCGAAACTGGCCTTTTTCATGGCGACCTGAAATCACTGGTTCGCTAATTTTTAGCACTTTAGCGGCTACCCCAAAGTTTATGCTATAAAGACTAAAGCCACAGTGACAATAAATACTAGAGAGTAATTCACGGTGTTATAGCGCTGTGGTCATGATGTTAGCATTCATATTATTGTAAGCCTGGTAAAATACGTTTTTTAATTAATTCACGTAAGCCTTCGTAGTCGCTAGTGAACTTGCCAGGAAATAAGATTACCGATATCGCAAAGCGGGCCATGATTTCCGCTATCTCTATACTCTGGCCTTTTATATCTGGCCGTACTTCAATCAATGGCTGAGCAGCCATTGCAGTGAAAACCAGGGTCGCTTCGTCGTAAAAGGCTCTTTTTCTGAGGGCCTCTGCGCAGTCATTATTTAGCACTAACGACAGGTGTCTGTGGCGGGGAAGCTCTGTTACTACAAATACAATAGTCTCGATAATGCGCTCTTCATAGCTTGCAAATTGCTTGGCATGGCCAACAACCGATTCAGCAAACAGTAGGGCAGCTGCATCAATGGCGGCAAAGAATATTTCATTTTTATTTTTGAAATGTTTATACAGTGTTGGCCTTGTGATGCCGGCTTGTTTAGCGATATCACTCATTGTGGTCTTATCAATATTACTACGCTTAATGCATTCAAGTGCCGCTTCGCATAAGCGTGCTTTAGCTTCTGTATCGCTTTTGGGTCTGTTGCCAGACCATAATGAATTACTCAATTTTTGACACCTTATTTACACATTTACTAAATCTGTTAATATGATACTACTGAGTTGATGTATATATCAACTTTTTAAGATTAATCGTTTAGTAACAGATACTTACAGCTGTAAAACTAATTAAGGCTGCTCGCTAACTGTAGTGATAAAGTCGTCAAATCAGATAGAGGTAATACTGAATGCCAAACTATTTTAAACGCGAAAATAGAGACTGGAAAGCAAATCTTTATCGGATAAAGACGTCGTATACAGGTATAAAACGGTTGATAACCTTGCCCCAAGAAGACAAGGATGCTTGTGTAGACGCCTATAAATTTTTGCAAGGTATGCAAGCGGGTGAGCAAACCGAAACTGCGGACGAGACCAAGGCGATAGCTGCCTATTATAAGGTGTTGAACAATATGTTGTCGGTTTTTGATTTGGAAAAACTGTATATCCCCCCGCAGTTGGATCGTGACCAAGGTCTGTATGGCAATCAGTTATTAACCGAACAGTATTTATTGAGCGAGATGAATCTACAAAATCCTGAGCGGTCCCACTTGTTGGATATGGGCTGTGGTAGAGGGAGAATTGCGCATTACTTCGCCTCGATGACAGGCGGCCAAGTGTCGGGATATAACATTGACCCTAATCAGATCGAAAATGCCGAAGACTGGGCGGTGGAAACTAATATGACCGATCGGCTGCACTACAAGGTGGGAAATCATCACAACCCACTAGAGTACGAGTCAGAGTCGTTCGATGGCTGTTATTCTGTACAGGCCGTTTGGCCGTTCTTCAAGAAAGAGGAGCTGGATGCCCATGCCCAGGAAATGTTTCGGGTGATCAAGCCCGGTACACGATACGCCTGCTCTGAGTATTTGCTAACCCCTCATTTTGATTGGAATAACGAAGAGCATATGGCGCTTCATCAGTCATTTTTACCGACCTTAGCGGCAACCCAATCAATGTATCCGGCCGATGTCTGCGCCGCTTTGGAAAGAGCAGGTTTCAACATTATCCTGTCGGCGCCGTCAAAAAGTGAAGCATGGCCGATATGTGAACAAAAACGTGACTTGATTTTATTGGTCCGAAAAGTCGTTAGGTTTTTAGAGCGGATTCGAATAATGCCGCCTTGGGTAGAGCAGTCTCTTAATCTTCTTCAAACCGGTGGTGAGTCTTGGACTACTGCCGAAAAAGCCAAAATAGCTGATTTAAACTGGCGAATTGTTGCTGAAAAACCAGCACAATAATCTATTTATAGTGAGCATAGGATGGCGTGGGTCGCAGTAAATATTTTCAACTATTTTGCAACGCGAAGACAGTTCCTCTGCCGCCTATTTGGTTGGTAAAACCCCTGCAATCAAGGCCTAATATTAGTTATGGGGCATTTTTACATTGAGACAATAATAAAGGTTCTTGTTATCGGCGGTACGGGTTTTGTCAGTTTGCATACAGCAAAAGCTTTAATCGATGCCGGGGGTCAGGTGGGAGCAGTAGTACGCTCAAAAAGTAAGGCAACAGCTATGTTTATTAGTTTAGGTTTAAAATCAACAAGATCATAGTCGGTGATATTATCGATGCGGCAACCGTGCTCGTGCGGTTGACGGTTGTAATGCCGTCATTCACTTTGCTGCTATAGTATCTACCGCTGCAAAGGATGCTGAGCAAGTAGGTAAAACCACTGTTGATGGCACTAAATCAGTCATTAATTGTAGGCTGGCGGCAGGGAAAAAATTATCTATGTGTCGAGTGTGAGTGCGCTATTTAATCCTCGCGACAAAGTGATGAATGAAAATACGGCCGTTAGTTCTGCAAAAAATCCTTATGGTTGTAGTAAAGTAGAATGTGAACATTATGTGCGTGAGCTACAATCACAGGGTGCCCCTATTATCATCACCTACCCAGCTGGAGTTGTTGGCAGCCACGCTCCGGGCTTAAGTGATGCTCACTTTGGGATTAACATATTTGTTGGCCGATTCACCTTTAACAGTAGCACCGGCATGGAATTTGTTAATGTGCGTGATGTTGCCAATGCGCATGTCGCTATTATCGAGCGCATCGACGGCCCCGATCGATTTATGCTTAGTGGCCACTTATTACAGTTGGATGCAATTGCTGCAAATTGTTAATAGATTGACGGGCAGAAAATTATTCTAAGTGCATATTTCTAATAAAGTACTTAGACTGCTACAACGATGCTCAGATGTTGTGATTAAGTTAATCGGCATAAGTTTGCTTTTTACTGGAGAGGGCATGTCTTATGCATCACAATGGGTTTATGCTTGTAGTAGTAAAATTGAAACAGGGTTAAACATAAAATTTACTTGTCGCGAAGAAACTTTAACCGAAGTGATTCGCTGGCTGCATAAGTGCCCCCTTGAGTGCTAGCCAGATAGGTACATTAGCGCCATGTACCGAGTAAAATTTTAGTTATCATATAACCGAGCAGCTAACCCTTAATGTTTACTATGATGGACATGAAAATTTATTTCATTGGTTCAGTTATCTTAAGTATCGAAGGCGTTAAACTACGTAAGTATATTGAATACAAAAATCTCCGAGAGCTATAAATCAATACTATGATTAGAAAAATATTGTCCTTAAAAGCGAAAAGAAAAAACGACGCTATACCAGTAGACGCGGTTATTAAGGATGACACTCCGGTTGACCCGCAAAAGCTTTTTTTAAATGGTATCGCAGTTCATCCCTATCAATGTATTAGTCTAGAGCTAGGCTCTAGTGAACCCAGTGTGCGAGCGATGGATTTGATTACCCCAATTGGCATGGGCCAGCGCGGGTTAATTGTGGCGCCACCGGGCTGTGGTAAGACGACTATTTTAAAGCATATTTGTCAGTCGGTAGGTAAGGCCTACCCTGAAATAAAACTTTACGCCTTGCTGATTGATGAGCGCCCCGAAGAAGTGACTGACTTTAAACGCAGTGTGCCAGCAGAGGTGCATGCTTCATCGTCTGATGAAGGTTATGCCAAGCACGTGCGGGTGGCCAATAAGTTGCTGAGCAATGCTCAAAAGCAAGCTGGCGAAGGGCATGATGTAATGATTGTTATTGATTCATTGACTAGATTGTCACGGGTATACAATGCGACACAAAAGGGCGGTGGTCGCACCATGACTGGCGGCCTTGATGCTAGAGCTATGGAAATACCGCGGAGAATGTTTGGCGCCGCGAGAAAGGTTGAAAATGGTGGTTCACTCACTATTTTGGCGACCATATTAGTGGATACAGGTAGCCGGATGGACCAAGTGATCTTTGAGGAATTTAAAGGTACGGGTAATATGGAAATCGTGCTGTCTCGAGAGATTGCCGAGCAGCGAATTTTCCCCGCCTTAGACATTGCTAAAAGTAGTACTCGCCGTGAAGAGCTGTTGTTAAATCCAAAAGATATTAAAAAGGTAACCGCTTTACGCAGAGCGCTTACCGATCTTCAGCCTATTGATGGCGCAAAAACATTACTTGAGCTGATAGAGCAGTACCCCACTAATGCAGAGCTGTTGAGCCAATAGTTGCCACTGGTTGAACGAGTACTTGTCAACACTAATTGAGAATGTATATGGAAAACGCTTTTACCTATTTACTGCGTGTGCGCTACGCTGACTGTGATGCACAGCAAGTAGTTTTTAATGCCAAGTATGCAGAGTATATAGACGTTGCTGCTACGGAATATATCAGAGCAGTGTGGGGCAGCTTTAATACTTTGCTGGAAAAAGGGTTTGATAACCAAGTAGTGAGTTTGAAAATAGACTGGCAAGCATCTGCGCTATTTGACGATGTAATTGGCATAAGAATGGCAACCACTAATATTGGTAATAGCTCATATACGGTTGAGGCCGAGTTTTTTAATTATGAGACTAACAAAGTACTTGCGCAGGCCAAGGTAGTCTATGTAATGGTGACTACCGTCGACTATACAAAGGTTACGATTCCAGACGAGTTTAGGAAGACGATTGAAGCTGGTGCACCTGGAATCTTTATCAATCATGCTGGGGTTATTGCTAAAGCGTAGGAATAGCCTCAATAAGTTTCTTGGTATAAGGATGCTGCGGATTATTAAAAACATCCTCAGTATTATTCAGTTCAATAATTTCTCCAGCATTCATCACTGCAGTGCGGTCACACAGATATCGAATAACTGATAAGTCGTGTGAGACAAAAATAATCGATAGCTGATACTTTTTAACCAAACTTAATAGTAACTGCATTATTTGCGCTTGAATGGTTACATCCAGCGCCGAGACGGGCTCGTCGGCAATAATGACTTTTGGATTTACTGCTAAGGCACGTGCGATTGCGATGCGTTGGCGTTGACCACCGGAAAATTCATGTGGGTATTTACGAATATCGCTAGGCAGTAGGCCAACTTCTTGCATTAGTTGCGCAATGCGTTGGTTAAGCTCTGTTTTGTTTAACTTGGTGTGTAGTTTGAGTGGCTCTAATAATGTGTCAAACACAGACATGCGCGGATTAAGTGACGAGTAGGGGTCTTGGAAAATAATTTGTAAGTCTTTGCGAGTATTTTTAAGGGCTTGTTGACTAAGTGTTGTTAGCTCGATTCCTTCTAATTTAATGCTGCCGCTAGTGGCTTTAACTAGCTGCAGTATCGTTTTCGATAGTGTCGATTTACCACAGCCGGACTCGCCAACTAAACCTAATATTTCACCTTTACGTAGTTTAAGGCTCACGTTACTCACGGCATTCATAGTGTGTTTTTTACTAAACAAGCCAGCACCGGTTGAATACTGAGTGGTTAGGTTTTGTATTGAAAGAATCTCTGCAGATTGATTTTTAAATGCATATTCAGCTGGCTTGGCGCTTGATGGTATTGCGGCTAAAAGTTTGCGGGTGTAGTCGTGCTGAGTGTTGTTGAAAATATCTATGGTGCTACCTTGCTCGACAATTTCTCCTTTGTTCATCACTAGTACGCGGTCGGCAATCTGTGCTACTACGGCTAAGTCATGAGTGACGAATAGTATGGCGATGTTGCGCTTTTTTTGAAGCGCGCTGAGTAGTTCAAATATCTGCGCTTGAATAGTGACATCAAGGGCTGTGGTCGGCTCGTCGGCTATCAACAAGTCTGGCTCAGTCATTAGCGCCATTGCGATCATTACTCGCTGGCGCATGCCGCCAGAGAATTCATGTGGGTATTGTTTTAGGCGTAGCCGTGCATCAGTTATACCCACTTCTGTTAATGCCTCCATGGCTTTAAGTTGGGCATCTTTTTTACCAATAGTACTATGGTTTTGCAGTGCTTCAATAAGTTGTGAGCCAATGCTTAGGTATGGGTTGAGGGAAGTCATTGGGTCTTGAAATATCATCGCGATACGGTTACCACGAATACTTTGCAGCTCTGCTTTGCTGCATTTGAATAAGTCTTTGCCATCGAAGTTGGCTTTGCCAGCTGCAATTTCACCTGGCGGCGTAGGAATTAAGCCCAGTAATGAATAACAAGAAACTGACTTGCCAGAGCCAGATTCGCCAACGATAGCTACAGTCTCACCGGCATTTATTTCATAGTTGATATTGCTAACAGCATTAACTATGCCATCACGGGTATGGAAGTTAATGCTTAGGTTTTCAACACATAACAAGGCCATAGTCAGTTAACCTTTTGACGCACGCGGGTCTAGCGCATCGCGCAGGCCGTCGCCTAAAAAGTTCAGTGCAAACAAGCTTAGCGACAGAGCTAAGCCAGGGAATATCAATAGCCACGGATATTCTTCCATGGTTTCGACGCCATAAGATATAAGCAAGCCCCATGAGCTTTCGGGTGGTTGTATGCCTAACCCTAAAAAGCTTAAAAATGCTTCTAACAGCATAACGCTTGGAATCGTTAAGGTGACGTAAACAATAATTGGCCCCAGTGCATTTGGGATTATATGGCGACTAATAATTTGCCAAGGTGATAACCCAATAACAACCGCAGCACTAACAAACTCTTGTTGGCGCAGGGTTAATACTTGACCGCGAACAATGCGCGCCATGGTTAGCCATTCAACGCAACCGATGGCTAAAAATAATAACAAAATACTGCGGCCAAACACGACCATTAACAGAATAATAAAAATCATAAACGGTAAGGCGTAAAGAATATCGACAATACGCATCATAACTGCATCTGTTTTACCGCCGACATAGCCAGCAACAGCGCCCCACAATACGCCTATAAGTAAGGCGACTGCGGTAGCGATAAAACCAACCGCGAGTGAAACTCTGCCGCCATACATTACACGGGTTAGTAAGTCGCGACCAAAAGTGTCAGTGCCAAACCAATGGGCTAGCGAGGGTGGCGTTGCACCTAGATCTAGGTTTTGTATCTCATATGAGTAAGGCGCAATAAATGGTGTTAGCAGGGCGATGACAACCATCAATAGCAAAAACCAAAGCCCTGTCATGGCCCGTTTATTTTGACGTAACCGGTCGACAGCGTCTTGCCATAGTGAACGACCTTGTACTGCTTGATCTAGACGTTGTTCGCTTTGCGGTTGGCTAATCATTGTGAGTTACCGCTATAGCTTAACCGCGGGTTAAGCCATACCGCCAAAATGTCAGATAAAAGGTTAAACACAATAATTAGCACTGAGAAAAATATAGTAGTGCCCATAATCATAGTGTAGTCGCGGTTGAATGCGGCTTGAACATAAAAGCGGCCCAAGCCTGGTATTTGAAAAATTGTTTCGACGACAAACGAGCCAGACAATAAACCTGCAATAGCTGGGCCTAAAAACGACACCACCGGCAGTAAACCGCCACGCAGCGCATGGTTAAAAATGATTTTGTATTCTGGTGTGCCTTTAGCGCGAGCAGTGCGAATGTAATCTTGTGACAGCACCTCTAACATACCACCACGGGTTAAGCGGGCAATATAGGCGGCATAGGTAGCACCCAAAGTGATAGAAGGTAGTAGTTTATCACCGGCGGAATAACCCCAGCCAGATACCGGTAACCATTCAAGCCAAATGCCAAATATCAGCACTAGTAGCGGCCCAAGCAAAAATGACGGCATACAGATGCCGATCATGGCGGTGGACATAGGCACGAAGTCTAGGGCTGTATTTGGTCGCAGTGATGCTAATAAGCCGGCGCCAATGCCAATAAATAGTGCGAAAATAATAGCGTTTATGGCCAGTTCAAAGGTGACCGGCAAGCCGGTAAATATCATTTCAGACACGCTGCGGGTTGGGTATTTAAACGACGGGCCAAAATCGCCTTTTAATACATTACCCAAATAGTCGACAAACTGCTCATGCACTGGTGCATCAAGGTTATAACGTTCGTTAAGTTTTTCTAATAGATAAGGTGATACGGCTTTTTCAGTGTCAAACGGGCCACCCGGTGCTTGGCGAATAAGCACAAAAGTGACGACCATAACGACAAGTAGTACGGGGATTGCTTGCAGTAGGCGCGACAGAATGAACCGTAACATTATTCATCCCTCGCTAAATAAACATACTTTAGCGGATGATAGTCCAACACATTGTCATGCCAGCCCTTTACATCATTGGAGCGTAAATAATTTTGGGTGTAGGTATAGATTGGAATAACTGGTACTTCTTCAGTTAATATTTGTTCTGCTTGCTGAAAATATTCAAAGCGTTGTTGTTGGTCCATAGTGTTGGCGGCTTTACGAATTAGCGCGTCATATTCCGCATTAGTGAAACCGGTACGATTGTTTCCATTGCCGGTTGTCATAGTATCTAAAAATGTATTGGGGTCAGGGTAGTCGCCAATCCAGGCAGAGCGTGCCACTTGATAGTCTAGGTTACTGATAGTGATCAGTGATGATTTCCAATCTTGGTTATACAGCTTTACATCAATATCTAGTGCCAGCTTCCACATTTGTTGGATAGCGATAGCTATTTTTTTATGACCTTCCGACGTATTGTACAAAATCTCTATAGGCCCTAAACCTTCAGCGCCAGGATAGCCTGCATCTGCCAGTAATTGTTGAGCGCGTTCTATATCGAATGGTATTTTAGCTCTGGCGGTAAAACCTTCTGTGTCAGGTGGGGTGAAATTGTAAGCGGGTATTTGGCCGCCTTTAGTAATAGCAGTAACAATTTTTTGTCGATCTATTGTCATTGCTAGGGCTAGCCGAATACGTTTATCGTCCATTGGCGGCTTTAATGTATTTATTCGATAATAATAGGTACCAAAGTAGGGGCTAATTTTTATCTCTCGGCTATTTTTAGCTTGATACACCGCGATTTTTTCACTTGGTATCGATTCAGTTATATGTAAAGTATTGGCCCTAAACATACGTTCTTCAGTGCTTAGATTGTCTATTGGGTAAAACCTTACTTCATTAAGCTTAATTTTTTCAGCATCACGGTAGCTGGGGCTTTTTTCAATGCGGATAATTCTATTAAGTGCCCATTCGGTTAACACAAAGGGGCCATTGCCAACGTAATTACCGGCTCTAGTCCATAAGCTGCCAGGGTCGTCTATATCGCCAAATTCCTCGATTGTTGGTCGGTGAACGGGAAAGGTACTGGGATGACTGAGTAAGGTGAGGAAGTAGGGAGTTGGCGCCTGCAGTTCTACTTGCAGGGTGAGATCATTAATCGCCTTAACCCCCACACTATTGAAATCTTCGATAATACCTGTGTGGTAATCTTCAGCGCCGCTCACCACAAACAGTTGATAAGAATACTCTGAAGCTAGGTCGGGCATCAGCAAACGTTGCCATGAATAAACGAAGTCTTGGGCGACAACTTTATCGCCGTTTGACCACTTGCCGTTTGGGTTTAAATAAAATGTGTAGGTTTTAAGATCTGCTGAGACTTTCCAAGAGGACGCTGCGGCGGGTTCTGCTGCTAGAGTTTTGGGATCTAAACCAATCAGGCCTTCCAATAATTCTGCCACAATTCGCGATGCGCCAACATCGGTAATTAAATGTGGGTCAAGGCCGGACGGCTCACTACCATTGCCAAGATGCAGAACTTGATTAGCAGTACCGGTATCCACATTGGTGGCTAACCTGCCACAGGCGCTTATCAATATTAGTGCTGTAATAATAAGTAGATGGCGAGTAGCAGCGCGCATAATGGTTAGATTGTGCGCCAGTGATGACAGCTAACACTATGGTTGTTGATTGTCTCTGGCGCAGGCGCTGTAGTAGAGCATTGCTCTGTTGCATGCAAACAACGCGGATGAAAACGGCAACCGCTGGGCGGGTTAATAGCTGAGGGCACATCGCCTTGCATAAGGTTGTAATTAATACTTGCACCAGCTATAGGCTGTGGAATCGCTTTGATCAAGGCTTTGGTATAAGGATGTTTAGGGTTTGCATACAAGTCTTGCACGTTGCCAGTTTCAACAATTTCACCTAGATACATCACGGCAACTCGGTCGGATATATGGCGCACTACTGATAAGTCATGAGAGATAAACAGCAGCGCCATGTTCATCTCTTGCTGTAGTTCCATTAATAAATTAAGTATTTGCGACTGAATAGAAACATCTAGCGCGGACACTGGCTCGTCACAGATAACTAGCTTGGGCTTAAGCGCGATAGCACGGGCGATACCAATACGTTGGCGTTGCCCGCCAGAAAATTCGTGGGGATATTTTTCTAAGCTACTTTCGTTTAAGCCGACTCTTTTTATCAACGCTAGCACATCACGCTTGCGCGAATCGCTATCACCAATGTTATGAATCTTTAATGGCTCTTCAATAATCTGGCCTACGGTATGGCGGGAGTTAAGTGACTCCATTGGGTCTTGAAAGATGATTTGTATGTCACGACGCAGCGCTCTTATCTTTTTATTCGATAAGCCACCTAGCTCCTGGCCTTCAAATTGAATACTGCCTTGGTAACTGCCAAGTAATTGCAGAATGGTTTTACCCAAAGTTGATTTACCGCAGCCTGATTCACCAACTAAGCCTAATGTTTGCCCCGGGTCTATAGTTAAGGAGACATTATCCACCGCATGCACTGCGCCGGTTTGGCGCATAAAAACGCCGCCTCGAACAGGGAAGTGTTTGGTTAAACTAGTAACGTTTAATAGTGGATTAATCATTACTATCACCACTGGTTAAGTCCTGCCATCTAACACACGCTACTTTTGCATCGCTATCAATGGTTTCCATTATTGGCTTGCTGGCAATACATTTGGGTTGCTGATACCTGCAGCGCGGCGCAAAACGGCAACCATCAATAAAATCAGCGATCGCTGGCACATTACCCTCAATGGTTGGCAGCAGTGTTTTTGGCTGATTGTGATTTTGCGGCAGTGAATTTAACAGCCCTCGGGTATAAGGGTGACGGGGCGTGGTAAACAGTTGTTGGTTTGATGCGTGTTCGACCACACGGCCAGCATACATAACCACAATTTGGTCGCACATTTGCGCAATAACGCCTAAGTCGTGAGTAATAAATATAATCGCCATGCCCGTTTGTTGCTGCAGTTCTTTTAGCAATACTAATATCTGTGCCTGAATAGTTACATCCAAAGCGGTGGTAGGTTCATCAGCAATAAGAATATCTGGTTTGCAGGCAAGTGCCATAGCGATCATTACCCGTTGGCGCATGCCCCCCGATAACTGATGGGGGTAGTCGCGCAAGCGCTGAATAGGATCTGCAATACCAACTTGGGTTAATACTTCTACGCAGGCTGTCGTTATTGCCTGAGAGCGCATTTTGGGGAAATGAATTTGATACACTTCAGCCAATTGTTTACCAATGCGATGCACCGGATTAAGTGCCGTCATTGGCTCTTGAAATATCATAGCAATACGCCTACCGCGCAATGCAAAGCGCTTAGCAAGACTGATGGTAACTAAGTCTTCATCGTCGAATAATATTTCACCGCCAGTAATACTACCTGCTGGTTTTGGTAATAAGCCATTAATAGATAGGGCGGTGACACTTTTGCCGCAACCTGACTCGCCGACAATGCCTAAGGTAGTACCCGCCGCTAAATTAAAACTGACTTTATCTAAGACATTGAGCTCTCCATGGTCACTGGCAAAACTTACCGACAAATTTTCTACTTGCAGCAAGCTCATTGCCGCACCTTAAAGGTGGCGTCGATGATGGTGACAGGGTCAAATACTTCGCTATCACTTAATGCATCCTTGGTGGCTTGTTTTTCTGCTACATCTATCCACGATATAGCGCCAAAATGCACGCCGTATTCATTGTTAAACGGTTCAAACAAGGTATTACTGCGTTTTGTTCCATGATGAGCAGGTAGTTTCATCCACTTCCAATAGGCAAGGCGAACATAAGGTACTTTATACATCGGTATAAAAGCACCGTTGTCATGAATAAGTTGAAGGATTTGTTTAGATAATTTTTGTTTCTGTTCGGTGCTGATACCAAATTTGTAGGCGGTGGTTAGCTCATCCATCAATGGGTCGGCGGTATTAGTTATATTATTAGTTTGTGGTTTATTAGCGTTGTCAGAGTGCCATGCAGCCCAATATTGAGGATTAGCGCCGCCGCCAAAGCCCATGAATGCAATTTCGTGTTTCTTTTCGATAACATTTTTATAAGCGCTGGCACCATCCAGTAGTTGTAAGACGATTTCGAGGCCAGCTTTTTTTGCCTCTTGCTTAAGCACAACTAAACGCTGGGTATGAGCACTCTGGCTATAAGTGACTGAAAAACTTAATCGCTGCTTGTCATTGGTCCTAATTCCGTCAGGCCCACGTTGGCTAAACCCTGCTTGAGAGAACAACTCGTCAGCCTTAGTTAGATCAAAAGGATAGGGCTCTATATCAGGGTTGGAATAATCACCAAAGCCGTCGGCGTAGCTAGTTAGTCTTTCGTAGTCACCGCGTAATACAGTTTTTAACATCAACGCGATATTTAAAGAAT
Organism: uncultured Cellvibrionales bacterium; assembly: GCA_963933215.1. Taxonomy (GTDB): domain Bacteria; phylum Pseudomonadota; class Gammaproteobacteria; order Pseudomonadales; family CAWVSB01; genus CAWVSB01. The sequence continues at coordinate 12,711 of CAWVSB010000019.1, forward strand.
GCGCAAAACCTAGACGGATATTCTTGTCGGCTAGTAATGGGTGAGTTTGATTTAAACTAAAACCGATAGAAGGCTGCGGGGTTTCATTATAAAACCATATTTTGTTGATATAGCCCTCTTGATATAAACCACCTTGCATTTTGTCATGCCAGAAATTTGGCAGGGTTGCTCCAAATACATCCAGTTCACCGCGCAAAAAATGCCGATAAGCAATGTTGTTGTCTCGAATAACTTTATAGTGAACCTTGTCTACGTTGAACCGATTAACATTGTATTTATAGTCTTTCGCCCACCAATTTTTCTTGCGCTCAAATCTTAGGTATTTACCTTTACGTATTTTCGAAACCTGATAAGCACCGGTATTTGGCGCAATTTTCCAGTTGTAGTCTCGGACCCAGTTTTCATCCATGGTGTAAAAGTGTTTAGCCTTCGGCTGAAAGCCATAATAGTAATGCATATCTTCGGGGGACTTTGGTGCGCTGCCAGTTATAGCGATGGTATAATCGTCATATTTCTTGGCCTCGACAATACCGTTGGTATACCAGTCGTTATACCAAGGCGCGACAATATGCTTAGAGCGCATAAATTCTACAGCAAATAAATAGTCATCAGCGGTTACTTTTAGCCCGTCAGACCAGCGGGCGTTAGGGTCTAGCTTGTAATAAGTAGTAACACCGTCTTGGTCATATGCCCAATGAGTAGCTAATTCTGGAATTGGTTTATTAGTCTGTGGGTGTGTCCCCACCAGTGACATCTGATTGCCATTTATCGCCGAGCGCAGCCCGGTGTTTGAATCCGGTCCAACGGTACGTAAGGTTAATGGGAAATTGGCCATTACCATTCGATAGGTGCCACCTTTAATAGCCTTCGGCGAAGCCCAGCTAGGGTCGTCGTTATTAGTAATCCATTTAAGGTTGGTTGGCAGCTGTTCGGGTGCCGCCCATAATGGCGGACTAAACAGCATAAAAAACAATGTGATGTGCGCTAGGTAGTTATTCATAGGTAGTAAATTTCTTAGGGTCAAAGGCTTCACGAATGGCTTCACCAATGTAGGTGACCATAACCAATATTAGCGTCATGCCAGTTACCACCGAGGCAATTATCCATGGTGCATCTAAATTGTCAGTACCTTGTCTTAGAAGTTCGCCCCAGCTTGGTGTGGGCGGCGGCAAACCAAAGCCTAAATAGTCTAGTGCGGTTAATGCCGTAATACCTGAGGCAATCGAGAACGGTATGAACGTGACCATTATAGAAATGGTGTTAGGCATGATGTGTCTAAATATAATACTGCTGTTAGTGGCGCCAATTGCTTTGGCCGCCATTACATAGTCACGGGAGTTTTCTTTGTAAGTGGCGGTGCGCATATACCATGTCATTGACATCCAACCAAATAGAATCATTACGCCGATAAGGGTCCAAAAGCCCGGCACCACAATAGAGGCGATGATCATAATGACGTAAAGGAATGGAATATTTGACCATATTTCAATAATACGCTGAAAGAATAAGTCGAACTTACCGCCCATAAAGCCCATTAACGAGCCGACACTGACACCGATAAGATAGTTAAAGAACAGTAGCAGTAGCGAAAACCAAATGGCAATACGAAAGCCGTAAATAAGCCGTGCTGCAATATCGCGGCCAGTGTTATCGGTGCCCAGATAATGTCGATGCTTTATAGAAGGTGCATAGGGCGGAAATTCACCTTCAATAAAATGGTTTTCTAGCGGGTCAAAGGGGATGGGCGGCAGCAGTAACCAATTGTCACTGTCTTTAAAGGCAAGCTTTAAATCTCGATAGTTAGTCTCATATTTATAGTTTAGGCCAAGCTCTTTACCAGGAATAATAGCGCCATAGCTTGGGAAATACAGTTCACCGTCATAGCTCACTATTAACGCGCGGTTACTGACTAATAACTCGGCGAATACTGTTAGCAATAGCAGAGCAGCAAAGATGACCGCCGACCAATAACCACGCTTAATAGATTTAAAGCGCTGCCATTGCTTAAGTGTGATCGGATTGAGCTTAATCATCTGCTGGCCTCGCCAAAGCGAATTCTTGGATCTACCAAGGCAACGCAAATATCTGACAAGATATTGCCAACTAAAAACAACAGCGATGAGATAACTAAGATACCCATAACTACGGGGTAGTCGCGCTCCACCAGTGACTCAAAGCCTAGTAAGCCAAAGCCGTCGATATTGAATATGGTCTCGATCAAAAATGAACCAGTGAGAATTAGCGATATATTGCCGCCAAAAGAGGTGGCCACAGGAATTAAACTATTGCGCAGGGCGTGTTTAAAGATGGCTTGCTTAAAGGACAAGCCCTTGGCGATAGCCGTGCGCACATAGTCTGCCGCCAGGTTATCCATTAATGAGTTTTTCACTAGAAAGGTGGTAACTGCAAAGCTGCCGGCCATATATGACAGTAATGGTAAGGTGGCATGAGCGATGACATCCTTAATTTGCTGCCATTTGCTTAAGTCCTCGTAGTCATCGCTGATAAAGCCACCTAGGGGAAACCATTCAAGGTATGACGAAAATACGGTGATAAGAGCAATACCAATTACATAGGCAGGTATTGCATAACCAACAAAGACGATAGCCGATGAGACATTGTCGAACACCGTGTTGTGTTTTATCGCCTTAACAATGCCCAGTGGAATACAGATACCATAGGTAAGTATTAAGGTGGCGATACCGTAAAAAATAGAGATGGGGAAGCGTTCTTTGATGATGTCCCATACGGGCTCGTTATAGCGGGTGGATTCGCCGAGATCTAAGCGTAAAACCTTGCCTAACCAGGTGAGATAGCTTTGTATTACCGGTTTATTAAAACCGTAATATTCTTTTAGCTCGTTGAGCTGTGATTCAGACAATGCGCTACTGGCACCCCCTTGATTAGTTGAAAAGCCTGATTCGGCTGAGGCCTGCGCTGCTTGGCTTAACATTCGCTCGACCGGCCCACCAGGAACTGCCCGTGTAATTGCAAAAACGAGAAGGGTGATGCCGATAAAGGTAGGAACGATCAGTAGCAGGCGGCGAATAAAGTACGCTGTCATGTGGCCGTGATAACTCCTAGTGAAACCTTATGAATGTTGATCTAAGTTAGCACTATGTTGGCTGCTAGCAAAGTGCTTGTTACGTAACATTGACTTAGCTTGTTTTACTTACATCCACATATAAAGTAAGGCGTTGGCCCGGTTTTAAAACATTGTGCTTGCTTAGATCGTTCCAACGTTTTAAATCTGACACTGTCACTTTGAATTTAGTTGCAATTCGCGATAAAGAATCACCACTGCGGACGGAATAATTGAGTTTTCTGATGTAGTTAGCACTGTCAGCTCTGCCAGCATTGTTAAGGCTGGCTGGCATTGCTGACCCCAAGGACAGCTTTTGGCCTATTTTTAGGGTTGAGCTCGACTTGATATTGTTCCAAGCGGCAAGTTTACTGACGCTAGTCTGATGCTTGCTGGCGATATCCCAAAGATTGTCGCCATTTTCAACCACATAAAAATTACTTAGGTCTTGCGGATTGTTGGTAAGCGTATACAAGTTGGCTTTAATTAGAGCAGATTTACCTACCGGCCAAAGTAGCGGATATGGCCCTTGTGGATCAGTTTTGGTGCGATTAAAACCTGGGTTAAGCTGTCTTAACTGCCCCATAGAGATACCGCCTAGCTTGGCCGCTTTTTTTAGATCTACCTGTTGAGTAAGGGCAATAGTTTCGAAATAAGGCGTATTTGGCGTCGCAGTCCAGTTCACATTGTATTGATCTGGATGCTTAATGAGTCTTGATAAAGCTATTAACTTTGGGACATAAGCCTTTGTTTCTCTAGGTAAACTTAGTGACCAGAAGTCAATACCCTTGCTGGCTTTGACGTTTTTACGGATCTCTCTGTCAACCCGCCCCATGCCACTATTATAAGCAGCTAGGGCTAACAACCAGTCACCGTCATAGTGATTGGCAAGCATCGATAGATATTCAATAGCAGCGCGGGTTGATTCAACCACATCGCGGCGGCCGTCATACCACCAAGTTTGTTTTAGGCCCAAGTGCTTACCGGTGTTGGGAATGAATTGCCACATGCCTGACGCGAAGCTGGATGAGTAGGCAAACGGATCAAACGCACTTTCTACGATCGGCAGCAGGGCTATATCTTGGGGGATATTGTTTTTTTCTAGCTCGCCGACAATATAATAAATATAAGGTCGTGCACGGTTATTAACTCTAGCGAGGTATTCTGGATGTTTTTTGAACCAATTGATGTGATCGTCAATTCGTTTGTGGTCAGCATGAGTGTCTAAAACTATGCCATCGCGGACCCTGTCCCACACATCGCTTGAAGCGTAATCTATGTAACCTTCTCCAGATTCTGAATGGCAGTGAGTCTTGGTGATCATTATTCCGTCAATTATCTGGTCTATTGACTGTTTCTTGGGTATTGCCTCTATGGCAGTTGCTTCGATAGGCTCTAGCGAAACCGTGTGATCTATAGCGCTACAGCCAGCAAGTAGGAGGACAAAAAACAAAGCAAACGACTTTTTTATATTGCTAATGCTATATGAAGTGATGGGACTCGAAAAAGCTGACAAGAAGAGATACCAATAGGCTGAGGTTAAAGATGGCGCAAGTCTAGTAGCCGGGGCAGACAAGTCAAGGCGCAACGGTTGATTAAGTGATAAATATGAGCTGTGTTTAAAAATTATTTTTCCAATGGCGAATTTCGGTAAACACGTCGTCTTCATCATTAGAGCAGTCGGGGTTTTTGGCTTGTGCCGCACTGATCACAGCAGGCTCGGCGCTGCGCAGAAATGGGTTGGTAGTTAGCTCGTCGTTGATGGTTGATGGCACCGTCGATTTATCATCTTGGCGCAGCTGCTGACAGTGTTTAATGCGTTGAGATAATGCTTCATTACGGGGTTCCACTGCCGCCGCAAAGGCTAGATTTGCCAGCGTATATTCGTGGGCACAGTAGACTTTAGTCGCAGCGGGCAATGACGCCAGCTTATTTAACGAGGCTCTCATCATTGGCGCAGTGCCTTCAAATACACGGCCACAGCCACCAGCGAATAAGGTATCACCGCACAATAGAACTTCCCCTATTGGTGATGCACTGCAGTAATAGGCAATATGATCTAAGGTATGTCCAGGCACTTCTATGACACTGAAATTACACCCTAAGACTTCTATAGATTCGCCCGCACGCATAGTTTTTGTGATATTAGCGAAGTGGGCCGATTTAGGGCCTGGAATAACTAGCTGAGGATATAGATCACGCAGCTGCTGGACGCCGCCAGTATGGTCAAAATGATGATGGGTAATAATAATGCCTTCTAACTCAAGGCCTTTTGCTGCTAGCGCGGCAATAACAGGTTGCGCATCGCCAGGGTCAACTACCCAAGCTTTGTTAGCGTCATGTAGTAACCATATGTAGTTATCGCTAAAGGCTTTAATGGCTTCGATTTGCATTGTTTAATCCCGTTAGTTTTTTCGATAATGAATTAAATCATACCTTGTACTGTGTTTGATCCCAACGGTATTATCTAGTTTTTTAGTGGATTGATATTGTTATGCCAATGATAGACTTTGGTCAGCAGAGCGAATTGTTAGGTCAGTGGTTTAAGACGCCGTTGGGCGCGGCGCTATTGCAGGCCGAAGAACGCCTAATAATGCGTCGTCTAGAGCATTGCTTTGGTGATCGGCTGTTGCAAATGAGCATTAATGACGAGCTAGATATTTGTGTTGGTAATCGTCTGCAGCACGCTTTTACGCTAAGCCCAAACGCCGCTCCTAAACGTGCCCAAGCCAGTTGTCATTTTGAGGCATTAGCATTACCTGAAGGTTCAATTGATGTGGTGGTGTTACACCATGTATTAGAATTCTGCGCTGATCCGCACCAAGTTTTACGTGAGATTAAGCGGGTATTAATACCCAACGGCAAGCTCTTTGTTATTAGTATTAATCCGTCTAGTCTACTGGCAGCAAGGTTTAAGTTGGCCAGCATCATAGGGAAACAACATTTTTCACGTCAGTCAATTGGTTCACATCGTTTACACGATTGGCTTGAGCTATTAGAAATGCCGACATTGGGTTCGCAAAGTGGTTTTCATCAACTACCGATCAACAATGATAATTTTCTTAATTGGCAGTCTAGATTTGCCAGTTTTGCGCAGCAGCATTCAATGCCTATGGGCGGCGTGTTTATGCTGGAGGCGGTGAAGCAAATTCATGGTATGACGCCTATTAAACCTAAGCGGATGGCTTGGCGTCCTGAGTTGAGTGGTCTGCGGCCATCACCAATGCCTGCGCCATCGACGAAAACCATTCATTAGCGCTATTAATAGTAGCAATGAATAAGTTATTACTAACAGAATAAATTTAATTATAGGTTTTAGATGAAACAAGTTGAGTTATTTACCGATGGTGCTTGCCGTGGTAACCCCGGTCCAGGTGGTTGGGGCGCGTTAATAAATTTTGGCGCTGCCAAGAAAGAGCTTTGTGGCGGTGAAGCCGATACCACTAACAATAGGATGGAGCTTACCGCTGCAATAGAAGGCTTAAGCATCTTAAGTGAAGAATGCGAGGTGAATCTTTACACTGACTCCAAGTATGTATTAAAAGGCATTACTGAATGGATAGAGGGCTGGAAGGCAAAAGGTTGGAAAACCGCTGCTAAAAAGCCAGTGAAAAACGCCGATTTATGGCAGAAGCTTGATACAGCCAACAGCTCTCACAAAGTAAACTGGATCTGGGTTAAGGGTCATAGCGGCCATCCTGGCAATGAAAAGGCCGACGAATTAGCCAATAAGGGTATCGACGACATGATGGTGCAAGGACAAGCATGAGACAGATAGTATTAGACACAGAAACTACTGGCTTAGATCCATTGCAAGGTCACAAAATTATTGAGATTGGTTGTGTCGAGCTTATCGACCGACGGTTAACTGGTCGGCACTATCATCAATATATTCAACCACAGCGTGAGATTGATGCCGGGGCGATGGAAGTTCATGGTATTACTCAGGAATTCTTAAAGGAAAAGCCGGTATTTGGACATATTGCTCAAGAATTTATGGATTTTGTAAAAGGCGCTGAACTGATCATCCACAATGCACCGTTTGATATTGGCTTTTTGAATGCTGAACTAAGCAGGTTGCCGCACTCACTTGGGATTATGAAAGACCATTGTACGGTACTAGATACCTTAGTAATGGCTAGAAACATGCATCCGGGCCGCAGGAATAGCTTGGATGCCTTATGTGATCGCTATGATATAGACAATACCAGTCGCGATTTACACGGCGCATTACTTGACTCTGAGATTTTGGCAGATGTTTATATTGCCATGACATCGGGTCAAACAGACTTAGCCTTAGGTGGACTGCTTGCTGGAGGTAATAGTTTGACGCAGCATGTTGAAGAAATTATTCGTTTAGATAGCAGTAGAGTTAAGCTGCCAGTAGTTGCAGCTAATGCGGAAGAAATTGAGCGCCATCGAGGGTGGTTGGCCGAACATCGCGCTGAGGATCAACCCGATGTTTGGCCCGGCGACAGGCTAAAGCCCATGGACGGGCTAAAGCCCGACAGCGAGCTATTACAGTAAGTAGGTCACGGACAATAAACCGGTAACCGACATAGTGATAGTGTAAGGCAGAGCCATAAACACCATGCGACCGTAAGACAAGCGCAACAATGGTGCGATTGCAGAGGTTAGCAAAAACAAAAATGCTGCTTGGCCGTTAGGCGTCGCCACACTAGGAATGTTGGTACCGGTATTAATCGCAATTGCTAAGGTCTCAAAGTGCTCTCGGGTAATGTCGCCGGCATCCAGGGCGGCTTTAACTTCATTGATGTATACCGTTGCTACAAACACATTATCGCTAATCATTGACAAAAAGCCGTTAGCTAAGAAAAATACCGGCGCCTGCATTTCGATATTTTCCATGGTCAATACCATGTGAATAATAGGCGTAAATAAATGCTGTTCGTGAATAACCGCCACAATAGCAAAGAAGACTACTAATAATGCAGTAAAGGGCAGGGCCTCTTCAAAGGCGTGGCCAATTTGATGCTCTTCAATAATGCCGTTAAATGCAGTGAGTAGTACGATAACGGTTAGGCCTATCAAGCCAACCGCAGCCCAATGTTGTGCTAGCGCTACAACCAAAAATATAGCGATGACAGCGGAGAAGACTAATACTGCTTTTTGTTTAGCGCTGCGGTTTTCTGTCTGTAAATCATCGAACTCTTCTAATACTGTACGCACATTTTCTGGCAACTTAGTGCCATAACCAAAAATCCCTAAATACTCTAATGCCAAACAGGTCAATAAGCCTACTGCCAGCACCGGCATAGTAATTGGGGCCATGCGCAAGAAAAACTCTACAAAGTCCCAGTCTGCAGTTATAGCAATTAATAAATTTTGTGGTTCACCAACCAGAGTACAGACACCCCCAAGTGCAGTACCTACTGCGCCATGCATTAGCAAGCTTCGCAAAAATGCCCGGAACTCTTCTAAATCTTCACGATGAAACTCAACTACTTCGCTGTCGCCGCTGTGGTCATGGTCGTGATGCGCTGCTTTACCCGATGCAACCTTGTGATAAACAGAATAGAAACCAACCCCCACGCTAATTAACACCGCTGTTACTGTTAATGCATCAAGAAACGCCGATAAAGAGGCAGCCATTAGGGAGAACAGCAAAGATAAAATAGGCTTAGATTTAACTTTCAGCAACACTTTGGTGAAGGCAAATAGTAATAAGTCCTTCATAAAATAAATGCCAGCTACCATAAACATAAGTAGCAAAATTACTTCAAACTGACTCAAGGTTTCTACATAGACAGCGTCTGGTGAAGTGAGGCCTATAAGAACAGCCTCAATAGCAAGTAAACCACCCGGTTGTAATGGGTAGCATTTGAGCGCCAAGGCTAAGGTAAAGATAAATTGGCCAATTAAAGCCCAACCGGTCACAAATGGGCCTGCTACGGCTAGTAAAATAGGATTAAGTATTAAAAATCCAACAATGGTTAATTTGTACCAACCTGGCGCGTTACCTAAAAAGTTATCGGCCATGCCGCGAGAAAGCGTTTGTTGCATAAATTGGTCCCTGTTTATTTGGTTATTGTGCGACAGATAGCGTGCAAATATCCCTTATATTCGCATGGTTAATAAGTTAACTTTTAGTTAGCTGCATTGTAAAGCTTATAAAAACAATTCATACACACAATCAACAGTAAGTATACTAAGCTAAAACTATTAATGTATAAGGTGAGCTTAATGGAACCCTCAATGTTAGTTGACAATCTTTATGTTATTGCTGCAATTGTTGGCGGCATCGGATTGTTTATGTTTAGCCGGCTCAAATTCATACCTAAATGGATAAGAGCACCATTTGGCTTGATCTTAGTAGCAGTTGCGTTGATAGCTGGCGGCTTGGGCTATGAGTTAAGTGCTTATAGTCACCCTGATAGTAACTTGATGGTCGGCAGAGTAGAGTTTACCGAACTGCAGCCTCAAGAATATGTAGCAATGGTGCATTTAGCCGACAAAACTTCTTATTATGAGTTAAGCGGTGATCAGTGGCAGATTGACGCACGAGTTTTATCTTGGAGAGGTGTGTTTTCCCCTGGGTCATCGTATAGATTTAATCGAATTAGCGGTCGGTATACAGACATTATTGATGAAACCAGTCGGCCGCGCTCGGTTTACCAAATTAATCAGGCGCAAAGCTATATTGATGTCTGGCAAATAGTGCGGTCTAACGATGTATTAGCGCAGTGGGTTAGTGCAGACCAAGGTAGTAGTGTGTTTATGCCAATGGCCGATAAAGCATTGTATTCGATTTCACTGGGCCAACATGGTTTAATTGCGCGCGCTGAAAATTCAGCGGCCCGCCAAGCTATCTTAAACTGGCAATAAGCAGTCATTTTTAGTCTTTAGTTAATGGAGTTGAATTGTGATCGAGTTTTTTGCCAACTACGGCATGTTTTTATTGAAAACGCTTACCCTAGTGGTAGCGTTAGGTTTGGCAGTGGCTATTGTGATGTCGGCAAGTGGCAAAGGTCATACTAGTGAAGTTGGTAGTATTGAGGTTAAATCGCTAAATGATCGTTATACCAATATGCGTGAGACGCTAGAAGATGCCGTGTTAGATGAGGCCAGCTTAAAAAAACTAGCCAAAGATGAGAAGCAGAAACTAAAGAAAGAAAAAGCCGAACAGAAAAAATCGCTTAAGGCTGAAGATAAGGCCGAAACGAAAAAACGTCTGTTTGTCTTAAATTTTGACGGCGATATTAGGGCTCAAGCTGTTGACACCATGCGTGAAGAAATTTCTGCGATTTTAACTATCGCCACTGAGACTGACGAAGTGGTGCTGAAACTAGAGAGCGGGGGTGGTGTTGTTCACGGTTATGGCTTGGCTGCTTCCCAGTTATGTAGAATTAAAGACAAGTCAATTCCGTTAACTATTTGTGTTGATAAAGTAGCGGCCAGCGGTGGCTATATGATGGCCTGTATCGGTAGTAAAATTATTGCCGCCCCGTTTGCTATGCTGGGTTCTATTGGCGTTGTTGCGCAGGTTCCAAATTTCCACAAAATTCTTAAAAAGAATGATGTTGACTATGAATTGTTTACCGCTGGTGAGTATAAGCGCACAGTAACCATGTTTGGCGAAAATACTGACAAAGCACGAGAGAAATTTAGCCTTGAATTAGAAGAAACTCATGAGTTATTTAAAGCTTTTGTCGCGCAGCATAGGCCATCAATTAACGTGCCTAAAGTTGCCACTGGTGAAGTATGGTTTGGTCAGCAAGCGGTTGATTTAGACTTAATTGATGAGCTCGGTACTTCTGATCAGTATTTGATGGAAGCAAGCGCTGCTGCCGATGTTTATTCGGTAACCTATAAAACTAAAAAAACGTTGCAGGAAAAATTAGGAATTGGGGTAGAAAATGCCTTGGTGAAAACGTTTGATAGAGCGTTTAAAGAGCTTCGTGACAATAAATTTATGTCATAAACAAAGCGAGATTGTTAGCTGCAATATAGCTTATTGTCTAGCATCAAGTTCCGCTTGTTCAATAATCATTGACGCTATCTCTACTGGAAATAGCGTATTCAGGGCATCATAAGTCTTTTTGCAATTTTTTCTAAGTACTGCAGTTTCAGCATCTGGAGTTAAGCTTATATTTTGCTGAATGCATTCCATATAGTCCGATAGTGCGTCGCTTATAGGGTCAGCGAAAGAATTTGATCCGTAAGCGAAACAAACACTAAGGAGGGCAATGCTGGTAAATTTTTCCACAGTTTGTTTTATTTTTATAATTGTCATATATCTGTTATAGCCTAACTATTTATATTCGCCTAGTCGATTTGGTCCATTTGGTCCATTTGGTCCATTTAGTTCGACAGTTTCACGCTATTTGGCATTCTACCAAGTATAGCCTGTATTGGCGAGAATGCTTTTTTTTTGCGTTAACTTAGGTTAACAAGCTCTGGTCGTTGCCAAACCGTAATTCTGGACAGACTCAAAATAATTAATAATCAGGCAAAATACATTTGTTTTTTATCTTAATAACAATAAGCAGGATTCATAATGTCGTCAGCCAAAAAATATAGTCCTAGTAATCCTAAGAAGCTAAGAGATGTTAATAACTGGGATATTACTACTGATGTTGCGGTGGTTGGTTTTGGGGGAGCGGGGGCTTGCGCCGCATTAGAAGCAAGTGCGACAGGCGCAAATGTAGGTATTTTTGAGCTCGCTAGTACCTATGGTGGTTCCACCGCATTGTCTAGCGCAGAGATATATATGGGTGGCAGCGGCGGTACGCGCGTGCAGCAAGCTTGTGGTTATATGGATGACAGCGAAGATATGTACAACTATATGATGATGGCCAGCGGTCCGCAAGCGGATGCTAATAAGGTCCGAGCTTATGTGGATGGCAGTGCGGCGCACTTCGATTGGTTGGTTGAAAAAGGTGTGCCTTATAAAAATAGCGAATACAAAGAACGCGCTATTATGGCAATGACAGACGATTGTATTCTGTATACCGGTAGCGAAAAGGCCTGGCCATATGTTGTCGCGGCAAAACCTTGTCCGCGTGGCCATAACGTTGCAGTCGAAGGTGATAATGGCGGCCCATTACTGATGAAAATATTGAGTTCAAAAGTAGCTGAGCAGCAAAATATTGAGGTCTATTACGATACCCGCGTAATCTGTCTAATTAAAGATGATGACAATGTAGTGCATGGTCTAGTGATAAGAAGAGACCAGCAAGAGCTTAATGTAAAAACTGGTCAGGGCGTGATTTTATGCGCCGGCGGGTTTGTAATGAACGATGATATGTTACAAAAGTATGCTCCGGCACTATTAAAGGCCAATACTAAACTTGGCAACCCTGGTGATACTGGAGCAGGGATTCAGATGGGTATGTCTGTTGGTGGTGCGGCAATTAATATGCACGAAGGTTTTGTGACGATGCCCTATTACCCGCCAGCATCGTTAACCAAAGGTATTTTGATTAACGCACAAGGCCAGCGTTTTATAAATGAAGACTGCTACCACGGTAGAGTAGGGCATCATGTATTACAGCAGCAAGGCGATAGAGTTTATTTAATCTTTAATGCCGACGACTTTGGTGAGTACCAAAAAGTCAGTTATTTAAATGCTGATATTGCAGGCACAGGTGACACCATAGCCGAGTTAGAGCAGGAATTAGATTTTGTAAAAGGAAGCTTGCAGCAAACTGTTGAGTTTTATAATAGCCATGCCAGTCAGGGTAATGATCCAAAGTTTCATAAAAGCGCAGAGTGGTTATGTGCTATCGAGCCGCCTTATGCTGCATTGGATTGCACGCCAGGGCGCGGTGCATTCTTTCCTTACTTTACCCTCGGTGGTTTGGACACTAAGCCTACTGGCGAGGTTGTCGATTCCGACGGTAATGTGATCCCAGGTTTATATGCAGCAGGGCGCACTACCGCTGGTATTTGCCGGACGGGCTCTGGTTATAGTAGTGGTATGTCCGTTGGTGATGCGACTTATTTTGGTCGTCTGGCCGGTATTAGTGCAGCAACTGTTTCTAAGCGCGAATAAACAGACTATTATCACCCTCAATTTTTTCTAGGGCGAAAGCCTTAGTGCTAACTTTACTATAAATTTAGGCACTTTTTGTTATGCGCAATACCAGTAATTTAATTACCTTAACTGTTTTATCTTCTTTCATCGCCGCCACTAATATTGCCGTTGCCGCCACCAAACCTAGCATCGAAACAGTTGTGGTTACGGCTTCTCGGCGCGCTGATGACAGTCGTCTGCTCGCTGCCAGTATTGGCGTGATTGATGCTCAGGCGATCAAAATGACCGCTCATAGTCATATTAATGAAGTTGTCAATCAGGTGGCCGGGGCATGGATAAGCCGCGGTAATGGGCAGGAGCATCTAACCGCCATTCGATCTCCTTCTTATACTGGCGCTGGCGCTTGCGGTGAATTTTTGATGGCGGAAAACGGAGTGCCATTGCGAGCCACCGGCTTTTGCAATGTTAATCAGTTGTTTGAAGTTAACTCAGAACAAGCCGAGCGTATTGAAATACTAAAAGGTCCAGGTTATGCCTTTCATGGCTCGAATGCTGTACACGGTGTCATTAATGTCATTACCATGCCTAGCACCATTGAAGACGGTGGCAGCATAGGCCTTGAATTAGGCCCAGATAGCTTTACCCGCGGTAGCTTAGCGTTAGGTAGGGTAAGTGGCGCTCACTCACTGCAATTGAAGTTACACAGTGAATATGACGGCGGTTATAAAGATAGCTCCAACTATCATCAGTCGAAATTAAACCTTGCGCATATCTATGACGGCAGTGACTGGCAGATTAGTAGTATGTTCAGTGCTACTGATTTAGATCAACAGACGGCAGGCTATCTCGAAGGATTTGAAGCTTATAAAGATGAAGCTATTAAAAAAGACAATCCGAATCCAAATGCTTATCGAAAAGCGAGCAGTGTTCGGTTTAGCTCTAGTTTTGTAACGGTTAACGATAGCAATACGCAATGGACCATAACGCCGTATCTGCGACATTCTGATATGGAGTTCTTACAGCACTTTTTACCTTGGCAGCCGCTGGAAAAAAACGGTCATGTGAGTGCTGGCGTACAAACTGCATCTTACACTCAGATTAACGATTCTCTAGAGCTGAAAGCGGGACTAGATATTGAATATGCCAGCGGTTGGCTGGAACAATTTCAAGCGGAGCCAGACCCTTTTAATAATCCGACAAGGCCGCAGGGCTTTCATTACGACTATGAGGTAACCGCTTATACCGCGGCGCCATTTATCGCATTGAATGCAAAGCTAAGTGATGCGTTGTCGTTGAATGTTGGCTTGCGTAATGAATCGACCCGTTATGATTATAATAACAAGTTAAGCGATGGCAGCTCCTGCGACGCCAGTGTGCCTAGCTGTCGATACACTCGTCCTGCCGATAGCGAAGATAGTTTTAATGACTGGTCGCCCAGCGCTGACCTTACCTATAGTTATGCAGCAACACATATGGCCTATGTGAAAGTCGCTAACGGTTTTAGAGCCCCGCAAACCACTGAATTATATCGCTTACAGCAAGGACAAAACGTAGCCAATATTGATTCAGTGGAATTAAATAGTCGTGAAATAGGTTTTAAAGGTAACTGGGAAATACTGCAATATGATGTAGCGATTTTTGATATGGATAAATCGAATTTCATTTTTCAAGATTCCGACCGCAACAACATTGATGGCGGTAAAAGTAGCCATACCGGTATTGAGCTAGCCGCGACTGTTACCTTTAATCCAACAGTTGATTTGGCAATAGCGGGCACAATTGCCAAGCATCAGTATGACAATGATATCAATATCAGTTCGGTTAACATCAAAGGCAATGACATTGTTACTGCGCCGCGTAAAACCGCTAATGTCCAGTTGGGCATTAATACTAGTGCTAACAGCAGAGTAGTTGTCGAGCTAGTGCATATGGGCGAGTACTATTTAGACGCTGAAAACTTTGAGGAATATAGTGGTCACAATCTATTGAATATTAGAGCCATGTGGCAGGCCTCTGATCAACTTGGATTTAGTGCCAGACTAATTAATGCTAGTGATGAAGACTATGCTGAACGAGCCCGCTTTAATTTTGGCGACTACCAATACTTTGTGGGCCAGCCGCGGGGCTTATATATGGGTGCTAATTATAGTTTCTAAGCCGAAAGACTATGGTGATCGACAGCTAATCCGATCATCATAGGTTTTAAGATTTAGGCTTGCCTAGGCCCAAGCGTTGTTTCCATTTTTCCCGGGTAGTTTGTATTAATACATAAAAGCCAGGGATTAATACCGTGCCAATAATTAGTATTGTAAGCATTCCACTCAGTACTGTAATACCCAATGATATTTGACTAAACATACCGGCACCACTGGCAAATACCAATGGTAGTATCCCCAGAATAAAACTTATCGCCGTCATATTTACCGCTCTGAATCTCAAGGTAGCTGCTTTTTTGGCAGCATTACTAATCGTTTCACCATCGGTTTCATGCAGCTGTTTAGCAAATTCAACAATAAGAATAGCGTTTTTGGCTGCCAAGCCAATTATCAGTACTATGCCTATCTGGGCATAGAGATTGAGCGTTAAAAATGACAAAAAATGAATACTGGTAAGAGCACCCAAAATGGCGATTGGCACCACTAGCAATATGGCCAGTGGGATGGACCAGCTTTCATACAATGCAACCAAGAATAAATAGATAAATATAAACGCCGCGGCAAACGCATAGACAGCTAAATTACCCGCTGCAATCTCTTGGTATGTCATGCCTGTCCATTCGATTTGATAGCCGGCGGGTAAACTAGTCTTCGCCAGTTCTTCAACTACTTTGATCGATTCACCGCTACTATAACCATCACCCACGCTAGCGCGCACGGTAGCTGACCGATACAAGTTGTAACGCTCGGCCACATCAGGCCCCAGTATTGGCTCGGTGGTGATAAAAGTAGAAATAGGGATCATCTCGCCACTATTTGACCTGACATAAAATGTATCAAGACCACTTAAGTCGGCGCGATAAGAAGCTTTAGCCTGCATAATAACACGGTAGGTTTGGCCAAATTTATTAAAATCGTTGATATACAGTGAGCCTAAATTAGCCTGCATAGTGCTAAATATTTCAGTTAAGGGCACGCCTAAACTTTTGGCTTTTTCTCTGTCGATATCAATAAAATACTGAGGTACATTGGCTCGAAACGAGGTAAACACATTACTCAGTTCAGGCTGGTTGCCTGCGGCGGCAATAAAGCCATTAACCGCCGATGCTAACTGTTTATGAGGCCTTGCCAGCTTATCTTGAATAATCATCTCTAAGCCATCATTAATCCCCATGCCAGGAACTGCCGGTGGCGCTAATGCGAAAATCTGTGCTTCTGGAATGTTAAAATAGGCGCTAGCGTTAATTTTCTGAGTAATGGCGAATACACTGTTTTCTAACCCGGGCCTTTCGTCCCAATGGTCTAATACAACAAACAGGGTGCCGGAATTACTCTGTGCTGCGCCGCTCAAAATACTATAGCCCGATACTGAGGTAACACTTTCAACCCCATCAATGGCGTTAACTAAATTGACTGCTCTGGCCACAGTTGCGTCAGTTCTTTGGAGTGACGCTGCATCGGGTAGTTGAATATTCACTAGCAACATACCTTTATCTTCAGACGGCACAAAAGCGGTGGGTGCGGTAATAAAACCTATCGCTGTCGCAACTAATACTGCAATAGAAAGATATATAATTATGGTGTAGCGCTGGACAAACCAAGCCACGCCGATGCTGTATTTTTCACTAATTTTATCGAATATTTGATTGAATTTAGTAAACCATTGCGGTGCTGACTTTTTCTCTGATGATAGAATTAGCGAAGCAAGAGCAGGGCTTAAGGTTAACGCATTAAGCGAAGAGAATAGAACTGCGACACAAATAGTAATAGAAAACTGTTGGTACATTTGGCCAGTAATGCCTGGCAATAATGCCACTGGAATAAAGACGGCAAGTAATACCAGTGTAGTAGAGACAATCGGGCCGCTAACTTCTTCCATGGTAATAAGCGTTGCTTGTTTAACCGACATATCTGGCGACTCGTTCAAATGCCGATCTATATTTTCTACTACGAGAATTGCGTCATCGACCACAATACCAATAGCTAATACTAAGCCGAACAAGGTGACGATATTGATCGACATACCCATGGCCAGTAGTACCGCAAAGCTAGAGATAAGGGACACCGGAATTGCTATTGCTGGGATGATTGTCATGCGAATATTACCCAAGAAAATATAGGTAATTAAAACAACTAAGGCGACAGCCTGGATAAGGCTAGTAATCACCTGTGAGATCGCTACCGATACATAACGGGTAGTATCGTAGCCAATCGAATAATCCAAGCCTGGCGGAAAGCTAGCGGATAGCGCTGTAAGTTCTGCTTTTATTGCAGCACCTGTAGCGAGCGCATTGGCGTCAGGCAATAAATAGACTCCCATATTTGCCGACGGCTTGTTGTCCAATTCACCGGTTACGCTGTAGTCAATCTGGCCTAATTCAAGTGATGCAACATCTTTTAAATAAACCGCAGTACCATCAGTGTTACCTCTTAGAATTATTTGTTCAAACTCTTCTGGATCAGATAAACGACCTTTTGTTTGCAAGGTATATTGAGTTTGTAAATTGCCGTCAAAAGGAGGAGTGCCAACACGGCCTGCGGCAACCTGAATATTCTGCTCTTTTAATGCGTTGTATACATCGTTAACAGTAACACCTAGATTGCTCATGCGACTTGGATCTAGCCATATCCGCATTGAATAGTCAGCGGCGCCGAAAATAGATGCCTGTGACACTCCAGTAATACGCTTTAGGTTATTTTGAATATTTATTTTTACATAATTAGATAAAAAGGCGTAATCCAACGATTGATCGGGAGAGTTGAAACTGATGACCATTAAAATGTCTGGTGATACTTTGTCAATACTCAAGCCAGTGTTTCTAACTTCGCTAGGAAGTTTTGGCTCAGCTAATTTAGCAAGGTTTTGTACTCGTGTTAGTGCGGTCTCAACGTCGGTACCTAATGCGAAAGTGATGGTAAGGGAATAGCTGCCATCATTGGCACTTTTAGATGACATATAAATACTATCTTCTACGCCATTAAGTGTTTCTTCTAGTGGGCTGCCAACTGTTTGCTCTACTACCTCCGCAGATGCTCCGGCATAATTAGCGACAACTTTTATTTGCGGCGGTGCTACCGGCGGGAATTCAGCAACCGGTAATAAATTAATTGCAATAGAGCCCATGAGTGTAAGAACAATAGCGATAACCATTGCAAACTTGGGGCGCTCGATAAAAAAGGCACTAAACATGATCGCTTCCTGTTATTTCTATTTATTAGACACTATGATTTAGAAGAGGGGGCTACTGGGCTTTCTTCCTGTTCTTTATTATTTGATGGTTGCGAATCACTTTGCTGAATTGACGATTCTGGCTCTGACACTACTTGGGCTCTTGCTCTAACAGTTTGCCCGATGCGAACTTTTTGGATGCCTTGCAGAATCAACCTTTGACCTTCAGATAAACCGTCTATCACGATAACTTTTTCGTCGACTCTCTGTCCTAATTTAACCTCTGCTCGGTTAACCACCTTATTAGGGCTGACGACCAAAACGAAATTACCTAATTGATCAGATTGAACAGTGGCCTGTGGAATCATTAATGCAGCCACACTCTCAGCCGCTTGCACAATTACTCGAACGTATTGACCATGTCTTAAATAGCCATCTGGATTAGGAATAATAGCGGTTACCCGCACTGTACCGGTAGCTTCATCAATACGATTATCTAAAAAGTCTAAAGCGCCTTTATGCGGATAAATTGAATCATCAGATAACTTTATCAGTACTTCGACGTCGGTTGCTGTCGGTAAATCTTCTTCATTAATGTTTGATTGATGAATTTGCAACAGCATCTTTTGATTAATTGAAAAAACGGCATTGACTGTTTGAGTGTTAACGATGGTTGTAAGCTCACCCGATTCAGGGTTAACCAAATCGCCGACATAATATTTACTGCGGCCGATTTGCCCACTAATCGGTGCCGTAATAATGGTGTCGTTAAAATTAATTAAGGCTTTATCATAGACGGCTTCAGCCGCTTTAAGGGCGGCAATGGCTTCAAAATAAGTACCTTCTAGCTCATCCATCTGAGAGGCGGATATAACGCCACTGGTAGCTAATTGTTCACCGCGTTGATAGTTACGCGTGGCTACTTTTACTTTAGCTTTACCGCTCTCAATTTCTGCTTCTGCTTGTTCTTTGCTGGCCTCAAAAGTTGCCGGGTCAATAGCATAGAGCTTAGCGCCTTTACTGATATGTTGGCCTTCAGCAAAAAAGCGTTGTTTCAAATAGCCACTCACTTTAGCCTGTATAGTGACATCTTGGGCGGCTTCCAATCGTCCGACATAACTATTGCGTCGCTGATATGGCAGTAGCTGTACATCGGTGACAACCACTTCTATCGCTGGGGGCGCCTGATCACTGTCGTCGCTACAGGCAGAGATTATTAATAGCACAGACAAAAGAGTAAAAAAGGATCTGGTTTTCAAGTTTGGCTCCCACAAATAGACTTAATTTATTTTTTATGTAGCAGTAATATAACTAACTGCTGATAGTATACTGAGAGCTGGTTAGATACCAAAGAAACCCTTGTAATTATGTGGAATACAGACGTTTGCCAAAATCACCAATCAATATGTGTAATGCTAATCCGGCAACCTCAGACCCCACGTTATTTATCTTAGTTAATTAATCAGTCATTTTTACCCTAATGGATACAACTTATGTCCCTTCGGTTATTTGGCGGCATCGCATGTATGTCGAAAACGGTTATTTTACAGATAGGTTTTATTATTTATCTATAGGTATTTTGACCACAAGCGAGTGCTGACTGTAAACAGCGCCATTAGCTCTCAAGACTCTATGCTCTGGAGTTCGTATTATTCTGATTATTGGCGATGATAGCGACTCAATGTTTGAGTGTGAGCGCATGGGGGTACTTATTTAGCGGCTTTAATCTAGCTGGAACCAATAGTTTACTTCTCTCCTTTAACGTTTACCGCCTTAGGATATAGCGATATTGCACTAGATGATCGCTGACATTTTTTATCGAGTCTACCGGTCGTTAATGGCTTGATTGTATTCGGCTTAAGCGCAGGTCATGCTTAGTTGAACTTATCCCCCCAGTCAGTGTTGCTCAACAGCAATCATCAGGGTGACACATTGTTGTCTCGCCCTGATGATTCGATTACTAACTTAGTACAAATGTAAATTAGCTCTCAAGGGTTTGATAGTAGTCCATAAGTATCTTTGCACACTCGGGACGCGAGAATTCAGGTGGCGGTGCAATACCATTGCCGAGCATTTCTCTTACTTTTGTGCCTGACAATAAGATGAAATCGTCTTTATCGTGGTCTGGCGCGTCTTTCATCATAATGACTTTATCTAGTTTCTTAGAATAAGCCGTATGATCTGCCCGATAAATTTCAATTTCTAAAGAACCTGCGGGTACTTTTTCATCAAAAATTGTTTGTGCATCGAAGCCGCCGTAGTAGTCGCCAACCCCGGCGTGGTCACGCCCAACAATGAGATGAGTACAACCACAGTTTTGACGGAAGACCGCATGTAATACTGCTTCACGTGGCCCTGCATATAGCATGTCAAAACCATAACCAGTCACCATCACGGTGTTTTCTGGAAAATAGATATCCACCATAGTACGAATACAGTCATCGCGGACATCAGCAGGAATATCGCCAGCTTTTAGCTTGCCCAATAACATATGGATTAATATGCCATCGGTTTGTAAGTCTTGCTGCGCCATGCGGCATAGTTCTTCATGGGCACGGTGCATAGGGTTACGAGTTTGAAAGGCAACAACTTTATTCCAACCACGGGCCGCCATTTCATTACGTATTGCATAAGCTGTGCGGAAGGTGTCAGGGAAGTCTTTTTGGAAATAGCTGTAGTTCAGTACTTGAATAGGCCCCGACAATAAGATGTTACCTTGGTCTTTAAATGCCGCCACGCCTGGGTGGTTTTCATCTAAGTTGCCAAAGATATTTTCAGCCATAAAGTCAATTTGCTCAGCTGATACTTGTTCGATTGCTGCAATGTCCATAATCGCCAGTACTGGATTGCCTTCAACATTAGGGTCACGCAAGGCAATACGTTTAGCATCGCCAATGGCGCTGATGTCGCTGCTTAGGTTAACAATGGGCACAGGCCAAAATAGGCCGTCTACAGTGTGTAGGTTTTCGGCTACTGCCAAAGAGTCAGCTAAATTCATATAGCCAGTTAGCGGATTAAAGTAACCAGCGCCAAGCATTACTGCGTTGGCCGCCGCCGCTGAGTTCACTAACAGTGATGGCAGTGATTCAGCTTCAGTTACTAAAGCAATATTGTTCGCTGCATCACTAACAAATAGTGGCTTTAATTCCTTCGAACCATGAGGTTTGATCATGCTATTTTCCTTCAATTATGTAATAAGGTTTACACCGCTAATAAGCCGCGTTGTTCCAGTATGTTTAGCAGCGCTGCTACCTCTTCTTCTAATGACATCTCGTGGCTGTTTAACACGACTTCAGCATTAAGTGGCTTTTCATATGGATCTGATATACCCGTGAAGTTTGGTATTTCGCCAGCACGGGCTTTTTTGTATAAGCCTTTAGGATCACGCTCTTCAGCAACGCTCAGCGGTACATCAACAAATACTTCAATAAATTGCATGCCGGCATCTTCATGCAGAGTGCGCACTAAATCTCGATCAGCACGATAAGGGCTAACAAAGCTAGATAAGGTAATAATGCCGACATCGACAAATAGCTTTGATATTTCACCAATGCGGCGAATGTTCTCGGTGCGATCTGCAGCACTAAAGCCTAGATTTTTGTTGATACCTAAACGGATATTGTCACCATCTAGGCGGTAGGTAAGTTTACTTTTGGCCGCTAATGCTTGCTCTAGCGCCACTGCAACAGTGCTTTTACCGCTGCCCGATAAGCCAGTAAACCAAAGGGTTGCGCCTTTTTGGCCTAACAGTTTGTTTCTATCGTCACGGCTAACTTCGCCATCATGCCAGGTAACATTTGTCGCTTTTTGCTCGACCATGGTTTGTATCCTTAAGTTTTACTTAAAATCTGATGGGGAATACTAATTAACAAGTTTATTCTACGCGCGTATCATCTATTTGTTAAATCAATTATATTTATAGGTACTATCGATTTTACTTGTTAATAACTTAGGCATAAAAAGGCATGAAATACACCCTGCGACAGTTAGAGATATTTCTGGAAGTGGCAAAGCAAGAGAATATGAGTAATGCGGCTAAAACCTTGTTTATGTCCCAGTCTGCGGTTAGCGCTGCCTTACAATCAATGGAGAGTAATTATCAAACTCGCTTATTTGACCGAATTGGGAAAAGCCTAAAACTAAGTGGAATAGGACAGGCACTGCGGCCGCAAGCACAGCAGTTACTGATCCACGCCCAGCACTTTGACCAAGCGTTGTTACAACAAGGTGATGCCGGCAATATAAAAGTAGGTGCTAGCCTAACCATAGGTAACTATTTGGCGGTTGCGTATTTGACCCAATATAGAACCAGCAATCCTGCAGCCCAAGTCGACTTTGAAGTGGCAAGTACCCCTGAAATAGTTAATAAGGTGCTTAACTTTGATGCGGACATTGGTTTAGTTGAAGCAGAAGTTAGCCATCCCGACTTAGATGTTACGCCTTGGCGCGACGACAGAATGATTGTATTTTGCAGTAAGGCCCATCCGCTAGCCAATAGTAAAGGTCTAACTAAAACAGATATTAGTCGCGCCAATTGGGTATTACGTGAGCCTAGTTCAGGCGCTAGGCAAACCTTTGATTTGGCGATCAAGAAACTAAAGACCTCGATCAATATTTATCTGGAGCTAACTCATAATGAAGCTATTATGCGAGCGGTAGAAACCGGTATCGGTATAGGCTGTTTATCTGAAATCGCTTTAGAAGGGGCGTTGAAAAGGGGCGACTTGGTAGAGCTTACACTGCCAAAAGTTGATATGCGGCGTACCTTTTACTTTATCAAGCGCAAAGACAGCTATCCCAGCGAAGCTGTATCTCAATGGATTGAGTTATGCAGTCGTTAACTATAAAGCAGTGTTATAGCCGCTCTTTATGGTAGGAAATCACTATAAAAAATGTCTGCAATCAGCTTAGCTAATACCAGATTGGGTTTACAGCAGGTATGATGACGACCATTAAGAATCAATTAGTATTTCTAACAACTAAACACAGGGCTGAGACATGAAAACTCGTATTACGGAATTATTTGGTATTGAGCATCCTATTATTCAGGGCGGCATGCATTTTGTTGGCTTGGCTGAGTTAGCAGCGGCGGTCTCTAACGCTGGTGGTCTAGGCATTATTACTGGTTTAACACAGGGTACCCCTGAAAAGCTTAAGGCTGAGATCGAACGCTGCAAAACAATGACAGATAAGCCTTTTGGCGTGAACATCACCTTTTTACCGACTCTTAATGCCCCTGATTACCCAGCCTTATTTCAAGTGATTATCGACTGTGGTATTACCGTTGTTGAGACTGCTGGTAATAACCCCGCTCAATATCTGCCTATGTTAAAAGAAGCCGGTATTAAGGTTATTCACAAATGTACCGCTGTTCGACATGCGCTTAAAGCACAATCGATTGGTTGTGATGCAGTATCGGTAGACGGCTTTGAATGTGGCGGTCATCCTGGCGAAGATGATATCCCTAACTTTATTTTATTGCCGCGCGCAGCTGACGAACTGACTATTCCGTTTGTTGCTTCAGGTGGTATGGCCGATGGACGTAGCCTGGTCGGTGCATTGGCTATGGGCGCTGATGGTATCAACATGGGAACGCGCTTTATTGCTACGACAGAAGCGCCGGTCCACCAAAATGTTAAAGATGCAATTGTTGCTGCTAGCGAGCTTGATACTCGTTTAGTTATGCGTCCCTTGCGCAATACCGAGCGAGTGATGACGAACCCTGCAGTAGAGCGTTTATTAGAGAAAGAAAAAGCCTTGGGTGCGGACCTTAAATTTGAAGATATTATTGAAGAAGTAGCCGGCGTTTATCCAAAAATCATGCAAAATGGTGATATGGATGCAGGCGCTTGGTCGTGCGGTATGGTTGCAGGTTTGATTAATGACATCCCGACATGTGAGCAGTTAATCGACAATATCATGAGTGAAGCTGAAGGTATTATAAACAAGCGCTTAGCTGGTTTTTTATAATATAAATGGCTTTATAAATGCTCAGTAAGTTTTTATTCAAAAGCTATTAGGAAATATATGATTACATTGCATGGCAATTCTATTTCGCCTTATGTCCGCAAAGTATTAGCTGTTTTAAATTTAAAAAATCTCGCTTTTAAACAAATTCAACAGATGCCTTTTTCGGCTGATGATGAGTTTAAAAAGATCAGTCCGCTGGGCAAAATCCCGGCCTTGCAAGATGGCGATGCTTCCATTTGCGACTCTAGGGTTATCTGCGAATACTTGGATGAGGCCTATCCGCAAAGCTCTGTTTATCCATCAGACCCGAAAGATAAAGCGCATGCTAGATGGATTGAAGAGCTGTGCGGTAATCAACTAACTGAACAAGCCGCGGGGATCTTCTTTCAACGTTTTATGCGCCCGATGGTGCTAAAGCAGGAAACCGATGAAGAATTAGTTGAGAAAATTATTAATAAGCGGTTACCGCCTTTACTGGACTATATGGAGACCCAAGTACCTGCCGCTGGGTTTTTGTTTGGCGCAGACATTGGGGTGGCTGATATTAGTGTTGTTACACCCTTTATTAATGCTGGCTACGCGGATTACCAAGTTGACAGTGCAAGGTGGCCACAGTTGGCTAACTTTATGACCCGAGTCAAAGACCATCCAGTAATGGCTGAATTATTACATACTGAAGCAGTCATAATGGGGCGCGGCTAACATCAGCTGAAATCCATATTAAAATACACCGATAGGAATATGTTATGGCTACAAATTTGTTTGATCTAACTGGCAGAGTCGCATTGGTTACTGGCGCAAGTCGCGGTATAGGTGAGGAGATTGCTAAGCTGTTGGCTGAGCAGGGCGCTCATGTGATTGTTTCAAGCCGCAAAATAGATGGCTGCCAAGTTGTTGCCGACGCGATTATTGCCAGCGGTAACAAAGCCGAAGCGTTTGCCTGCCATGTTGGCAATATGGATGACATCAAAGCGGTGTTTGAACATATTGAGTCGACTCATGGCAAGCTGGATATATTGGTCAACAACGCTGCTACCAACCCGTATTTTGGTGACATTTTGGATACTGACCTGGCCGCCTATAACAAAACGGTAGACGTTAATATTCGCGGTTACTTTTTTATGTCTGCTGCGGCCGGCAAGATAATGGTTAAAAATGGCGGCGGTGCAATCGTAAATACTGCATCAGTTAACGCCTTACAACCTGGACCGTTCCAAGGAATTTATTCTATTACTAAGGCGGCAGTCGTGAATATGACTAAAGCATTTGCTAAAGAATGTGGTGGTCGTGGTATTCGGGTTAATGCGTTATTACCGGGTTTAACTAAAACAGCTTTTGCTGGCGCGCTTTTCGCTAATGAGGAAATATTAGCCGAAGCTATGAAGGAAATTCCGATGGGGCGTCATGCTGAACCATCTGAAATGGCCGGTACTGTGCTGTATTTAGTGTCAGATGCCGCTAGTTATACTAATGGTGAGTGTATTGTGGTCGATGGCGGTTTAACTATCTAAACGCTATGGGGATCGCTGATAACTGGGTAAGGCTTAACGCTCTTCCATAAAGTTTAACAGTTCGTTAAAGACCATCGGTTTAGCGAGCAAATATCCCTGCGATAGCAAGCAGCTAGCATCCTTCAAATAAGCTAGCTGTTCTTCGCTTTCAACACCTTCGGCTACGATATTCAAACCGTATAATTTTCCCATTCCTAATATAATATTAACCATATTAGCATCTTGGGATTCGCTATTAATCGCGTGAATAAATCTTTTGTCTATTTTAAGGCTAGTCACAAAGGTGCTATTGAGATGAACAAACGAGTTATAACCGGTACCAAATTCATCTAAACTTATGCTGAAGCCTAATTCATGTAACTGAGCCATTGTGCCTAAAGCGTGTTCGCCGAATTCGGTTAATTGAGTTTCGGTAACTTCAAGTGAAAAGGCATCGGCGGGAACATCGTATAGCTCCAACAGGTCTTTTAATGTCTGTACATAATCAGGAGAAATCAATTCAGATGCAGAGAAATTTACTGAAAGTCGCATTTTAGGATGAACTTGTCTTAGCTGGACTAAGCGTTCCATCGCCATACTGGCTACTAAGGCATCTATTCTTCGAATTGAGCCATTCTTTTCAGCCACATGAATAAACGCTTGAGTTCCGACTCTTATTAGCGTTGGGTGAGTAGATCGAAGTAGGGTTTCAGCACCAATTACAATCTCGGTTTCAGTCAGAAATACCGGTTGATAAACTAAATAGAATTGATCGTTAGCTAAGCTTTCTTCAATAGCTTCTTGAATCTCTTTCTTTTCTTCGTTCTTTCTAACTATGCTATCGTCTAGCACCATCCATCGGTTACGGCCTTTATTTTTCGCTTCGAACATTGCTTCATCGGCACGCGCGACCAAATCTGCTGCAGTCTTCGCATGCTGCGGATAAATAGCAACGCCGACACTGACTTCAAGATGTAAAATGCCCTGGCGGGTGGTGAAACCCTTGTCTAATTCTCTAACCATATTTTCTGCTAATACATGGCTGTGACAAGTTAATGCGTCCACCGCAACAAATACCGCAAATTCGTCTCCAGCCAAGCGCGATATGTTGGCGGAGTCATGCGGCTTTGCCATATATCTACTGACAACTAATGCTAATTCGTTAGCAAAAGTCTTCAGTAATAGGTCACCTTCAGCGTGGCCGTAAAAATCGTTTACCTGTTTAAATCTATCTAAGTCCAAATAGAATAATGCATATTCTTCAGTGGAATTTTTACCTAATGTTTTTGATACTTCGCGAATAAATTGGTCTCGATTTGGCAAATTAGTAAGGCTGTCTATGTTAGCTAGACTAAATATCTGATCCATTAAGTTCAGATATCGATTGCCTAAACTTGCAATTTCGTCATTTTGTCTTGAGGGTTGAATATCAAGCTTGCCCGTTTTTACTGACTGATTGACCTTTTTTTCTAGCTGTAATATCGGTTTAATAACGCTTCTTCTTACTACGTAATTAACCACTACTAGCAAAATTATGATTAATACTATTGATAAGCTGATCACCGCCGTCAAATAGCTACTTATACGGGCGGAAATATCATTCCTAGTGATGAGTTTTTGAAACTTAAATAACGCTGTATTAGCCGATATAACATCTTCGAAAGTGTTGTAACTCCGTAACACCGGATACGAACCATCACTGATGTTGAGCATGCTAGTGGCGCCAGATGGCGTAATATCAAATTTAGCCATTGCCTCGTTCGATGCGTCAAACGGACTAGTAAATACGGCGACCATATAGTGTTTATTACCCCAGGTTAAGCTCGCTCCTTTGGGAACATAGGGCGAAAATACTTGTGCGCCTAAAATGAGCAAGTCTTGTTCAGATTTAAAAGAGCTAATTCCTTGAGTCACTATATTTTTGCGCATATAACTATGTAGGTTACTAATCGCAGCGGTATCAGGTGCAGACAATAATAGGTCACTGGGGCTAAAATTAATCAGATCTTGCAAGCTTACTTTTAACAGTATATTTAGTTCACTGTCTAATAACGCCGCATGGCTAAAACCTTTAAGCTGACTACCGAGTTGATAAGAAAACTCAATAAAACTGGCTTCTAATGCGCGCTGTCTGGCTTGATTTCCTTCCTCTAGCGCAAGACCAAAGCCCTGGCTATATTCGCCAGCTTTACTCAGTGCAGAGTCTATTTCAGCTACCGCTTTATCTACGTTAAGTAGGGCAATTTTTAAGGCGAACCTGGTCCTATCAATTTCTGTCAAACGGCTTTGATCGAATAGTATTTTCCAGGAGCCCATAGCCATTAAGATGACTACCATCGAAATAACCGGTACTAACGTTAAGATAATCCGTTTCTGTAGTCGCATTATTTATTGTTATCTTTCATCATTTTAAAATTTGTTTTGGCAGAAAATACCAACCATTGTCGCAGTTTTAATGCTGCTGACGATAAATGTGGCTCGGGATAGCTTCTCGCCATTACGGCTGCGCTAGGGTTTACTTCTTTATCTTTAAAGAACTCGTCGGAAAGATGAGCGAGCGCCGCAATATTGGTAGGCGAGTGCCAGACCTCTAGTGAATTTGCCGCGGCCACTTTGTCATCGTTTAGATGCGACAAAAATTTTATTGCTAACTGTGGTGTATTATTAGTTTTAGGAATGGCCCAGCAATCTACCCACAAGGGAACCCCTTCTTTGGGCACTACATACTTCCAGTCGGTCTGCCCTGTGGTTGCAACTATTTCCTCGGCATTGCCGCTAAAAGCCATCACCATTACGATATCACTTAGCTCACCTTTTTGTTCGGCGTAGGTCATGCCCAAACTATAATCTTTAACGTAGGGCATTTGTTGTTTTAACAACTCCAATGCCTGCCTGAAATCAGCGATATTTTCAGAAGCCATATCTTTGCCTAGGGCAAGCAACAGCACTGAGATTGTACCAAAGTCATCGAGTGGCATCATTATGCGTTTACCCACTTCAACAGGCGGGTTAAACAGTTGAGTCCAGCTGGTTATTTCTTCTTTGATAATTGACGTACGATAGGCAATGCCGATACTGCCCCAAGCATAGGGCATACCATAGGGTCCACATGCATCAATATATTGCTGTCCCTGATTTTCCACTTTAGATACAGGTAGCTCTGCAATGTTGTACAGCAGCCCACTTTCACCAAATAGATCTACGGTGTCTGAATCCATCATGAAAATATCGTAGTTAATAGCATTTACCGCAAGAATATTTCTGTTGCGGTCACCCTCGTTATCGTAATAGGCTTCGCGAATCGTATTTCCGCTTGTCTTTTCAAATTCAGCGGCGGTGTCGGCACCTAAGTTTCTTGCCCAGTTATAGATTAATAAATCGTCAGCTACCACCAAGCAAGTGACAGGCATGATGAATAACGCTATCAGTAATTTATTAACTTTAAAAAATAACAATATAACCTAGTCCTTTGTATGTACATGACAACCAATTAGCCGTTTAGCTTAAGTTGTCGACGGGTTAATATGCTCAGCATAGCTGATTTTCCCATAGCGCTATCTGTTTAGCTGTTAAGTACTCCACATTATTAGAGCGCTAGCAGTCAAAAAACTAATGCGCCGCTATAATATATCAATTACAGAAAACCATTTGCGCTCATTGCCTAGCAGCAGGCTAATTTCGTCGTTAACAGCGCTGCCAATAAGAACGCTTCCCATTGGAGTTTGCGGCGTAACAGTGAGTATTTCTGAGCCGTTGATGGTTAACTTCATCCCGCCGGCGCTGGGGCCGATAAAAAGTATTTGTGACTGATGATTGCTATTATTAATCGTTACTGTACTGCCAACTTGGACAGTTGTGTGGCTAGTTGAAGCGGCTGAGTCTAAATGGCGGTATTGGGCGATAGACGCTTGTAGGTCAGCAATCCGTACCGATTGGCCGTGGGCCAAATAGGCTGCTTCAACAGCTAACGTATCATATTTATTTTCCGCTACATTCTCTTTATGAGTAGCACTTGCGTGCGCTTGCTGACTGGCTAATGTCGCAGTTGCCAGCTCCTCAGCTAGACGCTCGATTATTGCCGTAATAATTGTGCTCACCAGTGGTGTAAGTCAATAAATGTGAGGGGGATGATATGTTTATATAAATGCATTGTGAGCTCGCCTTAAGATTTAAACCAATAACCGCTGTCAAACGTAAAACAGATTTTTAGCTGAGATATTCACCAGTCTATTGAGCCTCATTTACCGGCTATTGGTTAAATAATAACTAATATATGGTGCTAATTTGGTGTACCGACAATTCTCTGTACGATAGATCGAAAAAATATCTATTTTTGCAAAAAATTGGTATCAGTATTCTAAAGCATAGTGCTAGATTAGCTTCCATTGTAACTCTCTCTTTTAGGACCTAATAAATTGATATTGTTGTTAGACACCGAGAAAAAGCTAAAATTTGCTGTTGATCAGGCGAATTCATATGATGAATGGTTAGAAGCCGCCACTGCCTACGACGATAAGCTAGGCCATACCCGTTGGAAAGCATACGATCAGTCAAGCCAATATGACTTCGTGTCTATTCGCCAGCGGTTGGACGAGTTGCGGTCATTACGGGCACGTCATGACCATAGAGGCCTGCTATTTACTTTGAATGAAGGTATCCATGGCAATATGGGTGGCATGGGGAAGTCTTTGCTATATGGCCGTGCGATGTTAGGCACCAAGCAGTTAATTATCGATTACGTTGACCAGATAGTAGAAGCGTTGGAGCTAATAGCCAGCGACGAAGTAGTCGATATTACTTTTGAGGAAAAACTCGATTTTTTCCGCCGTGCTCACCATTGTTTTGGCAGCTCGGCTTTTATGATGAGTGGTTCAGGTCTATTGTTATTCTTTCACGTTGGTGTTGTAAAAGCCCTATCAGAGCAGGGCTTATTGCCAAATATTATATCAGGTGCCAGTGGTGGCTCTATTGTCGGTAGCTTAGTCTGTACTCGCACAGACAAAGAGCTTAAAAAATTACTAAACCCTGAATACTTCGCAAAATTAATCTTGAGTACACCTGAAATAGAAGAAAAAGCTAACCGGATGATTCCACCATTGATGGAAATTGAAGAAATTCATGCGATTGTAAAACGGCTTATTCCGGATATGACTTTTAAAGAATCATTTGAAAAAACAGGTCGTATTCTTAATATATCGGTAGCGCCGTCTGAGACCCATCAAACTTCACGGTTACTTAATTCTACCACTACGCCCAATGTGCTAATTCGTCAATCTGTATTGGCATCGGCTGCCGTACCTGGCATTTACCCACCGGTCACATTGGAAGCTAGAGATAGTTATGGCCAACGTAAAGCGTATTTGCCGTCGCGTAAATGGGTCGATGGTTCGGTCAGTGATGATATGCCCACCAAACGTCTGGCGAGGTTATATGGCGTTAATCACTTTATTGTTAGTCAAACTAATCCAGCAGTATTGCCGTTTGTATCTGACAGTCTGCGGCCTAGCGGCAACCGTGCCATTATCAGAAGTACAGTAGCAAGAACAGGTCGAGAATGGGTTAATGCTGCGGCAACAATTGCGCGTAAACCACTACAACGTAATCCCACCTTACACCGAGCATCTAATTTATTTTTATCGCTATTGAATCAAAATTATTTAGGCGATATTAATCTGGTCCCTAGAAATCGCTTTCCTAATCCCTTTACTTTGTTAGCATATCCGTCGGCTGAAAAAATTAGTCGCATGATGAAAGATGGTGAAAAGTCTGCTTGGGGGCGAATGGAAATGATTCGTAACCAAACAAAAATTAGCCGTAAGCTTGATGCTATTTTAAGAGATTATGAAGAAGATTTTATGAATATGCATAAAGATAAGATCCAAGTCGGATAATACCAATGCCTTTAGCCAACACGGTTGTCGTACTCGACTTTGAAACCACAGGCTTATCACCAGATGAGGGTGATAGGGCTATCGAAATTGGTGCGGTGCGCCTTGTCGATGGTGAAATTGTTGGTCGCTTTCAAGAATTAATGGACCCTGGCCGACGCGTTAGCCGTTTTATTGAAGACTACACCGGCATTACTAATACCATGCTAAGCGGGGCCGCTAGTTGTGCTGACGTAATGAAACGTTTTGCTGATTTTATTCAAGACGATAATCTGGTTGCCCACAACGCCTCATTTGACCAACGTTTTTTAGATGCCGAATTCCGTCGCATTTCAAAAACTTACTGCGGTGAGTTTTCTTGCTCGCTGCTGGCAACCCGGCGAGTTTTTCAAGCCGCCCCTAACCACAAGCTTGGCACGTTAGTTAAGTATAACAATATTGAAAGTAGTGGCGGCTTTCACCGTGCTCTGTATGACAGTGAAATGACGGCCCACGTTTGGAATAAAATGCTGGCCGCTATAGAGCAAAGTTATTCTTTCAGTGAAGTCACCTTCGATCTAATTCAAAAACTTAATAAAACGCCTAAAAAACAAATACACAAATTCTTGCTAAAGCATGCTGCTAGCTTGTAAGTTCAATTGTTTATTTGGGCAATGAGATCACTCACGATCTCTTACTCTTAACCGGTTGTTGGCATCACGGCTGTGAATAATCAAATCATCATCGGCTTCTAAATCAGCTTTGGCTAGTCTGTCATACAGAACTACATTAACTGTTGCAGCCAAGTTCAAACATCCAACTGTAGGTATGTAAACCACATCATCAGCCTGATCAATAACGGCTTGAGTGACACTGCCGTCTTCGGGGCCAAATACATAATATGCATTAGTTGGATGAACGTAGGAGGGCAGCGCTATTGCACCTTCAACCAACTCGACACAAACAATTTTTGTATCTTCAGGTAGGTCATCAAGGACCGACAATTTGTGGGTTAGAGGGATATTGTCAGCATTATTTTGAGTGTCAGTATTAAATTGCAGTGCGCGGTTAAGTCTATTGCCCGTATAGGAAATGCTACTTGCTCCAAAGCATCCCGACGCCCGCAATATAGCACCAACGTTGGTCGGACTTTTAGGATTTATAAGACCAATCGTTATTTTGGACGTGGACATGAATAGTCAATCTCGGCTATAAATTTTCCGCAACAGTTTACCATCTATAATAAATGCCGCCTAAGCGATAGCTAACTGAGGTGGTCAAATAATTCTATTTTTCCTCAAAAGTAACATCAGGCTCATTTTGCTCGACGTAATCGCTGGTTAAATAATCTTCGAAACTGTTATCGTTTTGCAAGTAAGTTTTAAAGAATGCGACCCCATACAAATTTTGGATACGAAGAGACTCGTCAACTGGATACACATCAGGCGCACAAGTACTAATGTAGATTGCCTGTAACGGTTCTGCGGCCGGAATTAGTGCTACCAGCGCGTCAAATGAGTCAAAAATGTCTAAGGCGGCATCCGCTATATCGCAAGAAGTGGTGAAGTGGTTGTGTCCCGCACCAATGATTTCAACATTATAGATTGGTGAATTATCGACAACCGCAAAGGCTTCTCTGTTGGTTTCGATGGGCACACTGGTATCCAAGGTACCCCCAAGAAGTAGGGTAGGAACAGCTAGGCTTTTGTATTGCGCCTCAGTAATAGGAGCGGCGGGTACAAAAAACCATCCTGCTACCGGCATAATAGCCGTTACACGAGGATCTGCTGGGGTATCACCAAAGCCAACAGCCATTCCGAGCGCTGTTACGCCGCCAAAAGAATGCCCAGTTACGCCAATGCTATCTGTTAATAATGTTCCTTCAAAAATATCTCCGGCGGTACTATTGCGTAATAACATCTGGTCGATAACAAACGATATATCAGCAGTACGGTTTGCGACTTGTAACGCTAATTCGTCTCCATTATCGCCACTAGTATTGCCAGCATGTGTTGGTGCAGCAACAATAAACCCCTGGCTGGCAAGTATTTCCATCATTGTATAAGCCTGATTGCTTACACCACCACTACCATGTGAAAAAACAATGAGATTACGATCTGCTACTTTGGAAACTGGTAATGCCTCGCCTGCGACCTCTGAAACAATATTGGCGAGGCCGCCAGCCAATGGATACGTCGCTGCGGGCTCAGCCATAAAATCAATATCATCAACTGGATACCACAAATCTACCGCTAGCAGCCTGTCGGCCCTGACTGGGTCAGTTATAGTAAATTGCATATAACCTACCCCAGACTCACCCTGAATTGATGGTAAGACTAACGGGGGGACGTTGCTACTGCTATTACTACCGCCATCACTGCAGGCGATTAACGTCATTGATAGAAAGCTGCTAACTATTAGTTTACGTAGCATAGTAAAATTGCCTTATTTTTATTAGAAGTCGGAACGACACCAATAATAGTTTAAGGGCTTACTTCTATCTAGCAGTCATTGCTCAGCTAGGATTAAATTAAATTTAGTATAGAAGTCTTCTTTCGATCGATTATCGGGTGAATCTAATTTCAATTTATTATGGAAGTATAAATATAGCGTTGATTCTCTATCTGAAATCATCAATGTGTAACCATCGAAAGAACTTTCGGCTTGCAGTCCTCGATAGTGTTTACCGCCAGCTTGAGTTTCACCATTAGTATAAATAGTATTAAACACCGACATAATGTCGCGCGGAATAAGTTTTTTCTCTTCAGCATTCATATTTTGGTCCTAGGCTGAATGTAGGTAGATAAGTTACGTGCTAGTAAGGTAAACAGATTAGAGTAGGGGTGTCAAAACCATTGTTACAGTAAGAAAGTACTGTGAATTTTATAGTTGACCTTAGTATAGAGGCGGTGAAAGCTGATCAAAATAGCAGTATCTATACTTTAGCGAATCGGTGAACAATGAGCCATACGGTTTTTCAGTGAATAAAAAGTAGCTTAATAAGTCTCGATAAAAAAAGTTAGCAACTAACTTAAAAAAGTAAGTGGCGCTATTTCAAATTAGCTCAGTCTATTTTTTTAAGTTGCTACAGTGTTACTGGTTTGATGTAATGAGGCAATTGCTCGTAACATCGCACTGTTTCTAGCCGCCATTGATGCAGCTATCACGTTGACATTCATACTAATTTTAAAGCTTCGTACTCAGAAAGGTTTTGCAGATAAATGGCGGTTCCTTTTATATTAAAACAACTATTCTCAGTTTAGCTTCGTTATAACGCCATATTTGAGTCTTTAGTCGTTATGTTAAATTTTAGCTCGGAAAATTATCTATCTAGCTGCTATCGGTTGGCAGTCAGAGGCGTTTATGACCGTGACTAATCATTTACTTAATTGCGCATAATGTATATTATGTTAAATATAGTTTATTAACGAATACTAGAAAGTATCCAAAGTTGGCCCTCAATCGATCATTACACAAACATGTCAATGAGAGTTAATCCACATCTAAACGTCGAAAATATAAGCCTGCATGCGCTGGACTACCTAAACCACTAAAGAGTATCTCATCCATTACAATCTCACCCATTATAGGAATCAGATCATGGTAAACTTAATGGCCTTGCCATGACCTGATACAACTAGACTACGCCATAAGCTAACATCGCGTCGGCAACCTTCACAAACCCTGCAATATTGCCGCCACGGACATAGTCGATATGGTCGCTGTCAGCAGTGCCGCCGTATTCAACGCAGTTGTCATGAATGTTTTTCATAATGTCGACAAGTTGCTTTTGTAAATCGTCTTCTTTCCAAGCAATACGCCCCGAATTCTGACTCATTTCTAAACCTGAAACCGCCACGCCACCGGCGTTGGCAGCCTTGCCCGGAGCAAACAGAATTTTGGCGGCTTTAAACACATGAATACCGTCAAGATTGGTTGGCATATTGGCGCCTTCTGAAACGCCTATACAGCCGTTTTCAACCAGTAATTTAGCATCTTCTCCGTTGAGTTCGTTTTGCGTTGCACACGGTAAAGCGAGATCACATTTCACTGACCAAGGTTTCTCCCCTTCGTGATATTCGCTGCCTTCAAATTGCTTGGTGTATTCAGAAATACGGCCACGACGCTGAGTTTTAAGAGCTTTCACCCAATCTAGCTTTTCTTGGTCTATACCAGCGGGATCAAAAATAAAGCCTGCAGAATCTGACAATGTTAAGACCTTCCCGCCTAGATGAAGGATTTTTTCGGCCGCATGAGTCGCCACGTTACCCGAGCCAGAAATGACAACACTCTTGCCCTCGATGGAATTACCGACTCGCTCTAACATGTTTTGTAAAAAATATACCGCGCCATAACCAGTCGCTTCAGTACGAATCAAGCTACCACCGTATTCCAGACCTTTGCCGGTTAGAACACCAGTAAACTGATTAGTGATACGTTTATATTGACCGAACATGTAACCGATTTCGCGGCTTCCGACCCCAATATCCCCTGCTGGCACGTCAATGTCAGCACCGACATGGCGATACAACTCTGTCATAAAAGACTGACAAAAGCGCATCACTTCGTGGTCTGATTTACCTTTAGGGTTGAAGTTAGAACCCCCTTTACCACCACCTAGCGGGAGACCAGTTAGGCTGTTTTTAAAGGTTTGTTCAAAGGCGAGAAACTTAAGCACGCTTTCGGTAACACTAGGGTGAAAACGTAAACCACCTTTATAGGGGCCAATAGAGTTATTGTTCTGTACTCGCCAGCCTCGTTGTACACGAATATTGCCTTTATCGTCTTCCCAGCAAACGCGAAAGCTAACAACGCGATCAGGCTCGGCAATACGGCGTAATATTTGGTATTCATGGTATTGCTCTTTATCTTTTATAAAGTCAAAGACATCTTCAGCAACTTCTTGTACGGCCTGCACAAATTCTGGCTGCCCTGGGTTGCGTCGCTTTAAGCCCGCAATAAACGTTTCAAGATCTACATGGTCGGTTACAGCCATCTTAATTTCCTTTTATTAGTTATTTGTTTAGCGCGCCAAAGGAAACGAACGCCCTGCCTAAACTAACTCTACCCTATCAGCCCTAAGATCCGCAATCGGGAATATTTGTTATGGCTGAGGCTATCTTATTGTTCAAAGCCCTCTTTAACTGGCCCAACAAACCTAGATCTTTTAAAATGGCTAGTCGGTAGTAAATAGAAAGGAAAGATAGAAGAAGGAATAAGGACATTACCTATCCGCCGTTTATTAGCCCGCATAAAATAAAAAGCCCCTCCATTTTCATGATTGATGCTAGCTATACCCGCTTGAACAACTGAAGTATCTGGAATGCTATTTAATAGGGATAATTTAAGCCTCAAAAGCAAAGCCTAAACTATTAATTATAGGTATTAAACGCCGATAAACTGATCTGTGGTAAGGTCATAACAGGTACTGTCAAGATCACCTACTAGAGCAAGATTTGGTCTAATTTTCGGCAGTTCGTAACGGAAGAAAAACTGCATGGCTGCAATCTTTCCATCGTAAAACGCATCGTCTGCTGTATTACCCTTGTGCTTTCCGTCTAAGGCTGCAACAGCTTGTTTTAGCCACATCCATGCAATCACTAAATGCCCCATAGCGTCTAAGAAAACAGTCGCATTGGCAAGGGCCAAAGACGGATCTTTAGCTCGTTCAACGGCAATAATAGTTTCTTCTGTTAAGGTTAAATATTCGTTGAGTTGTTGACAAAAAATAGCCAGATCATCGTGGGCTGCAGCCAAATCTATAGTTATTTGCATCTCTTCACGAAGAATTTTCACTGCCGCACCATTATGCATGCGCACTTTGCGCCCGAGAATATCGATACCTTGAATACCCCAAGTACCCTCGTGGATATGGTTTAAACGGTTATCGCGATAAAGCCGTTCCACGGGATACTCACGGGTATAACCATAGCCACCCAATACCTGTATCGCTAACTTATTCGCTTCAAGACAAAACTCTGAGGGCCAAGACTTGCAAATAGGCGTTAATAGGTCTAACAATAAATCACGCCGCTGATTAACCTCAGGATCATTAGAAAGCTTTTTACTGTCGATTAACTCAGCACAGTAATACATCAGTGTTTGCGCGCCTTCAACGAAAGCCTTCTGAGTCATTAGCATACGTTTAATGTCAGCGTGCTCACTAATCATAACCTGTGGATCTGCCGGATTACGATTTACCAAAGGCCGACCTTGGGGACGATTTCGCGCATAATCTAAAGAATATAAATAGCCGCCAAGTGCGCTCATAACAGCTGACATACCGACTGAAATACGGGCTTCATTCATCATATGAAACATATTGCTCAGGCCTTGATTCGCAGCCCCAACCAAATAGCCAATAGATTCACCTGCCTCACCGAAGTTGAGCAAGCAGTTAGTAGTACCCCGACAGCCCATTTTATGGTTCAAACCTGCTAACGCTATATTATTAGAAGCACCAAGGCTTCCGTCATCATTGACTTTCATCTTTGGTACTAAAAAAAGCGAAATACCTTTAACACCAGGGGGTGCGCCAGGAATTTTTGCCAGCACCATATGGACAATATTCTCGGTAATATCCTGCTCGCCGCCTGATATCCACATTTTAGTCCCGCTAATAGCATAGCCGCCGTCGGTTTTTGGTTCTGCTTTTGTGCGTATATCAGCAAGCGAAGACCCGGCTTGAGGTTCGGACAAACACATAGTCCCAAACCACTTGCCAGCGACGAGATTTGGTAAATATTTCAGTTTGAGTTCCTCCGACCCACACACATTCAGCATATTTGCTACGCCTTGAGTCAGAAATAAGTAAATGTGAGCAGGATTGTTAGCGCAGACAAACATGCCGTTGAGTGCCTGGTCCATCATCCATGGCAACTGTAAACCGCCAATATCTGCATCATACCCAGAGGCGCACAAACCAGCCTCTTGATAAGCCCCAATAGCGTCTTTAAGCTCCGCAATTGTTTCCACTTTTCCATTAATAAACTGGGGTTCGTTAGCATCTAGCTTAGACGCAAAGCTGAGAAACTGATCTTCAGCGATAGTTTGACAGAGGTCTAACATAGCGTCGAGTGATTCCCGATCGTAGTCAGCATAACGCTCTGACTCTAGTATTTTGTCCAACCCTAATGTTTCATAAAGCACAAAGTCGAGATCTCGACGATTAACAATCATTGACATAGATTTACTCATATTGCCCTTTGCGCTTCTCTATAATTCATCAGTTAAGTATAAGGTGTAACGAAATTATACGACAAAAAATCTAACTTGGATTGCCTCAGGTATGGACAATCTAACGAATACTTACTCACATTATCGTATCCTGTTGACATCTTAAGTTGGTATTTAGTAAAAACTCTATTTAGTGGTTCAATAAAAGTGCAAGCTTTTGCTAGCTATAAACAAAAGTGACCATTCTTAAAAACAATCAGAGGCTATCGAACGCCTAGGCATTTGTCAGCGCTGAGCGAAATTAATTAGTGCCAGCAGATAGACTTTGACTTATCACTACGACAACTAGCAAGTACACCTTCTATCCAATGCTAATTTACAAATAAATACATTTTCTTAGCAATTCTCTAAATATCTATGTACTGTATATAAAAACAGTTAATAGATAAACTCATGAACGTCAAAATCATAGCAAAATCCGACCCCGCTACCGCCATTCTGATAACGGTATTATCATCAAGTGTGTCCGCAGGTTTCCCTAGCCCAGCTGAGGATTATGCCGAAGATGCGATAGATCTGAATAAGCATATTGTCCCTAAACCAGTATCGACTTTTTTTGCTCGAGCTAATGGTGATTCGATGATTGATAGAGGGATTCATTGTGGCGATATGATGGTAATCGACCGAGCGCGGACGCCAGTAGACGGCGCGGTTGTTATCGCTGCGGTGGATGGAGAATTCGCCTGTAAGATTATGGATTTACGAAATAAACGCCTCATATCGGCTAATAAGGCCTACCCCCCTATAGCGATTAGCGATGCCATGGATTGTGTTATCGAAGGCGTAGTCACTCATTCGATTAGATACCACATATAGATGTATGCGCTTGTTGACTGCAACAGCTTCTATGCGAGCTGTGAGCAAATCTTTAGACCAGATCTACGTGGCAAACCGGTAGCTGTACTTAGTAATAACGATGGCTGCATAGTAGCGAGAAACACAGAGGCCAAGGCACTAAACATTCCAGAGCTTGAGCCCTACTTTAAAATCAAAAAATTGTTGGAGCAGCGCCAGGTCCATGTATTCAGTTCTAACTATGAGCTGTATGCCGACATATCTAATAGAGTTGTTCAGACATTACAAAACTACGCTAACGATGATGAGGTGGAAATATATTCAATCGATGAGTGCTTTTTAGACTTTGACCGATTAACCAATTTCGATTTCACTGAATATGGGCAAAATATAAAAAACACCTTATGGCAAGATGTTCGCATGCCTGTTTGTGTTGGTGTTGGCA
The DNA here is from genome assembly GCA_963933215.1 of uncultured Cellvibrionales bacterium. Lineage (GTDB taxonomy): Bacteria > Pseudomonadota > Gammaproteobacteria > Pseudomonadales > CAWVSB01 > CAWVSB01. The sequence goes on from CAWVSB010000019.1 coordinate 52,918, forward strand.
AAACAAAGACGATTGCTAAGCTTGCTAACCACATAGCGAAAAAATCTAAAAAATTAAATGGTGTATGTGTAATAAAGGACATGTCAATTTGGGCAGCTGTGCTTAAAAAGTTACCGGTAAATAAAGTATGGGGGGTTGGTTCTCGTATAAGTCAAAGGCTGGGTTATATGAACATTAACAGTGCCTATGATCTGCTGATCAGCAACCCTAAAGCTATTCGCAAAGAGTTTGGTGTGACACTTGAAAGAACTGTTGCTGAGCTCAATGGCACAAGATGCCTAAACGTCGAAACGCAGCCCTCAAACAAGAAAGAGATTTATTCGACACGATCATTCGGACAACGAGTGCATACACTTAATAGCCTGCATGAATCAGTCAGTCAGTATGCGACAACCGCCGCCGCAAAGCTACGCAAGCAAGGCAGCTTGGTAAAAACCGTTACAGCTTTTATTGAAACCTCACGCCATGGCGGCGATCAATATAGAAACGGTGCATCGTTACAGTTGCAACATGCCACTAACGATACCAGGGATATTATCAGTGCGGCAAGAGATTGTGTAAGCGCGGTTTATAGACCCGGCTATGCATATGCAAAAGCAGGTGTGGGTTTACTTCAGTTAATAGAACCGAGTCCAGAGCAGCTAAACATTTTTGGCGAATACCAAACCGCACGTTCCAAGAAGTTAATGGCTGCGGTAGATAAAATTAATATCAATGATAAGGATTTATTTTTCGCAAGCAATGGCATTGATCAAGCATGGAAGATGCAACGGCAGCTTAAATCCCCTGCTTATACCACTCGGCTTAAAGACATTCTAGAAATTCGTATTTGAGTGCTGGTTCGGCGTTGCTGTTAAAAAAACAAGAACGGGGTCGTAATGAGTAATTTTTGTGTCAATTATAGTGCTGAAAGAGCTGCAAGAAATGGCAGTTAGTAAATTCTGAGACGATGTGAGAGCATTACCTCGTCGTCACTATGCTAGCTCTTTACATTGACAAAGTCTAAAAAAGACGACTCATTTATGTTATCTCTTGACTCGGTCAACCTCACAATAGTGGTTCAATTCTACAACCTATTCTTCGTTCAATTATCATCGATAAAAGTACTATTGCTAGTGAATTGATTTCTATTTACTGAGTATTTAATAAACTACCCTGTTAAGACGGTAAGCCTTAGGATAAAAATTGTTGATAAAGTTTCATTCGCCCGACTTCATCGTAGCCAAATCTCACATAATAAGCATCGTAATCTAGGTTAATTTATTCTTTTCCAACTAAGCCTTCGCTGTAAGCTTGACCAGTTATAATTTATTGACACAGTCACTATTTTTGCCCTAAAACGGTTTAATTCTACATACTATAAACAACTAATCAGGTAGACCTCAGATCGGCTGGAGCTTACTATATATTTACCTTCCCATAATCTATCACTACGACCTTCTAACCGATTAATATAAACAGAATACTGCCCTTTGACGCGTGTCATCATCATTGATATTACCTTAGGATCAACTTTTGATTGTATCTCTATAGATACGTAACTAGCCATCAACGACTAAGCGTCTCTTTTTCTTTGTAGCGTTTATTTCCGTTCTGCTAAATAGCAAAAATAATAGTGATAATCGTCATCTGCTAAAACGATAGCTTTCTAGTCGTAATAACATTGCGCTATATGATATGGTCAGTTGGGCACTAGTATTCTTGTCTTTATTGGCAGAATTTGAGGCTTTAGCCATCCATAAAATAAATGAGTCCCCTTTATTATCCCTTTTATTGTTTTTTATTACACAGATCTAAGTAACAATTAATTCGAAAGTATATAATCAACAACAGTTTCAATAGCATAAGCTAAACTGGATACAAAAGATCACCTTTAACAAATCATAGGTAAATAATATTATGAATATAAAAATTAGACTTTTGACCTTAGCCCTTGTAGTTGCTCTCACTGGCTGCGTATCGACAGAACCTCCTCGAGATGTCGATACAGTGTCTTCCTCCAACACTAAAACGCTGACTGTGCCAAAAATCATTGAATCAGATGCTAATGGCTTAGAAATTAGATATGCAGAATTATCAATGGGATTCGATGCTACCTGCAATCCATTTGAGAGTTTTAGTGACGAAAAAAATCAATGCAGCCAGCTGCCAGAAAATGTCAAGGTAATGGCAATCGACCACTGTGAAAAATTTGCTAAAAAAGCGGTCTTTTTAGGCAATACAACCAATTTTATACAAATGACCATATCAAATTTTTCCTGCGAAGAACAAGATACTTAAAAAAATAGAACATAGTAGAGCATAGGGTCAGAGTAAACTTTTTACCTGACTCTTATTTTTCATATTTATTTTCACTACCTTTTTTGGCCTGACTATTTTTTTAAGCAAAAAAGTTACTCTGACCACACTGCTAAAAAACCTTATTATAACTAGATCTGAAAAAACATAATTCCATGAGCAGCCACTACCAAGCCAGTAACTCTTAATCGTAAAGTAAGGTAATAGTCTGGTCGCTTTAAATGCCTCATAACAAATGCCTCTAACAAATAAAGCACTACAAACCCGGCAGTAATTATGATTAAGGTGATAGCTGGGTCAGCTAATAAAAATGCAAACCAAGCAGCAAGTACGATGGCATTGGTAGCAATTGCTATGCGCTTAACCTTAATGCTCTGGTCTATCATTTGGCCCCATAAGGTTCCTGCCATAAAACTTAAAATCAGCAAACCGTAAGTCACAAACCACTGAATACCCTCGATGCCTAAAAATGTATTGTTTGAAAGGCGGACATAAATGGCTAAAAAAAATGGCAAGGCACCAAGATAGGTGAGTAATGTAATCCATTTAAAATGATTCATAATTTGTCTAGCCCCTGCCCGGCTATGCTGCACTACATTATATGGGTTGATGGAGCCTACAGCTCTAATAGCCATATATGTTGAATTTTCTAATAAGCATCATGATAGCGGTGAAAGTAAGTTATTTATTATTATTTCGTTTTGTTAAACAAAATTATAAAATCATTATTCCCAATAAAATAAAACCAATTGCACTAATAGCCCCTGCGCTCACTGCATAAGGCATTTGAGTTTTCACATGATCTATATGTTCAGTGCCTGAAGCCAAGCTAGAAACAATAGTGGTGTCTGATATGGGTGAAGCGTGATCACCAAAAATGCCGCCAGATAAAACCGCAGCGACGAACAATGCCGGCTCCGCGCCCATGGCAGCGGCTACGGGGATGGCAATTGGCAGCATAATTGAAAATGTGCCCCAGCTGGTACCAACCGAAAACGCGATAACGCCTGCGGTCACAAAGACAATGAATGGCAGTAACCACACCGCTACTGAGTCGCCAATTAAACCGGCAATATAAATACCGGTGCCCAGCTCTTTAGCCACACTACCGAGTGCTAGTGACAACAACATAATAGTGGCTAGCGGTAACATGCGCCCTGCTCCTTGCATCCACGTTGTGGTGAGCACGGTTAAGTTCATATTGCGTTGCACTAAGGCGAGTACTGAAATAACGGCTAGGCCGGTTAAGCTTGCCCACAGCACGCTTTTAGAACCAGAGCCGGCAAAGAGATCTCCATCGCCAGTAAAATAAAGCCCAATGGGCATGGCAAGTACTAGTGCAATAATAGGCAGCGCCATGTTAATTGCACGCGGTACAGAATTATCGTCTTCCATGTCTACGCTGGTATCGACGCCGCCAATAACGCCGCTATCGGTTCGCGCTTGTGCGGTGGCCATAGCTGGCGGATTAAAACCACGCGCTATGCTATAGGCAGTTAATAGTACGGCGGCAATGGCATACAGATTCATTGGAATGGCAGATAGCAAAACCTTTAGTGGCTCATCTACACCAAGACCCTCTAACAAGCCCAAATTAAATGCCCCCCAAGCATTAAGCGGAATCAGTATGCAAATAGGGGCTGAGGTTGAGTCAATAATGTAGGCCAGTTTCTCACGGGCAATTTTAAAGCGGTCAAACAACGGGCGTGAAACAGTACCGGCTACCAATACGGTGATATTAGATTCAATGAAAATAACGATACCAATAATGAATGCCATCCACTGCGCACGTTTGGCATTAGTGACCCATTTAGACTTTTCTAAAAACCGAACAAAACCAGTAATAGCGCCGTTGAGTTCTAAGGTATAAATAAAGGCGCCAATCACTAAAGTAAAAACAATCACTCGTGCGTCACCGGGCGATGCTAATACTGCAACAGAGCGGTCGATAGCATCACCTAGCGAGCCAATAAAACCACCGCCAACTAGCAAAAACATGCCCAGCCACACGCCTGCAAACAAAGCCAGATAAACTTGGCGTGTTGCAAGTGCTAGGCCGATGGCGACAAAAGAAGGTAGTACCGTGGTCCAGGTGGGGTCTATCATGTTTTTGCTCGTTATTATTTGATTAAAATATTAACAAAGCTTTGGCTGTGAGTCTGTAGCTTAAACTGAGACGGTGATTACTTTAGCGTAAAGGGCTAGTTATAGGAAAGACTTAGACTGTATTAGCTTGTAAGTTATTAAGCTAAGCATCACCAAGCCGGCGATATTTAAAGGGAAGCTAACGCCGTAATGCAGAATCATCACCACGGCGTCTTGCTCATAGAAAAACTTACAGACTTGGTCTATGACTTCAATTAATAGGCCAACACCAGCAATAAGTAAGCCATAGTATTCACAGTGATGGTTTAACAGTGAATCTTCCACGTGTAATTGTTGGTCACTAACCCGGTTAGCCCAAGATACTAAAATACCTCTGCCGTCTAATACTATGCCAAGGCCGACAAACAAAATCGACAATGACGCTTCAGTTAGCATCAATTGATGGATATTTTTAATACTGCCGTCGTTAAGCAAATATAAAATTTGCTGCACGACAGTTGTCATTGTTAACGCCAAAACCAATAGCGTTACAAATAACAAAAAATGACGATGAATGACTAGTTTAACCACTGTTTGCCTACTATATAGCGTTACTTATTAAGCTTAGCCTGAAAGCATTCCCGAAGTTACATCTGAATCACTTGTATCATCTGTCGGTTGGGTTACGGTTGTCGAATCCGACGCCGCCCCGCTATCATTGCCATCTACAGAACTACTAGTATCGGTTGCCGCCCCAGTCGGGCTATTATAACTGTCATCGTTATTGTCATTACTATAGCTATCGTCGCTTGAGTCACTGCTGTAACTATCAACGGCAGCATCACTTGAAGTGGCACTATTCGAAGATTGACCAGAACTCTTAACGAAGCCAGATGCTTTTACATTGTTCATATAACTTGCATTAGAGACTACTGATTTGGTACCGGTTGATGTTGAATAATGGCCACTAATAGTAACTACAGCAGCTAACACCGCGTCGTAGATTTTCGCACTATCTTTGTCATCTAGATTTAAATTGAGTGATAACTCGCATGCTCGATACATTAACTCGCTAGTCATATGTACGGCTGGATTAATGCCGCCCAGCGATACCACACCACTGCTCTCACCTATAGATTCTGCCGTTGTGGCCTGACTAACACCAAGAGAAACATCCGAAGTGTCACTTACATTAACCATTCTTCCTGCACACATTTGTTCTTGGCTGCTGCGGTCTTTAATTATTAAACCTTCAACATCTGCCGTGGTTGACACAACCATCAAACCGTTTACCAGTTGAATATGCGGCGCTGGCGGCGACGTAGCGCAGCCAATTAGCCCTAAACCGTAAAATACAATTAAAAAACTACGTAACATAGTCTTATCCCTATAAATAAAAATTGCCAGTCGACGACTAGCAGTATTGGTCCAGTGCTAGCCGTCTTGGTTGTTATCTAAATTACAATGTAAACATTACTACTCTGCTTCGCTTTCTAATCGTTCACAACTTCGCTGCCTAATCTTTCAACATGTTGGCGCGCAAGCTCACGAGCATTGAGAATATACGCTGCTCGTTGCAGCTCTGGGTTTTCTGCATTCTCGGTGTATAAATTATAAAACGGCGACAATGGCGACTGAGCACTCAAATATTCATTATATATAGTGGTAAGTCTTGTGCTTTCACTAGCTGCATTTAGCACACTATTGATATCGAAAGCGTAGTAATGATGGCCTTGTACTTTAGAACTATAGTTAATAGCCACATAACCACTAAAAGTCGTTTCAAATGTTACCACTAGCTGTTTGCCGGTTGTCGCATTAGGCGCATAGCCATACCAACCTGCTGGTATCGTATAAGAGTTTGAATCATCTAGAGTTGAACTAATGCCGGCAGAGTTTGATTGACCGGCAGATTGCGTCGACGAACTAGATTGTGTAGATGAGTGGTTAACAGATGAGCCGCCAGAGATGCCTTTAAATTCAAAACCAACCTGTGCACCAACCTCTAAGGTCTTTTCAGTGCCCGTGGTAAGTTGTGTCGAAAAGTCTGCAGTCTTGTTAGTGGTGGTTGCATAATGGAAATTGATAGTTTTTTTATTTTCAAGCGAGGAATTACCCTCCATAACTGTTGCTTTTTTCAGATACGGAACATCAATAAAATCGCAGCTTATAACCCTGGTATGTTTCATTACACCAGTTATAGTCTTGCTACGATTATGCTTGCGCACTGAGGTATAGACTTTCGAACTACCACTGATATCCACATTATAAGACTGGTCTAGCATAAGCTTCTTCATAGTGTACATATAAAGATCAGTTTTAAACCCGTAGTCATCGCCTTTAATAGTCGCTAGCTTATTTAAGTCACTAATCGACGCAGGACTAGTTTCAATTCCAGTCCCCATATCGCAATGTAAATTATTAGTAGATATGTCGCCCACTACCTCATAGCCGAAAGAGTCGCCAATGGCTTCGGTCGCTAATGCGCTCTGGACCATAGCAAAGACCACTAATGGCGTTACAACTAATTTGGGGATAAGACTCAAAGTATTCTTTTTTTCTAGTTTCATGGATTTAACCTTCTGTTATGGATGTGACAGTTCCAAGTAACCTTATGATTTAAACATAGTGAATACCATTAGACTTAGGTATGTAGACATTACAGACTA
>CAWVSB010000020.1:0-57164 GCA_963933215.1 uncultured Cellvibrionales bacterium
GGCACGCGGCTTAAGCGTTTAAGCGACCGCCTGACGGCTGATGCGACTAAGGTATACCGCGCTTTTGGTTTTGACTTACAGCCTAAATGGTTCACGTTATTAAGCCTTTTGCATACTAAGGGGCAAGTGTCTGTTGTTAATGCCGCCGAGCTGTTGGGCTTAAGCCAGCCTGCTATTAGCCAGTTTTCAAGAGACTTGGTTGCCCAAGGTATTGTGGTGAGCACTGTATGTGATGACGATTCAAGAAAGCGCCAGTTAACTCTGAGTAAAAATGGCAAGAGCTTAGTGAAAAAGTTGCAACCTATGTGGGCTGCAGTCGACGCGGCTGCAAAAGAGTTATGCCGTGAAGATGGCAATAACTTTTATCAGTCGTTAGTCAGTTTTGAACGGGTGTTAGCGCGTAAGTCTTTATTAGAGCGCGCACTGGAGGCCCATAATGGCGACTGACTTAATTACCATTCGTGCTTACGCGCCCCATTTGGCGCAAGATTTTAAAACCATTAACGAGCAGTGGATAAAGTCTATGTTCGTGCTGGAAGATGAAGATAAGAATATGTTGAATAACCCTGAGCAACAGATTATTAATCGTGGTGGTGAAATATTTTTTGCTGAACACAAGGAACTAGGCGTGATTGGCACTAGTGCCTTAATTAAACGCGGCGATGGTTATTTTGAGCTCACCAAAATGGGCGTAGTTGAAAGTGCGCGCGGTTTAAAAATAGGGGAGACCTTATTGCAGGCGGTGTTGGACAAAAGTAAGGCGATGAATATAGAAAATTTGTTTTTGTTGACCAACAAAAAATGCGCAGCGGCAATTCATTTGTATGAAAAATTTGGTTTTGAACACAGTGATTTTATTATGCAGCGTTTTGCTAGTAGTTATCAGCGTTGCAACGTTGCTATGCTTTACCGTTATTAACAGTTATGCCCGAGGCTAATGTGTCAGCTATTAAAAGAAACAAAATAAAGCGCCGCGTAATACTTAAAGCGACGATAGATATGCTGCCATTTTCACTGGCGGTATTACCTTGGGGCCTATTGGTTGGCTCATTGGCTATTCAGCGCGGCTTTACGCCGCTTGAGGCGCAGTTGACGTCCACTTTGGTGTTTTCGGGTGCGGCGCAGTTGGTGGCGATTGAGTTGATTAGTGAAAATGCATCGTTGCTTTCACTTATGCTAACCACTTTTATCATTAGCTCGCGGCATTTTTTGTATGGCTTATCAATGCGAGACCGCTTAAAAACCTTGCCAACAATGCAGCGTTTGGTGGCCGGTTATACGCTGACAGACCAATCGTTTGTGTTAAACAATCGTGCGAAATCGTTTAGTTCACCCTTACATATTACTTATGGTTTGGCAGCGGCGGTTAGCTTTGGCATTGCTTGGAATATATGGACATTTATAGGCATTGTTGCCGGCAGCTACCTGCCAGATTTAACCAACATAGGGTTAGATTTTGCCATTGCGGTGACATTTATTGCATTGGTTATTCCGGGTATAAAAACACGCTCTGCGGTGGTGGCGGTTGTTGTGGCGGGCGTGATGTCGGTAGTACTTGAGCTAGGGCAATTTAACCTTGCGTTAATAACGGCGGGTTTGTCTGGCATGGCTGCAGGTTATTGGGCTTCGTTTTATGATAAGGAGGTAAAAATATGACTATACTGACCTTGTTTATATTAGCGGGTATTACGTTTACTACGCGCTATTTGTTTTTACACCCAAGTTTACCGCTACGCTTAAACAATCGTATGCAGCGGTTGCTTAGTTATAGTGCGCCGGCGGTGTTAACAGCAATTTGGGCACCCATTATTGCTATTCAAGATGACCAGTTAGCAGTGGGAATGACTAGCCCGTATGTAGTGGCTGGAACTGTTGCTATAGTGCTTGCCTATAAATTCAATAGTATTTATATCACTGCTTTTGGTGCTGGCTTGGTATTTGTATTAATGCGGCAGTTTTTATAAATTATGATTACCGATCCGTTTTTCTATATTTGTGCTATTCCAGCGATACTTATTTTTGGTATGGCCAAGGGCGGCTTTGGTGGCGGAGTGTCGGTGGTGTCGGTGCCGTTAATGGCGTTGGCGGTCTCTCCGCTGCAAGCAGCGGCAATTATGTTGCCGATATTAGTGGTGATGGACGCTGTTGCGATTTGGAGCTTTCGCGGTCAGTACAGCAAAATTAATTTAAAAATAATTGTACCTGCGGCTACGCTAGGGATTGTGCTGGGTGGTTTTACGTTTCAATACCTGTCAGACGACGGCGTGCGCATTATTATCGGCGCTATATCGGTTTTGTTTTGTCTTCATTATTGGTTTAGCAAACAAGCGGCGGCTAATCAACAACCCAGTAAGCTTAAAGGTAATATTTGGGGCGCTATAGCCGGCTTTACCAGCTTTGGTATTCATGCTGGTGGTGCGCCAATTAGTGTTTATTTACTGCCACAAAAAATGGATAAAGTTGTGTTGATGGGCACAATGGCAGTATTTTTTGCCATTGTTAATGTCATCAAATTAGTGCCATACACCTGGCTGGGGCAGTTTGATTCAACTAATTTAATTACCTCGCTAATACTCATTCCGTTAGCGCCAGTAGGTGTTAGGTTGGGTTATTACTTGCTGCACAAAGTTAGCGCTGAGCTTGTATATAAAATTTGTTATACGTTTTTATTTATTGCTGGCGGCTACTTGCTAATACAAGGGCTTAAGGGAGTTGCAGTCTAGTTACGCTATATGTTTTGTTAACGTTGATAGTGAAATTATAAAACTTCAGGCTGAAAACGATTACCTAGCTAACAGTATGCTTTGTCGAGTTGCTGAGTTTTGTGCGACAAATTTCAAAGTTGGATTAGTGATATGGATGTATCCACATGCCAACTTTAAATTTGTTTGATAGTGAAAGCAGGGCTAGTTATTAGCTTTCGGTGTCATTGTTAGTGGCGTCAGTAGTCTCTGCGCCAGAATCTGTTGGCGCTTCACTCGGATTCGCTTCTAGCTTCTTCAAACGTTTTTCTTCTTTCTTTTTCTTTTTAGCTTGTTCGCGTAGTTTTTTTTCAAAATTGTAATTTGGTTTGGCCATTGGCTTTTCTCATATGATGTTTAAAATAATTGGGGATATTATAGGTCCCCCGCAGATAACTAATAACCAGTATAGAGCGTTTTTATCTATGTCTCAGGTTTGATTTTAGTATTACCCCAAGGGTTGCTGCTTTTGGCTGGGGCGTTAGTTGATCTTGATGGTTCTCGATCAGATTTATGGTAACTATTACCATCTCTAGCACGAGCAGAGCTTTCACGTTTTGTGCCATAGTTCTTTTTAGGGCCATAACCTCCGCTATTGTGTTCAGAGGCTTTTTTAACGCGTTTTTCCTGCAGCTGCTCAGCGTCTTCAAGGCTTAATTCTCTTGGTGCACCTGGTATTTGCCCGTCGGGGATGATTCTATCACGTGGCGGGATTTCAAATTGTTCAGACGACGCTCGCGGTAAGCTTTTAAATTCGTATAAGTAAAGCGCCTCAACTTTCTCTCGAGCCCAGTCGGTTTTTTTCAAAAAGTTAACGCTAGAATCAATGCTCGGATTACTCTTAAAGCAGTTGAGCAGTAAATAGGCATACAGAATTTCAAAGCCATAGTAATCCACTAGCTCAATTAGCATGTTTTTAAGGCTGAGACCGTGCAGCGGATTGTTCTGATAATTTACTTCATCGCTCATGCGAATGTCTGCCCATTGTAGTATTTCGGCGATTATACCTATTTTGAGCGTCAGGTCTGAGTCAATTTGACGCGATGCTTAATCATTTACTAGTTATAGTCTAAAAGGCTTAGCTCCGTCACGAGGCTTAGCCCAGCTGAGACTTTAATCAACCAGCCACTTTTAAGAGAGAAATATATCGTTAAAGCTAGTATTCAGTAGCTCAATGCTAACAATAATATCTAGCTGTGATTGAGCCTGGCGGGCTAAAAAAGCCCATAGTGGTGTTGCTTGTGTGTTGACTGGCAATGCGGGTTGTCCGTTTAGCCGATACTCGCTTGCCACGGCTAACAGCATGCTTATTACATCGACTTTTGCGATGTGCGCCCTAGTTATGTTGGCGTGTTTTGTACATTGGGATGTTCTCGAAGTAAATCAGGCAGGGTAAACAGACCAAAGCGTATCGTATGCTGCTAGTAATCAGGCGGCTAGTTACTCGGTTTTTTTGGCGATAGCGCTCTAATTTAGTGCGTCTGTTGGTAGTGGCGACTAAAATACCTAAATATAGCTGGGTTAGCTAATGGGTAAAGGGCTAACAATACTGCACCAAAATCGTCAGCTGGCATTATTTGTGACGGCATTTAAGAGTTGGTGCGATTATTGCTTGTTCATAAGCTGTAACTTGTTGGCGGATAATAATTTAGGTTGTTTTTAATGGTTCTAATTCAAGTCCAACACAAATTGAATATTTAGGAGAAGTAAGTATGAGCGGTAATGAATCTCGTCTACAAGCGGTATGTGACATCACTAGAGCTAAACCTGTCGAAACCGAAATGACGGCGCCACTAAGTGAAATATGGGCATGTGATGTATTTGGCTTAGAGCAGATGGAAGAGTCACTGTCTAAAGCGGCATTTAAAGCCATCAAAAAGACGGTACAAACAGGTGCTGAGTTAGATTCTGTAACCGCCGATGTAGTCGCTGCAGCAATGAAGGATTGGGCCATTGCTAAAGGCGCTAAGTTCTTTTCTCATATTTTCTACCCGATGACCAATGCTACCGCGGAAAAACATGACGGTTTTATTATTACTAATGCCGACGGCGGTTCGATTACCGAATTCACTGGTAGCTTACTAATAAAAGGTGAGCCAGATGGTTCATCTTTCCCTAATGGTAGCTTGCGTATGACTAACGCTGCCCGTGGTTACACTGCGTGGGACCCAACCAGCCCTGCTTATATAATGAACACGGCTAATGGCGCAGTATTAACCATACCCAGTGTATTTATGTCTTGGACTGGCGAAGCATTGGATAAGAAAATTCCTTTATTGCGCTCAAATACGGCAATGGATATTGCTGGGCAAAAAGTATTGGCGTTAATGGGCGAGGATGACATTGCCACCTTAAACTCAAGCTGTGGCGCCGAGCAGGAGTACTTCTTAATTGATGAAGCTTTCGCTAATGCACGTCCAGATTTGTTATTAGCAGGGCGTACTTTATTTGGTGCTGCGCCAGCTAAAGGTCAGGAATTTGATGATCACTACTTTGGCGCCATTCCTGAGCGTGTCCAAGTGTTTATGCAGGACTTTGAAGACCAGCTATATCGTCTGGGTATTCCAGCAAAAACCCATCACAACGAAGTAGCGCCGGGCCAGTTTGAAATTGCACCATATTATGAAGCCGCTAACGTCGCGGCAGATCATCAGCAGTTATTAATGACGGTGATGAAGTCTACCGCTAAAAAACATGGTTTCTTGTGTTTACTGCATGAGAAACCATTCGCTGGTATTAACGGCTCTGGTAAACATGTTAACTGGTCTGTGGGTAACTCAACCCAGGGTAACTTGCTTGATCCAGGCAGCACGCCGAATGAAAATCTTAACTTTTTGCTATTCTGTGGTGCTGTTATTCGTGGCGTGCACAAATTTGGACCACTATTACGTGCCGTTATCGCCTCAGCCGCTAATGACCATCGTTTAGGTGCAAACGAAGCGCCACCAGCTATATTGTCTGTTTACCTAGGCAGTCAGTTAGAAAAAGTATTTGACGACATTAAAACTGGCGCACTACACGTGCCAACTACTGGCGGTTTAATGGATTTAGGTTTATCGCAAATTCTAAAATTTGAGCGTGATCCTGGTGACCGTAACCGCACTTCACCGTTTGCATTCACTGGTAACCGGTTTGAATTTCGCGCAGTAGGTTCATCGCAATCAGTTTCTGGGCCATTAGTTGCCATGAACACTATGCTGGCTGACTCGCTAGATTGGATTGCAGCCAAGCTTGAAGCTGAGCTAACTGGCGGTGCTGATAAAACAGCCGCTGTGTTCGCGGTACTAAAAGAGTTAATGCAAGAGCACGGCAATGTTGTCTTTGGCGGTGACGGTTACTCAGCTGAATGGCACACGATGGCAGTAGAAGAGCGCGGTTTGAAAAATATTCCAACCACAGCAGATGCACTGCCAGCACTTAAATCAGCAGAGGTTGTTGAGCTTTTCTCTAGCACTGGCGTGTTATCAGAGCTAGAGCTAGCCAGTCGCTTTGAGGTTTATGCCGAGCAATATGTACTGTCAATTGAAGTTGAAGCCAAACTAGTGGTAGAAATGGCAACCACCATTATCTATCCAGCGGCTATTAGCTATTTGTCTAGCATGGCGTCTACTGGCTTTACTTTGGAGCATTCACCGGCGACTAAAGTTGCTGATACTGCTAGCGCCATGATGGCATCGGTAGAGAAATTATCTGCTGCTTTGGCGACGGAAGACTTTGCTTCCACAGAAGCGCATATGTCATTTTTAGCGGCTGACGTGCGTGACTTAATGGGTGAAGTTCGTGAATCTGCGGATGCACTTGAAATGCTAGTGGCAGACAATATGTGGCCATTGCCTAAGTATCGTGAAATGTTATTTATTAAGTAGTCTAGTTAAGTAATACCGTTGAGCATCAGCCCTTTTGGGTTGGTGCTTTTTTATGGGTTTTTCTACATGATTGTTGTGTCGGTTTCTCCGTTAGATAAAATCTGCCCACCTATTACTTGCAACAAAGCGAAGAAAATATTTTAAGCTATGGCGCTACGACGTTTTCTAAATCGTTGGAAAGTCGGTATAGCCAAAGCAGTAATAAACATCACCGGGCTATAACACGCGGCGGCTATCGCTAACTCGGGACTGTCTAATAAACTATAGGCAATAAAAAAAGCTAATGTACTGTTTTGTAGTCCAACCTCTAGGCACATGGTTTTAGTTTGCCTGCTGTTTAATCCTAGCAGTATCCCTAAACCAGCTCCGGCTAGCATTGATAATATATTGAGGCTAATTGCTGCAGGCCCTACGCTAGCAAATGAAGTGGTGATCATATCGTATTGGTCATACCAGATAAGAGCTACCAATATAATTAAGATCGCGGTACCGGCGCGGATAAACCAGCGTTCGAGGTTTTCGCGGTATGCTCCAGCATAGTGCGCAACCAACATTCCCATGCCAACCGGTAGCAAGGTTAACGTAAATATTCTTTTAATTGTGTCTAACAGGGGCAATACAAATTGCGTTGCCTCGACGCCAACACTGGTAACTAAAACGTTAAATAATAGCGGAACGCTAAAGACACCTATTAAGCTGCTAATGACGGTTAAACTAACTGACAGCGCTTCATCGGCCTTGGCCAATTTGGCCACAAGATTTGAGGTGATGCCGCCTGGGCATAAGGATAATAATAGTAAGCCAGCCGACATAGTGGGGCTTAAGTTATAGATAAATGCGCAAGTCATAGCAATTAACGGCAATAAAATAAGCTGTCCAGCCAGCCCTATAGTAATTGCCTTGGGCATTTCTATTACCCGTCTGAAATCTTTAATGCCTAGACCTAGGCCCATGGCAAACATAATAATTATTAGGCAAAAAGGCAGTAATTCCGACGGTGTCATAGTGATATTCCTATCGTTATTACAATGGTATTTGCGGTGTTGTGAGCACCTTGATAGCGAGTGAGTTCATAGTCAAATTGACTTCGATCGCTTTAGTTTAGTTAAATGCTGCCATTAAACTGCCAAATGTTTGCGGCCCCACTAGCTGTTTAACGACTTCTCCCGCAGGGTTAATCACCACCGTCATCGGCAAAACAGAAGGCCTGTCATAGCCAAGCTGTTGATGGGGGTCTTGGGCAAGAGTAGCAAATTCAATGCCAAATTTCTCCTCAGCAGCTTTTAACGCTTCCCCTTGTATACCGTCAAAGTTAACACCCAATACAACTAAATAAGGGTTTTGCGCAGCAAACTCATTGAGTTCAGGAATTTCTTCGATACAGGGTTTACACCAAGTGGCCCAGTAGTTGATATAGGTCCACTTGCCTTTGGCGTTTGCCAGTGGGTCGTTGTTTGATGGGCTGCAGGCACTCAGTATTACAGACAGGGCTATTACAAATATGGTGTTTAGTTTACTCATAGGGCTTCTTGCACCTTGGCTTCAACGTGTTCTTCGCTTTGGCTAAATAAGTCTTCAAGTGATGTCGCCATTATATCGCGTTGAGTTGTATCTATATCTACCAATTTTTTACTGACAGCTTTAAACCAAGGTGGCTCGTGGTTAGTGGCGCTTTTTGCGCGTCGGTATGACGCTGGCAATGGTATTAATGTGCTGAGCTGATACAGGCTTACTTGGTCTAGGTCTTTACCCAGAATAAATTCGCCGCCTTCTGTTTGGTGGATAAGTTTGGCGCGGGTAAATATGTCACGCAGTTCTTTCCATTGTTTACTACTAATAGCTTGTTTGTTTAGCATCCATTTTGAGCCAAGTATTTCTTGTTCGTCGATGGTGCGGCCCTGTTGATGGCGGCGATAGAAGAGCTCTAGTAAGGTTGCAGCGGTCAACACGGGGGCGTATTCATTGCTATCGCGATATTGGTAACTTGATAGGGCATGAGTAAATACTGCACCGGCTAAAATAATAAGCCAGGTTAGGTATATCCATAGTAAGAATAGGGGTACAGCAGCAAAGGCACCGTAGACTAATGCGTAGCTGGTATTGGCGACAATACCGGTAAATAAGCTTTTAGCCAGATCAAATACCAATGCAGTGGTTAAGCCACCGATAAGTGCATGTTTAACATTAACATGAGTGTTAGGCACCGTCGTAAACACCATACTAAAGGCGGCACCTTGTAGCAGTATTGGGGCGAGTTTTAGTAATGGCTCGACTAGGCCGAGGCCGCCTTGATTGTCTATTAATAGCGCGTATGACACTAGGTAGGTACTCATTAAAAAAGCCACACCTAGCATCAAGGGGCCAAGGCTTAATACCGCCCAATACAGCATAAAGCTTGATAAGCCCTTGCGATCGCCATTGGCATGCCAAATATTATTGAGAGTCTTTTCAATGTTTTTGAGCATTAAAAATGCGGTGCCACCCAAGAATGCAACGCCAACGAAGGTGAGTTTACGGGCTTGGTCGGTAAAACTTGTTAAGTAGTCTTTTACGTTGGAGCCGGTAGATGGCAATAGATTGTCAAAAATAAGGTTTTGTACTTGTTCGCCTACACTACTAAATGACGGCACCAACGAAAACATGGTGAAAGTCACTGTCATTAGTGGCACAACAGCAAATAAGCTCATGTAGGTTAATGCAGCGGCGCTCTGTTGGCAGCCATCTTCTTGGTAGCGGGCGATTATGTATTTAACAAAATCTACTACTGTTTTTAGTTTGTCCATTGGATAAAAGCCACACGCGGTTATAATTAACTGCTTAGAAGTATAGCAATGTTTAGCCAGAGAGTATTTTTATGAGTGAGATTACAATTTATCACAATCCTCGTTGTTCTAAGTCGCGCCAAACTTTGGCCCTACTGGAAGAACGCGGGGTATCGCCCGAGGTGATATTGTATTTAGAAACGCCACCTGCTGAGGCTAAATTAAAAGATATACTGGCTAAATTAGGCATGCCCCCACGCGAGTTGATGCGTAAAGGTGAGGCCGAGTATAAAGACAATAATTTTAAGGACAGTAGCTTAAGTGATGCTGATTTATTGGCGGCGATGGTGAAGTTTCCCAAGCTGATCGAGCGGCCCATTGTAGTTAAGGGCAATAAAGCCAAAATAGGGCGGCCACCTGAAAGCGTGCTGGAGCTGTTAAATTGAGTAACCCTTATGTGCTAGTGCTGTATTACAGTCGTCATGGTGCAACTGAAGCCATGGCGAGACATATTGCGCGCGGTGTTGAAAGCGTCGCTGGCGTTGAGTCTATGCTGCGCACAGTGCCGCCGGTGTCGACCACTTGTGAAGCCACCAGTGAGGATATTCCGGATAGCGGTCCTTTATATGCCACAGTTGATGACCTGGCCGGGGCTTTTGGTTTAGCCATGGGCAGTCCAACCCGCTTTGGTAATATGGCGGCACCGTTAAAATACTTTTTAGACCAAACATCTACTTTATGGATGAGTGGTGCATTAATTGGCAAGCCTGCTGGTGTATTTACTTCAAGTTCTAGTCTACATGGCGGCCAAGAGAGTACATTACTCACCATGGCGGTGCCGCTTATCCATCATGGTATGTTGTATTGCGGTTTGCCTTATAGTGAAAGCGGTTTGCATACCACTGCTAGCGGCGGTACTCCTTATGGTCCGTCACACTTTGTTGATGGGCAAAACAATAGAGATGTTGACGCTACTGAGGCAGCATTGTGTTTTGCGTTGGGCGCACGCTTGGCTAATTTGGCCGCGAAATTAAATGGCGAGAAAATATGACAGAACGACAAAGCATGACATCAACTGAAAAGAAAGCCTTTATCTCCTATTGGATTTTGGTTGTTTGTTATATTGATATTCTGGTGTTATTCACGGTTAAAACACTTATTTGGCCATCGGCAGGTAGAGATCCAAATTTAACGATTTGGCTGTTTCACATGATTCCCTTGCTGCCCTTCTTACCCGGCTTGATTAAAAAGAATCACCGTCATTATGTTGGCTTGTGCTACATCACCATTGTTTATTTTATGTCTTCAGGGGGTAATTTATTCAACGAGAATGTGCATATTTATGACTGGTTAACAGTTGTTTTGTGTGTATTTATATATATTTCAGGGCTGCTTGCCGCAAGATGGCAAAAACAAGTAGATGCGCAGAAAATCGAAATCGAACAACCAGTGGATAGCAATAATGAGTGAAGTAGAGAGTGAAGTAAAAGTAGGTATTATGCGCCGTTTTTTTAGGGCGTTTTGGCGTTGGGTAGGTTATACCCGCCTGCTAGTGCTTAACCTATTTTTCTTGGTTATGGTTGGCATTGTCGTTACCGCTATTTATAGCCATGAGTCTTTTGAGGTGCCTGAAAAAGCAGCTTTAGTTTTTGCTCCGTCAGGAGCGGTAGTGGAGCAGCGTAGTTTTATTGACCCCATTACTCAGCTGGTTGACCCTACAAGTTTAGATGCACAAACCCCGCAACGAGAATTAGTTAAGGCGATTAAAGCCGCTACTAAAGATGAGCGCATCGGAGTTTTAGCTATTCGTTTAGATCGCTTAGATAGTATTGGGCTGACCAAAACTGCCGAAATTGGCGAATATATAAAAGCTTTTAAAGCAACTGGACGAAAAGTCATCGCTTACGGCTCTAACTATAATCAACAGCAATATTTACTAGCTTCATATGCCGACGAAGTGTATGTACATCCCATGGGCGGCGTGTTGGTAAACGGCTTTGGTGTTTATCGCTCTTATGTAAAAGACGCATTAGAAAAATTAAATATAGATTTTCATTTGTTCCGTGTCGGTAAATATAAGTCGGCAATGGAGCCTTATATTCGCGATAATATGTCAGCAGAGTCGAAAGAGTCGACGCAGCAGTGGTTAGATATTTTGTGGGGGCAGTACACTGCATTAGTCACAACCAACCGCGAGCTGCCGCCGGAAAGCTTAGACCACTATGCCAATAACGTAGATACTATTATGGCAACGGTAAAAGGCGATGTTGCTTTGGCCGCATTAGAGTATGGCTTGATAGACGGCTTAAAAACTAAAGAAGAGTTTATCGATTATATCGCCAAAATATCTGGCTACGATGACGATCAGCTATATACGCGTGTTGGCTATCGTCAATATGTCGCATCGATGGAAAGTCCACTTGATAAATTAGGCAAAGCGCAGCCAGGTTCTGTCGGCATTGTGGTAGTGGAGGGAAATATTGTTGATGGTTCAAGGCCTGCTGGAGTTGCTGCTGGTGACACTATTGCTGGGCTGATTCGCAAAGCGCGTTTAGATGACAACATTAAGGCATTGGTAGTGCGGGTCTCTACTGGTGGTGGCAGCGCGTTTGCCTCTGAGATTATTCGTGAGCAACTAGCGCTAACCCAGCAAGCTGGTAAGCCAGTGGTGGTTTCAATGGGCAGTGTGGCTGCGTCTGGCGGTTATTGGATAGCTGCAGGGGCTGATGAAGTATGGGCAAGCCCGTCTACCTTAACTGGCTCTATTGGTATTTTTGCCGCTGTGCCTACTATCGATCGTGCCTTGGCAAAGCTAGGTGTTTATAACGACGGTGTGGGTACGACTAAGATAGCTGACGCTTTGTATATAAACAGGCCAATGAACGAGACTGCAGCGCGAGCATTTCAATTAAACATTGAACGTGGTTATCAGCGCTTTATAAACTTAGTTGCCGACGGCCGTGAAATGACGATTGAAGCGGTTGACGAAATCGCCCAAGGCCGAGTATGGATTGGCGAAGATGCGCTTAAAATTGGTTTAGTTGATAACTTAGGTAATCTAGAAAAAGCTATAGAGTCAGCTGCAGCTCTGGCTAAGTTAGAAGGCGAGCCCATAGTGTATTGGCTGAAAGATGATAGATGGGCAGGAATGAGTTTGTTTGATCAACTGCTAGGTGGCTTACGTGCTAAGACCTTATCTATTGAGGGCTTAAAAGAAATTGTAGCGCCGTTTAGTAAACTATTAGATATGAATGACCCTGCTAATGTTTATATGGTGTGCAGTGAGTGCGGAACGCTGTAGCGATGGTAAGCAGATAAACTACTTAGCCATGCGCCAGGCCTCAAAGCCTCCATCCAGACTGTATACTTCTTCTAGCCCTTTTTCGCACAGAAACTGGGCTGCACCTTGGCTAGAATTACCGTGATAGCAAACGACAATAACGGGGTGGTCGGGGTCTGCTTGTTCAACAAATTCGGCTATATTGTGATTACCTAATAACAACGAGTCGTCCATATGCCCATTGGCATAAGATTGGTCGTCGCGTATGTCTACCACTACGGCTTTCCTCTCGGCTATTAATTGGCGAGCCTGCTCGGTATTGATTCGAGAAAATTCTGTCATGTGACACCACTTTGTTGCGCTGTTTAATAGGTGGGGTACTATAACCTGAATTGGTTTCTTCTTGGAGTTATTGTGAAGCAAGCTTTGTCACCTAGTCAGCGTTTAAAGAGCATCGGCTATGCTGTTGAGGGTATTGTTGCCTTGATAAAAACCCAGCCTAATGCTCAATTACATTGCTTAGCTATAGTAATAGTTGTGACAGTGGGCTGGTTAACTAAAGTCACTAGTTCAGAATGGCTGGCACTAGTTGTTGTCATTGGAATGGTGCTGAGTTTTGAAGCTTTAAATAGCGCATTAGAAGTACTGTGCGATAAAGTTGAGGCTGATGATGACCCTCAAATTAAAATGGTAAAAGACATCGCGGCGGGAGGCGTTTTGTTAGCCTCAATAACTGCCGCAGTTGTTGGCGGCTTAGTGTTTTTTCCTTATTGGTTTTAGTTTAACGCTGAGAGTTTTATGGATATCCCCAAAATAATACTCGCAACGGAAGCGGATAGGCAGCAGGTTTTTTCAGCCATTATGCTTAGTTTCGCCAATGACCCAGTGAGCCGTTGGTTGATGCGCAGTGCCCATGACTACGTGACTCATGCATCAGTGGTTAATCAGGTATTTTGTGGCGCGGCGATAGGCCACCACAGCGCCTATAAAACTGAAAATATAGAGGGCGTAGCAATGTGGCTACCGCCGGGGGTGTTACCTGACGAAGAACAGTTTGCGGGCTTATTATTTGAGGTGATTGCTGAAGAGATGGCCGAAGATGCGGCTAAATTTTTTACTGCAATGGCTGAGTATCATCCACAAGACCCTTGTTGGTACTTAGCGGTACTAGCGGTAGACCCTGTTTATCAAGCTAAAGGTTATGGTGGAGCGTTAATGAAAGCGGCCTTAGCTATGGTGGATAAGCAGGCCATGCCTGCCTATTTAGAATCGTCTAATCCGCGTAATATCTCGCTGTATCAGCGTCACGGTTTTGAGCCTATGGGTGAAGTTCAATTCGGCTCGTCGCCAGTGTTAACGCCAATGTATCGGGCGGCGAGAGGGTAAGCGTTAATCGCTTAAATCACGCAAGTCTTCGATAAAACTATTTAGTTTCCTGACTAATTTCCGGCGTTGCTTATCAGTTAGGGTTTGATTGATGTCAAATATTAGCTGCATCACTAAATGTTGGTTTTTTTCGATCGCACGACGATATTCATCTGACCAAAGCTGATCTGGGTTGGCAAACAAAACTAGTAAGGTCTCTTCAAGTTGTTGTTTGTTTTGGCGCTCAACCATAGTTGACTGCATTTTAATACGCCACTGAATTGTATGATCTAATGACAATTGTGCGGTCGGTTGAATGCGCGGTGCCCATTGTACGATTAAAGTTTTCTGTTCATCGTTTAGTTTGCCGATTAGGTCACTAATTTTTTTACTGAGATATTCTGCACGCTCCTCACTGAGTTTCTCTTCAGTGTCGCGTTCAATGTCCCTAGCATCATCTTGCTCTTCCTCGATTAATATCTCAAAGAAGTCATTAACTTGTTGATCGGTTAGCTTTGACATGATGTCGGTGGCGGCGGGTAGAGTTTTAATAACGATGCGCTGCCAGCCAATGCTAAGGCTATTATAAGTATCGTCTAATTGTTCAACTGTTAGGCCATTCTCTAGCCCATTAGAGAGTTTTTCTAGCTGGTCTGCGTATTTTGGTAATTCATCGCTGCGATGCCAGTCAACTAACTTGGAAAGTTCGTCTTTAACTAAGGAGCTCTGGTCACGATTAAATTTAACGTAGTCTTCCATCTGCCAGTACAACCCCCAATCTAGGAAGTTGTAAGCAAGTTTAATGGTGCAGCCGCTAGCGAATATGCTAATAGCAAGCACTGCCAATAATGTACGGAAAGTTTTGTAATGCTGTTTTAGTTTACCCATTAACTAAATTATCTCTCAGTTTTATTTGGCTTAGCTAAGATACGCTCTGAACAGAATGTCAAGCAGGCCAATTAAATTACCCCAAGTTTAGCTAGTATTTTATGCTGAGCAAGGATTTAATCTAAGAGTCTGCTGACGAGGGAGGGTAAGGTCAAAATAGTAGCTAGAGGCTAAAAGTCAAAAGTGACGCCAATGCTAGTAATGTTTACTGAGTCATTTGTCGCAGGGATGTTATACATCTCATTTAAGTTTATGTTGTAGTGTTCCCAGTCTAGGCTAAAACGCATATTCGAATCGTTGTTTGATTGAAAATGCATACCAACACCCGCTGTCGAAATAGTGCCATTGTCAGTAAAATTATAGCCATAGGAGGCGTCGGTAATTTGAATAACGCCTGCGCCGACATAGCTAGATAACTCCATCCCGCTGCCGCCTAAAGGAAATACGCCTTCAGCCCTGGTTGCAGTAGTCGCTAAGTTTACATCGCCAATAATCTGACTGCTGATTTTTTCGCTTTGCAGGTTTAAGTTTTTACTACCAATATTCAAATAATTAACAAAGTTTCTGCTGGCATGAGATTGCTCAGTAATTAAAACTATGTCGACATTGTTGGCTGTATTTACCGTAGTTATTGCGGGATCAAATGCTTGAGCATTTAATGTGATACCCAGAACTAAAACCCCACTGATAATTAATGATACGGTTGATTTTTTGATTGTTCTCACTTTCAAAAACCTCAAAATTCTTATTGATTAGATAGTTAAACTATAGTGTTTACAGACACTTATGTCGGTACGGTAATACCCGTATAGCGGTAAGGAGTTTGTGACGTGGTAGTAACTTTTTTCTGAGATAGGTCGCAAATTTAAGCTATATTTTGGATTCTAGAGTATCGCAGACGAGTAGTTAAGATCGATTGTATCGGACTGGTTTTGGTTGTTTTAATTTGGTTTCTCACTAATAACTATTGGTTACCCATTGCATTTATAAGTTATTATGTTCAGAAAATAACAATAAAGGTAACCATTTGGCATATTCTGTAGCCTTAAAAACAGTAGATATCGGGTATTGTCGAGACGTTATAGTTGCGCTGTTATGCTCACTGGCGCTGTTATTTACTGCTGATTCGTTCAGTGCCACCATTTATATCAAAAGTGCCGATAAGGTATCAATCGCCCACCCGTGGTCGTTTTCAACCGGTGATAATATGCGCTGGTCGCAGCCTTCATTTGATGATTCAACCTGGGAGTTGTTACCGGTGCCAGGAGATTGGCGTAGTTACGGTTACGGTGACTATTTTGGTGCGGCGTGGTATCGCCTAACTGTTAATTTGTCTGACAAAGTACTGAATAGCGATGAGCGATATCGCTTGGCTATTTCAATAGGCAAAGTGTATACCTCATATGAAATTTATGCAGGCGGTGAAAAGCTGGGTGGAGTAGGTAATTTGCCACCTAATCCTAAAATCATGTATGACCAGTTAGCAACCTATCGCATCCCAGCCTCTGCAATTGATGATGATGGCAATATAGTCATCGCCATGCGGGTATGGCGTCAAGATATGGCTGGCGAGAATTGGGGCGGGGGTCCTTATAAAGGGGACTTTTTATTTGGTGATTATTATCAAATAAAAAGTGGTATTTATAAGAGCGAACTAAACTTACTAATTTTAGCTATTATGTATTTAGTCATAGGTTTTTATCACTGCTATTTGTTTGTTAGACGACAAAATTTGACTGACTATTTAGCATTTGGCCTGCTGGCAATCTTTACTGGTATTTATACAGTTTTTATTAGTCAATGGCGGTTCGAGTTTGACTTGCCTTACGTGCTGCTTAAAAAAATAGAGTATTTCACTGTTTATATGATTATTCCGCTAGGGATTGAAGCTGCTTGGCGCACTGTTGGCGTGAAAATAAATCGGTTACTGCGGATATATCAATTTTCTTTTGTCTGTTTTGCTATCGTCGCTGTTGTCATTCCAGGCTTCACTATTCTTGCGTTAACGTTAAATACTTGGCAAATATGGGCGATGCCTGGGTTGCTGTTAACAATGGGTTTTATTGTTTTTCAGGCTATAAAGGGCAATTCACAGGCCAGAACATTGTTGCTAGGAGCCGCTTGTGTTCTTACCACCACTCTTTTTGATATGGCCGCTAATATTGGCTGGATAGATATTAATACGGTGTTAAGCCCCTACGGGTTTTTGGCGTATGTAATGTCAATGATGGTATCTCTTGCTAACAAGGTTTTGAACTTTAATGATGTTTTGGAAGTCGAGGTAGCACAGCGTACTGGAGATTTGGAAGAAGCCACGCAACGATTAAAAATAGTTGCAGACATGGATGTGTTAACTGGCTTATTGAATCGTCAGGCCTTAAGTCATCAGATGTGGTCGCATACAGATAGTGATGTCGATGGATACTTTTCGGTTCTTGTTCTTGATGTCGATAATTTTAAAAAGCTGAATACTACGTTTGGAAATAAATTTGGTGATTTTGCATTGATAAAATTGGCTTCGATTTTATCGAAAAACGTTGCGGCTACAGACTTGGTCGCACGTTGGGGGAGCGCTGCGTTTGTTGTTGTGCTGCCATCTATATCAATAGAAAAAGCTGAAGAAATCGCAGAAACTATTAGGACAAATGTATATCGTTTTGTTTTTGAATTAGATGATAGTTCGGTAAATATAACGATTACTGTAGGCGTTGCTGCTTCCCGAGACGGTGAAGTGTTCGATGCTTTATTGGACAGAGCTGGCCAAGCTTTATATGAAGGTAAAAGCTCCGGTCGTAACAAGGTTGTCTGCGATAAATAATATTTTCTACTAGTAGAGCCAACTCACTTCGTAATCGTTCATAAATTCTTGACATTAATTTTCAATCAATTAGTCTGCTCATCCCTACATTAGGTCTTGTCTTAGCCGTTTTATCCAATGGTATACAGACAAGTTAAATGGGAAGTGTGGTACGTTATGACAACTTTTGGTAAGTTATAACAAATCCTCCGCTGCCCCCGCAACGGTAGCTAGCGTTTGCTAGAAGCCCGGAACCAGCCTGAAGTAGTTAGTGTTTTGATGAAGCGGAGGGCTTTATCTCGGGCTGTTTGTGGGCTTATTTCTTAGGCTCTATTGACCTCTCGTATACCCTCCCTCGTTTGAGATTTTTTTGAGCAAATGGGGATTTATAATGAAAAAATCTTTAAGCAACTTTATTGCAGCGATTACTGCTGTGTCTTGTTCTACAAGTGTGTTGGCAAATCCTGCGTTGGAAGAAATGATTGTCTCTGCTAGTCGAATCGAAATACCTTTGAGCCAAATTGGTACGTCGGTATCGGTGATTAATGGCGATGAAATTCAACTTCGTGGCTATAACTCTCTTACTGTTGTGTTAAGTACTCAACCTGGTGTTGCAGCTAGTAATGCTGGTGGCTTGGGTAAAACGACATCACTAAAAATCCGTGGTGAGGAAGGCTACCGTACTTTGATGATGATTGATGGGGTGGATATTTCTGACCCTAGTGGTCCGCAGGTAGGCCCGAGACTAGAAAATTTTATTGCCTATAGCGATATCGAAAAAGTAGAAATTGTTGGTGGTTCGCAAGGCTTTATTTATGGCGCAGATGCGGGCGAGGTTATTAACCTAGTCACCAACACAGGTGTGGGTGATTTAGGTGGCAGTGTTGGGCTAGAAGCTGGCCGTTGCGGCACGCAACAAATAGACGCTAATGTATCTGCTGGCAATGATAGCGGCGAGTTTACTATTGCACTAGCAGATTTGGGAAGTGATGGTTTTAATACAAAATCAAGCGATAATATTTCGTCCGACGACGACGCTGTAGAGAACACAACTGTTCATGCCAAGCTTGGTTGGAGTGCGACTGAAGACTTACGGGTGCAGTTAGTGGAACGTGATGCCGAGGCTGAGTTTGACAGCTGTTTTGGTGTGTCTAATTCAACTAATGATTGTACCAATGAAACAAAGCAAACCATCGCCAAGCTTGCTGGCATCAAAGATATGGCAGATTTTGGTCACTATATTGCATACGCTAAAACCGATATTACTAGAGATAATTTCTCTGATGGGGCCTTTTCAAATGGTTCCGAAGGCGACATTAATCGTGTCGAATACATGGGGAGTTATCGTTCCAGCGATACTACGCCGGTGGTTGCCGGTGTCGATTTAGAAGAAGAAACTGTTGTCAACAATTCTGACTTGGATGTCGATCGCGAGCAGCTGGGTGTTTATGTTGAATTCAATGGCGAGATCGCAAGTCATTGGTTTATTTCTGCAGGGGTGGGAAATAACGACAATGATGATTTTGGTAAGTATACCAATGAACGCTTATCTTCAGCTTATGTGATAAATTTTAACGACGGTAGATCAATTAAGTATCGCGCAAGTTATGGTGCTGGTTTTAGAGCGCTAAGCTTATTTGAAGTTGACTACAACGCTTCATCTGGCACCGATGTTGCTAGTGATTTGTTAGAAGAAACTAGCAGTGGTTACGATTTAGGTATCGAGTATTATACAGCCAATGGTTTGCACCTTGAGTTGGTTTACTTTAACCAAGAAGTTGAAGACGTTAATGAGTATCAATATTTAGGCGATCCGGTTACTTTTGCTGCAATAATTGATGGTTATATGCAACTTGACGGTACTAGTCAGTCAGAGGGAGTTGAGCTGGTGCTTGAATATCCGATTACTGAAGATGAAGCTTTTTTAGGTAACCTTACTCATAACGAAACTGAAGATCCTAATGATGGTGCGCGTATTCGTCGCCCAGAGCTTATTGGCAATGTTGGTCTAAAAGTATAAGCGTTGGATAAAGACCTAAATATTATTGTTAACTGTCGTGTTTCTCGCGATGCAGTTGATACGGGCTTTAGTACTGGTGGTACTGCCAATTTAGATGATTATGCGGTGTTAGTTATTAGTGCTAACTACATTGTTAATTAAATGATTACTGTATTTGGTAGAGTAAAAAACGCGCTTGATGAAGACTATTAAGAGGTCACGGATTTTAATACTGCCGGTTCTGCAGCATATGCTGGAGTTCGATTTAACTTTTAACAACAACTATCAAAATCACTATGGACTAATGAGGAAGCACTATGACTGACAACAAAGACGATAAACATAACCGCTCCATGAAAAAGCAAAAGGAGAAAATCGACCAACGTGTTGAGGAAGCTTCAACTGAACGCGGCGTAATGATCGTATTAACCGGTAATGGCAAGGGCAAGAGTAGTTCTGCCTTTGGCATGGTTATACGCGCTTTAGGCTATGGCTATAAAGTTGGCGTAGTGCAATTCATCAAAGGTGCAATGTTATCTGGTGAAGAAATCTACTTAAAGGAGCAATGTCCGCAGGTAGAATTTTATCAAATGGGCACCGGCTTTACTTGGGATACGCAAGATAAATCCGGTGACATTGCGGCGGCAAAGAAAACCTGGGCGGTAGTTGAGCCAATGTTAAAAGATGAGTCCTATCATTTGGTAGTACTTGATGAATTGACTTATATGTTGGCCTATAAGTATTTGCCAGAAGCTGACGTGTTAGCTGCCCTTGAAAACCGTCCAGCTAATCAAAGCGTGGTGGTAACTGGGCGTGGTGGTGGCAGTGCCTTACAAGCGATTGCTGACACCGTATCTGAAATAAAGGAAGTTAAGCATGCTTTTAAAGAGGGTATTGCTGCCCGCAAAGGCGTAGATTATTAAACGATGTTAACGGTATGACTACCTTAATGGTGCAAGGCACTTCTTCTGACAGTGTTAAAATCACAGTGGTGGCAGGCCTTTGTCGAGTATTAGCGGGACGCAGTTATAGTGTTGCACCATTTAAACCTCAAAATATGGCGCTTAACGGCGTCGTTATTTCTTCTGGGTGGAAGATAGGTATGGCGCAGGCACTTCAACCGGCAGCTCGCTATTTGCCGGCCCGTATTGATATGGATAAATTGCCTGTTGATCTAGGCAATGCCACTATTAATAATGTCGTTCACGACTTTACTAAGATTACTGCTTAATGCGTCTACTATCGCCTCAGACATTACTGTTTTGCTTAGCTATTTTACTGCCAAGTTGCATACTATTGAGTATGGTTATTGGGCCAGTCAATATTTCCTTAAATATATTGTGGGATAGTCTTTTTGCTGGCGATGCTAACTCATTAGACGCTATGATTTTAACTAATATTAGAATTCCACGGGTACTGCTGGGTGCTTATGTAGGTGCAACTCTTGCTTGCTGTGGTGCGGTTTTACAAGGTTTGTTTCGCAATCCTTTAGCTGACCCAACTTTGATCGGAGTTTCCGCAGGCGCTTCTGCTGGCGCCAGCTTTGCTATTGTTTTAGGCGCCTCACTCGTTCATGGCGGAGCGCTGTTTGGTATATCTTTAGTTGCGATAGCAGCCTTTACTGGCGGCTTAATTACTTCGTTAATCGTATATCGTCTTGCTAGTGGCCCAGAAGGCACATCGGTCGCGACCATGTTATTAGCAGGGATCGCAATTAGCGCTTTGGCCGGTGCAGTCAATAGTCTATTAAGTTTCTTTTCTGATGATGAATCACTGCGTCGCATAAGTCTGTGGCAAATGGGTAACTTAGACGCTGCCACTTGGCAGCATGTCTGGTTGATGGGTAGTGTATTTATTGTACTAATAATTGCCTTTCAACGTGATGCCAGAGGTTTAAATGCAATGTTATTAGGCGAGTCTGAGGCCCGTCATTTGGGTATTGAAATAGAATGGATGAAACGCCGCCTGATTATATTTACGGCGCTCGGTATAGGTGTGTCGGTTGCCGTTGTTGGTATGGTGGCATTTGTTGGCTTGATTGTTCCTCATTTAGTCAGGTTGTTAATTGGCCCTGATCATCGTTATTTAATCCCTGCATCAACCATGGTCGGCGCAATACTATTGATGTTGGCTGATACACTTGCCCGTATTATAGTAGCGCCAGCAGAGTTACCTGCTGGCGTGATAACCGCTTTGTTAGGCGCGCCGTTTTTCGTCTCGTTGCTCATTCAACAGCGGCGAGTGATTTAATATGTTAGCGGTAAATAATATAGGCCTGTCTATTAATGGCGTTAAGTTACTTGACGATGTGTCGCTCGAGTTGACGGCAGGATCAGTTACCGCAGTCATTGGCCCTAATGGTGCAGGTAAAACGAGTTTGTTAAAAGCGATCACCAATGAAGTAGCGGTAAGTTCCGGTAGTGTCATTTTTAATGGCAAGCACATAGACCATTGGAGTGCTCACCAGCGCGCAGCAATGATGGCCGTTTTGGCGCAAGGCTCCCAGCTTAATTTTCCTTTTACGGTTGAAGAGGTTGTCGCGCTAGGACGTACTCCTCACCGAAGTGGTGTTGAGCGGGATAAAGAAATTGTCGCGCAGGCTCTGAAGTTAGTTGACTGTGAATATTTACGAAACCGAATTTTTACCCGGTTGTCTGGTGGCGAGAAACAGCGTGTGCAGTTTGCCCGGGTGCTTGCCCAGATATGGGAGCCGAGCGATGACGGTGAACAGTTATTGGTATTAGATGAACCAACAGCGTCGTTTGACTTAGCTCATCAACAAATGATGTTAGAAACCCTTACTACTTTAACCAATAAAAACATAGCTGTACTGATCGTATTGCATGACTTAAATCTGGCGATTAGCTGCGCTGACCAAATCGCGATGATCGGTTGCGGGCAGCTACAAGCTGCCGGGTTACCTGGCCAAGTTGTTAATCCAGAGAATATTTTACGAGTCTTTGGCGTTAATATAGATATTGTGGCTCATCCTATAACTGGTGCGCCGGTTGTTATTCCGCTTTAATGGGGCTTGTTAAAAAATGACTTTAGACATTGAATTAATCTTAGGCGGCGCTCGTTCTGGGAAAAGTAAATTGGCCGAGCAGCGCGCTGCTAGTTCAGGGTTGAAATTGATTTATATCGCCACCGGCACCGCCGGCGATGATGAAATGCGTGAGCGCATTGTGCATCATCAAACTAGCCGCGATAAAGCATGGCAGTTAGTAGAAGAGCCAATAAATTTGGCAGATGTTTTGTTGTCATATTCTGATACTGAAAATTGTATTTTGGTTGACTGCTTAACACTTTGGTTAAGTAATTGTCTGCATCAAGATTGCTGGCATGAGCAGCGGGATAAACTATTAGCAGCGTTTAGCCAGCTTAGCGGAAGAGTGTTATTTGTTAGCAATGAGGTGGGTATGGGTATTACGCCAATGGGCGAGTTGACGCGCCGCTTTGTTGATGAAAGCGGGTTTCTACACCAACAACTTGCCAGCATGTGCGACAAAGTGACTTTAGTGGTGGCCGGTCTTCCTCTGCAATTGAAACCAGCGGTAGAACATTAATGAGTGACTGGTGGCAGCAAGCATCAAAATCCATTTGTCAGTTAAGCCGACAATCCGCTATAGCGCGGCAGCGGCAGCTAACTAAACCGGCTGGCTCCTTAGGCTTGTTAGAACAGATAGCTATTGATTTTGCTGGCTGGCAGCAGCGTGAAATTCCTCAGTTAGACAATATTCAAATATGTGTTTTTGCCGCTGACCATGGTGTAGTCGAAGAAGGTGTGTCCGCATTTTCACAAGTTGTTACTGGCGAAATGGTTAAGAATTTTGCCAGCGGCGGGGCCGCTATTTCAGTGATAGCGAAGCAAGTTGGGGCCAATTTTTCGGTGGTAAATATGGGGTTAGTCGTCTCTCTTGGTGACGTTACCGATGTGATCGATTGCAGCGTAGCCAGTGGCACTAATAACTTTACCAAAGCCGCCGCTATGGATAGTCATCAAATGGCTAACGCTATGCAGGCAGGTGCAGAGCAGATAGATGATAAGGCGCAGCTGTTTGTCGGCGGTGAAATGGGTATTGGTAATAGTACCTCCGCTGCTGCAATTGTGAGTGCGGTATTGGGTTTGGCTACTGATCAAACCGTTGGTAAAGGTACAGGGGTTGATAATGTCGGCTTAGCTAAAAAGCGAGCAGTGATAACCCGCGCACTAGACCTACATAGGGAACAATTGGTTACTCCGGCTGGTATTTTAAGCTGTCTCGGTGGATTTGAAATTGCGGCTTTAGTGGGTGCATATATTCGTTGTGCCCAAATGGGTATTCCTATGCTTATAGATGGCTATATTAGCTCGGCTGCGGCGTTATTAGCCTGCCAGTTAAACGCTGACGTACGCAGTTGGATGTTGTTCGCTCATCGCTCACAAGAGCCAGGGCACCAATATGTATTAGCTGAACTTAAGGCTACGCCTTTGTTAGATTTACAGCTGCGCTTGGGCGAAGGCAGCGGTGCTGGATTAGCGTTGCCATTAGTGGAAATGGCGTTAGCTTTACATGAGTCAATGGCGACCTTCGAGCAAGCGGAAGTTTCTAATAGATAATCCCAGCTTTTATAACGGATAATACTAATTGTGCGAAATAACACTAATTATGAGAGATATTAATAGTCATGCGAGATAACAGTAATTTTACTTTGATAGATATATTGCGCCATGGTCAGTGCCAAGGTGGTGAAATTTATCGTGGCTCGACCGATGTAGCGCTAACCGATTTAGGTTGGCAGCAAATGCGTAATGCAGTAGCTCCACACAATGGTTGGGATGCGGTTGTTAGCTCGCCTTTGACCCGCTGTAAGTTGTTTGCACAAGAACATGCGGCTGGGAAAAATATTCCTATAACTGTTGAAAATGATTTTCGTGAAATTCATTTTGGTGAGTGGGAGGGCCAGCTTGTTAGTGAGGTTTGGAAAAACGATCAAGAATTTGTTATGCAGTATTACTCCCAGCCCGGCAGCGTGACCCCTGTGGATGGTGAACATATTCAGGACGTACAAAATAGGGTGGTAGCAGCATTTGATAAAGTATTGGCTGATTACAAAAATAAACATGTATTGGTTGTACAGCATGGAGGTACCATTCGTTTATTACTGGCACATTTAATGCAGTCGCCTTTAACGGCAATTACCCGCATTGAAGTAGCCTATGCCTCAATGACGCGAATCAAAGTATTTCACCAAGGTGACTCGGTTTCGCCGGTGATCGTAGGACATTATCCTGGTGAGGAAGCTTGAGAAAGTTTATTAATAGCTTGCAGGGTTTTGTTATTGCAATGCAGTTTCTTTCCCGCGTACCGATGGGGAAAACCATTATAGCTAGCGATCGGCAATGGAGCCGGTCGGTTTACTTCTATCCGCTGGTTGGAGCGGTCTTGGGTGCATTGTTAGTGTTGTTAGCTAGTATGCTTAGCAGTGTACCTTCCTTCTTAGCAGCAGTGTTGATTTTGACTGTCTGGGTGGCATTTACTGGTGCGCTCCATATTGATGGCTTAGCCGATTGCAGCGATGGATGGGTTGGCGGACAAGGTAGCCGACAGAAAACTTTAGCGATAATGAAAGACCCAGCAGCAGGCCCCATAGCCGTTGTTGTCATCGTTTTATTATTACTGTTTAAGCTCGCCGCGATAGTTGTCTTATTGGAATCAGTTAATCGTTTTGCTTTGTTAATAATTCCTATGCTGGCTCGTACGAATTTGTTAGCTGCCTTCTTATATGCTCCTTACGCTAACCCGGTTGGTATTGGCGCCAAAGTGTCTCTATATTTATCGTCTAAATTAGCGTTGTTTTTTTTACTAATTGTCGCTGCAATGACATTTATAATTTTACCAGTTCTCATATCACTGATTTTACTATTAGTTACTATAGTTGTGTTCTTGCTCTGGCGAACCGCTTGTATCAATCGCTTAGATGGGGTTACCGGCGATTGCATGGGTGCATTAGTTGAACTGCAAGAGGCATGTATGTTGATTGCGCTTGCCTTGATGTTAACTGGCGAAATGTAGTGACGTTATTTAGTAAAGCTGTATCGGGGTGCTTGGTTGTTGCTTTTACTGTATCGGTAAATGCAGCAATTACATTGATTGATGGGACTGACACTGTAGTGATGTTAGCCAAACCTGCGCAGCGTATTGTCAGTTTGGCGCCACATATAACTGAGTTGGTTTTTGATGTTGGTGCGGGTGAAAAATTAGTGGGTGTTGTCTCGCATAGTGATTATCCAAAGGCGGCCTTAGATCTGCCTCAAGTAGGATCGTATAAAAAAGTAAGTTACGAAGTAATTGCAGCTATGAAGCCAGACTTGATTTTGGCTTTTGGCAGCGGTAATGGCTGGGAGATGATTAATCATTTGCGTAGCATAGGTTTTACTGTGTATGTTGATGAACCCAAGACTGTTGCTGATATTGCTAAGACCCTAAAATCTTTTGGCAGATTAACCGGCAATGAAATTGTAGCTAATAATAAGGCTGAACAGTTTTTAGCGCGTGCTGGTGCTTTACGCGAAAAGTATAAAGGTCTAGAAAAAATTGATGTGTTTTATCAGGTTTGGGACGATCCACTATTTACTATTAACGATACGCATTTAATTTCTGATGTCATTCGACTGTGTGGCGGCCATAATATTTTCAGTGATGCTATTCCGCTAGTACCGAAAATTAGTGTCGAAATGGTTGTTAGACGTGATCCACAAGTCATTATCGCCAGTGGTATGGGTGAAGAGCGTCCTGAGTGGTTGGATGATTGGCGTAAATGGCAGTCGCTGAAGGCAATTAAAAATGATCAGTTATATTTCATTCATCCCGATCTATTGCAGCGCCATACCCTAAGAATCTTGTCAGGTACAAAGCAAATGTGCGCCTTTTTAGATCAAGCCAGAACTTTGGATTGATGATAAAAAGCACTGAGCTGGATAAACAAGGCTTTAACTGCGTTTTATATAATAGGCGGGCTATCAAGTCGCACTTTTTATCAGACCCAGTTGATGAAAGTGTGTTGTTGAATATTTTGACTGCTGCTGATCATGCCCCTTCAGTTGGATCTTCTCAGTCATGGAACTTTATTATTAAAGACGATAAAGTGAAACAGGATGTTTATCAGGCATTTATCGAGGCTAATCTTGAGGCTAAGGACATGTTTGATGGTCAGCGTAGGGATCTTTATCAATCTTTGAAGCTACAGACAATTATAGACGCCCCGATTTATATTTGTATTGTTTGTGATCGCGACCATGTTAGTAGCTTTCCTGAAATTCCTGAGCTAGAAGGTAAACGCTGGGAAGTGTGCGAGAAAGTATAAAAGCTATCTATAATGATGTGTGGGGCAACCAGGTAGGTTGATTGGCAAATTGGTATTATTCGTTTTTGAGTGAAGAGAAATAATTGTGAGTCATAATTCCAAGTTTAGCCCAGCTACCGCCGCAGCCATTGTGATCGCCAATATGATTGGCACTGGTGTATTTACCAGCCTTGGATTTCAGTTGCTAGATATAAAATCAGGCTTTGTCATTTTACTACTGTGGATATTAGGCGGTGTTATGGCTATCAGCGGTGCGCTTTGTTATGCCGAGCTTGGCGCAAGGTTGCCGAGGTCAGGTGGTGAATATAATTTTCTCAGCCAGATATATCATCCGATGGCTGGGTTTATTTCTGGCTGTGTGTCAGCCACTGTTGGCTTTGCTGCGCCGACGGCATTGGCAGCTATAACCTTCGGTGTATATCTGTCTTCTGTATTCCCTCAGTTATCTCCTTTGTGGTTGGCAACCGTTTTAGTTGTGGTGATGACATTGGTACATGCAACTAGTCACCGTAATAGCGGTAATATGCAGACATTTTTTACTGTCGCTAAAATTGTCTTGGTTATCGGCTTTTCAATCGCAGCCTTAGTTGCTGTCGACAACTATCAGCTAGTTAGATTTACACCTGAATCTTCAGACATTGAGTTAATTACCAGCGGCAGCTTTGCTGTTGCGCTTATTTATGTGGGTTATGCCTACAGCGGCTGGAACGCAGCTACTTATTTAACGGGTGAACTAGAAAACCCTGCTAAGACCTTGCCGTTAGTGTTAGCCGTTGGCACTGGCGTAGTGATGCTGTCTTATGTGCTGCTTAATACTGTGTTTTTACTGGTTGCGCCTATGGCCGCCATGGAGGGTAAGTTAGAGATTGGCTATGTTGCAGCCACTTATGCCTTTGGCGAGGTTGGCGCGTCAGTTATGGGTGTTACTTTAGCGCTACTGCTGGTATCTACAGTAAGTGCGATGATTATTGCCGCGCCTAGAGTACTGCAAGTAGTTGGTGAGGATTTTATAGCGTTTCGTTTTTTAGGCACGCTTAATAAAAATGGCGTGCCGGCCACTGCGGTTTATTTACAAGGCGGTATTACTTTACTATTTTTGTGGACCGCTTCGTTTGAAAGTATTTTGATATTTTCAGGTGCAACCATGGCGCTAAATACATTGTTTGCAGTGATCGGTGTATTTATTCTCAGGCATAGAGAAGGTGATGAAAGCGTTGAATCAATGGCCGTTTTTCGAGTGCCGTTTTACCCACTACCGCCACTACTATTTGTTGCCTTAACGGGCGGTACATTAATTTACTTAACAATTGAACGGCCGGTAGAAATTATTTTTAGTTTCGTTGTTATTGGTGCTGGTGCAATAGCGTATCTGTTGTCTAAGCGCTTTGAGCGCTGAGCTATGTGAACTAGCATTGTAGCGGTAGTAAGGATTTGGTGAGGGATGTGAACTCGTACTAAGACTGCGAATAATCGAGAGATAAAAACTTATGATTAGTAGGGTCAAATACAGATAGTCTAAGCTATAGTCGAATTATCTTGTCCATTCTCTTGATCGATATATGGTTTCCTGAGATGCTAGCAACATTATATGTAATACCTGTTGATTAAACATGGTTGGAATAAAGAATGAGTCAGAAATTACTGTGCGCTATCGGCATCTTTGTATTACTAGCTAGTATTAACAAAGTAAATGCTGTTGAGCGTTTATCTGCTACAGAGCTTGCCTCTCACTGTGAGTTTTTCCCCGAGCAAGCTGAAAGTGTCGATGGGCAGTTTTGTATACGTTATATACAGGGTTTTATTGATGGCGCCGTGGCAACAGATAAACGTGTGTTGCTTAACGTCGAAGCAGAATTAGGAAAACCTGAAACTTATGTAGAGAGAGCGGCTCGTGTTCGCGGGGTAAGTTTGCCTGACCTTGCTGCGCAGTACGCCGAGTTTTGTCTTGGTGAACCGGAGTCATTGCAAAAAGTGGTTGACCATGTGGTTAATGATCTTAAAGCAAGCAGTTTGGCCGCAGACGCAATGGCTAGAACAGTAGTCTATACCTCATTACGTAAAAATTACCCCTGTGAGTCGAGTTCTTAGAACTCTAGCGAGAACTTTATGGCGGTCACTAAATCCAGCTATTCACGCAGACTGACCGTATTGTTGGTGATATTAATTGTCGCCTGGCTATTGTGGTCGGGTCTGTATAAACCGCTACTATTAAGTTTAGGCTTGGCTTCTTGTTTGCTGTCATTGTATCTTGCGCATCGCATGGGTGCGCTGGACCGATCTGTGTATTCTTGGTATGTGGTACCGCGATTACCGGGCTATTGGTTATGGCTATTGAAGGAGATTGCCGTATCTAGTTATGAGGTTTCGGTGATTATATTAAAGCGAGATTTGCCTGCCAGTCCTATTAAGATTGAATTTGACTCCATAGCCGATGACGCTGTAGGACAGGCCATTTTAGGTAATTCAATTAGCTTAACTCCGGGGTCGGTGACACTGGATATTCATGAAGGCAAGTTAACCGTTCATTGCTTTACTCAGGCAGGCGCTGATGCCTTGCTTGAAGGCGAAATGAATCGTCGCGTTGCCGCGCTAACTAAGGCTTGAGTATATGTATTATGTTGCATCAATAGCAATTCTTGTAACCATGGCTCTAGCTCTAACTCGTGCTATGTTGGGCCCCACTGTTTATGATCGAGTATTGGCGGTGAACATGTTGGGTACCAAAATAGTTTTACTGCTATCGGTTATCGCCTTTCTAATTGGTCGCCCTGACTTTCTAGACTTAGCGCTTGCCTATGCCCTTATTAATTTTATTGGTGTGTTAGCAGTACTCAACTTTTTTCAAAATGCTGCAGCGCGCAGTGCAATTAATAAATCGTCGGAAAACTAGCATAATGGCTTTGATTGTTGATTTATTAAGTTGGTGTTTATTGTCTGTCGGGGGAATTTTTATCTTCATCGGTGGGATTGGTGTTATTCGCCTGCCTAGTTTTTATACCCGTATGCACGCGGCAAGTTTGACCGATTCCATCGGTACGATACTGATACTTGTTGGCATTATGCTGCAAGCCGGTGTTTCGTTGGCTGCGTTTAAACTCATGGCAATATTAGTCTTCATGTTGCTCACTGGTCCAACGGCTACCTACGCCTTAGCAAATGCAGCGTTGATGTCAGGCCTTAAACCTAGCGATGCTGCGCCAACCGATGAGGAAGATTAAACAATGGTTCTTTTGTTTAGTGCATTCCTGCTCACATTATTGGTAATTACGGCGATTGCAATTATTCGTACCACTGATCTTTTTGCGGCGGTTATGCTCAGCGGTATTTTCAGCCTACTAATGGCAGCGATATTTTTCACGCTTGATGCTGCTGATGTTGCGTTAACGGAAGCTGCGGTGGGCGCTGGTATATCGACAGTGTTGTTTTTAAGTGCCTTGGCACTTACCGAGCAACACGAGAGATCTATAAAGCCAAGTCGTTGGTTAACCGTCCCCGTGTTGGTCGCAACTGCGTTAATTATTTATGCCACTGTTGATAAACCTAGGTTAGGTGACCCTGATGCGCCAGTTCATCAGCATGTTGCTCCTTGGTATTTAGAGAAAACCCCAGAGTTAATCGACATTCCTAATGTTGTTACCGCCGTACTAGGCAGCTTTCGTGGTTATGACACGCTGGGTGAAGTGTTTGTAGTTTTGACTGCAGCCATTGGCGTGATGGTATTGCTGGGTACTAGGCATAACAGCGTGGCAAGTCCGGTGCAGCCAGCATCGAGTTCAGACAGTTTGCGTCACCATCTTATTCCACGGGTGATAGGGAGATTAATGATTCCCTTTATCGTATTGTTTGGGCTTTATGTGCAATTTCATGGTGATTACGGCCCCGGCGGTGGTTTTCAAGCTGGTGCATTAGTAGCGGCGGCGATTATTTTATACGCATTGCTTGAAGGTGAGGGGCCTGCGTTGACGGTAGTTCCTTTAGCGGCTATTGCCGCAATGATGGCGGGCGGGGCGATACTTTACACTTTAGTTGGTTTGGCTGGCATTGTGATGGGTGGCAATTTTCTCGATTATTCAGTATTACTCAGTGACCCTATTGCAGGCCAGCATCTAGGTATTTTACTCATCGAACTGGGCGTAGGTGTTACTGTATGCGGTTGTATGTTGTCTATTTTTCATGCGTTTGCAGCAAGGGATAATCGGTAATGGAGTGGCTAGGTTTATATAATTATTGGGTGTTTGCCATTCTATTAATGATTGGTTTTTATACAGTTATCGCTAAGGGTAATCTCGTCAAAAAGTTGCTGGGACTGTCTATTTTTCAATCGGCAGTGTTTCTCCTTTATATCTCTATGGGCAAAGTGGAAGGCGGCACCGCACCCATCATTCAAGCAGGGGTGAGCGACCAAATATTTTCCAATCCATTACCTCAAGTATTAATTCTTACTGCGATAGTCGTTGGCATTTCAACAACGGCATTAGGTTTAGCTATTGTGGTAAGAATAAAAGAAACATACGACAGTATAGAAGAGCATGAAATTCAGGCCAAGGATGATAATCGATGAGCATTGCGTCACATTGGCCTGCCTTACAGGTCGTGGTGCCTATGCTAGCGGCACCAATGGTAATGTTACTGCGGGGCACAATGCTACCTTGGCTTACTGCATTGGTTACCAGTTTTATGGCCTTTGCCATCGCTATTTTTATGGCAGGCATGGTTTTACAGGGACAAGTTATTGTTTATGAAATGGGCTCTTGGTCTGCGCCAGTCGGTATTGAGTTGCGCATTGACGCGTTAAGTGCATTGCTTTTGCTTATCGTTACTGGGGCATCTAGCATAACGCTGCTAGCGGCAAGACACAGTCTTACCATCGATTTAGAACCAGAGCGTCATATGCTGTTTTATGCTGCATGGTTGCTTGCACTAGCTGGCATGTTGGGTATTTTGGTTGCTGGCGACGCTTTTAATATTTTTGTCTTTATGGAAATCGCCGCATTAGCCAGTTATGTCTTGATTTCTGCCGGTTCGAATCGGCGGGCGCTACCGGCGGTATTTAAATATTTGATAATGGGTACTATCGGGGCTACTTTTTACCTTATAGGCGTAGGCCTTATTTACATGATGACTGGCACGCTAAATTTAGCCGATATGGGAATCCGCCTAGCCGATGTAGCCGAGCTAAAACCGATATTGGTTGCAGCGGGTTTCATTACAGTTGGTCTTGCGCTTAAAGCGGGTTTATTTCCATTACATGCTTGGTTACCAAATAGTTATACCTACGCTCCGCATATTGCTACGGCGTTTTTAGCGGCTTGTTCAACCAAAATTGCTTTGTATGTATTGCTGCGTTTCGACTTTGTTGTTTTTCAGCCTAATATGATTGGGCATGATTTACAGTTCGCTGGTTTTTTTATGCCACTAGCACTGGTGGCAATTTTAATTGCTTCTGGCGTTGCACTGTTTGAAACCCATCTGAAGCGCTTGCTAGCTTATTCGTCGATAGCACAGCTAGGTTATATTTGGCTGGGCGCTAGTTTTGTCACCACCGCGGGACTGACAGCAAGTGTTTTACACATGTTTAATCACGCGTTAGCCAAAGGCTCTTTGTTTCTTGCAGTGGCATGTTTAGGGCTGCGCTTTGCCAGCTTGAATTTGCACGATTTGAAAGGTGCGGCACGGTCGATGCCATGGACAATGGGCGCTTTTGTAGTGGCTGGTATGAGCTTAGTTGGTGTGCCGGGTACGGCGGGGTTTATTAGTAAGTGGTATTTGATTACAGCTGCTCTAGGAGAAGGCTCTTCTGGTATCGCTATTGTTGCGGTTATTTTAATTAGCTCACTAATGGCGGTTGCCTACTTGTGGCGCGTTGTAGAGGCTGCATATTTTGGTGAGGCCGCGATTTTATCAACTGGTGAGGCAGAAAAAATTGACGAAGCACCACTGCTATTGTTGGTAACAGTGTGGGTAGCAGCGTTAGCCAATATCTATTTTGGTCTTGATCCTTCTGTGCCATTGGCATTAGCAGAACAAGCCGCTGCTGCTTTACTGGAAAACTTACAATGATTATGCAAGCGCAGTTGCTATGGATAATAGGTGTGCCACTGCTCGCTGCGGTGGGTATCGGCCTAGTTGGTCAACGTCATCAGAATATTCGTGAAGCGATTACGCTTATCGCAGGAGTATGCCTAGCACTGCTGGTCTGGAGTCTATTGCCCGAGGTGCTTGCTGGCGCAAGACCGAGTGCGCACCTTGTGAGTATGTTGCCTGGTATTTCTCTAGAATTTAAAATTGAACCTCTGGGAATGCTATTTGCAGCGCTGGCATCATTGTTGTGGATCGTCAATTCGATTTACTCTATTGGCTATATGCGCGGTAATAAAGAGCACCACCAAACCCGTTTTTATATTTGCTTTGCCGTTGCCATTGCTGGTGCAATGGGTGTTGCGATGGCGGAAAACTTGCTTACCCTGTTTGTGTTCTATGAAGTACTGACGCTTTCTACTTATCCTTTGGTTTCTCATAAAGGCGATGCCAAGTCAGTTGCCTCAGCGAGGGTTTATCTGGGTATTCTACTGGCCACGTCAATGGGCCTGTTCCTGCCTGCCATTATCTGGACGTATTCGGTAACCGGCACATTGGCCTTTACGCCTGGGGGCATTCTCACTGGAAATATCGCTGGTCCTGCTGTGGGGCTATTACTTGCGCTATTTGTCTTTGGTACCGGCAAGGCAGCATTGATGCCGGTACATCGTTGGCTGCCCGCAGCGATGGTTGCCCCAACACCTGTTAGTGCGCTACTACATGCCGTAGCGGTCGTAAAAGCAGGGGTGTTCACTATAACTAAAATAATTGTGTATATTTTTGGTCTAGATTTACTAGTCGCTTCACCGGGAACAGACTGGCTGATTTATGCGGCTATATTTACAATTATCACGGCAAGCTTTATTGCCTTGCGCCAAACTAATCTTAAGCGCCTGCTTGCTTATTCAACCATTGCGCAACTGTCCTACGTGATTTTGGCTACCGCTTTGCTTATGCCTTTATCACTGATGGCCGCAGCCCTGCATATTGTTGCTCATGCATTTGGTAAAATTACTTTGTTTTTTGCCGCGGGTAGTATTTATACCGCTAGCAAAAAGACCGAGCTAGCTCAGCTGCATGGAATTGGTCGGCGTATGCCTTGGACAATGGCTGCATTTACCATTGGTGCGTTAAGCATGATCGGTATTCCACCGACGGCTGGTTTTGTGTCTAAATGGTATTTGCTTACCGGCTCGTTTCAAGCTGAAAACTATATTGCTATGGCGGCTATCGCTGTTAGTACGGTACTTAATGCCGCGTACTTTTTACCCATTATTTATAGTGCTTGGTTTAAGGCAGAGTCTGAGCCGCCCAAGGTTGATCATCGCGAGGCACCGTTAGCAATAGTTATAGCGCTAACGATAACGGCGACCTTGACCGTCTTGTTTTTCTGGATAAACCAGCCAGCGATAGATCTTGCTGCGCAAATGGTTGGAGTCAAATAATGCCATCAAAACAACAAGATGAGCACGAGCATTGGTTAGTAAGACCAAAGACCATTCGATTGTTTTGGGTAGGGGGCAGCTTATTGCTGGCACTGACTGTGCTGTTACAGCTAGTCATAAAGGTTAAAGGCTACTTTGTGGTTGATGGCTGGTTTGGTTTTGGTGCTGTATTTGGTTTTTTATGCTGTGTGGCAATGGTTTTAGTTGCCAAAGGTCTTGGCCGCTTTATTAAACGCGGTGAAAATTATTATCAGGATGGGGATTCAAATGATTGAAGTTCTGCCTCCTGCGCTTATTTTATTTGCCGGTTCTGTATTAATTGCCGTTAGCCGCGGAGCTGTGCGTAGTGGCGTTGTGCTGCTATTGCCATTACTTGCGTTGTGGTTGGTGTGGCAGGTGCCAGACGGTGTATCAGTTAGCCTAAGTTTTATGGATCAAGCGATTGAACCAGTTGAGGGCAGTAAACTACGGCGCTTGTTCGCCACCATATTTGCATTAATGACTTTTGTCGGTGGTATTTATGCCTTCCGTCATGCCAAGGGTGTGGAGCTTGCGGCGGCATTTGCCTATGCCGGTGGCGCTATCGGCGTTGCGTTTGCTGGAGATCTAATAACATTATTTATTTTTTGGGAAATAATGGCTATTTTCTCGACGGTTATTGTGTGGTGTGGAGGTACGGCCGAAGCACGGGCCGCCGGTTTACGTTATGCCATGGTACATTTTTTGGGTGGTGTGATTTTGATGCTTGGTATTGCTGGCGTGGCAGTGCAAACCGGCTCAATCGATATTGAAGCCATGCGGGCTAACAGTATTGCCACTTGGCTGATTCTGATTGGCGTGTTGATTAATGCAGCAGCACCGCCAGTGTCTGCATGGCTTGCTGATGCATACCCGGAGGCAACAGCTACCGGCACAGTATTTTTGTCGGCCTATACCACTAAGGCCGCCGTGCTAGCGCTAATACTATTATTCCCAGGCGAGCCGATACTGATAGGTGTTGGTCTCTATATGATTTTTTACGGCATTATTTATGCCTTATTGGAAAACGATGCGCGACGAATTCTTGCTTACTCCATTGTTAACCAGGTTGGCTTTATGGTGTGTGCGGTTGGCATTGGCACCGAGCTCGCATTAAACGGCGCGGCGGCCCACGCGTTTGCTCATATTATTTACAAAGGGTTATTGTTTATGAGTGCAGGCACGGTGTTATATCGAACCGGTATGCGCAAATGTACTGACCTAGGCGGTTTGTTTCGCACTATGCCCGTCACCTGTATTTGCGGCATTATTGGCGCACTGTCTATTTCCAGCTTTCCACTGACCTCTGGTTTTGTCACCAAAGCGCTAATCTCAGAAGCCGCCATGACCCAAGGCTTAGTCTTCGTCTATTTCTGTTTGGCCGCTGCATCGGCGGGGGTGTTTTTACATGCAGGTATTAAATTCCCTTGGTTTGTTTTCTTTCAAAAAGACTCAGGGCTTCGCCCCAAAGATGCACCTTGGAATATGTCTTTGGCGATGGTGTTGTTCTCTCTAGCTTGTTTAGGCTTGGGTATGTATCCGCAGGCCATCTATCATTTTCTACCTTATTCGATGGACTACGTTCCGTATTCGATGGGCAAGGTGTTGTTCTACCTACAATTGTTATTATTTTCAGGCTTAGCGTTTTTCCTATTGCTGCCGCTGATGAAAAGGACGCTGACAATAACCTTAGATTTCGATTGGTTCTGGCGGCGTTGTTTGCCTTTTATGGGTGACGTGGTTTTAAAACTGCTTTCAATATTAGCTAGTGGGGTAGAAAAATTAAAAACCAATAACCTTAATGGTATAGAGCAATTTGCAACCCGTTATCTAGGCGTTAACGGCGTGTTTGGCCGGTCTTGGCCGATAGGCGTCACCGCGATGTGGATTGCCATTTTATTAAGTGGTTATGTATTTATTTATTATGTATGAGTGAGATTTGATGCTTATGCGTGATAAGTGTCAGATCGTAGTCAGTGTTACCCATATATGCCTTTAGACACAGCAGCAGTCACACCTACTAGTTCATTAGATACCACCGGGCCATTAACCCAAGTTTTTCAACAAGCGGTTACGTATGTGTCTGAACATGGAGTGGAGTATGTACCGCGAGACCTCCAGTTAGATGTTGTTTTACTAACGCTTACTATTGCCATTTTTATTTGGTTTATACGCAAAGGTGCGGGTTCTAAAGACGCAGGCGGGCGCGAGCGGAAGTCAGGCTTACTACAGTTTTTATTCCCTAAAGA
Organism: uncultured Cellvibrionales bacterium; assembly: GCA_963933215.1. Classification (GTDB taxonomy): domain Bacteria; phylum Pseudomonadota; class Gammaproteobacteria; order Pseudomonadales; family CAWVSB01; genus CAWVSB01. The sequence continues at coordinate 36,836 of CAWVSB010000020.1, forward strand.
TATTTATACTCATCAATCTGCCAGAGTCGATTTATGGCTATGGATAACTGAACGCCTACTGCATCCCTTTTTAGGGTTAGGTGTTTTTGTCGCCGTTGGCCCAGTAACAGAGCAGTTGGTTATTAGCGCTTTGGAATATAGTTTTGGCGCATCGCCAGCACTAATATCTACTATTGGGTGGATGCTGTTATATAGCCTGACGACCTTTCTTTGTTATGACTTTGTATTTTTTATAACCCATTACACAATGCACAAAGTACCAGCGCTGTGGGCTATTCATAAAGTGCATCACTCGGCTGAAGTGCTAACCCCATTAACGCGCTACCGCGAGCATTTTGTTGCAGTACCCATTTGGGCGGCAGGAGGAGGGTTTAGCTATGGTGTTGCGGCTGGTATTTTTGGTTACTTGTTTGCTGGTGATATTGTTGAAGCGACCTTATTAAATGTTAGCTTTTTCGCAATACTGTTTGGTTTTAACGGTGCATTTAGACATTACCATGTACAGTTTCACTACCCACAATGGCTAGCAAAATGGGTACACAGCCCAGTGATGCACCATGTACATCATAGCTACCTTGAAAAACACTGGGATAAAAACTTTGCCGCAGTAACCAGTATTTGGGACAGAATATTTGGCTGTCTTTATATTCCTGAAAAAGACGAATACACCCCCTGGGGTATTCCACCTAAAAAGCAGTTAGAGAACAAAACCTATTGGCAGAATATGATCGGCCCGTTTAGAGACTGGTATCGAATGTTGAATGGGAGTTACGGGAAAGCTGTTGAAAAAGAGGATCAGTTATAGCTGTTAGATTTTTGCGCACTGGGTTGGAGTCAAACTGACTTCGCCACAATGCGCAGTTAGCGAGGGCTTGATTGATCAAAAAATATTCGTTACGACCACTTTAGTGGTACGTTTATGTTTGTACATTTATTCTAAAGCCAATTTATCTTACTGTATTAGCAATAGCTTATGGCATGATAGGTTTTACAAATCGTAAATAATCAATCTAAACTAAAGGAAACCATAGAACATGGACGCTCAAATATATAAATGCTTTATTTCATCACCTAGTGATACTCAGAAAGAAAGAGATGCATGTGACGAAGTTTTCAGCACAGTAAATAAATCTTTGGGAGAAAAACTTCACTTTCGTATTGAATCGAAGAAGTGGGAGCGTGATGTAGTCCCTGCATTTGGCGAAGACGCTCAAACTGTTATTACAGGTCAATTACTAAACAACTACCAAATGTTCATTGGCATAATGTGGAACAGATTTGGGACACCAACTAAAAGAGCAAATTCAGGAACAGAAGAAGAATTTTATCATGCATACAGTAAGTATTTAGCTCAAAATAATGATATTCGATTATGTTTTACTTTAACGAAGAGCCCGCGGCAGCAACTCGGCTGGACTTGGATCAGCTCGTAAAAGTAAAGGAGTTTAAGGGTAAAGTCGGAGAGCTTGGTGGAGTCTATTGTAATTATGACAGCTTAGAGGACTTTAAATCTAAGTTAACGCAGCATCTTAATTCGCACTTTCTTAACTTATTAGGCAAACAGTCAAAACACCCAGAAGTCAAAGAACAATCAAAAAAACTTGAACAAATCGCTTTACGCGAATCAGTGACAATGGTCTTAAATTCACGTTTAAAGGAAAGCTTATGTCTCTTTCTAAATCAACCGATTGTTTGGATAGAGCCAATTGTTAGTAAAACTAATGATATTTCAAAGAATGCTGACGACAACTATAGCAATAAAGTAGATTTAGATGAGCTAATTAAGTTTCCTCAATCAGTTGTCATCAAAGCGCCTCCACAATTTGGGCTAACATGTTTGTCGCATCATCTAGTTGCAGAGGCTTGGAAAAAGGAGTCGCTTTGGATTTATCTAGATTCAGAAAAGGTTCGACGTGATCAGATAGAAAAATCAATTAATAAAGAATCAAAATTTTTAAGTGTAGAGGGGAGAAAAATCGACTGCATAATTCTCGATTCTTGGAATGCTTCTGCTCATGGCGCAAAAAAATTACTTAAAAACCTATGTAACAAATATCGAGAAATTCCAATTGTAGTCATGGAAAATATTGGCGATGCTCAATTTATGGAAGAAGATCAAGATATAGTCATAAGCAGGGAATTTAAACATTATCATCTACTTGCGCTACCGCGAAGACAGATTAGACAGGTTGTTTCTACATATAACGATGAGAAGTATATCGGGGAAGATGACGTTGTTCTTGAAAAATTAATAAAGGATATTGATGCGCTCAATATACATAGGACGCCCCATAATTGCTTAACCTTATTAAAAGTCTCCGAAAAACATTTTGATGAAAGCCCAGTAAACAGAACTAAAATGATTGAAATGTTATTGTTCGTCCTTTTTGACTTAGGTGAGCTACCAACATACAAAGTAAAGCCAGACCTCAAGGACTGTGAATATGTTCTTGGTAGATTTTGTGAAAATCTACTTAGAAATAATCAGCTTCAATTTTCACGTGAGAGTTTCCTTGAAAATCTTGAAGAGTTTTGCGCCGATAAACTCCTTCATTTGGAAGTTTCTTCTGTTTTCGATATTCTTTTTGCAAATAACATCATTGTAGGTGCTGGGAAAGAGTTTTCCTTTAGATCAACATACTGGATTTATTACTTTTCGGCAAAAAGGATGTACTCTAGTGATGAGTTTAAACATTACGTACTACAAGAAAGAGCCTATCCAGAAATCATAGAATTCTATACAGGAATTGATCGAAGTAGGGCGGATGTTCTTGAAATTCTAATTAAAGACATTCACGAAACATCAAACTTAGTTGAAGAAAAAACTGGTTTACCTGCCGAACTGAACCCCTTGAAATTCGCGAAATGGAACCCTACAAAGCAAAATCTAGATCAAATGCACGAAGAGCTTGCAGAGGATGTAATTACCTCGAAGTTACCCGAATCGGTGAAAGATAAGTACGCGGACAAAGATTACAATCAACTTCGACCATATGATCAAAGTGTATCCCGAATCCTTCAAGATTATTCTATTGTAAGCTTAAAGCACAAAATAAAGGCCTGCTCAAGAGCGCTTAGGAATAGTGATTATGTTGATCCAGATATTAAGCGTCAGCTATTAAAGGAAATTACAAGAGGTTGGCTTCATATATCTAAAATCCTTTTTGCTTTGGCTCCCGTACTCGCTGAAGATGGGCGTGCTAGTTTTAGTGGGCAAGGGTTCTATCTAAATGAAAGCTTTAAAGGATCTACGGAAGAAAAGTTTGAAATGATTCTTCAAGCTAACCCTATTAATGTTATTAAAATTTTTAATGATGATCTTCATTCAAACAAGATAGGTCCTCTACTATACGATGCCCTAGAATCAGAAGAAGATGAGCTAATAAAACATCTTTTAGTGCTGTTTCTTATTATAGAGAGGCCAGCTGATTGGAAGAAACATGTTTTATCGTATATTACTTCGATTGATAAAAATTCATTTTATTTATTTAATGCAGTTACTCAATTAAGATCTGTGTATAAATATTCATTTGCCGCAGATAATGAACTTAATGAAATAAGTTATTTATTAAAATTAGGTGTAGGTAGACATGAGTTTGATGAAGATATGTCAAACCTTGCTACGGTGAAAAAAGTTTCTAATAAAGTTTTGCCAAAACGAGAAGTTCGACCGGAGTAAACCTGTATTGAATTAAAGGGGTCGTAACGGTTGTTTTTTGATTAAAGGGGTCGTAATGAAGCTCCCCCAGTTTAACGGATACTTTTAATCAGAGGCAAAGCCTCAAAAGGAGTATCCCATGACCAAAACAAGAAAGCCTTATAATACATATCCAAAAGAGTTTAAGCTCGAAGCTCTTCGCCTAATGAAAGAATCTAATAAACCAACTAGCGAGATAGCAATGGAGCTAGGTATTCGGCGTAATCAACTCTACAAATGGAAAGAACAAATGACTAAAAAAGGTGATGTGGCCTCGGCAAAAAAAGGTCGCCCGAAAAAAGAAGATCAATCAGAGCTCACTAGTCTTCGACAAGAATTAACTCGCCTGAAAGAGGAGAATGAAATCCTAAAAAAGGCCGCGGTATTCTTTGCCAAGGAACTGGACTGAAATACGATTTTATTCGTAGTCATAGCAAAGAATACGCCATAATTAGATTATGTGAAGTGCTGGAGGTATCAACCAGTGGATATTATGACTGGCGTGATAGGCCGGAAAGTAAGCGAGCAGTTGATAATCGAAGGCTGACAGAAAAGATTGTACGACTTCATGATAAATCGAGACATATTTATGGTTCACCCAAGATACATAAAGATATTATCGGCGATAACGAAACGTGCAGTGTTAATCGTGTTGCTAGGTTAATGAAGACCGCAGGTATACCGTCAAAAATGGCGAGAAGGTTTGTAATAACAACCAACTCGAAAAACACGCTAAAAGGAGCGGCAGATTTACTTCAGCGTTCGTTTACAGTGAACCGCCCCAATGAAGCATGGGTTTCTGATACAACGTTTATAGCAACGCGTGAAGGCTGGTTGTACTTGGCAGTGATTATTGAGTTGCACTCAAGAAAGGTAATAGGCTGGGCAATGAGTAGCCGTAACAATGCTGAGTTAGTACAGAATGCCTTAACGATGTCTATTTGGCGCAGACGAGAAGTAAATGATGTTATTGTTCATTCTGATCAGGGAAGTACTTATGCATCAGGAGATTATCAAAAGCAGTTGAAAGATAATAATCTGATATGCAGCATGAGTAGAAAAGGAGAATGCTTGGACAATGCTGTGGCAGAAAGCTTCTTTGGTAGCCTAAAAAATGAGTTAGTGTTTCACGAAGACTACAAAAGTAGAGTACAGGCTAGGCAAAGTATATTTGAGTATATCGAAGTGTTCTATAATCGTCAGCGGCGTCATGCTTTTTTGAATTACATGACACCGTTTGAGTATGAAGAAAGATTTGCAGGTATTTAATTAGTCCGTTTTATTGGGGGAACCTCATAACGATTATTTTTTTAACCAGTAGTTCTCTTCGCGTCAAGAGTTAGAGTCAAATCTTGTTAGGATATTGATTGCCATAACTTCAGGGAATCGAAGTCAGCACTATATCAATCGGATCGGAGTCAATCTAACTCCGACCCAGTACGCAAAACATTGCACTTGACCTAAAAACCCCCTTTTAGAAGTTGCCTGAGTATTGCTTAAATTAACGGTGTAAAGCGAGGGATGTTTGAGCCGTAGGCGAGTTACCGAGCGGCCGTTAATTTCAGTGATACTCAGGTTTCCCGAAGGGCGACTTATAGGGGTGTGCTTTCTTTGGGCTACCTTTCTTTTCACACAAAAGAAAGGTAGCTCGCCAGTAGGCGAAACCTGACTATCAACTAATTGATGAGTGCCTACTAATTTCGTGGCCGGACTGATGTTACCAGCCTAAGGGCTGCTAACACTTTCTTCGAAAGCTACGCTGGCGCTAGTCTTAATTTCTAGCGCAATTGATCGAACCGGGGGGCGGTTTTCGTCGAACAAAGGCACAAATAAAAAATGCCCACCTAAAAAGCTGAGCATTTTGTATTTGGAACAAGTGGGCGGATCAGTTTCGAAAGGTCTATAGGCCATACATTTATAGCGCTTTATTTTTTAATGACAACCTACACAGGTACAGTTTTTATATTCAATAATATTATTCTAAATTTTAGAGACTGGGAACGAAAAGGCATATTGAGCTTTTGTTATCTATGCAGCATCAGCTGTGTCAAGTCAGGTGATCAATGAACAGACGTACAAGACCAATATATAGTCTAGGATTTAGAGTAGAGGCCGCACAACCGGTCGTGAATCAGGGCCGATCAATAAGCGATGCCGCCGAAGCAACGGGGGTTGGTAAATTCATCATAGATAAGTGGGTTCGCCAGCTTCGGGGGCGAATGTTAATGAGTTGAACCGCTGCAAGCGATTACACAAATATTGCATCAGCAATTTTGATCGATTCGTCGACCCGAAGGGAGAGGGCGCAGTTGGATAATCCCGCTAGGCTCCACCAAACAAGTAAAAAAGTCGTGCCCCGTGGGTGCGGCTTTTTTATTGCCTGTTAGTTAGTTTTATTAAGGAACTCCTGTTAAAGGTGCGGTAATGCGCTTGCATGTACTAGTCAAATATTTCACACGCCTTGGTTAACTCTGTTACCGCTTGCTTTAGCTTAGGCGTTGTTAGGTTAGCAGTGCTTTGCTCCAGTAACTTACCTAATGTGCCTGCAATAGCTGGTGTCATGTCACCAGCGTTTACCGCTTTACTTATTGCGTTGCCAGCTTGTTTAAGCAGTACTTTTATTTGGCGACTATCGGTATTTATGGCGGCTTGTTCTGTGCTTGGGTTAAGGGTGCTGGCATTGGCACCGCGTGCCTGTGCGGCACAAATTGCATCGCGTGCTAACAGGTCTAACCGGATAGGTTTGAAGCGGGCAATACCACCGGTAATATCCGGCGTTAAGTCGGGATACATGGCCTTACCTGCGGCGCGGCGTAAAGGTGAGTGGGCGACATAAATGCTGCCATCGGCGGCTACTACGCTCATGGCTAATGAATCTTCACGGCCTTCGGCAAAGTAGCGCAGTTTACCGGTTTGGCGGTCTAGTAGGCCCATGCCCATATGTAACATAAGCGTTCTTCCCAGCAATTTTTTGCCACCACCAATCATAATAACAACACCGTTGGCGGTTACTGTTGCGGTTAAGGCGTTAGATTGCGCGTCTACATTGGCGTAGCCATCAAAGCCGGTTAGTTCAGCTGTCCACGCTCTGCTGCCGTGGTCACCATTGTCTATCAACTGAATCACGTCACTGGCGGTAACGGCGTACAGTTCATTGTTGTCTGCTGCTACGGTGATTGAACCTACTAGTGGCTCGCCGACATCCACGCGCCACACTTCATCTAGTTGGCTATCTAACGCGATAACGTGACCGTTGTTATCAGACACATACAGGCGATGGCCGTCTGCACTAAGCGCTGGCGTTGAGCCAGTGCCGCCTTGAAAAGTCTTACGGTTTACTACTTTAAATGCTAAACCGTTGCCATCATCCACTAAGTCTAAGGCGTAAATTGCGCCCAGCTCAGACCGGCCGTCTTCGGTGCCATCTTCTGCATCTGGCGCAGTGGCGGCCATATAAATACGGCTACTGTCTGGGTCAATGCTGAAAAAGTTAGTCACCACGCCGCCGCCGCCATAAATATAATTCACGGCGGATGAGAACAAGCTCATGCCTTCATCGGTTTTGCCAAAGGCTTTATCCATCAGCGGGTCGACCTTGTTAAGGACAAAATCGGGGATGTTGGTGCCGTTACCACTAATGGCAGGTGCGCCGGGTATTTGCCCGATAGGTGCTATTAACTCGCCTGTGGTGCGGCTGAATGCAAACAATGCGCCGGCTTTGGTTATCGATATTAGTGAATCTGTGGCGGGGTGATAATTAAAACTGTGAAATTTCCCCTTGGCTTTATCGGTAGGCAATTTACTGGCGACTTCCGCCGCGGGAATATTTAAACCGGTGGCTTTACTCCAAACCAAAGACCCGTCGGGGCGTATGGCCATCACGCGGTTGTAGCCGATGATATAAATAATTTGTGAGCCTAGGTTTTCTGGGTCATTCAATATAAAAGCGGGGCTACCGGCTTGTATGTCGTTATCGGCGGGAATTGTCCAACGTCTCTCGCCGGTTTGGCCATCCAGTGACACCAGTACCACACGCTCACCGTGATAAAACTGTGGGCTAAAGTAAAGATTACCGTTGTTATCAAACAGCGGGCCGTTACCCACAAAATACGCAGGCTCTGCCACCCAGTCGAGTTCAAACATGGGGGCTGCTACGCCCCAAACACTATCTGCATTAGCGACATCAACGTGAATGGCACTGAATGTATCCGGCTGGGGGATAATATCAAAACTATGATTACCCGCTGCGCGCGCCCCAATTGGTTTCCACAAAGTTTTTGCAGGCGGAGTAAACACTTTTGGGTTGTGTGGGCGACCTTGGTCAAAGAAAATTTTAACCACGGCGAAGACAATAATTGCGATTAATAACAATCCGACTATTTTACGGGTACTTATTTTTAATGCGCTCATTTTTCTATTCACCACTTTATTATAATTGATACCAGCGACAGGCTATTTTATGTTGCCTGAAAAATTAAACCTTAAAATTTTTACTTGTTTGGATTATAGTAGGCGAAGCAGAGTGAATGGAATCATATTCGGCCAAGTTGTGACCTGTGTTTTAAAATACTGTTTACGGTTAGTTAACCAGAGAACGAGCAATGAAAATAAATCGACTTCAGCATGATATTTTTACTCAGCTTTTGTCTGAACTAGAGAAGGCACGGGTTACCCCAGAGCAACTGCTTAGGGAGTCTCAAATAAAAGGGATGTCGGCAATAGTTTCAGGTCAGAGCGTTTTTTCTGGAACCGACTCATTGATAATATTAGAGACCGCGGTAGAGCTAACGGGGGACCCTAGCTTACCATTACGGCTGGGCCGGCGAGTTGGTATTGATAGTTATGGCACCTTTGGTTTTGCCTTAATGAGCTGTGCCAACCTAAGAGAGTCTATCGAGTTATTGCTGCGCTATGGCCAACTGTTTTTTGAACCAGGCTGGGATTCGAATGATCATGACGGTGGTCTTATGTTGAATATGAATCTTACCAAAGGTACCCCGGTACAGCAGCAGTATGTTGCTGAGCTATGCTTTTCACAGGTGAGCTACATTGGTCGATCGCTTTACAGGCGTCCGATAGAGGGGGCGCAGGTACACTTTGCATTTCCCCAGCCTGCTGATATAGCTAATTATCAGTCAATGCTCGATGCAGAGGTGACTTTTGGTGCTGAGCGCAATGTATTATTTTTGCCAGGATATGTTCTGGACACCCCAGTTAAAACCGCCAATATATCCGACCATGTGGTCTTTCATCAACAGTGTGAAGAGATGTTACTTGGCCTTGCCAGCGCCCAGAAAACCACTGCCGAGGTGCGGCGTCTACTGATGCAATCGGCTGGTGACTTTGTTGATATTGCCCAAGTGGCTGATGGACTTTATGTAAGCGAGCGCACCTTAAGGCGGCGCTTAGAGGCTGAGTCGACCAGTTTTAGAGTGATCTTTGAAGAGATTAGGGATTTACTCGCCAAGGAGTATTTGGCCAAAACTGGTTTGACGGTTGCCGAAATAGCTCACCTGCTAGATTATTCTGAAACGGTGAATTTCCGCAGGGCATTTGTGCGTTGGAATAATATGACTCCCAGCGAGTATCGTCAGCAGCAAGACTAATGCATCACAAGTTTGGCCGAATATGATTCTAATTAGCCGATGAATTCTTAGTACTGTGCACCTCTTACTTGATTAATAAGAGTGGTGCTATGAAAAAATTGATTGTAAGTCTGAGCGGACTAGCGGTGTTGGTTGGAATTTTTATACTGGCATTACCGACTATTATGCATAAGGCAGGAATGCATCCCGAGTATCAGGGCTCTACAGTTAGCCTGCCAGGCAAGCGTGCTCTGGTGATTACCACCAGTCACGATGTTCTTGCTGCCCTAGGCGAAACAGAAGGTCCAGCAACCGGGGTTGTAGCCTCGGAGATGACTCATCCGTATTACGTTTTACTTGATGGCGGTATGCAAGTAGATCTAGCCAGTATCAAAGGTGGGCAAATTCCAATAGCCCCTGATTCTTTAGGTCGTATGTCCGCCACTCCAGAGACGAAACGTTTTCTGCAGGATTCGATCTTCAAGGCTAAAGTCGATAATTCGATCAAGATCGACGATGTTGATTTCAGCGAGTACGACATTATTTTTCTGGCAGGTGGTTGGGGCGCAGCCTATGACCTTGGTTACTCTCCCGTGTTGGCACAGAAAATTAGCAACGCTTACTACGCTGACACCAAACCGGTTATCGGCGGTGTCTGCCACGGCGTGCTGGGTTTGATTAATGCCAAAGACCGCGATGGTGATTTATTGATTGCAGGGCGCCGTATGACCGGGGTCAGCGACAAGCAGATTAAAGAACTGAATATTGAAATTACCCCCCAGCACCCAGAAACTGAGTTGCGCAAAGCCGGCACCTTATACGAAAGCCAAACCGCGTTTCGCGATATGTTTGCCACCCATGTGGTCGTGGATGATGAGAAACGTTTTGTCACTGGGCAAAACCAAAATTCCAGCACCGAGACAGCGCACAAAATGATGCAGGTCATTGCCGACAGAGAGCAACAATAATGAATAAGCTACTTAAACTATTGATGTTATTACCAGCTATTTTATTTGTGGTTACAGGTGTTCGCTGGTTAGTGACACCGGGGGAAATAGCCCCTAATTTTGGCCTAACATTGGCTGAAGGAATAGGGCTTAGTACCCAAGTCGGCGACTTGGCCGGGTTTTTCTTAACGCTGGGCAGTTGTATGCTTATCGCTCTGATCACCGAGCGTCGCTTTTGGTACTATCCGCCCATGATGTTGCTGGGGATCACCGCCCTAGGTCGAATAGTCGCTTGGCTGTTCCATGATGCCACTCTTGCGGTTAGTCAGATCACTGTAGAGGTGGTGGTGACGTTTATTTTGCTGCTAGCTTCTCGTCGCTTACCACAGCAGGACTAAGCGAATGACACGAGCTTCTTTACCTCTAGCTTTTTGTGTCTTTTTTAATACCAGTGCTTTGTGTTTGGGTTTTGTGAGTACGCTGGTGTTTGCGGCCGAATCAGCACGCCCCAACATCGTGTTCATCCTTGCCGATGACCTGGGCTATACAGATATTGCGCCTTACGGTAGTGAGGTGAACACCCCAAACCTGAGCGCCTTGGCAGAGCAAGGTGTGAGCTTTACCAACTACCACACCGCCGCCAATTGTGCCCCAGCCCGGGCCATGCTGCTTACTGGGGTAGACAGCCATCTTGCGGGAGTGCCTAATATTCCCGAAATGCTGGCACCACAGCAGCGCGTGCAGGCAAATTATCAAGGTGTATTGGGTAGCGACGTTGTGACTGTGGCGACCTTGTTGGAAGACGGGGGCTACCACACCTATATGGCGGGTAAATGGCATTTGGGCATGGACTTTGATAAACGGCCTAGTCGGCGTGGCTTTACGCGCACAATGGCAATGATGGATTCAGGTGCCGATAACTGGGAGCAACGTCCTTATCTGGCAATCTATGAGCAGGCCAACTGGTTTGCCGATGGCGAGCGGTTTACCCTGCCGGAGGATTTTTATTCGTCGCGTTTTTTAGTCGATAATATGATTGAATTTATCGACAGTAATCTGCAAGACGGCAAACCCTTTTTCGCTTATCTGCCATTTATGGCGGTGCACTCACCTGTGCAAGCCCCGCAGAAATACATTGATCGCTACATGGATTTTTATAATTCTGGTTGGGACGCACTGCGTCAGCAGCGATTGGAGCGAGCTGTAGCTTTGGGCATCGTGCCAGCTGATACAGCCATGGTGCGCATGACGACAACAGGCGAATGGGACGCTCTGAGTGAAGAGGATAAGCGCTATCAGGCTAAACGGATGGCAGTGTACGCGGGTATGATTGAAGCGATGGATTTCCATATTGGGCGTTTAATTGAGTTTCTCAAACAGAGCGGGCAATACGACAACACAATTTTTATTTTTACTTCAGACAATGGCAGCGAGGCCAGTGGCCCCGATGACCCCAGAGCCTTTCCCAAACGGCTGGGTCCTGAAAACCTGGGATATACCCTAGACTACGACAACCTAGGCTTAAAGGGCAGCTTCAGTACCATTGGGCCAAGCTTCGCCAGCGCGGCGGCGAGCCCCTTGGCGTACTACAAATTCTACGCGGGTGAAGGCGGGCTGCGCGTGCCGCTGATCATTGCCGGAAAACCTGTTGCCCCCCAGCAACAACTAACGCCGGCCTTTGCTTGGGCAACAGATATAACCCCGACCATTTTATCGCTAACGGGCATTTCACCACCTGCGCAGCGTTATGGGGGGCGGCCCGTGCAGACTATTACCGGCCGCGACCTAAGCCCTCTACTTTTTGGAACGGCTGATCGGGTCTATAACGATGATGATTCTGTGGGCTATGAACTGACTGATCATGGTGTGTTGTTTCAGGGCGACTACAAGTTGGTGGTCAATCAGCCGCCGGTGGGTGATGGTCAATGGCGCCTGTTTAATATTGTGGGTGACCCCGGTGAGACGCAAGATTTGGCTTCATCAGAAGCGTTGCGTTTTCAGCACATGTTGTCTCGTTATGAACATTACCGACGTGATAATAATGTAGTCCCAGTGCCACCGGGTTATACCCAGATAAAACAATTCATTTCCAATTTGCTGCTACAGCAACGAGACGCTGCGCTTGTGTTGTTGCTAACACTGCTGCTGTTGTTACCATTTTATGTTGCCTATCGAATGAAAAGCCAAACGAAGAGAGCGGCTAAATGATGATGATGAAACTTTGGCATCATCTCGCCTATGCTATGGCTTCACTTATTACCCTCTTCGCCCCGACGTTACGTCGGGGTGTTTTTTTATTCACTGTTTGGCTGTTTTCGCCACTGGCGTTATCGACAGATATTGACGGCATATGGAAGCACGCTGAAGAACCTGTCTGGATAGAAATACGGCTCGACCAGAGTGACGGCGTTGTTGTACATAATGACAAATTTCCTGAGCGGGTAGGTAATACATTTATAAAAGATATTACGGCGGATAAATCTACACAGGGTTTGTGGCGTGGCAGCGTTTATATCCCTAAATTAAAAGACTACAAGAATGTGGAAATGTCTCTGTCTGAAACTGGCACTATGCAGATAATCGGTAGTTTCGGGTTTTTCAGTCGCACCATAGAATGGCTACAAGTCGATAAACTACCGGTGCAATAATAAAGACAGGAAAAAATTATCGACCAAAACTACCAAGAAAATACTACTAAGCTATTGATCAATTTAAGCCTTGATGTTGTCTGACATTGTATCCGTTGATAACGAGTTTCGCTGCTCAGTGCATAGTTAAGTTAATCTGGTTTGCTCGATGACTAAAAGCTGACGCTGAGATCACCGCATTAAAATTCTCTACGCAAAACTTTGACCCCGGTATATAGGTCAGTTTTTTCATAAATTCTTTGCTTCTACATATCAAGCGCTAGCAAAATAATTCAATATTGGGTGAGTGTAAACAATCTATATTCTCAATTACCAACCTATGTCTTAGTTAAACTATGGCATAAAGCAATGCTTGGCTAAGAATTACAGCTAGGCAAAACGAGCAGCTAAATCACCATATAAGGTCTGCTTAAGTGTTTTGAATATACCAGGCTCTTTGCTTGCCAGACTAACCGCCAGCTCTGTGGCTTTGGCTAATAAATATTCTGACGGTGCGGTACTGTCGACAAGTCCATCTACTATTGCTTCACTAGCCGTATAGCGTTTGCCGGTAAGAACAGCGTCTCGCAATGTGGCGGGGGGGAGTTTGGTGCGAAGGATATCCATCATTGGAGCAGGGATAGGGACACCCGCATCAACTTCCGAAATGCTAATCCAGCCACGATCTTCACGCATTATGCGGTAATCTAACGATAGCGCCAGAAAAGCACCGCCCGCAAAAGCATGGCCATTAATGGCCGCCACAGTGGGGAAGGGAAGAAGTAATAGGCGGCGGTGAATATCGAGCATTGTGCGGGCAAACTTTTTCAGTTCACTTTCATTATATTTTTTCATGACGTCAATGTTTACGCCATTACTGAAAAATTTATCTTTTCCTATCATCACTAATGCCGTGCCCTTATGGTAATTATTTTCCATTTCATCAAGGGCTACTAATATTTTTTCTTGCCAGTTAAGGCAAATGGTATTGTCTTGGTTATCTAAGGTGAGAATGTAAATATGGCCATCTTTGCGAAGATCTATCATTAGTTATTTCCTAATTAGTGGTCAAAAAATCTACCTAGCGCAGTAAGTTTTTTTTAGTTGCAGAGTGTTATCTAGTAACGAAGATCTTTAAAAGACTTTCCTTCAGCGGCCAGCCTTTTTAGCAAGGGGGCCGGCTTAAACCATTGCTTACCATAATTGCCTAAGGCATTACCGTGTTTTTCAAGGGCATCAACTACTGTCTGCAAACCGATGTCATCGGCATATTGCATCGGGCCACCGCGATTAGCTGGAAAACCATAGCCATTGCAATAAACGGTATCAATATCATCAGAAGAATAAGCAATGCCTTCATCAAGTACCTGTGCACCTTCATTAATTAGCATGTAAATAGTACGTTCGAGTATTTCTTGATCTGATATTTCACGCTGCGTAACACTATGTTCTTTTGCTAGATTGGCGGCAAGTTCAATAACTTCTGGGTCTTCTTTTTTGTCACGACCCTCGTATATATAAAAGCCGCGGCCAGTTTTTTGTCCAAAGCGACCTAGCTTATATAATTCGTCACAAACAACAGCATAGCTAGAGTCTCGTCCATAACAGGCTTCATAGTTACCTTGTCTTACCAGATAACCAACATCGATCCCCGCCATATCTATCATGCTGGGTAGCCCCATGGCTAAACCAAACTTGGTTAAAACCATATCTATCTGGGTTGGTGAGGCTCCTTCAAGCACTAGCCGGGCTGACTCGCGGGCATAAGGCTCTAATATACGATTACCAATAAAGCCCCAACATACGCCGCTGACTACTGGCACTTTGCGAATAGCTTTGGCCAGGTTAACGGCAGTAAGTAACACACTGTCAGCGGTTTTTTCACCACGTATAATCTCTAACAGTTTCATGATGTTGGCAGGGCTAAAAAAATGTAAGCCGATAACATCACTGGGGCGGGAGGTCACCGCGGCAATTTCGTCAACATTCAGGGTTGAGGTATTGGTAGCAAGAATTGCACCGGGCTTGCAGACTTCGTCTAATGCGGTAAACACTTTTTTCTTAACATCCATATTCTCGAATACAGCTTCAATCACCAAGTCCATATCGGCAAGATCACTGTAGTCGCAAGTGGATGTTAGTAACGCCATGCATTGCTCAACTTCAACTTCTGTCAGTTTTCCTCTTTTAACAGAAGCTTGATAATTTTTACGAATAACGCCCAAACCATGGGCTAGTGCTTCGGCATTTAAATCTAACAGAGTTGTTTTTATACCGGCGTTGAGGAAATTCATGGCAATACCACCACCCATGGTGCCAGAGCCTATAATAGCTATTTTATTGATCGATCGTGGTGTTGTTGCAGCGTCGATATTTGGAATAGTCATATTGTTGTTATCTGCATTAGCGCTGGTATTCATAAAAGAGCCTTGTTAAAACTGGGTTAAAAGAAGTCTGGTTTTACAGTGATGATGTCTAGCAACTGGCGACTGAATACCTTTTAAGTGGATTATAGAGCGGTCTCTAAAATGATACGGCTGATCTCGGGAGTCACTTCTCGCTGTTCACCTAGTTTGACTAACCCATTTTTCTCTAAATTCAGAATGATGTCATCAATATGTGAGCTATTTAAATCGACTTCACTTAACCGAGTGGGCAGCTGCATTGTTTTAAAAAAGGCTTCAGTTAATTCAATGGCTTTATCAATACGCTGATCGTCACTGCCATCTATTAAGTTCCAAACACGCTCGGCATATTGCAGTAGTTTGTCACGCTTGGCATCACGGCGGACTTTCATCACCGCAGGCAAGGTAATAGACAAGGTACGGGCATGATCAATGTCATACAATGCGGTCATTTCATGGCCGATCATATGTGCAGTCCAGTCTTGTGGTACACCTGCAGCAATTAATCCGTTCAGGGCTAGGGTGGCTGACCACATGGTGTTTGCTCGAATATCAAGATCGTTTTTAGTCTCGCTATCCAATGTTTTGGGGCCTTCTTCAATCAATGTGAGTAGTAGGCCCTCGGCAAAGCGATCTTGCACTTTGGCATTAACATCAATCGTTAAATATTGCTCCATGGTATGAACAAATGCATCGACCACACCGTTGCCAATTTGTCTGTCTGACAGACTTAGCGTCATCTGTGGATCTAGCACAGCAAACTGAGGGCGCAGCAGTGGATGAAAGTAGGTTAATTTGGCATTATAGCGCTCAAGCACCGCACTGAAATTAGATTCAGAGCCGGTAGCAGGTAAGGTGAGTACGGCGCCAATAGGTAAAGCTTGTTTAATCATGGCACGCTTAGCCACAATATCCCATGGATCGCCGCCGTCAAACTTAGCCGCAGCCGCAATAAATTTCGCGCTATCAATCACCGAGCCACCACCTACAGCAAGCAGATAATCGATATTTTTTTCTTTAATTAACGGCAGAGATTTTATTAAAAAATCATAGCTAGGATTAGGTTTAATACCTGAGAACTCATGCCATTCATGTTCTCCTAATGCTTCGATAACTTGGTCAAAGACGCTATTTTTTTTAATAGAGCCGCCACCGTAAATCAGTAACACTACTGCGTCTTTCGGAATTTCATTATCTATTTTTTGTACTTGGCTGTCGCCAAAGTGAATACGCGTTGGATTGTGAAAACTAAAATTTAACATGCTGCCACCTTGATAATGTGATCAATACAAATTCATCGTACAAAAGTATTTTTAGCTGGCATTAACTTACGCCAAGCGGTGTATTATTAAGGAATCAATTTCGGCCAAGTTGTGATGGCATAATGCTATAAGTGGCCGATTATGAACCTCTCATTTGTCTCTCAAACATTTATATTCAATTATGATTTTGTATTACCAGCACAAGCAAATAACATAATAAAAGGTCTTAAATATGAAACGTATTTTAATCACTGGTGCAGCCAGTGGCTTAGGTTTGGCTATGGCTAAAAAGTATGCCAGCGAAGGCTGGGCTGTTTGTATCGCCGATATCCAAGAACAAGACGGACGTCAAGTTGCTACGCAGTTAAGTGAACAATTTGGTAACGACTGCTTTTTTCACTTTCTTGATATTAAAAACGAAGATCAATGGCTGGTGCTGATAAATACCATTTCTGAACGCTGGTCGGGGTTGGATGCCTTAGTCAATAATGCAGGTGTGGCATCGGGTGGAGCTATCGATAGCTTATCGCTAAAAGATTTTCAGTGGACGATAGATATTAATTTAATGGGTGCAGTTAAAGGCTGTTATTTTTGCGTGCCGCTATTGAAAGAAAGTAAAGGCACATTAATAAATGTCGCGTCTATGGCAGGCTTAGTGCATATGAGCAATATGTCAGCATATAGCGCTTCAAAAGCAGGTGTGGTTGCTTTATCAGAAACATTGTTAAGTGAGTTATATCCTTTCGAGATCAACGTATCAGTTTTATGTCCAGCGTCCTTTCCCAGTAATCTTTTGAGTACTATTCGCAGTAGCAGCGACACTGGTGCAAGTACAGCTAAAAAAATGATGGATAGATCGCCAGTGAGTGCTGATGATATTGCAACGATGGTTTATGAACAGTCTGCCAAGGGTAAACATATTATTATTCCCACATTTCGCGAAACAATGTTGTGGCGGATTAAACGCTATATGCCAGCATTTTATTTTGTTTTTATGAAAAAATGGATTCATAAAATAATTAACAAATAGTTTTTAAAAATAATAAAATATACAGAGTTAAATTATATGAATTTTACTACAGACCCTCGCTTTGATTTCGCGCGCCAACAACTAGCTGCTATTAATGATGAAAATTACACATCAGTGATAGATTTATTTGAAACAGCATGTGCTGAATACGCCGATGATATTGCCTTTACCTGTATGGGGCAGGATATGACATTTGGTGAAATCGACGAGATGTCTGCAAACTTTGCCGCATTCCTGCTAAGCAACGATTGCTTAAAGCATGGTGAGCGGGTAGCCGTTCAATTACCTAATTTGCTGCAGTATCCGATAGCGGCTTGGGGCATTTTGCGCGCTGGCTTAGTGCTAGTAAATACCAACCCTTTGTATACCGAAAGAGAGTTACGTCATCAGTTTCAAGATAGCGGCGCAAGGGCGCTAATTGTACTCAATGACTTTGCCGCTGGTGTAGAAAAGGTTATTCCGGATACCGAGATTAGATTAGTGATTACGACCAATGCGCTCGATATGGTGGAGCCACAAGCTGCCCCTAATCTAAATGGACTAGGCGAGTCGGTAACGTTAGTTACCTTACTTAAGGCTCTTGAACTTGGTGCTAGTAAAAAACGGCCAGAGACTAGTTCAACATTAAATGACTTGGCGGTACTGCAATATACCGGTGGTACAACGGGTGTAGCTAAGGGAGCTATGCTAACTCACGGTAATATTATTGCCTGTGTTGCGCAGGGACGAAAACATCTCTCTAACGATGGCGATAAGCCATTTAATGGCTTACTAATAGCACCACTGCCGCTATATCATGTCTTTGGCTTCACGGTGTATCTGTGTGGAAACTTTGCTTCTGGCGGTCGCTCGGTATTAATTCCTAACGCACGGGATCTTGATAATCTGCTTGATACCATGAAGTCGCATCCGTTTAATGGTTTTGCTGCTGTTAATACTATGTTGGTTGGTTTAATGGCAAACAAAAAATTTGATGAAGTGGACTGGTCATATCTTGAGTGGACCATTGCTGGAGGCGCTGCTCTGGTACCTGACGTGGCAGAGCAATGGGAACGGCGCACCGACTCTAAATTGGTTGAAGGTTATGGTCTGTCTGAAACGACTGCTAATCTCACCTTGAATACACCGTCTACTCGTAAAATTGGCAGCGCGGGCAAAGCGGTGGGTTTTCAAGAAGTTAAACTAATGGACAGTTTAGGCAATGAAGTAGCTCAAGGCGAAGAGGGCGAAATTTGGGTGCGTGGTTCCCAAGTGATGATGGGGTATTGGCAGCGCCCACAAGCAACTGACGAGGCGATTAACGTCGAAGGTTTTTTTAAAACCGGTGACATTGCCATAAAACTGGATAACCACTTTTATAAAATCGTTGACCGGATTAAAGATATGATTCTGGTATCGGGCTTTAATGTATACCCCAATGAAATCGAGGGAGTGATCAGCAGCCATCAAGACGTACTTGAATGCGCAGTGGTAGGCATTAAAGATAGTAATTCAGGGGAAGCGGTAAAAGCGGTGGTGGTCCGCAGCAACTGCGATTTAACAGAAGCTGAGCTTAGAGAGTTTTGCCGTAAAGATCTTACTGCTTACAAAGTGCCAAAGTTTATCGAGTTTCGCGATGAGCTGCCTAAATCGACTGTGGGTAAAATTTTACGGCGCGAATTGCGCTAGCGGTTATTGCGTATTATCAAATAGAGTGAGCTAAAATGACAAAAAATAACAGCACTCTATTTTTGTTTATTTCTGGGTTGATCGCACTCATGCTGGCGTCCTGTATGTCTGATAAACCCCAACCCAAAACCGCACTCGACGATCCACCCGCGCGAATGGTCAGTGCTTTTTTTGGTTTAGATAACGGCTTGACGTCGTTAAGGTTTAAAGGTCTTGATGGAATACCGGTCACTTTCTCCAAACGAGTAGCAAACCCCAGTACACTCAAGCCAGAATTGTTTACTGTTATCACTCGCTCCGGCCATCGATCACATCCTCAACATACTACTACTCGTCCTGCAAAAGAGGCCAGTAAACGACATACAGTTCTGCTCATCGGTGAGTTTGGTAGTGAACCTGAAGATCCTCCTGTCAGAGTAGAAGTTACTGGTCCATTGATTCTTGCTGGCGCTGAAAACGCACAGGGATTATCAGTAAATGTTACGGCACTGCAGAACGGCCCATCGCTGGTGTTGGCTTATGCCGTTATGCCCATAGATTTACCTGGCGACCATCCGCCTGAGGCTAAACAAATTATTGTTGCCATTTGGGATGGAGGGGTAACGCCAATGGCAGGTGTTGCTGATAAAAACCATCGCCTCGGATATTCTGTTGCAATGACAGACGGCAGAATTATCCACCCCATTGCCCTTGGCGACATAGGCGGTGACAATTACGAGTATCTTTATTTGGACACAAAAGATACTGCAATAACCGTGAGTATGAAAAGCGGCCTGTTGATGGACCCCCGATCCGATGCCAATCTGGCTACGAGCGTTGAAGTTGCCGGCGCGAGTGCTTTAGATAGCAAGTAAGAGTTTATTTATCACCAAAGCTTATGGGTTTTTCTAAGGTAACTGCATGCCGGTTAAGAGGTCCTGTGGATTAGTTTTCACCCCAGATTCAGCCGCGGCCGTAAAATGATTGGTCATTTCGCTCACAAATGTCGACACCAGTTCTGTTGGCAAGCTATGACCCATGCCCGGATAGCTTATGTAGGTAGAGCCGGGAATGAGCTCATGGGTATGCAAGCCATGAGCGACAGGTAACACAGTGTCATCTTCTCCAT
>CAWVSB010000021.1:0-55539 GCA_963933215.1 uncultured Cellvibrionales bacterium
ACAAAAAGGTCAAATGCTAAATAATGAATCCAGCCAGCTAAAACCGCTCGTGGTGATTTAAATAATTCCATCACCCCATGTAATGAGGAAAAATTGCCGGTAGATTTGTAACTTGGCGCATCGAAGCGCTTACCAAATATAATTAAATAGGTATAAATAAAACTCAGTAAGGTGACAACAATACCAACTACAATAAACTGACTATATTGCCAGCTCGGCAGCACCACTAGTAACAACCAACCTGCCATAGCAATAGCACTAGAGACTTTAAAGATTTTTGATAATGCGCTCATTGCGGTAGTCCTATTTCACTAAGATTTAGCAATAGCTTGTAAAGCGGCATGTATCGTCAAGGGAATAGACACCGCCTTATTGCTCGCTTGGTCGACAAACACATGGACAAAATGACCATGGGCACTGGCCTCTGCTGCGCCTTTTTTAAATACCGCCACGCCGTATTGCACCGAGCTGTTGCCAATTTTATCGGCGCGTATGCCAACTTCCAATTCATCAGGATAGGCAACAGGTGAGGAATATTCACAGCCAGAATTGACCACAAAACCGACCACCTCGCCGTTGTGAATATCTAGCCCACCTTGTTCAATAAGGTATTGATTCACCGCGCTATCAAAGTAAGTGTAATACACTGCATTGTTAACATGGCCATAAATATCATTGTCTACCCAGCGCGTTGATACGGGATAAAATACTGCATAGTTTGATCGCACTGCTACTTGTCTTGCTGCCATTGTTTAATAGCCCTTATTTTAACAATCTAGTTAATACGCGGCTTGATAAATAGCCAAGGCGTCAGCCAGTGTTACTGCGCGTGGATTATTCATTAATAGACGCTGTTGCAACATAGCGTCGTCTGCCAGCGTAGTTAAACTGTCCTCGCTAACCCCCGCCTCTTTTAAGCTAGAGGGTAGACCAACCTCAACAATTAACTGCTCAATAAATGAAATTAGTTGTGTTGTTTTTTGTTCATCACTGCCACTGCAACTTGGCACTAATATTGGCGCTAGCTCGGCATACAGATGACGGGCATGCGACGCGTTAAAGCGCATCACTGCTGGCAGCACCAATGAATTACTTAGCCCATGGGGAATGTGATAGCGGCCCCCTAATGGATAAGCAAGCGCATGCACTGCAGCAACTGGCGCATTGGCAAAGGCCTGTCCTGCTAGCATCGCTCCGAACAACATATTTGCTCTGGCTTCAACGTTGGCCCCGTCTTTAACGGCAATGAGAATACTACCGGCTAAGCGCGCTAAAGCTTCTTTTGCTAAGGCATCTGAGTAAGCGTTCTTTTTTATTTTTGAAGTATAGGCTTCGATGGCATGCACCATTGCGTCGATGCCTGTCATTGCGGTTATTAATGGGGGCAACCCGAGCGTTAACTCGGCATCTAACACCGCAACATCGGGCAATAGCTGTTTCGATGACACCCCAGCTTTGGTCGTTTCACCGGTGGTGATTACCGCCACTGGAGTCACTTCAGAGCCGGTGCCAGCCGTAGTAGGAACTAAGACTAAAGGTAGTCGCTGGCCAGTTAACAAATCAACACCGTAAATGTCAGTTAAGCTTTGAATGGTGGAACCGGCCAATACAGCGGCAAGCTTGGCAACATCCATTGAGCTGCCGCCGCCCAAACCTAGCACTGCATCTGCAGCAAAATCTTGTGCGCAATTGACGGCCGCCAGCACTACTGCTTCGGGCGGATCTTCACGCACTTGATCAAACAATTCAACCTGCAAGCCATTAGCCACCATTGCATCTACTACTGGCGTCACCAAGCCTAACTTTACCAACCCGGGATCAGTAATTAGCAATACTCTACTAACACCTAGACCCTTAAAAACCGCACTAAGCTCTAAACTAGCGCCAGCTTTGCTGATAATTGATGGTGCGGTATTAAATACAAATGACTGCATTGTGCTTTACCTTTAAAACGTCAAAATAACTTTACCGCGCGCACGTCGCTCAGTCAGACAGTTAAATGCTTCAACATATTGTTCTACAGGGAAGCAATCGGTAACCGTCGGCGATAATTTACCTTCGTTGAACAGTGCCCATAACTCATCAATATTTTTGAGATTTTCTTCTGGTTCACGGGCGGCAAACGAACCCCAAAAAACACCGACAATGGCGCAACCTTTCAGTAGGGTTAAATTAAGTGGGATTTTAGGGATAGGGCCAGCCGCGAAACCAATAACCAAATAGCGGCCATTCCATGCAATACCACGCAATGCTTCTTCGCTATAATCACCGCCAACTGGATCGTAAATTACATCTACGCCTTTACCATCTGTTAGTTCTTTAATGGTTTGTTTTAATGGCTGTTCAGAATAGTTAATGCATTCGTCAGCGCCCATTTTACGGGCAAGTTCTAACTTCTCTTCAGTACTGGCGGCAGCAATAACTTTTGCGCCCATTAGTTTGGCAATTTCAATAGCGGTTACACCTACACCACCGGCTGCACCTAATACTAAAATAGTCTCGCCAGCTTTTAGATTTGCCCGCTGCTTAAGCGCATAGTAAGAAGTGAAATAGGTAATACTAACGCCCGCCGCTTGCTCAAAGGTCAAGCCTTCTGGCATTGGGAAAGCACCAAATTCATGGACATGAACTTGCTCGGCAAACGCACCCGTCTGGGCCATTGAAATCACTTTGTCGCCCACCTTATGTCGAGTAACGTTGTCACCAATGGCGCTAACTACACCCGAACATTCCCCACCGGGGATAAACGGTAGCTCAGGCTGAATTTGATATTTACCTTCTATAATCAGCGTATCAGGAAAATTTAAACCTGCCGCTTTTACGTCAATCACAATATCATGTGGGCCTAGTTCGCCATTATCCCAATCATTTCTCAACACTAATTTGTCAGCGGTACCCAGTTCTTCACAAACAACTGCTCGCATATCCTTCACTCCAATCAATAATTATTTTTAGCTTTACTAAGCGACCACATACATTAATAACCACTCACCAATTAAGGCGGGCTTATCTTGGCCTTTAATTTCAACACTGATAGCTTGCTTGATTAAAATCTGCCCGCCATCTTTATGGGTTACATCGGCAATAGTTACTTTGGCACGAACCTCACTACCCACTCGAACAGGATTTATAAACCGAACTTTGTCGAAGCCGTAATTAACACCCATCACTATATTCTCAGGCACTATGCTGCAATTCTCAGTAAGATGCACCAACATAGAAAGCGTTAGAAACCCATGCGCGATGGTACCTCCAAATGGCGTCTCTTTTGCTTTCTCTTCGTCTATATGAATAAACTGATGGTCTAAAGTTGCATCGGCAAATGTATTGACTTGGTCTTGTGTGATAGTGAACCAGTCGCCTGCCTCTAGTTCTTTGCCGATATAATCAGCTAATTTTTCTTTTGCTACTACTTCCAACATATATAACTCCAGTATTAGAAATTAAATTTGAATTCGAAACATTACCACAGGCAAGCAACATATTGCATTGCCAGTTTTGCACTTAGCTTTTACCTTTTATGCCATTTTACTAATAAAAAAACCCGGCCTTAGCCGGGTTTTTTAAGTGTTACAATAACGCCATAATTCGAGGCTATTTAGCCTCGAATGCTTCGCGGTAAGGACGTAGCTCTCGGCGCGCAACTTGCCGACGATGCACCGCATCAGGTCCATCAGCCAAACGTAATGTACGCGTACCCATCCACATAGCAGCCAGCGGAAAATCTTGTGAAATCCCCGCTGCGCCATGCATTTGAATAGACTCATTGATAATACGTTCTGCCATATTGGGGATCGCCACCTTAATTTTGGAAATCCACACATGCGCATCTTTGGCGCCCATAGTGTCAATGATATGAGCCGTTTTTAATACTAACAAGCGACCCATCTCAATATCGATACGAGCATTAGCGATAAGGTCAAAGTTGGCACCAAGATTAACTAATGGCTTACCAAATGCGGTACGACTAACGCCGCGCTCACAAAACATTGCCAATGCTTTTTCAGCACTGCCTAGTGCACGCATACAGTGGTGGACACGACCTGGCCCTAAGCGTCCTTGCGATATTTCAAAACCACGGCCACGACCGAGGATCAGATTGTCTTTTGGCACGCGCACGTCGGTAAAACGAATATGCATGTGGCCGTGAGGCGCATCATCCATAGAGAACACATGCATTGGACGTAGAATATCCACGCCAGCGGTATCGATTGGTACCAATATTTGCGACTGACGAGAATGAGCTGGCGCATCTGGTTCTGTCACCACCATACAGATCATAATTTTACAGCGGGGATCGCCGGCACCAGAAATATAGAATTTCTCACCATTGATTACCCAGTCGTCGCCATCTAAAATTGCCGACATACATATATTTGTCGCATCACTAGAGGCAACATCAGGTTCGGTCATGGCAAAGGCTGAGCGAATTTTGCCATCCAACAATGGCTCTAGCCACTGTTTTTTCTGCTCTTCGCTACCGTATTTCATTAATACGTCCATATTGCCCGTATCCGGCGCCGCGCAGTTAAATGCTTCAGCTGCTAAATGGTATTTGCCCATTTCCTCAGCAAGATAAGCGTATTCAACGGTCGAGAAACGGCCGCCAAATTTTTCATCAGCAATGAAGAAGTTCCACAAATTTTTAGCCCGTGCTTTCGACTTTAAAGTTTCGACGATTTCGGTTTGGCGGTCGGTAAGAGTCCAGCGGTCACCTTTGTCAATTTCTTCAAAAAACTCGTGCTCTACTGGCGCTACTTCGGTTTGAATAAACTCTATGACTTGTGCTAAAACCGGCTTTAGCTTATCTGATATACCTAAGTCCATGATACTGCCTCTTCTATACTTATTAATTCGATGTCTACTGTAGCCAGATTAAACGCTGTACCCATGGTCTGACAAATAACTACTTATTATCTGTGTCTATCACTGAAAATAATGGCTAAAATTGAGATCCATAATCAATATCTATGCTGACCACAACAAAAGAGTAACGCTTTGACCAATTTCCCTTATCGAAAACTGTCACAATTACTGGGCTTTTTAGAGCTAAACACTATTTCAGAGATGGAATATCTCACCACCGCATTAAAGCGCTCTAGCCGTATATTTGGCGGACAAGTTTTGGCGCAAGCCTTAATGGCCGCCAGTAAAACCGTTAATGATGAAAAAACTCCACATTCAATGCACTGCTATTTTTTAAAAGCCGGCAATACCGCAAAAGACGTGCTGTATACCGTGACGCCAATGACTGATGGGCGTTCGTTTAGCGCCCGTCAGGTAATAGCCACTCAAGAAGGTAGGGCCATTTTTAGCTGCACTATTTCTTATCACATTACTGAGCCTGGTCTGCACCACCAAAATACAATGCCCGATGTTGCTCACCCAGATACATTAATCAGTCGTGCTGAACTTGCCCAACAGATGCAGGACAAATACGGCGAAGACAAGCGATCCAGTTTTCGAATGCCACCCATTGAGATTAAACCCTTATCTCCCCGAGACTCGTTTGAACCCCATATTGACATCGAACCGACTGGCCATTGGATGCGAATAAGAGAGCCACTAGGTAGTGACAAAAACCTGCATCTGGTAATGCTAACGTACATGTCTGACCTGACCTTGCTTGGCACCGCATTTCGGCCACACTCATATTCCCCTGAATCAGCCGGAGTGCAGTGCGCTAGCCTTGATCATTCAATTTGGTTTCACGATGAGTTTAGAGCTGATGAATGGCTGCTATTTCACCAAGACAGCCCGATTGCCAATGGTGCTAGAGGCTTTAATAGAGCCACGGTTTATACCCAAGACGGCCGATTAGTGGCCTCCCTTTGCCAAGAAAACCTAATGCGTGTTGCGCCTAGTTAACGGTTGTTGTCAGTTGCTTTCCGGCAACAAAATTAACTAACTGGCCATTTTCAATAGTGACTTGATTAAGAGATGCATAATTAGGCATTTGTTGTAACACTGGCGCTTGCTTTGATACCCAAGCGGCGACCGCGTTAATCACCATAAAATGACAAAATACAATCGCCGGCTCGGTTAGTTCACTGAGCGCTGCAACCATATTTTTTTGCCACGCCAGCATGTCTGCATCCATGTCTTGCCAATTCGATTTCATTATACTTTTCAACCAAACCGATCGGTCACCAATATCAATAGGCGTTGGTATTTCGGTTACCCGGGGTTCAATAGTTATATCAACACTCCATAGCTGTGCCAGCGGCTGAGCCGTTTCAATTGCTCTAAGCTTGGGACTAGAAATAACTGGCATCGCTGCCAATTGGCTTAATTCGCTGGCGGCATTAATAGCCTGAGTTTTACCCAAAACTGACAAGCCCGGATCGTTACTTTCACCCCATGAAGCAGCAGCTTCGCCATGTCTAACCAGATATACTATTGCCATCGAAAACTTCCATCGTTTAAAGGTTTTATTATGCCAGCAAATTTAGCTAATCAAGTAGCGGTTGTTACCGGCGCCAGCAAAGGAATAGGCAAAGCTATCGCTGACCAATTGTGCGGTCAAGGGATGACGGTAATATTATTGGCTAGAACCCAAAATGAATTAGATACAGCAGCTAAATCAATGAGTAATTCTCCCGGCAGCGCTATTGCCATGGTGTGCGACATTACCGTAGAAGACCAAGTGCTCAGTGTCTTTACCCAGATAGACCAGCGTTTTGGACGGATAGACCTGCTGGTTAATAATGCCGGCATGGGCTTTGGTGATTTAGTTAAAAATATGAGCCTAGCCACTTGGAAAGCAATTGTAGACGTCAATCTTACCGGTGCATTTTTATGCTGCCGCGAGGCTTTTAAACGCATGGAGCAAGGTGCTGGCGGTAGAATAATTAATATCGGGAGTATCGCCTCAATAGCTCCGCGTCTGGGGGCTAGTGCCTATAGCGCTAGCAAGGCCGCATTGGACGGCCTGACTACAGCACTTGCCTTAGAAGGCCGCGATAGCAACATTGCAGTCTGCATTATTCATCCGGGTAACACCTATACCGATATTTGGGCAGGCAAAGAGGAATTACTAAAAGTTGAGCCGGTAATGGACCCCATTCACGTCGCCCGGCAAGTACTAAACATTGCCCTCCTGCCGCTGGATATAAATGTACTTTGTACGGTGATGCTGCCGACCACGCAGAAATTAGTCGGTCGAGGTTAGCGCCTAGGGGTAATAAATTATTAGCTCGACAAGCTGTTGATCATATTTTCTAGATAAATATTGTTAGGATTATATTCCCCCATATAAATGCCATAACTGCCTGTTTTCATTTCTCGGTAGAAGTTCTTAACTGAGGGAATAAGCTCTGGATAGGCGAGTTGACCCCATGGCAATTCATCTTCAGAAAATAGCGCAACTTCTAGAGCCTCGTCGCTAGTGCCAAAGCTGTCACTGGACAACTCTGTTCTAAACGATACGTAAACCTGATTTTGATGAATAATCGTACCGACGCCGTAGAGCTTTAAATCATGTGGCTCAATACTCACTTGAGTCTCTTCAAACAGTTCACGCGCCGCACTAGCTTGCAGACTTTCACCTATTTCAGTAAAACCACCCGGTACACTCCACAGGCCTTTGGCGGGCTGTTGTGCTCTGCGCATCCACAATGCTTTACCCTGCCAAGTGGCTAGGCAGGTAACTAAAACATTCAAATTATCATAATAAATATGACCACAGCCGGCACACACCTGCCGCTCAATAAGCTCACCATGCGGCATTTGCCAGCGCAGTTGCTCGCCACATTCACCACAAAACTGCATCAGCTTAGCTTAACCATTTTTATCAACATAAATATTCCATGCAATTGCGATACTCATACTTGCCAACTGCTGCATTTGCGCCGGCAATAAATTTGGACCGCCTTCAGATTTGTTGGCACTTTGCCACAAACACATAATATCCACTTGCAAGCCTTGCGCAGCTAACTCTGCCAGATAAGCTTCACTACCCGCTAGACGAGCTAAGAGAAAATCAACATGGCGCTTTGTGTCTAGTGATTCAACTTCCCCTCTGGAAGTTAAAAACCAACCGTTTTGCTTTCTTGGCACTGCAGTTTCTGCACTGCCTTTGTTCCATATACGGCTGGGCTCTATCCCCAAGGCCTCACTTATCTCGCTAGGATTTATCTCACCTGAGTAAATTCTTAAGGTTGCATAAGTGCGCAAACATCCAGCGTCATCATCAAAGCTAACTACTCCACTCATCTTTCACCTAGTTTTTCTAGCCTTTGCATGTAAGTCGCTACCTTTGTCAGCTATAACGACCTGTTAGTAAATATTATCTTTGCTTGCACCAGTATCTTTACACCGTATCATCTCGGCTGACAACTGGTCAGTGTGCTGACGCAACAGCATAGTTAACTGATAATCGCCGCGCTCAAGATACTTTTTTGTACTGTAGTGCCAACCTGTTTTTGCATAGCTAGCATTTTTTGCTAATGCGTAATTACACTTTTCGATAATATGTCGATCGCCCTTTGAGACCAAACACATACATCAACTCACGATACAGTTTCCATAGCTGATGCGTAATTAAAGGCTGCTGTCAGATTACTACCAGATGGTTGGGCAATTCGTTCTTGGCCTTTGTAGCGGGCACGAATTCCTCCAGTAATTTGCCACAACCTTCAATGCAGTCAATAAAGCCTAGCGCAGTGTTGCCCGCTTTAACTTCGCCAATAAAGCTATCAATTATACTTTGCCATTGGGCTTGATCGATAAATTTATCAATGCCTCTATCGGCGATTATCTCTACGTAATGCTCAGCCGCCGATACAAATATAAGCACACCACTCTCACTTATAGTGTGATGCAAATTATTTTCTAAAAATTGCCGCCGTGCTAAATTTTCAGCCCGCCAATATTTAACCCGCTTAGGCACCAGCTTCATCATTAATGGTTGCCACCTTAGCACTAGCGCTAACACTACAAAAACAATCCATTGCAGAACGAATAGATCGTCTGCCGTTAACCATAATGGTAGTAGCTTAATAAATGCGGGCAATATTAACGCTATTATTGCGGCCCACAATGTTGGTATATACAAATAGCTATCTGCTTGGCGGGCCAATACTGTAACCAGCTCGGCATCTGTTTTGACCTCTACTGCAGCAATAGCTGCTGCGACCTGCTCTAACTCTCTTTCATTTAGCATCTTCATTACCAACCTCCCGACGCGCCGCCGCCGCCAAAACCACCGCCACCACCTGAAAAACCGCCACCAAAACCACCTGAACTTCTGCCTCCGCCGAAGCCGCCAGGGATAAACATTGATCTGGCTCCACGACGCCGGCCGCCTCCAAACATTCCGCCACCAATATTTAGCAACACAATAACAATGAAAATCACCGCACTAAAGTTATTGCCAGCAGTTTTTTTCTTTGCCGCCTTACGCATTTGATACTGACCGCCCAACGCTTCTACAATACTTTTTGATCCTAATAAAATACCTTTAGGAAATTGACCCAATTTAAACTGTGGCAAAATTACAGCGTGAATAATATTCGATGAAATAGCGTCGGTTAAATCACCTTCGAAACCATAACCAACTTCTATTCTCACTTTGCGCTCAGTTTTGGCAACAATAAGTAATACCCCATTGTCCTTCCCTTGCTCACCTATACCCCAATGTCTGCCGAGCTGATAGCCATAGTCTGCTATTTCATAGCCTTGTAAATCAGCCACAGTAACAACCACAACTTGATTGCCGGTAGCCCGCTGATGGCCCAAAAGATATTCGCTTAACTGCGCATTAGTAGCAGTATTAAGCATCCCCGCCTCATCGACAACAATGCCACTAAGGGCGGGGAACGTGGGTTGCGCAAAGACGCTACCGGCTAACAGCAATACCAGCAATGCAACTAAACTGAGAGCAGTCGACTTCATTAAAATTGGACCTGAGGCGCAGCTTGAGCTCCTTCAGTAGTCGCCTGATAGGCCTCATAGGCGTCTAAATCACTATACATAATGCTGTGCCATAAACGCCCAGGAAAGGTTCTGATTTCAGTATTAAAGCCCTGCACTGAGGCTATATAGTCTTTACGTGCAATAGCAATTCTGTTCTCAGTACCTTCTAACTGCGACTGCAAGGTCAGAAAATTTTGGTTCGACTTCAAATCAGGATAACGCTCGGCTACCACCATTAGTCGACTTAATGCACCACTCAGTGCGCCTTGGGCTTTTTCAAAATTTTGCATTGCTTGAGGGTTATTTAACATATTAGCATCAATTTGCATGGTACCTACTTTCGCTCTGGCCTCGACAACCGCCGTTAAAGTGTCTTTTTCTTGCGCGGCAAAACCTTTTACCGTCGCCACTAAATTTGGCACTAAATCGGCGCGGCGCTGATATTGATTTTCTACCTGAGCCCACGAAGACTTCACTTGCTCATCTAGCGTGGGAATATTATTGATACCACAGCCAGACAATATCGTAGCTACCATTAATACTGCACTAAATTTAACAACCTGTATTAACTTCATAATCATCTCCAAACTGTTATTGCTATACTGAGACAGCAATAAATAAAAATTTACTTTACAAACCCCATTACGCAACCGCCGCATTTTCGTGCGGCTTTTGAATAATTTATATTGCTACTTTTTGTTTTTTACCGCTCTAAGCTTGTTAACTATTTCCAAAGCAGTATTTTCACAAGGGGGCAAATCGATATCTGTTTCATTAGCTGGCTTATTACCGCCGCGCCATTTTATCAAATGTGCGCTCCAAGTAAGGCCGCCGCCAAACGCAGGCATTAGCACATTATCACCATCTTTAATTTGGCCTTGCTCAATCGCCTCAACAAATGCAACGGGAGCGGTGGCCGCCGACATATTACCGTAGCGATGAATGTTGATAAAAATATTTTCTCGTGAAGCACCCATACGTTTTGCCAAGGCATCGATAATACGCAAATTAGCTTGATGTGGGACAATAATATCAATTTCTGAGCTATCCATATTGGCATCAAGCAAGGTTTTTTCACAGGCCTTGCTCATTCCAGCTACTGCTTTTTTGAAAATATCTTGGCCATGGAAATCCCAGACTGTATTGCCATAGGGTAGTCCTTGATTAGTCCAGTCGGCACCCCAACCTTCTATCGACAAAATTTTGCGTGAATCACCGTAACAACCTAGAGACTGAGCAATAACACCACTTTCTTGTTCACTTTTTTCTAAGTAAAACGCGGCTGCACCATCACCAAATAAAACAGCAACGTTGCGATCTTCCCAATCCATGAACTTGCTAATTACTTCAGCGGCAATCACTAACACAGATTTAGCCACGCCGCTTTGAATCATCGCGGTGGCAGTTGTTAAGCCATACATGCCACCAGTACAGGCGGTATTAATATCCATACAAGCAGCATTACTTGCACCAAGTAATTGCTGTACACGCGATGAAGAATTAGGGCAAATTTGATCAAAGGAGGTGCTGGCAAACAAAATCATATCCACATCTAAAGCTTCTTTACCGGCCACTGCCAGTGCTCTAGCTGCGGCAACATAACCTAAGTCGCTGCCGCCAACATGTGAAATTCTGCGTTCTTGCATACCAGTTCGACTAACAATCCACTCATCGTCGGTATCAATAAAAGTCGCTAAGTCTTGATTAGTGAGAGTTGCTGGCGGCAAACATTTGCCCCAACCGGTAATTGCTGCATATGTCATATTAAAACACCCAAAAGTCGTTATTGATTCATTCTAACAGGGTGTTGACCCATAAATCAGCACCGATTTGGTGCTATTACCATCTCAGCAAATCGAAGGGGAGCACAATAGCGGCTAATTCACTTAGCCGAGCACTTCATTTTCCATCAAGGCAATAGTCGCACCATCGGGGTCTGCTAACAAAGCAATCCACGGGGCGCTATCGCCATTATTTTTTTCTGTCTCAAAAACAACTGGTGGCATCGAAAATTTTACGCCCTGATCTGATAAATTCTCATAGCTCTGCTGCACATCTTCGACTTCAAGAGCAATGCGATTAAAACCTAGATTATTAGCTACTTGATATGTTTTCGTTCCGAAAGTTGCGGGTAAATCCCACTGCTGTAATTGCAAACCACAGTCGGCATGGCGACCAGGCAACTGCAAACGCACAGTTTTTAACTTTATTTTACCGGCAATGCCATAAGATCTGCCCGAACCCTCTTGCTCCCAAACCGTTGATACTAACTCGAAGCCAAAATGCTGCTGATACCAGCGCTTAGATACCTCTATGCTGCTGCAGTTAACGTTGACAAACCATAGTTCAGGTTCACCAATACCTTCAATAAATTGGTAGACACTGCCGTCGGCATTTAATGCGCAGAAAAAGTGCTCATTGGTATGTTCATCAATTTTTGGCTGGTCAAAAACCTTTACCCCTATATGTTTTAGCTGTTGATATATCTCATCCAAATTAGGAACCTTAATCGCAATCCGAGAAATGCCAGCGTTATTAGCTCGCGCATACGGCGCCAGTTTTGCAATCGGGCGCTCCCATTCAACTAATTGAAAGGTAGTGGCATTAAGATTTTCTGAAATACTATTCAATCGATAGCCACGCCACTTAACCGAAGATTCAATACCAATCGGCAAGCCATCTTGCGCGGCAACTTGAATATGTCCGACATTGCGCATTTTTAGACTTTCAGTATGAAAACGTAGCCCTTGATTTACTGAACTGACATTCAAGTTTACATGAGCAATTTTTTTAGCCGAGATAGTCATATATTCCTTTTATGATCAAAATAATATCGATTAAGTAAAGCTGGCAGTACAATTCACTCGGAGCAGCATAGCCTTTATTCATAAGCTCGCAAAGAGAATGCTCACAGCCTGATTGGATATGGATTAAATGAATGACTTTGGCATCGACTATATTACTTAAAGCGCTATGGTTTTGAGCGCGGCGAACTACCCTTCAATCTTACTGTGTGCTGATGGAACTATCACAGCGTAACAATATCGAACCTTAGCCATTTTGCTTATTAGTGACTGGGCAACCAGCTTGTGTATCAGCTTTCACCACTTGATCGACAGACCTCGAAAATCAAGACTTTGGTGAACCGTTAGGCTGCCATTGCCGTGTTAATAAAGGTATAATTATTAGATAGATAGATTCGACCTTAATAGCTGGCACCTACTGACAGTCTTCAGCTTTTCATGTGCTATCAACTAAATATAAAGAGAGACGAAAAACTATGCGCGGATTAATGATGGATATGCCATTAACATTACAAATGTTGATGCGACACGCGGAACAAATAAACCCAACGACGGAAATAGTATCAGTTACCAGTGACAACCCGCGCCATCGCTATACCTTTAAAGACGCATTTAGTCGTACCCGTCAACTTGCTAATGCACTTAAAAAACTAGGTGTGGAACAAGGTGATTTTATTGGCACTTTGGCATGGAACGACTATCGCCATTTTGAGATTTACTTTGCCACCGGTTGTGGCGGCGCTATTTGCCACACCATTAACCCAAGGTTATTCCCCGAACAAATTGAATACATCGTTAACCATGGCGAAGACAAATGGTTAATGGTAGACCCAGATTTTGTGCCCTTATTAGAGCAGCTAGAAGATAAACTACCAGCAGTGCAGGGCTATATTGTATTAACTAGCAAAGACAATATGCCGGCGACCAGACTGAGTAATGTACACTGCTATGAAGAGCTTATCGCTGGTGAAAGCACTGAATTCAGCTGGCCAGAAATTGACGAAAATGATGCCTGTGGCATGTGTTACACCTCAGGCACTACCGGCAATCCAAAAGGTGTCGTTTACTCTCATCGCGCCTTGGTACTCCATACCTATGCAGGCTGCTTGCCCGACGTAATGAATATATCTATTCGCGACACCATTATGCCAATCGTGCCAATGTTTCATGTTAACGCTTGGAATATGCCATACGCCGCGGCCATGGTTGGCTGTAAACTGGTATTCCCTGGCTCGCATATGGGTAACCCAGAAACACTTCAAAACCTCATTGAAGAAGAGCAGGTCACCTTCTCAGCTGGAGTGCCAACGGTGTGGTTAGGACTATTAGCCTATTTAGCCAAAACTGAAAAACAAATCACTAGTCTCGAAAGAGTGGTAGTTGGCGGCGCCGCTTGCCCGTTATCCATTATGGAAAATTTTGAAACCGAACATGGCGTTTATACTCACGTTGGCTGGGGGATGACCGAAATGAGCCCATTGGGCACATTAAATGCGCTACCGCGCCCACGCGAAAGCTATAGCGACGAGGAATATGCCAGTGCTCGCATCAGAGCAGGTCGTCCAGTTTGCGGCGTAGAAATGAAAATTGTTGACGAAGATAATAACGAATTACCTTGGGATGGTGTTGCCTTCGGTACATTAAAAGTACGTGGCCCCTGGATTTGCGCTGAATATTTTAAATTAGACAAAAGCGCCAGTGACGACGATGGCTGGTTCGATACCGGCGACGTGGCAAATATTAACGCTGATGGCAGCATGCAGATTACCGATCGCACTAAAGACGTTATTAAATCTGGCGGCGAATGGATTAGCTCGATAGAACTAGAAAACTGTGCAGTCGATCATCCTGCCGTGGCCGAAGCCGCCGTAATTGGCGCCTACCACCCTAAGTGGAGTGAACGTCCTTTACTAATCGTGGTTAAAAACGAAGGCATGGAGATAGACCGAGATAGCATGCTGGAATTTATGACCGATAAAGTTGCTAAATGGTGGCTGCCTGAAGATGTCGTCTTTATTAACGAACTGCCTCACACCGCTACCGGTAAAATACAAAAAGTAAAATTGCGCGAGCATTTTGCTGACTACAAATTTCCGAACACCTAACATCAAGATTTATTAAACGTATTAGAGATAGAAATTATGACTGATTACAATGCTCCCGTTAAAGACATGCTATTTACCATGAAGTACCTAGCAGGCCTTGACCAAGTTGCACAGTTGCCAGGCTACGAGGAAGCGTCTGAAGACTTGGTAACTGCTATTGTTGAAGAAGCAGCGCGCTTTAGCGGCCAAGTACTAGCGCCAATAAACGCAATCGGTGACGAGCACGGCTCAAAAATCGAAGGTGATGGAGTGGTAACCCCACCCGGTTTTAAAGAAGCTTATCAGCAATATGTAGACGGCGGCTGGAGTAGCTTAGCTGGCGACCCGCAATACGGCGGTCAGGGCTTACCTGAATTGGTAGCCGCCCCACTAGGCGAAATGGTAGCGGCGGCAAATATGTCATTTAGTTTGGCGCCGTTGTTATCAGCCGGTGCGTTAAACGCACTGATGTCACACGCCAGCGATGACTTACTTGCCACTTATGCTGAAAAAATGACTAGCGGGCAGTGGTCCGGGACGATGAACTTAACTGAGCCTCAAGCGGGTTCAGATTTATCACTAGTGCGCTCAAAAGCTATCCCTAACGGTGATCACTATTTAATTTCTGGGCAAAAAATCTATATCACCTGGGGTGATCATGATATGGCTGAGAACATTATTCACTTAGTATTGGCGCGCCTACCTGATGCCCCTGAAGGCACTCGTGGCATTTCATTGTTTGTTGTCCCTAAGTTTTTAGTTAACGTTGATGGCAGTCTTGGTGAGCGCAACGATGCCTATGCGGTATCGCTAGAACATAAGTTAGGCATCCATGCCAGTGCTACTTGCACGATGAGCTTTGGCGACAATGGCGGTGCTGTGGGTTACTTAGTTGGCCAAGAAAATACTGGCCTAGCCCATATGTTTACTATGATGAACCACGCTCGCATCGGCGTTGGCGGCCAAGGTCTAAGTATCTCAGACCGCGCCTATCAGGATGCTGTTTGGTACGCTAAAGATCGCGTACAAGGTGGTGGCAAAACAATTATTAACCACCCTGACGTGCGTCGTATGTTAATGGTAATGCGCGCCAGCACTGAAGCTATGCGCGCCCTGCTTTATTCGACTTACGCCCATACTGACCATGCTCACAAAAATACCGATGAGGATATTGCTAAAGCTAGCAGTAAAAGAGCAGACTTAATGACTCCAGTGGTTAAGGGCTGGTGTACTGAAATGTCTAATGAAATTACCTCGCTGGGCATCCAGGTGTATGGCGGCATGGGTTTCGTTGAAGAAACAGGCGTTGCCCAACACTACCGTGACTCGCGTATTCTTGCTATTTACGAGGGCACTAATGGCATCCAAGCGATGGACCTGATTGGCCGCAAACTAACTCGCGACGGTGGCGCCGGTTACCACGCACTTATTGCTGACATGGAAGAAACCCTAGCCGCAGTAAAAGCTGAAGGCGAAACATTAGCGGCTATCGCTATTCGTCTAGTAGCGGGTATTGCTACTATTAAGCAAGCCGTTGCCTGGGCCTTAGACAATAAAGATAGCGACGAGCTAAACAGCGCATCGTTTAACTTACTAATGTTAACCGGCTACATTTGTGGTGGCTGGCATATGGCTCGTGCAGCTGTTGCCGCTAACCAAGTGATTGCAGCTGGCGAAACTGATAGCTTTTACAGTAATAAGATTATTACTGCTGGCTTTTATGCTGACCATTTAATGCCCCGCGCAACCGGTCATCTAGAGATTTTATTAGCTGGTAGCGCCAACGTAATGGCCTTAGCTGAAGGCGATTTTTAATCGTCTTTTAAATGCTTCATTAACTCAATAGCGAAAAGACTATGGAACACAACGACAGCGAAATGACTATGGACGCGAGTGATTTATATCGCGAAGATACTTTTACCGATCGCAAGGTTGGCACTATTCGTCGCCTTACTCCGGTCACTGCTAACGGCGCTGACGATGCTAGTCGTGTCGTTATCTACAGTGGCGAAACACAAATCATGACGCCTGGCGGCGCGTTGCCGCTGAATTTTGAAATTGCTGCGGCTGACTTAAGTGAAGCCAGTGAGAAATTCGGCATAGAAGCACAAATAGCTCTGGAGAAAACCGTAAAACAAATTGAAGAGATGCGTCGCGAGCAAGCGTCTTCAATTATTGTACCTGGGCAAGGTGGCGGGGCTGGTGGTGGGCTCAGTGGGTTTTAGAACTTAGCTTTTTGTCATACTGGCTCTCGGTTTTTATATAAAAAAACACCGGATCAAATTATCTAACACCAACTCGTTTCTTCCTCTGGGCTTGTTAATAACTCTTCAATATCAGCCGCCAACACTCGGTAACCAACATTGCCATAAAACGTCTGGCGCCCTTTGGCTATAGCATAAGACGGGCTGCCCTTGATAGTATTTTGCTTCGCTTGCTGATAAGTGCGGCAATCGCCTCACCGTCATTAACACTAGTTTTTACAAGCGCTATATCTAAGCCTCTGTCTTCAATTAGCTGATAAAGCCAACCGAGGCTTGTTATATCTACTGCGCTTTCAAAAATTATTTTCTAATTGTTAATGCCATATCAATAGCTCTACATTCATCAAAGTTAAGCTCAACCACTTTCAGTAACAAATGCGCATTAGCTGATATTGTAGGCTTAACCTAGGCCCATATTTTAGGGTTAATTATCACTGTTTGGTAAGCATCATAGGATTATTTAATATGGACGGCAAAACCCTCATAACCATCTTTAGACGCCCATTGATTTTTCATTTTGGTTGCTACGTCACCAAAAATGTCGACATAGTAATAATTAAACTGAATGCTACTACCAAAATTTTGAGTAACTCTTCAATTCTGCGCGGTGCTATCCATGTCCATAGACAAAGTGCATCAGAGTAATAATCAATCACTAAAGCTTGGGCCATAAATCACCATTGCAAAGATTGTTGGGCATTTATTTTAGTATCCATCAACAAACTAAAATAACCCCTAGCTTTGGTTTATCCCCAATGCTGATTTTAATTTCTTACGAGCACCCCCACGCCACTGCTTTTGTGCTTGTAACGCATCATCTAACATCAAATACAGACAGGGCACTAAAAACAAGGTAATGGCGGTGGCAAACAATACTCCAAACGACAATGAAATAGCCATTGGTACAAAAATCATGGTTGCTAAACTGGAGGTTGAAATAAGCGGCACTAAACCTACAAAGGTTGTTGCAGACGTCAGTACAATTGGTCTAAACCTTGTACTCCCCGCAGTTAACACCGCCTCTTCAATAGGGGTGCCAGTGCGTACTTGACGATTAATATAATCAACTAAAACTAAACTGGAGTTAACCACCACCCCAGACAGAGCCATAATACCTAGTAGTGAGAAGAAAATTAGATCCCAACCCATAATATAGTGGCCAATAATTGCACCCATCGCGCCAAAAGGAATAACACTCATAATCACTAGTGGCTGCAAATATGATTGCAGGGGAATAGCTAATAAAGCGTAGATAATTAACATCGCCATTAACGCCATCCTGCCCATGGCACCCATGGCTTCCATGCTTTCTTCGGCTTCACCAGCAACCGCAAAACTAACCCCAGGGAAGCGCTCTTTAATTTCCAGCAAAGTCGTTTTATTCAACGAAGCCAATACGTTCTCTGGCGTGGTAACCGTTCTATCTAAATTAGCTTTCACTCGAATAACTCGCTGGCCGTCTTCACGATTAATAGCCGCATAACCAACACCCAATTCAACTTTGGCCACTGACCCGAAGGGAA
The DNA here is from genome assembly GCA_963933215.1 of uncultured Cellvibrionales bacterium. Lineage (GTDB taxonomy): Bacteria > Pseudomonadota > Gammaproteobacteria > Pseudomonadales > CAWVSB01 > CAWVSB01. The sequence continues at coordinate 18,591 of CAWVSB010000021.1, forward strand.
CTTCAATACCGTCTTTGGTACGAATACGCATCTCTTCCAAGTCACCTAGCGAAACTCGTTCATTTTCGGGGTAGCGCACCATGACTTTAATATCTTCGCGCCCGCGCTGAATGCGTTGTACTTCAAAACCATAAAAAGCATGTCGTACTTGCATTGCTAGGTCAGCGGCGGTTAAACCCAAATTACGCGCTTCTGGTAACAGCGTCAGTTTGACTTCTTGTTTACCACCTCTAAACGTATCCGACACATCATAGACACCGTCATAAGAGCTAATAGCAGTGCGCAGTATTGCGGTAGCCTGCTTGATTTCTTCCATACTAGAGCCGCGTACTTGCAAGTCTATTGGCATGCCCGCGGAAAATGCTGATACGTCAAATGTCAGTTCAACCGCATCAGCTACCGGGCCGGTTAATTCCCGCCAACGCAATGCAAACACTGCTGGCGGCGTACCCGAATAATTAGGCGGTAAATTCAATTCAATGGCGACCTCGGCAATATTGCTGCCACCCGCAGTATCTAGACTCATCGAATTTTTTTCAAAATGCGCGCCAATAGATGCCATTACATGGGTCACCTTACTGTCTTCACCTGGTTCTAGATCCGCATCTAACTCTGCTTGCAATAGTTTAGCTCCGCGCTGTAATTGCAACACCGCTTTTTCAGTCGTCTCAACTGGCGTTCCCTCTGGCATGGTCAACATGGCATTTATTCTAGTGCCGTCTACCGAGGGGAAAAACTGAAACACAATTCTGCCGCTAGCCATCATCGACAGAATAATAATAACTATGGCCACTGCTATGGAGGCAGTAAAATAACGCCATTCAAGCGCCTTTGCTAGTAGCGGCTGGTAGTGATTATTGGCAACTCCATCTAACCAACTGGCAAAACCATCTTGCACATTGCTCCACCAGCGACCGATCGCTAAGCCTTTTTTCTCGCGCTCAGAACTATGCGCTAAATGCATCGGCAAAATTAATTGCGATTCAATAACACTGAAAAACAAAGTTAATAACGATGCTATACCAATACCGGCAAAGAATGGCCCCATATTGGTAGGAACAAACATAATCGGCATAAAGGCTGCCATCGTAGTCAGCACACCAAAAATAACTGGTACCGAGACTTCATAAGTACCATCAATTGCTGCTTGACGCGGAGTCTTACCCATCTGCTGATGAGCATGCACGCGTTCACCGACCACTATCGCATCGTCTACCAAAATACCTAATACTAAGATGACTCCCATCACTGACAAGGTGCTGATAGAAATACCTAACAGCGGAAACAGCATAACGGTTCCCATCAGGGAAATTGGAATCCCGACAGCCACCCATAACGCTAACCGTAATTTCAAAAATAGTGCCAGCACTAACAGCACTAAACATAAACCACTAATAGCGTTATTGGAGAGCACATCGAGACGATCTACCAAGTCTTGCGACTCATCTAACCAAATCGTTTGGGTAATTCCTTCAGGCAAAGTCTGTTCAGCGGCGGCCACATAGCTTTTTACTTTGCTCGCGATGTCTAGTACATCTTCATGACCAACTCGCTTTACCACAACTACCGCCGCGGGCTCACCATTAAATGATGCGCGCAGATCAGTATCTTTAAAGCCGTCAATAACCGTCGCGATATCACTCAATAACACGTTCGAACCATCAGGTCGTGTCAAGATCACAATACGCTCGAGGTCGCGGCCATTTTTTGCTTTAGTTGCAGTGCGTAATAAAATCTCACCATCTTCAGTTTTTATTGCACCACCAGGCAAGTCATAAGAATTGTTTTGTATCGACTGACCAACTTGTTGCAGCGTTAAGCCAAACCGACGCAGACTTTGCTCAGACACCTCTATAGATATTTCATAGGGGCGTACATACATCAACGTAACTTGTGATACTCCATCAAATTCTAGCAGGTCTTCGCGCATTCTTTCGGCAAGTTCTTTCAGCGTACGCTCGTCAGCATCGCCCGACAATGCCACTTGTAATACGTTAGTGATAACCTGTACTTCTGCAACGACGGGGTTTTCAATTTCATCTGGAAAACTATCAATGCCGTCAACTTTACTTTTTATATGATCTAATACTTTGTCTTTGTCAGCGCTTTTCTCAAGCTCTGCCATTACCGTACAGATGCCTTCACTGGCGGTAGAGTCAATATGTTTAATACCTATCTCACCATCAATCGCTTCTTCAATGCGCATACAAATAGCATTTTCAACATCGATCGGCGATGCCCCTGGATGCACCACCGAAATACTGATGGCGTTGATATCCATATTAGGAAATTCTTCTTGATGAATTCGCGGCAGTGCTGACAGACCCCCGATAATCAAAATCCACATAAACAAATTGGTGGCAACTTTGTTATCAATAAACCAGGTGATTACGCCTTTCACGATGAGGCCTTCTCTACGGCGCCTATTTTAGTCTCTTCGACGGCATCTGCCGCAGTGCTAGGTTCAACCTTAGTAGCTGAAGCCTCGACTATCTCCGCTTTAGCGCCAACAGTGGCGTCGCCAGCTGATTCTGCCACTGCTGGCACCCGCTTCGGCGGAGTAACGTCAATCGGCTTAACTTGCATACCATCGACCACAACTTGCAACGGCGAAACACACACTCGTTCACCCGCTACTAGTCCGCCACTGACCAGCACATCGTCGTACTCCACCCGCAGAATTTTTACTTTACGAAATCGCAATCGATCTTCTTCATCAACCACTAGCAATTGGTTGTCATCACGCATAGCGCTGCGCGGTAGACGAATAACATTCTCTACCGCACGCCCCTCTATGTCAGCTTTAACAAACAGGCCTACAACTAAAGGCGGCCTACCTTTTGAGTATTCAGTTTTTACTCTAGCAACGCCGTATAGCATTCTGCTTTGTGCATCGATAACCGCTTCGGTTCTCACCATCTCGCCCAACCACTCAAACTTGGCACCGCCATATTCACCGTAAATCGTTACCTTAGGGGCATGCATTTCATCAATCATGCCTGATTCGGTTGATGACAAATTTAGATAGGCAAACTGACTATTAGCGATTGGTAACCGAATCTCAAAAGTATCGGTAGCATAAATCGAGGCAACCGATTTACTTGAACTAACATACTCACCAACATCAACACTCTCATTTAATACTCGTCCGGTATAAGGGGCGCTAATACGAACTCTTTTTAAATTCAAGCGAGACTGCTCACGTGAGATTCTAGCTTCAATTAAATTTGCCTCGGCAACACGATAAGCCCGATGGGCCTGATCAACTTGTGACTGACTTGAAAGCCTTTTCTTGAACAATTGCTGCTGCCGAGTGTTATCAGATTCAGCCAGCTCATATTCAACTTCGGCCCTGCTTACTGACGCCTTACTCCGATCGTGGGAATTACGATAATCACTATCATCAATCCGAAATAACAAATCACCTTTATTAAAACTGCCACCGGTAACCAGCGCAGGAGAGAGCCACACCACGCGTCCAGATACCTCCGGGGTTAGTTGCCCTTCTACTCTGGGCTTAACGGTACCTTGAGAGCGAATAGTTAATACCTCTGCTTGAGGCTCAACAGTAAGTGTTCGCACCGCTATTAAACTGCGCTCAACGCCTTGGGGTTCTAAATGGGGCCGAAACGACAGCATCAGTACGCCAATAAAAACAGCAACAGCAAGCGTCACGATGGGGTAACGTTGTTTTGCCGGAATAGCCAGAAACCGGGCTTTAATTTTATGTTGCAGAGAATCTTGCATTTACTCTTTCCTCAAGCCTGTTTTGGCCAATAAAACACTGGCGCAGATAATAGCCAACACTAATGCTATAAACTATTACCATAATGCGAATTAACAAATCGCAACCGGAAAACTATTCACTTAACCTAGCGTAATGGTTATAACTACAACAACGGCAATAAAAATAGCCTTGTAAAAATTGGGGCTAATGATACGCCTGCGGAGTACAAAGTGGAAAAAATCATTTACTTAATTTCTAGACAAAATGAGCAAAATCGAGACGATTTTGTCCGGCTAATGCAGCAGGAAATCGCGCCGCAGTTGCTGGCTGCCAAGCCACTAGGACTGCAACTAAATCTTGCTGACGAAGCCGTAGCGGCAGGCGATGCCATGGCAATGGAGAGTATTACAGCAAAAGCACATGCAGTCGTTTCAATATGGCTGCATTCAGCAATAAACCGAGCGCCGCTGGAGAAAATTTTGGCAGCGACAGGAGCCAGTATTGTCGGCTATTTGGTAACTGAGTCATGCCCACTGCGAAACACTACCCAAATTGCGGCAGCAGGGGACAGAACGCCAGGCTTTGCTCAAGTAGCCTTGCTGCAGAGACCAGCTAGGCTTAGCGTTGAACAATGGATAGAAGTCTGGCAGTACTCGCATACCGCAATTGCTATTGATACCCAATCGACGTTTTCTTACACTCAAAACTTAGTCGTCAGGCCATTAACAGAAAATGCCCCAAAGATTGATGCCATTGTAGAGGAAAGCTTTCCATTGGCAGCGCTAACAGACCAGGCAGTATTCTATGATGCCCAGGATGATGATGAAAAATTAGCACGCAATTCCCAAACGATGATGGAGAGCTGCGGCCGCTTTATTGATTTTGACAAAATCAATGTGTGCTCGACCAGCGAGTATATCTATAAAGGCTTACCGCTATAACACCGCTGACTCTAAGGTCCATTTAAGCCGCATTTCAGCAAACAATGACTGCCCTGGTGAAACAATAACTGGCGCTATATTAAGCGCGTTAGGCGGCCCACTGATGGGCTCGACGCAGATGGCATGGTCTAATAAGTTGTATATGGTCCAGTCATTAACCGTTGAGCTTAATTCCATGCGCATAGCACCCGGCCAGTGAATCACCGGCTCTTTATGCATTTCAGTAAAGCTGTCATCCCATGGCCCATCGAGCGGCGGCGCTAACACACCAGTAGGGATCAATTCTGCATCACATAGGTATTGGGAGCCTGCGGTAAAGCTCAACTCAGCGGGCCTACCTCGCTCTAACTGGCGATTAAACCAAGGATGCCAGCCAATACTAGCGGGGAATTTATCGCCCTCTGACCGCACTTCTAAGGTCATTACTAGCTCATCTGCCTTTAAGCTAATAGTTTGATGAGCGCTGCCTGCAAACGGCCAGTCCTCATCAAATACAGTACTAAACCTGCCTGAGCCCACTTGTTGCCAAGGTTTATCAAAGGCAGTGCCGTGGATCGAGTGCTGGCCAAAATTTTTCCGCACCCGTCTAACTTTGGCGTCATACCAAAAAGAGCTATTACGTAGGCGACCGACCCAAGGTACCATTGGAAAGCAACCCCAGCTCAACGGATTAGCGTCCCGCCCAACCAACAAGTTCAAGCCGTTTACTTCTAGCGACGCCAACCTTGCGCCATTATCTGTGTCGACGATTACCGTTGCCGGACCTTTCTGTATCTTTACTAATGCCATTTCACTGCCTAAAGCTGCCGAATTACAACCTAAACTATAGGTCAAAATCATCGAATAACTAATATTATAATCACAATATCGTCATTATTTTTAGTTTAGAGTAAATTAAATTCTAACCAAATTGAAACCAATGGTGGTAGCAGAAATTGCTAGACTACAGCGAAGACAAAAGAATGAGATAACAATAATGAGTCAATGCCCGTTTGCTAACTTGGTCGACCCAGACACATATTCACATGGCATGCCTTACGGCGAGCTGCGCCGGATTAATCAACAGGGTGGCCCGATAACTTATCTACAAGACCCGATCACTGGGATCCCTTACTGGGCTATAACGGGACAAGCTGAAATGGATTTTATTTCCAAAAATCCCAAGCTTTTTTCATCCCGCGAGCGCCTAGCATTCCCGATGGAATTCTCTGATGACATTGTCGCAGCGCAACGCAGCACCATTATTAATATGGACCCACCCTTACACCAAAAGATGCGTCGACTTACCCGCGCAGCGTTCACGCCAAAAGCTGTAGACGCCTACTTACCGGTATTTAAAATTCATGCCAAGCGCATTATCGACAATGTCATTAACAAGGGGCAGTGCGAATTTGTTGAAGAAGTAGCGGCTGAGCTACCACTATTCGCTATCTTAGATCTACTGGGGGTACCGGCTGCAGATAGAAAGCAATTTTTTGACTGGACTAACACAATGATTTTTGCCGACGACCCCGATATGGCAATCGGCGAAGAAGAAGGCCAAGTAGCCGCTATAATGGTAATTGATTACGCGATGAAGTTGGCCGCAAAACATAGAGAAAACCCACAGCAAAACGTATTAGGCGCGCTACTGGATGGAGAGTTTGATGGCCGCCCGCTAAGTGATGATGAATTTGGCTGGATGTTTATTCTTATTTTAGTTGGTGGCAATGAATCGACTCGCACTGTTATTGCCCAAGGTATGCGCTTACTGATGGAAAACCCCGAACAGCTACAATACTTAGTCGACAACCCTGATAAAATTGGTAATGCCTGCGAAGAAATTTTGCGCTACAACACGGCCTTTATTTGCATGCGACGTACCGCTGTCGAGGACGTGGAAGTTGGCGATAAACTTATTAAAAAAGGCGACAAAGTTTTATTGCATTACCATGCCACCAATTTAGACGAAAAAGTATTTGGTGACGACGCGATGGTATTTGACGTTACCCGTCAGGAGCGCATGCCTGACTTATATAATCAATTACGCTCTTTCGGAATCGGCCAGCACTTTTGCCTAGGCTCGCATATGGCGAGGCTAGAACTAAAAACTATGTTCGAGGAAATTATACCTCGATTAAAAAATCCGCAGTTAATTGACGAGCCAAAATATGTTCGCTCGTTTTTTGTTAATGCCATTAAGGAAATGAATATTTCATTCGGATAAAGATAATATGATTTTTAATTCTGCTCGCTGTATTGTAACTATTGGCAACTATAACTTAACTTGCTAAGGTATCAGCGACTATAGGTAGAAAGATAAGAATCCAGTTTTATCTAAGGATTATTAATGCGCAGACTATTTTTTCGCATACTTGCACTCAACCTTATTGTTTTAGCATGCAGCTTTTCGGGGCAGGCAATAGCGGCAAAAAAAGCCATGTTGTGGGAGCTAAGCAAAGGCGATAGCACCATCTATTTATTTGGTTCGGTACATGTCTGGAAAAAGAATCTCTACCCTCTTTATGACAGTATAAACAACGCTTATAAGCGCTCGGACACCTTGACAGTTGAAGTAGATTTAAACTCGCTGCGGCAAAAAGAGGTAGCAGAGTTGATACGCAAAAAAGGGGTTTATCCTGCTGGCATTTCGATTTTGGATTATCTCAGTATTGAACAAACCCGCACGCTAGAGAAGAAACTTAAAAAAAGTAATATGTCGCTAGCGTCATTTCAGCAATTCAAACCTTGGCTGCTATCAACTCAAGTGATGCAAGCTAATTTAGCCAAACTCGGTTACTTACCAAAGTATGGCATGGACCAACATTTTTTAGCCAAAGCCAAAGCAGAGAACAAACCGGTTGGGCAATTAGAGACACTAGAACAACAAATCGCCATTATAGACAGCGTTTATGAGGATCTGCTGAAAATCGATGCTGATTTACTGGTCTATGAAAAATCCTTAGATAGCGGCTATCTGCAGCTATTGATGGAAACTTGGGAAATGGGACACTACGAAAGTTTATACTCATTACTAGTCAAAGAAACCTTAACTAAATATCCACAAGCAAGACCTGCTTTAGATAAATTATTCGATATCCGTAATAGAAAATTTGTTACTGAAATCATTACTATGCTTACCAATGACGGTACTCATTTTGTCATTATTGGTGCAGGTCATTTTGGTGGCAATAATGGCATCGTTGCGCTACTAGAAAGGAAAGGCTACAAACTGCGCCAACTTGATACTACTTCCCACTAAACCGCACCCAAATCAACAAGCCTAACGGCAGTAATAGCAGAGGAATACTAGCCAATATAACTCCCTGCCACTGCCATGCCGCTAATATCCAGCCCGATGAAAACGATGCGAAGGCTTGGCTAGAAAATACCACCCCATCGTTTAATGCCTGAACAGTAAACTGTTCTCCGTCACGGTAAACTAGTGGCAGCAAGGAAGTGCCACCAACAAACATAAAATTCCAACCAATACCTAACAGCACTAATGAGACCCAAAATCCATCTACACTGAAATATTGGAACGAGACAATAAGTGCTGCAAACATTGCCACCAAACCTGCTGCTATTAAGCTATGAATACCGATGCGAGAAATAATCCATGGGGCAAACAGGGATGGTAAAAACATCGCCATCACATGACTTTGCAATACCCACTTGGTATCTTCCAAACTGTGATGGAAGTGGTTATGCATACTCACCGGTGTCGCCGTCATCACCAAACTCATCACCGCATAACCAATAGCCGCCGACAATAACGCCAACCATAGTGGTGACAATGACAATAATTTTGATAACCGTCGACCGCCTTTTATAACTGCTTTTTCACTAGGCTCAATACTTTGATATAAAGTCATTAATAAAATGGATAATAAAATACAGACGGCAACAACATAATATGAGCCTTCATAATCAACTGCCGTTAATGCTTTACCCCACAGCACTAACTCTGGACCGATAAATGCTGCGACGACACCTGCTAACAACAACATGGATACGGCGGTGGGGGCTTTGTCTAACGATACACTTTCCATAGCAGCGAAACGATATTGCTGCACGCTGGCTAAAAACAATCCAACTAAAGCAGAACCAGCGCAAAAGTAACTAAAGCTTTGTTGATTTAGTGCATAAACAATTAATAAACTGGCCACTACACCTAGTAATGCCGCAACGATAAAGACCGGTTTACGGCCAAATTTTTTCATCAGCAGAATAACCGGCGTCACGCCGATGGCGGTACCAATTACCATTGCCGCAATTGGCAAAGTGCCAAGCCGATCGCTACCTGATAGCTCTGTGCCAATAAGCCCACCTACTAGCATTAAAGAAAAGGATGCGGTAAATGCCAAGATTTGGCACAGCATTAACACCACAATATTTCGATTAAGTATCTCAACCATAGCTTAAAACCTAGATATTTTTATTTTTATACTAGAAATAAAAAAGGCTGCGAAGCAGCCTTTTTATAATATCGTTAAAGCCTACTTTTTAAATCCCGCAAATACTGTTGTATGTCATTAGTATTCTCGAAACCAAGCCGCCATATTAGTTTGTCAATATCGCTAGCGGTTTCCAGCGACTTATCTTGGTATTGATACATTACGCTAGGAAGTTTCAATTCAGGTTCTGCTGGCAAACTTTTCGCCGCCAACACTTTATCAATAGCCTGGTTAAAGCGCGTATCAAAACTGCCTGCTTTGCCTAGTTCACGATAGGCCTTCTCCAGCAGTGGCGACCAGCTGTAATAATAGTCGGCAAGTTTTTCCGGAGGAATACTCATTACCGCTGTTAATAACGGTTTCGCACGCTGATAATTTGACGGGGCTAGATACTCTTTTTTACCTAGAGTCGCAACCACTAATGGCTTCATTGAATATTGCCAGGGACGGTGCTTGGCAATTAAGTCGCCATTGGCGGCATTATCAATAAACAAAACCCATTTTCTAATTTGCTCTTCAGGTACTAACCACTGGGCCAAATCAGTTGAAATATCCGCCACCGCCAGCATCACTTTTATATCACTACCGTCTAAAGTACTGGGCGCTATAACTTTGGTGTTCACCACCGCGGCAATAGGCTTTGGAGTTTCAACCGGAGCAAGTTGCTGCTCTGCTAGCAATTCTATTAGCGGCGTTTCAACCTGCATTGCAGGCGGCGCGGCTACGGGCTCTATGGGGGTGGGCTCACTAATGATAAAATAAGCGCTGACTGCAACCAGCACCCCACCTATTAAAATTACAGTAATTCGTGTATTCACTTTAATCCTCAGCTCAATTAATAGCGATCTTAAACCTTATAACAACATCAAGCGTGCGGTAAAAAAAGGCGCTAACCGCTATCGTTTAAACGGTTATATATTAAGACCAGTAATCAACAGTAGAAGTTCAATCAGAGAACATCATTCATGCTCGCGATAAGGAGCGCAAACGCACTGATACTGACAACAATTAATGCCAATACACCCAATAACTGAAACGGGCGAAACGGCTTTCGTTTGGTCACATTAAAACCAGAGTTTAGATACGAATCGACTCGCGCTAGGTCTTCATCCGACAATTTAGGCTTTTCTGCCATTGTTAATCTCCCAAAAAGAAAGGCTGACTATAATAGCCAGCCTTTCAGCTTTAGTGCAAGAACCATTGAAACTTAACCCATATACATTTGTTCTTCAGTAATCCCCATCAAACTGTCGGCACCAGACTCAATACACTTAGCGTGAGTAGCAGTACGAGGTAATAAGCGCTCAAAATAGAACTTGGCAGTTTCCATTTTAGCTTTATAGAAATCGTTGTCATCACCAGCGGCAATTTTCTTACCTGCTACTGCGGCCATCTGAGCCCAGAAAAAGGCGTAGACGATATAACCAGAATACATCAAGTAATCAACTGACGCGGCACCAACTTCATCAGCATTTTCCATTGCCTTAGCACCAATTTGACCGGTGATTTCACTCCATTGCTTAATTAGGCGCTGCAGTTCAGCAACATGCGATGCGACATCAGCATTATCAGCATTGGCCTCACAAAACTTGTGAATTAACTTGGTAAATGCAGCCAAGCTCTTACCACCATTACCAAACACTTTACGACCTAGTAAGTCTAGCGCCTGAATACCAGTGGTACCCTCATACAACATAGAAATACGGCAATCACGTACTTGTTGCTCCATACCCCATTCCGCAATAAAACCGTGCCCACCAAGGATTTGCAAACCGTGGTTTACTGACTCAAAACCAGTTTCTGTCATAAAGGCTTTAGCAATAGGCGTTAGAAACTCAGTCATTTCATACAATTCAGCGTCAGGCCCATCTGTACTCAACTGAGCTGCCTCTAATTGCTGAGCTAACCAGTAAACAAACGCACGACCGCCCTCAGTTAGAGCCTTTTGGGTTAGCAACATACGGCGCACATCGGGATGTACAATAATTGGATCGGCTGGGCCGTCAGGATTTTTAGGGCCAGTTAGTGAGCGCATTTGAAGTCGGTCACGGGCATAGGCAGTAGATTTCTGAAGTGACACTTCGGAATGACAAATACCTTGCAGCGCAGTACCTACGCGCGCTGTATTCATCATGGTGAACATGTAGCCCAAGCCTTTATTTTCTTCACCGATCAAGATACCTTCAGCATCGTCAAAATTGAGCAGACAGGTAGCATTACCGTGAATACCCATTTTGTGCTCAAGCGAGCCACATGTAACACCATTGGCCTCACCTGTTTCAATGTTGTAACGCGGCACTACGAATAACGAGATACCTTTGGTGCCAGCAGGGGCGCCTTCAACCCGAGCAATAACCAGACTCAGAATATTGTCAGTCATGTCATGTTCGCCACCACTGATAAAGATTTTCGTACCACTGATTTTGTAAGTACCGTTGGCAGTTGCTACAGCTTTAGTGCGCAACAAGCCTAAATCAGAACCGCAATGTGGCTCGGTCAAACACATGTTGCCAGTCCACTCGCCTGATACTAACTTGGTTAAGTAGGTTTCTTTTTGTTCTGGAGTAGCATGGACACGCAGTGCATTAGCCGCACCACCACTCAAACCAGGGTACATACCAAATGACCAGTTAGCAGCGCCAACCATTTCACTCATCACAACATTTAGCGACGGCGGCAACCCTTGACCACCAAATTCTTCTTCACCAGTTAAGCCAACCCATCCACCTTCAACAAACTGCTGGTAGGCTTCTTTAAAACCGGCTGGAGTTTCGACGCCGTTTTCACCAATTTTACAACCTTGCTGATCACCTACTTCATTTAACGGCACTAGTACATCTTCACAAATGGCAGCCCCGGCATCCAAAATTTGGTTCACCAGCTCCATATTTACTTCTTCTCCGCCGATGATTTTTTGGAAATGTGCACCAGTGTCTAGCACATCTTCCAAAATAAATTCCATGTCGCGGCGCGGTACAGTGTAAGAAGTCATATCTACTCTCCAAACTTCGTTGGTGGCCAAGTAGGCCGTAAAAATAAGGCGCTATTATTAGAACTGGTGGCTATAGGGTCAATTACCTAGTAGGTAATCTATTTAGCCTTTTATAACAGCTTATTCAGCGTTAATTTGGCCGCCACATCGGCTGGTGTAATATTAGGGATGTAGGGCACCAAACCTAAGCATGGTGAGGCTATACGGCTTTGCAGAGAGGAAAAGTTAGCCTCCAATTCAGCCATGTCTTGATCCACTACATTGGCCACCCAACCCGCCAATACACAGCCATCATTACAGATGGCCTCAGCGGTCAAAATAGCATGATTAATACAACCAAGCTTCATTCCAACGACTAAAATCACTGGAATATTCAATTCTTTCGGTAATTCAGCCAGTGTTTCACGCTCGTTCACAGGCACTCGCCAACCCCCCGCGCCTTCTATTAACACCTTATCAACCTTGATGATTGACACCCCGCGGCAAAAACCCGCTAGCCGGCTGATGCTGAGACGCCGATTAATCTGATTAGCCGCAATATGCGGTGCGATAGCTGGTTTTAAAGCTATGGGGTTTACTTGTGCATAGGGCAATTTTTGCGTAGCAACGCTCATTAATGCTAAGGCATCATCATTACGCAAGCCTTCATCTGTGCTTGCACAACCTGCAGCCACCGGTTTCACTGCTGCAGTTGTTAAGCCAGCATTAGCAAACGCTTGTAATAAACCACAGGCAATAACTGTTTTGCCAGCATCGGTGTCGGTACCTGTTACGAAATATGTTTTAGCCATTACGAATCACCCCATATAGCACTTCATAAGTGGCAGGCAGTGCACCAGTATCGTCACGAAACACCTCATAGCCAGCATGTAATTGTTGATACGTTTTTCGACCCATCAAACCTTTGGGCCTGCCATCATTCATATTGTGAGCACCGATGGCTTTTAGTTCCCCGGTTAGCTGCCCGAGTTTCTGATAGCTCAACCGATGACTGTGCACAGTCGAGCTCTCGATAGTCAAACCGACAGCGCCTATAGTGCTCTGCCAATCCAATGCGGGCATGAACCGATTGACATGGACATAACCATCAACACTTTCCCATGCTGATTTCAGTTCCGCCAAACTGCCGTCAATTAAAGTAGAAAATACAAATTTACCCTGGGGTTTTAATACTCTTTTTATTTCACTGAAAAGCAACGGCAGCTGCTGGCACCACTGCACTGCCATGCTGCTATAGATCAGATCAACACTGGCATCAGCAAACGGTAAACTTTCGGCATCAGCAGCCAGCCACTGATTATTACCTGCAAAACTGTGATTTTTAGCAAAACTCAACATACCTTCGGCGATATCCAACCCAACAATCGGGTGGTCATATTTTTCGTATAATTGGCGCTGAAAAAATCCGGTACCACAACCCAAATCGACCACTACGCTGCCACAATCTTTTGGCATATAAGTTAGTAACCGACTGCCAACATCCCGCTGAAACTGGGCTGCACTGTCATAACCACCGGCGGCCTTACTAAAAGACTGCGCAATTGATTGTTTATTGAGCGAAAATTCCATCAACTAATAAACTCCTCAACAATAGTCACCAGCTCAGCCGTCGCTGATAACATTGGCGCATGACTCACACCTATCATCACCATACTGTTGTGACTAAAATCTGCTACCTCCAGCGGCACTAAATGGTCATTTTCGCCATACACATGTTTTTCAGGACAGCGCAATTGCAGCCAGCTCTGACGTTGGTCAACACTTCTCAAAATATCTAAGCCTGTGGCTAATACTTGTTTATTTAATTGTTTTCTTTCACCAATTAGTTGACGTAGTTTTTTGAGCACCGTTTTTTCATTGCGATCGCTAACGGCTTGTAAACCGGCAAAGAGTTTTAAGGCCTTAAGTTCATCAATTAATACCGACTGATAAAATTCATCAAAGGTATCGCTCGGCATACCTTTATCCCAGCCATTACCTTGAACAAACTTTGGGCTGGCCGCAATAGTCAGCAAGCTAGCAACTTTAGCGCTATATTTATTGGCAAACGCCATCGCAACATTGCCTCCCAGTGACCAAGCGATAATATGCGTCTTAGTTATTATCTTTCGATCCAGTTCAGCAACCAAATCGTCGAGGGAGAAATCGTCGCATATAACTGTTTCGCCACGAGGCAAATCAATAATCTTTATTTGATAACGTGAGTCTAACTGTTCTACAAAGTCATTCCAGACTGCAGCCTGAGCGCCCCAACCATTAATGATAGTGATATTTTTACAATTACTGCTCATGATTTACCCTTGGCATGAGTTCGGCTAATGCTTGCAGTAATTGCTCTACCTGCTGTTTGCTATGGACAGCACTTAGCGTAATCCGCAATCTAGCACTGCCAGCTGGAACTGTCGGCGGACGGATTGCTGACACCCAAATCCCTTTCGCCTCCAGTCCCGCGCTCAATGCCAGCGCTGCATTGGCATCGCCAATTAACAGCGGCTGAATAGCCGTATTTGATTCCATTAACGGCAGCTCTAGTAATGCTGCCCCATGTTTAAAGTAGTTAATTAGCTCTACTAGGTGTTCGCGTCGCCAGCTTTCAGTTTGTAATAATCGCAGCCCGGCACGCGTGCTCGCTGCAATACTTGGCGGCATGGCAGTGGTATAGATATAACTTTTTGAAAACTGTATTAGCGTTTCTATTAAGGCATTGCTACCGGCAACAAAAGCGCCAAAAGTGCCAAGGCCCTTACCCAGCGTTGCCATCAAAATGGGTAGCTGCTGCTGATCTAAGCCAAAATGCTCGCTGCAGCCGCCGCCATTTTTACCCAATACACCAAAACCATGGGCATCATCTACCATTAGCCAAGCCTCGTTTCGCCTGGCGCTAGCCACTAATTCGGGAAGGGGGGCAATATCGCCATCCATGCTAAACACACCATCTACCGCGATTAATTTATTGCCACTTTTCGTTTTAGCTAACTTTAGCTCTAGGCTGGTTATATCATTGTGCAAATAACGCTGCATCCGTGCGCCGCTTAATAAACCTCCATCTAATAACGACGCGTGATTGAGTTTGTCTTCGAACAAATAATCACTCTTATTGAGCAGTGCGGTAATTACACCAAGATTGGCCATGTAGCCGGTTGAAAATAGTAGCGCTCGATCTCGTCCAGTAAATTCCGCTAGCTCTTGTTCTAGTGCATGATGCTCACTGCTGTGGCCGCAAACCAAATGCGATGCGCCACTACCTATACCATACTTATCAATGGCTTGTTTAGCAGCTTGATTGATTTCAGGGTGATTTGCCAAACCCAAGTAATCGTTGGAGCAAAAGCCCAATAATTGCTTGCCATCAACAACCACCGACGCACCTTGGGCGCTGGCAATAGTTTTACGAACGCGGTATAGCGATTGCCGCTGGCGCTCATTTAAACGTTGCTGAAGAACTTGTTCCAAAATGTGGCAGCTAAGTGTTAGCTAGCGGCATTATAGAACACAGCATCGTTTTCTTGCTGCTGAATTTTATCCACCAACATGGCCGCTTCATCTTCTGGACGATGGGTCTGAGCATAACCTTCAGGCTTAATTCCAAGCTTGGCAAACAATTCCATATCTTTATTAGCGGATGGGTTGGGAGTGGTTAACAGCTTTTCGCCATAAAATATCGAGTTTGCTCCGGCTAAAAATGTCATCGCCTGCATCTGCTCATTCATTTCTTCGCGCCCTGCCGACAACCGCACATGAGATTTTGGCATCAGAATTCTGGCCACAGCGATGGTGCGAATAAAATCGAACGGCTCTAAGTCATCAACATTGTCTAACGGTGTCCCGTCCACTTTAACGAGCATATTAATTGGCACACTTTCTGGATGCACCGGTAAATTGGCTAATTGCATTAATAAACCAACGCGGTCTTTTAACTCTTCACCCATACCCACAATACCGCCACTGCAAACCTTCATCCCAGCGCTGCGCACATTCTCCAGGGTAGTAAGACGGTCACCATAGGTGCGGGTAGTAATAATGTCCTCGTAATATTCTGGCGAGGTATCTAAATTATGGTTGTAGTAATCAAGCCCCGCAGCCGCCAGCTCTTGCGATTGGCCTTCAGTCAACATGCCCAGTGTCATACAGGTTTCTAAGCCCAAGGATTTTACGCCCTCAACCATGGCGACAACATAAGGCATATCTTTCTTCTTTGGTGAGCGCCATGCGGCGCCCATACAAAAGCGAGTGGCGCCGCTTTGTTTGGCGGCCCTAGCCTCTTCGATCACATGATCGACTTCCATTAACGGCTCTACTTTAAGACCAGTATCATAACGCGTACTTTGCGGACAGTATTTACAGTCTTCTGGGCAGGCACCGGTTTTAATCGATAACAATTGACTTATCTGCACCGTGTTTGGATCAAAAAACTGTCGGTGAACTGTTTGTGCCTTAAACATTAAGTCGTTAAATGGCAGGTCAAACAGAGCCTGGACTTCAACAGCTGCCCAGTTACTGCGAATTAGATTTTCAGTTATAGCGCTCATCAATGGCTTCCATCTGTCCTTAGAACAGTAATTATTGTATAAATGATTTAGTAGTATTTTACGGACTGGATAAAAGCTGTCAACCAGAAAGGACTCATATGGTTAACTACTATATTTCTCAATTAACTTATGCGCTTTTTCCTGGGCGTTGCATTGTCTGTGACCAAGCTACTAGCAGAGCGCTGGATCTCTGCAGCGAATGCGAAAACTCACTATCGATTATAGATATATATTGCAGAACTTGCGGTCTCCCAACCAGCTCTCCGTCAACCCACTGTGGCAGCTGTAGCAAGCAACTTCAGCCCTTTCATCGCTGCTTGTCTTTGCTTAGTTATGATGAGTTAACTGCCAAGCTCATCTATCAACTTAAATACAATAATAGTTTTGCTACCATCAAAGTGCTTGGCGATTTATTTAGCCGACACATCACAACTCATTATAAGGAAGCACTACCGCAGCTAATTATGCCCGTGCCACTGCACTGGCGCAGGTTGCATAATCGTAGCTACAATCAAGCCCAGTTAACCGCCAAATATATTGCTAACCAGCTAGGGATAAAAATGAGCAATCATAGTTGTCGACGTATTAAAGCCACGTCGGCGCAGCAAAATCTAACCCGTGCTCAACGTAAAAAAAATATTCGCGGCGCATTTAAATCAAAACCTCTTCAAGATATCTCACACGTGGCTATTATTGACGATGTCATCACCACCGGCGAAACTGTTGGTGAATTAACACGCAGCTTGCAACAACATCAGCCCGGTCTTAAAGTAGACGTATGGAGCTTGGCTAGAACACCTCTCAAATAACTAATTAGGTCTTAATGCAAAAAATTCTGTTCATCACTGCGCTCCTGCTCTGCGTCAATATGGCCAGCGGCAATGACCAACTTCACCTTGGCGTTGCCAGCAGTTTTAAACCAGCAGCCGTTAAGTTGATAACTGCCTTTAATCAACAGACTAATAGTAATGTAAAGCTCAGCAGTGCCTCTAGCGGTAAGCTTTTTTCTCAGGCTGTAAATGGCGCACCCTTTGATATAGTACTTTTCGGAGATAGTAAGCATTCACTTTTATCAGAAGACATGAAGCTCGCCATTAAAGCCAGCAGCTTTAACTATGCTATTGGAGAAATCGCTTTGGTATCAACCGGTAATCAATGTTTAAACTCAAACGGCACTCAATTTAGCGGCACTTCTATCGCTATTGCCAACCCCAAAATTGCCCCGTATGGGCTAGCTGCTAAGCAAGTCATGCGCAATCAAGGCCTTGATCAAATAGTCAATCTACGTCTAATTAGCGCTGAAAATGCAGCCCAAACTTTGCATTTTTTTGCTACCGGCAATGTTGATCATGCCATTACCAGCTCAGTATTAATTCAGCAATGGCTGGCACGCAATACTGCCAAAGAAATCATCTATTGCCCACTAAGCAGCAACAGCTATGATGCCATCATTCATCAAGGTGTGATTTTGCAGCACAGTGAAAATCAACAGCTAGCAACCGCCTTAGTAAACTTTATTTTGTCCAATCAAGGCCAAACTATTATCAGCGCATTAGGGTATCAAGCCGCCAGTGAATGAGTTTATTTCCAGCAATGACTTAACCGCTATCTGGCTTACCTTGCAGCTGGCATTTGTGAGCACGCTACTGTTACTGCTTATTTCAATTCCTATTGCATGGAAGCTTTCTCGCAGTCGCAGTCGATTTAAACCGTTGATTGAAGCGTTGATTGCACTACCCTTAGTACTGCCTCCCACGGTGATCGGCTTTTACCTATTAATTAGCTTTGCGCCGCATTCGGCACTTGGTCAAAGCTGGCAAACACTGTTCGATAGCCGCCTAGCATTTAGTTTCAGCGCACTCGTTATCGGTTCTGTTATTTATTCATTGCCCTTTGTTGTACAACCATTAAAACATACATTCGATCACTTGCCCTATAAGTTATTAGAGGCTGCCTCAACCATGGGCAGCAGCCCTAGCGACCAAATGCGCCACTTAGTTCTACCTTGGTCACAGGCAGGTATTATCAGCGCGGCAATGCTAGGCTTTGCCCATACAATTGGCGAGTTTGGTATCATTTTAATGATTGGTGGCAATATTCCGGGCGAGACCCAAGTGCTGTCGATAGCACTTTATGACAAGGTGGAAGCTTTAGAGTATACCCAAGCCCACTGGCTAGCTGGCGGCCTAATGCTGTTCTCCCTATTAATGCTGACAGCACTTTATAGTTTACAGGCCAACAAGCCCCGTGGCAGTGCATCATGGGTTTAAGCTGCAAGATTATATTAGCCAGGCATAACTTAAGCCTAGACCTAGCTTTTAAAACCGAAAGCAAAGGTATTACCGCAATCTATGGCCCGTCCGGTACTGGTAAAACCACGATCTTAAAAATTATTGCTGGGATTGAGCGCGGCGACAAGGGCAGCAGTATCTCACTCGATAATACAGTCTGGCAAAACGATGCTACATTTACGCCTACCCATCAGCGCAAGCTGGCCTATGTATTTCAGCAACCACGCTTGTTCCCTCACTTAACTGCCGGCGGAAATTTAGAATTTGCCTATAGCCGTCGTCGGAACAGCCGTGGAATTTCCATCAGCGATGCTATTAGCCAATTTGGCCTAAGCGATTTTATTGATCAGTTCCCCGATCAACTATCTGGCGGTCAGGCCCAACGTGTCGCTATTGCTCGCGCCTTGGTTAGCGCCCCGGATATGCTGTTGATGGATGAGCCATTGGCCGCACTGGATGATAAATCTCGCCATGAGCTGCTAACTCTACTGGAAGGCTTGCATCGACAGCTCAGCGTGCCAGTTATTTACGTTAGTCATCAATTAGAAGAAGTAGCCAGATTGGCCGACCATGCGGTACTGATTGAACAAGGCAAAACCCTCGCCCAAGGCAAGCTAGTCGATTTATGTAGCCGACCGGAATTACCGATTGCTCAACAAAGCAACAGCGCTAGCTTGTGGGAAGGGGTTGTTAGCGGCCAAGACCAGCATCAACTGACCAAGGTAACAGTAGGCCATAATATTGCGCTATGGGTCAGTGGCAAGCCGGTAGCGAGCGGTTTACCAGTGCGCCTGCGGATCCCAACTAACGCCGTCAGTATTTCTCTGCAGCCAACCCTGCAAAGCAGCATTATTAATATATTAGCGGCTAAAGTGGCAGCTATTACTCAACTGGGCTTTGGTAAGTCCATTGTAAAGCTTGCGGTTGATGACCAAGTACTACTTGCGAGTATCACTGATCGCTCAGTCTCAGAATTAGATTTAAAAATTGGGAAACAGGTATTCGCACAGGTTAAAGGTGTGGCACTATTGACCGACTATGGCTGAATGAGGCCAGTGCAATTAACGCAAAAATTGAGCCTATTGTGACTGACCCAACTGCCGCTGACCCAACCCCGTATTATCAACTGACCCCTAGCGTAGTTATCGATGCAGTTGAAAGTACTGGCAAGCTGAGTGATTCTCGTATTCTGGCCTTAAATAGCTATGAGAACAGAGTTTATCAAGTGGGCATAGAAGGTCAGTCACCGGTTATTGCCAAATTTTATCGCCCTGGACGATGGAGCGACCAGCAAATAATTGAAGACCACCAGTTTAGCCAGGAACTACTCGACAACGAAATTCCAGTTGTCGCGCCGCTTCAGAACGAAGCTGGCCAAACTCTATTTGTTTATGGTTCATTTCGATTTTGCTTATACCCCCGGGTCGGCGGCCATGCACCGGAACTAGATAACCTCGCTACGATTTATCGTCTTGGCCAATTTATGGGGCGCATTCATGCGGTAGGGAAAACCAAGCCATTTCAACACCGAGTGGAGTTTTCAATGGAACATATGATTGGTGAAAATGCAGGATTTATTGCCAAAAATTTTATTCCCACCGAATTGTTACCTGCTTATCGCAGCTTGATCGACGACATCTTGCCAAAACTACAAGGGCTATGGTCAACACTTGGTGCCAGCAGTTATATTCGACTCCACGGTGACTGCCACGGCGGCAATATTTTATGGCATGACG
Organism: uncultured Cellvibrionales bacterium; assembly: GCA_963933215.1. Taxonomy (GTDB): domain Bacteria; phylum Pseudomonadota; class Gammaproteobacteria; order Pseudomonadales; family CAWVSB01; genus CAWVSB01. The sequence goes on from CAWVSB010000021.1 coordinate 39,243, forward strand.
ACAGCCCAACTTTTGTAGATTTTGACGATGCGATGAGCGGCCCGGCGATTCAAGATTTATGGATGTTTTTATCCGGTGACCGCAATAGCCAGCTGGCCCAATTGGCAGAATTGGCTGAGGGATATGGGATGTTCAGCTCATTTCCCACTAAACAGCTGCCATTGATTGAGACCTTGCGCACTATGCGTATTATTTATCATAGTGCTTGGCTGGCCAGACGCTGGGCAGATCCGGCGTTTACACACAACTTTCCATGGTTTAACACACACCGCTATTGGTCAGATCATATTTTAACTTTGCGCGAGCAACAATCCGCATTGCAAGAGCCTGCATTAGAGCTTTGGTAGAATTCATTAATGATTATTAAAACATTCAAATACTTATTATTATTGGTCCTCGCATTGATGCCTGTAATAGCAATATTGGCTTATATGGCAACATCCCCTGCACCAATGTATCCGCCAAAATTCTATCAACAACCTAGCCAAGCCATTTTGCAAAAATTGCCCTCTAGTAATAGCGTATCAATTGCGGCGATTATTGATGAAGCGGAACTAAATTTACTGATCAACGAATTTATCAAAACAGGACTAGGGTTAAATATTTATTCCACCAGTACACTACTAAAGCCTGCAGTAATTAACAGCAACGTCACCGTAGCACTGCCATATCTTGATAAACGTTATATTAACGTCTTAGTTACATTAAAGCCCGACGGCAACAGCGCCACCATAGTGAAAGCCAGTATCGGTCAAATAAATATTCCGTTGCGGCTCGCAGGCGCAGTCAAAGACAGGGGCATAGGTTTATTACAATCTCATCAGCTTTACCCAGTGCTAGAAAATATTCATCGTAAAATTACCGACATTGAATCTGAGCAAGGTTTTTTACGTATTAGTTATCGGCCAGATTTAAGCAGCCAAGATCAAACCGTGCTTGCCAGCAACGACGATGTACAAGTTTATTTGGCCCTAATCGAACAATATGCCAACAACAGCGACATTCCAGTAAAGCGATTGCGTTACCAAGGTTATCCGCTTAACCAAATATTAGCCGAGCTTTTTAGCGCCGCTGAAAATCGGACGGCTAACGGCGAAGCACGACTAAAGGAACACACTGCTATTATTATTGCCTTGTCACTGCACTGCGCCGATCAGCGTATTTTACAAGCCACTAACTGGCTGACTGAATACCAGCAGCCAACAATAAGGCTACCAATAGGCATCTATAAGCGGTCAGATTTAGGCGTGCATTTTATGAGTTCTGCCGCGGCTTATTATTACGCAGGTGCAGAGGTCGCTTTGCTAGTTGGTCTTTACAAAGAAATGTTGGATGCCCGAGTTAAGGATAGATTTGGCCTCAGGGATTTAACCGCTGATTATGCTGGCATAGAATTTGCGAAGCTAATGACGAACAGTGCAGCAACAGACTGGCTAGCGCAAAACTACCACTTAACTGATGCTGACAATAATCTATTGCCCTTAATGGCTGTAGCCGACGCTGACAAACTAAAAGACATTTCATTACTGGGTAGAGCGGGAATTAATGCTGCCACAGTTGCCGATATCAAAACGACGATCACCGCCACAGTAAAAAGATCGCCACTGTATTCGACTCAACTTTAAGGCCCCGTTACACGATCCAATAATGCTTGCCTCATCGCAGTCGCTGGCGCCGACAGTTGATTTTTACGCCGAGTGATAATCCCCACATTACGACTAATTTTACTTCCTGTTAAAGGCTTACACTCAACACCTAAGGACTCCATCTGTTTAATAGTCAACGACGGCACAATACTTAACCCTAAGCCGTTCGCTATCATAGAGCCTATTGAAGCTAACTGATGAGCCTCGAAGGCAATCGCTAATTTTATATCGCAAGCCTTGGTAGCGGTTTCAATTAACTGGCGAATACTCGACGGCCGCTGTAGGGCAATAAACGGATACGCTGGCAAATCGCGCAAACATATTTTACTCTGGTGCATTAAGGCATGCTGCTTCGGTGCAGCGACAAAAAATTTGTCTTCAAATAAAACCTCAAAATCTAACTCGTCATACTCACCGGGGTCAAAGCTGACGCCAATTTCAACTCGCCCAGTTCGCACCATGTCTACTACATTTTCCGCCACTACATCTTGCACCGCAATATCTATATTCGGATGCTGACCACAATAGTAAGCCAATACGTCAGGCAGCAAGCTACTAGCAAAGGAAGGCATGGCAGCAATACTCAACTTGCCACGGCGCATGGCAAATAAATTGTGCACATCAGCAAAGGCATTATCCCAGTCGGCCAGCAATCGCTGCGCCACCGGATAAAAAGCTTCGCCTTCAGGTGTTAACGCAAGGCTGCGAGTGGTGCGAGCCAGTAACCTACCACCCACTATTTCCTCCAAATTTTTAATCGCAATACTTAAGGCGGGTTGAGACAAATGCACGCGGCCACCTGCCTCGGCAAAGTTACGCGCCTGGGCCGCGGCTACAAAAGCTTTTAACTGTTTAATCGTCGCGCTCATTGGTTTCACCTAGTATTTTTATATATTTGATTTATAAATAAATAGATCAATATTTTACGCTTGATAAATATAAAGTGTTAGCTCATCCTCGCTCTATTGGTACCTAACGGAGCAGAGAAATGGCAGGATTTGATAAGGTGGTTGCCACCTATGAAGAGGCAATGACTGGATTAGAAGACAATATGACAGTTATCGCTGGCGGCTTCGGTCTCTGTGGTATTCCTGAGAATTTAATCAACCACATTAAAACCATGGGCACTAAAGGCCTCACCATTGTCTCTAACAATTGCGGCATCGACGGCTTTGGCTTAGGGGTTTTGCTAGAAGACCGCCAGATTAAAAAAATGGTGTCATCGTATGTGGGTGAAAACAAAATGTTTGAAGACCAGCTGCTCGCTGGTCAGCTAGAAGTAGAGCTAACACCCCAAGGTACCCTCGCTGAAAAAATACGCGCTGGCGGAGCGGGTATTCCAGCTTTCTTTACCGCTACCGGCTACGGCACCCTGATAGGCGAAGGCAAAGAAGTACGTAACTACCATGGTAGAAATTATATTTTAGAAGAAGCAATCACCGCTGACTTCGCTATTGTTAAAGCGTGGAAAGCCGACCGCTTTGGTAACGCCATCTATCGTCATACCGCCCAAAATTTTAATCCAATGGCCGCAACTGCTGGCAGCATAACTGTTATGGAAGTAGAAGAAATTGTAGAGCCAGGCGAGTTAGATCCTGCACATATCCACACTCCAGGCATTTATGTTGACCGCCTGATTCAAGGCAGCTTTGAGAAGCGCATAGAACAACGTACTGTTAGGATATAAGGAGAACACAGATGGGACTTTCTAGAGACCAAATGGCCATGCGTGTTGCGCGCGAACTGCAAGACGGCTACTACGTCAACCTTGGCATTGGCATTCCAACATTAGTTGCCAACCACGTGCCAGCAAGTATAGAAGTTATGCTGCAATCAGAAAACGGTTTACTAGGTATGGGACCGTTCCCGACTGAAGCAGAGCTAGATGCCGACCTGATTAATGCGGGCAAACAAACCGTAACAGCGGCGACTGGCGCATCTATTTTTTCTTCGGCAGAATCCTTCGCGATGATTCGTGGCGGGCATGTTGACTTGACTGTACTCGGGGCGTTTGAAGTTGATATGAATGGCAGTATTGCCTCATGGATGATACCTGGTAAATTGATCAAAGGGATGGGCGGAGCCATGGACTTGGTTGCCGGCGCTAACAATATTATCGCCATCATGACCCACGCTGATAAATACGGGAAGTCTAAGCTGCTGAAACAGTGCACGCTGCCACTAACCGGCTCGAACTGTATTCAAAAAGTACTGACCGACTTAGCTTATTTAGAAATACACGATGGTGCATTTCACTTAATAGAGCGAGCTGTTGGTGTGAGCGTTGAAGAAATTAAGGCAAAAACTGAAGGGACATTAGTGATACCAGATAATGTGGCTGAAATGGAATTTTAGTCTCATCAGGTTACCACCCTATTTCGACCGCTGTGTTTAGTTTTACACATAGCTCTAGCCGCCATTTTAACCACATCAGTACTATCTTAAAATGGCGAGGTTGAGTCAGCGACGCCGCAACTTGCTGTCATTAATCCGTAACCCGCCAAACGAATAACTGGCGATACTTTGACATATTCTTTTGGCTACTTTATGGGCGACATAAACATTAGTTGCTGGCTTAAATACAACTATTTCTTCCCCACTCCAGTGAGTCACAACATCATCGCCACGGACACAACTTTTAATTAACGACGATGCCTCAACTAATACTTTGTCGCCAACAAGGTGGGCAGGTTTATCATTTGCTTATTTAAAGTGATCTAAATCTATTAATACCATCGAAAAGTTAGCTTTATTACTACCTTTGCGCAGGTCTTCAGATATATTTTTAGAAAAACCCCTACGATTATTGAACCCAGCAAGTTGATCTGTTTTAGCTAAACTATTTAATTTTCCCTTGGCGCTGTACCAACCTTTGCGCCTATCGAAATGAATTACCTCTATAGAGAGACAAGAGAAACTCAATACTAAATATGCCATTAAATAACGTTGACTTAGCTGTTCAGTAAATTCAGCCAAGGGCAGCATGCTGTGTGTGGGGGGGGGGGAGTTAATAAAAACCCAGTAACTACAAATAAAAAACCGGTGGCAATAGCATCATTTTACGGCCCCAAAATAGAAAAATGTTGGCAGCATAACCAATGTTAAAAGGATCCCCGCTCTTGCACCAACCCCACTGAATATCCAAAAGCGGTGTCAAAAAGATGAGTAAATACAGCTTAGGCTTACCGCCTAGCTTGATATAAATAGCGTGAGCAATAAACGTAATGCCAGTTAGTAATAGCGCCAAAACTAGTGCTAGCGGACAATCGTCACGGACAAAAAATATCGACGATAGATACAGCTAATAAAGATAACACCAAGTAAACCCAGCACTATAACAACTCCATCGTGGCGCTTCGGTTTCGTCTCTAATAACACTGCCTGACATAGGATCAACACATATTATCTCTGACAACATTCTGTAGCATAGACTGTAAAACACGTAGTTAAATATTTACTATCGTTATATTTTTTTATTAATATAAAGAGGTAATGTAAAAATTAAGATAACCATATAACTTAAGTCCTAACTAAGGGGCTACCACTGGCTCTTTAACCTAATGCCTAAAACTGCTGCCAACGCTTGTGACATACTACTTTTAGCTACTAACTAAGGTTAATCGCGGGTATTAGGCCTAACCAATGCCCGCAGCCAATTTAATGTGGTGTTGTCTTTCAATACCATTTTGTCTACCCCAGCAAAGAATACTTCTAACCCTGCTGGGTCTTGAAAGGTAGACGCCCGCCCTATTACAGCACGATCTTTATCTAATTCTTTTACTACCTTAGCTGGATTGCCCGCTACTACCACATTTGGCGGCACATCTTTAGTAACCACCGCGCCAGCCGCAACAACACTGTTCTCGCCAATGGTGACGCCTTTTAACACCATACAGTGGTCACCCAACCAGACGTTATCACCAATTTTTACTGGAAAAACACCTTTAGCCCGCTGACCACGATCATACATTTCATGCCAATCTGAATCAGTAATATACGAGCCAGCGGCCATCATCACTCCATCACCAATAACGATTTCATCGCAGGCACTAATGCGTGCACCTGGACTCATCAAAAAATAATCGCCAATAGTGACACTGCCACTGGTTGGATCTTGCCCCCATACGCCTATCTTTACATGCTGAGTTGGCTCACCGATCATGGTTGCACATTTGCCAATGCGAATATTTGGCCCAGATATTTTTATATACCAAGGTTTCATAATGGTATGGTAGTCACCGAGGTAGTCACACGCTGGTCGTAAAAAATGATTGGCGTACCAGACTCGAAATTTCAAATAGTATTTTTTCACCCAATATGGGCGTCTATCTTGTCGCATTATCAATCCTAGTTATTTTTTTGAAATCTACATTACTATTGCAATCGTGAAGTTTGCCCTAACATAAGCTACATTAGACCCATGCTAACCGCCCTGATTAAGGATTACAGCCGTGACTGATATTATTTGGCAATATATTCGTGAAGAAACCACCAAAGTAATTGCCAATGAGCCGGTCCTCGCCAGTTTTTTGCATTCCACGATTTTAAACCACAAGAGCTTAGAAGGTGCTTTAAGCTACCACTTGGCCAACAAGCTAGATAGCGCAACAGTACCAGCCATTTTACTGCGTGAAGTGATCGAAGAAGCGTTCAACGCTGCCCCCTCTATTGGTGAAGCAATACGAGCCGATATTAAAGCAATTAAAGAGCGCGACTCGGCAGTTCGTTATTACTCAACGCCGTTTTTATATTTCAAAGGCTTTCATGCCTTGCAATCTTATCGGGTAGCGCACTGGCTCTGCCAGCAACAGCGCTATTCACTGGCGTTATTTTTCCAAAACCAAATAGCGATGGTGTTTGCGGTCGACATTCATCCGGCAGCAACCATTGGCAGTGGCATTATGCTCGACCACGCGACTGGCCTAGTTATCGGCGAAACAGCCGTTATTGGCGACAACGTATCCATTATGCAATCAGTAACTCTTGGTGGTACTGGTAAAGAAGGCGGTGACCGTCACCCTAAAATTGGTGATGGCGTATTAATAAGCGCGGGTGCAAAAATTCTCGGCAATATTCATATCGGCGCAGGCGCTAAAGTTGGTGCTGGTAGTGTGGTATTACAGGATGTTGCACCGTGTACCACCGTGGCAGGGGTGCCAGCTAAACAAGTTGGCGCGCCAAGCGGGTCCCAACCGGCCTTAGATATGAACCATGGCATTAGCTGTGATGTGGATAATTGCCCAGAGTGGACATAAATCAGTCTTGCAGAAAATACCACAATTGATAAATATGGTCATATAACCTCAGTGCAATATTAAGTTTATCGCGATTAAATACAAGGCCATTTAGATCCTGTATTGACAGATTCCATTCTCTAATCAAGCTGGCCACATCAAACTCGACCTGCCCCATGGCGGCATATTCCCAATCCAAAATATATAATTGGGTTTCGCCATCAATAACATTACTGGTCACTAAATCATGATGGGTTAAGACTGCGGGTTGGCGGCTAAATTCATCAACAACTGCTAGTAAAAACTCGCGCTCGCGATATATTTCATCAGTCAACTTAATATCTAAAGTCAACACCCCCTGCCAATAGTGATTAATGTAATGTCGATAGTCTCGCGCTGGCAGTTCGCATTCGACAGTGTGGACTTTATTTATCGCGGCTAACAACCCCTGGCGCTTAGAAGTCTGCTGCGTTGTAATATCTTCCCAATAATTCTCACCCACAAATTGGCTAAGGCAAATGCCAGTATCAACGTCAACGTGATAAACCTCTGGGCATAAACCTAAGTTACTTACTTTCTCTAAAATAGTTTTTTCATGCTGACGATTAATTCCCAGCGCACCGCTATTTGGCGAGTTAACTCGCAGCACTATTTGCGTACCTCCGGCATCAATTAAATAGCTTTTATTGGTTAAGCCACCTGCTAGTCGCCCAAGCAACTCAGGTTGGCAAGTTAACTCTAATGGCCAGTCTCGCCATTTATGCAGTAGTTCTAAGGTCAAAATAAGTACACCCAATTAACAATCTGACTAAAACAACAGCCACATAAGTAATGGCCAAGATTATGAATACTAGCAAAGTTATTACCGACTTAAAAAACTACGCCTCGGACACATATCGTCAAACTTAGAATAATAAAAAAATCGTGGAGTAATAACAATGACCACTTGACAACATTATGCATTCGGCCACCACGCGATTACTTAGCAAAGATAAGATAGCTAAAGATTATGCACACAATAGGTAAGCAAAGAGGAAATAACTAAAACATCCCTAGGGTAGAAAACAAAAAGCCCCGAGCTAAATGTCGAGGCTTTAAAATACAGCGTTAGTTAGACCGCCAGGTTATAAAAACTCGTCAGCTAAAACGTCCAATACTTCATCTTGGTAAACTTGGAACAGCAAGGTACCTACTTCATTGCGCTCACCAGATTCTTTCCAAACTTGGCAACGTTTTCTAATACGTGCCTCAGGACCCACTAATGCGACTAGGTCAACCAATTCATCAGGTACCGCATTGGCGGCGCCATCTTTGTCGCCGCCTAAATATAACTCCTGAATTTTATCTGCCGCGTCACCGAAACCCAAGTTAGTTGTATAAGTATGGTAGAAATTTTTATTTTTAGCTCCCATACCACCAATATAAAGCGCTAAAAATTGCTTGATCGGCGCGCGACAAGCATCAACATCATCGCCCATTATTACACCGATAAATGGTGCCACATCGAAGTTAGCCAGCGATTTACCTCCACCTGCTTTATCGAAACCTTTTTGCAAGGGCACACCAATGACTTCAAACTTTTCTGGCACCATAAATACTGGAAACACTCCATCGGCTACTTCAGCCGATGCCGCTAAGCCAGCTGGTGTAATAGAGGCGGTATAGACCGGAATATCGCCTTTAACTGCCTCCATAATCGATTTAAGTGACTTCCCTAAGCCAGTTGTACCTTCACCTTTGTTTGGCAGTTGGTACATTTTACCGTCAAATTCTACCGGACCTTGACGAGCGAAAATTTTCTTCATTATCTGAATATATTCTTTAGTGCGGGTAACTGGCTTGCCATAAGGCACACCATGCCAGCCTTCTACTACTTGTGGGCCAGAGGCGCCTAAACCAACAATAAAACGACCATTAGATAATTGATCTAATGTCATGGCGGTCATGGCGGTAGTGGCAGGTGTACGCCCTACCATTTGCATAATGGCAGTGCCCACTTTGATCTTATCTGTTTGCGCTAATATCCATGCGGCGGGGGTAACCGCGTCAGAACCATAGGCTTCTGCCGTCCACACTGAATCAAAGCCCAAGGCTTCCGCTTTTTTTATCAACTCGATGGGAACGGTAATCTGCTTACCCGAATAGCCCATCAAAAAACCTAATTTTATCGCCATAATCTTATCCTCAACATTTTCTACGCCCCCTTGGCGGGACATGAGCGAGCCGCTCGATAGTTACATAAAGTCACACTATTTAAACTACCTCAGCATAATACATTGCGAGCAATCGCAATAGTTTTATAGCGCTAGATTTCGACAGACCGACTAGTTTCACCTACAATGCCGCCTGCTCAGACATATCAAAAAAGGCTACGGATAAAGATGAATATTGAAAAAGACTGCATTGTCGGTTTTAACTACAGCATTACTAACAGTGAAGGTAATAAAGTTGAAAGCAGCAATGGCGAGGCGCATATTTATTTACATGGCCGCGAACAAGTATTACCACGACTAGAAAAAGAATTTGATGGTCATAAAGAAGGCGATACGTTTACTGTTGATTTAGCTTGTATTGACGCTTATGGCCCGCGCAATGATGACAATATTCAGCGTATTGCCGCTAAGCACTTAACCCCAGTCAAAGGTAAGTTGAAAACTGGCAGCCTTGCAACTGTGCAAACTGAAGCCGGCCCACGTCAGGTAAGGGTAATTAAAATGGGTAAGTTCCAGGCAACAGTCGATGCCAATCACCCCCATGCTGGCGAAGATCTAAGCTTTGCGGTTGATATCACGCTAGTGCGTGAAGCCACTAGTGATGAGCTATCACATGGCCATGCGCATGGCGCAGATGGCCATGCTAACCACCACTAAACAGTAATCGTGGACTTGGCGACAAGTTCACCGCTCGCTAAGCAGTAAAATTTTATTTTGCCCGCGCTCCCTGTTAGCGTTAAGCTAAGTGTAAAGCTAAGTGTAAAGCTAATAGCTAAAAGGTTAACGATGGCGTATCGCAGAACTATAACGGTAGCAACAACATTTGTCCTAGCAAGCTTTTGCGCCAGCCAAGCCAATGCACTTTTTGGTCCCAGTAATTACTCTGAATGCGTTTTAGATAATCTTAGCGCTGAGGTGTCAGCCAAAGCGGTCGTATATCTAGAGGCTGAATGCAGAAAAACATACCCCGAGGCATCGACCAGCTTTTTCACCCCCGAATCGATGCAACAGTGCTATGACGAGAATAAAGACCTAGCTAGCAGCCGGGTAGTTGCCAAAGCTATTTATCGAGCCTGTAACGATTACAACTATCGTCCCAGCCAAGTACTAAAAAAACCCTCTAACTAGCTTTTAACTAACAGCAAACTCAACAGTTGGCAGGATTCCATAGCGCTCGTCATTGATGTTGTTATTTTTGATATGATTAAATTTCTATAGAGATTATAGGCCAGTAGACATGAAAGATTTAATTCCAAGTCCAGATAGTGAAGAGCGCAACTGGGCAGTGTTGTGCCACCTGTCATCACTATTAGCAATGGTCACGTTGGGCGCGGGTATAATCGCTCCCACAGTGCTATGGCTAATGAAGAAAGATGCGTCAGAGTTCATTGATGATCAAGGTAAAGAGGCGCTTAACTTTGGCATTACTGTACTATTAGCATGGATAGTTTGCATTCCATTTACTTTTATCATTATTGGCTTTGCGATGATGGGAATCGTATTGGTAACGTGGTTTATTTTTGCCATTATGGCGGCGTTAGCCGCTAGCCGCGGTGACAGCTATCGCTATCCATTTTCACTGCGGCTAATTAGTTAAAATTTATCAATTAATCCAGCAATAAGACAATAACCCAAAGCGAAAGGAGAAAGGCAAGCTGATTGCTTGCCCGTTACTAACTATCTCTGACTCAGCTTATTGGCCGCTAAACTACTAAGGTGTCAATATTATTGTATCGCCTATTCGAGCAGCTTCAATCTCATCTTCACAATACGGCATCCGCACCCATTGTTTCATAGCATATAGCTCAGTTTGGTCGCCATAGTATGGTGACGCAGGGTCGGTAGATTGAGAATGAGTTAAGATTGTGTCAGCTATAGGGCAGTCAGTATCATCCCAAGTCACTGTCTGAATATAAGAGTTACCACCAGTGGGGTTTTTATACCCTCCCTCGCGAAGACGGACCTTAATATCACCATAAATACCCATAGTGCCATTGCCACCATGAATTGGCACCGGCACACCGTTGCGCTCTAAAAACTGCACGTTTTGCCAAGGCTCATCAAGGGCAACATTGGCAGCATTTAAATTCTCTACTGCGATATTTAATCCCTCGATAACGAGATCGGTATTTGCGGTAACCGTTAGATCAATACCACTGGGCGTATTGACGGGGTCGCTGGCATCAAAGTTGACGTCCCAAAAGGTTTGGTCATCAACCACATTGGTATAGTCGCCACCACGTTCACTTCTAATATAAGCCCAAAACTCAGTGAACACCTGTGCCCCCACACTATCTAAATTGACCTTACGATCCCAACTTTGCAATACCGTACAAGCCTCTAATGCATTAGCTTGCGTAGCTGTCGCAATTCCCCCGCAAATAGTTAACACATCGTCCAACACTAACGTAGCCGCATGGACATCATTGGCATACATAAGGCCTTGTAGATTAGTTAAATTAAAACCTGGGGTGTCTCCTAAACCGTCAGTCGCATTTTTACGCTGCTCAACCATCAGACTACCGAGGCGGGTGCGCAAAAATTGTTGTTGGTTTTCATGGCCTAACCAGCCAAAAACTACCGGAAATCCAGTCAAGGGATTGTTGGCATCGCTTAGCCAGTAACTATTATTGCTATTGGCCACGTAGTCACGGGTAGTAATTGTTGGTCGCGCCTCAAATCCATAAACATTACTCCCAGCGGGACTATCGGCATCCTCACCCCATTCACAAGCCGATGTAGAGCCGTCTAAAGTAATAATAGCGCTGTTAGTTGCAGCTTTAAGAATTGAGCCAATACCCTTAACACAAGTATCTAACTGCTGCTGAGTAACATGGGGCACTACCGCCACTTCACCGTAAAAAGCATCACCGAACCGGTCTGCTGCCAGAGTATGGAAGACAGGAATACCAATATTTTTAGTTGCATCAATTAATTCAGCTAGATTACTTGCCTTGCCCATTGCTTGATACACATCAAAACTGCGCGCGCCAGTCTCAAGATTCGCATCTCGAATAGCTAAAACGTTATTAGTACCTGTTATGGGCCATCCACCAATCCCAAATGAAGCTAAATTAATAACGGGGCCAAAATGAGACTCATAAAAAGTATGGTTGCGGGTTTCAACTGATCCATCAGCTAGGGTTACCTTAGCCTCAACCTCTATTGGGGTAATATCTCGCATAGCGCCGTCAAATTCATATTGCAGCGGATTATCAGGATTGAGCTTTAAATCAAATAAGGTAAAGCGAGTCGCAAACGACACTGTATGCGTCCAAGCAATATCCTTATTAAAACCAATACCAATCCATGGCAGGCCTTGCAATGACGCCCCAGCAACATCGTATTCACCAGGGATAGTTAAATGCGCTTCATACCAGCGACCGCTACCTTGCCAGGGCTGATGTGGATTACCCAACAACAAACCAAAACCTGATTGCGTAGCATCACCCCCCAGAGCAATTGCATTACTTCCACTGTTAGTAGTGCTCATACTTTGCGTGTTGCTTTTTACTTCATCGCCAACAGCATCCCAATCCACCGATGCTTTAGTACTAGCTGAACCGTTAGTGGTCGGCCCGGTTACATCGGCTAAAGCTCGCCTGACTGTACCTTGATCAGAGCTGCCGCCTAAAGCAATACGACTCAAATAAGAATACAAATCAATGGGGCGTATTTCTTGCACCCAAGGTGCGTTGCGACAACCAGCATCACCTTCGGCCAAATTTTCAACGCCGGTATCTGCCAAATAACGATTAAGCCCTGCCGCATAACCAGTAGCTAAGTTTTGACCATCAATCGACAATTCTGCTAGCGCCGCTTCTTTGTCAGCGTCAGTGCCAAATAGATAACGAAACAAAAAGTCACCCTCTAAATCACCGTCTTCTTCGCCCATTAATTCAGCCGAACGGCCGGAGGCTAAAACAACTTCACGCATAACCACGCAAAAATTATCTTGCGCGTAGGCATAGCCATAGCCGTAGCCTAAGCTGCCCCAATCGTCGGCTTTAATATGCGGAATACCATATTCAGTGCGGGTAATTTCAGCGCTATAGTTAGCCGAGGCGACTTCATTATTTGAACTGCCCCCATTATCACCACAACTTGCTAGCAATAAAGCGGTAATAGGAAATGACAATAATCGATAGTTAAACATACACCTTCCTCAACAATAAACGAGCGCTACCGGCGCTCTTGATTCTTATAAGTTAATAACTAAAAAATAGATTTATTTCGACCACTGCACCAGCGCTCCGCAATTGTATTTTTAACACTTTTACCAGTATCTACTAACGGTAAGACGGTCACCCAATGTTATACCGATAGATTGAAAATTATTAGCTAGCCACGCAACACTCTCAATTTGAACGACACAATTCTGTTTTTTTGCCCCCCAGATCACCGCTATTTGCTGTGGACGGTGCCGCCGCTGGGCGTTACAAACCTTGAGTCATATGAGACCCAGGGCCACTCATTAGTAGACATGCTCAGCCTGCCACTATTTCCTCAACCCAATAATTTTTGGCCAAGGTTTTACCCTTGGCACTAAACTCTTTTATAACTGGTTTTTTATGGCTGTTGTATTACTGTTCTGTTAGAACTGTTTTTTTATAGTCGTTTTTTCTAATAACTGTCTATAACAAAGCTTTTACCAGCGCTGCCACTTCTGCTCTCGCCATATAACGTGGCACTGGGTAAAGTTCACCGGTTTCTTTAATTGCATCACTAACGATTTCTTCAACTTGGTGGGGAGCCATATCTTTTGGTTTAAGCGGCATATCCATTTCAGTACGCATTGCTTCAATACGGTCAATAAATAACGTCGCTAAAGCAGCCTTAGAATCGGTTGCGCCGCCAAGCCCTACTTCAATCGCTAAGTCAGCTAAGCGTTCATTCACCACCGGCCCATAGGCTCGTAAAACCTCAGGTAATAACATCGCGTTAGCATTGCCATGGGGCGTACCACACAAGCGGCCTAGTTGATGTGCAATACCATGTACATAACCCACCGAGGTGCGGGTAAAGGCGGAGCCGGCATAAAAAGAAGCCAACACCATGGCATCTCTCGATTTCAAGTCATCGCCATTACTGTAGGCATTCAATAGATGTTTGAAAATCAATCTAACCGATGTTTTCGCCAATAACTCTGTGGCCGGCTTACTGGATGTGGCCAAATAAGACTCAACCGCATGAGTTAATGCGTCCATTCCAGTTGCAGCAGTTAAGCCCGGCGGCAGGCCTTGCATTATTTCTGCATCTAAAGCAATAAAGCTAGGAATGATTTTAGCGTCAGCCACAGCAACTTTTTTATGGGTGTCTGGGTCGGAGATAACCGCAACTAAGGTTATTTCTGAGCCAGTACCGGCTGTCGTGGGGATAGCGAACAATGGTACAGATAAATTTTTGGCCGGTTTAACACCATCGAAATCGTCTAATGTGCCGGGATTAGTATGTAACAACGCTACCATTTTCCCTGCGTCTAATACCGAACCACCGCCAATAGCAATTACCGCTTCACAGCTATTTTCGGCTAGCATATTCTCGCCCTCTTGAACCTTATCGAAGGTCGGATCAGGTAATACGCCGTCATAAACAACCACTTCAACTTCGTTGTCGTGTAATGCTTGCTTTATATTACCCACAACTGGTGATGCCCCTAAAAACGCATCAGTAACAATAAGTACTTTTTTATACCCCAATAAGGCAACTTGCTCACACAAGGTAATAGCCGACTTAGGCCCTTTGAATACAATCGGCGATTCACGTGGCATTAGTCGCAATAACCAGGTCACTAAAAAGGCTCTAAATTTGTAATAAAAAATCATCGGGGACTCCTAAATTAAATTTATCATTATCATTATCATTATCATTCTACACAGTGGCTAAATCTAACGCGTTTAACAAAACATGCAATGACCCTAAAGCAAATAAATGCTATCGCTAACGACATAACTGCTAAGTGATCACATTAGCATGCCAACTATACGTATATACGCTGGCTATTGAAGCGATATAAAATAGGTTCCATTACTATATTGGACTAACAACAGTAGGCTAAGTAAACAGATTGGTTCAATTACCAGCAGTAGGTTATCGTGCCAACACTAAATTTGACTAAATTTGCCATAAATAATGAACAAAGCTTTGCGCACAGAAGTAATACATCACACGGTGGGTAGTTATGCCGTGATGATTGCACGCGGGCTTGAAGAATATGATATTGATCCGCAAATATTTCTTGATGCATTCGAGCTGAATTTAAAAACCTTAGATAGCACCAGCTTTCGTATCAGTGAAGAAATGCTGACGTCGCTATGGAAAAAGGCGGTAGAACTGAGTGGGGATGAAACCTTCGGGATCACCGCTGGACGTCATGTCACTCCGACCAGTTTTAATGCTATCAGCATGTCATTGTGGCTATGTAACACTCTAAAGGATGGTCTGGATCGCCTACTGAGATACACCCCCATATTTACTACCAGTGCTAACGCCTCATTTATAGAAGACAGATCAAACTATCGCATGGATATTCTGATCAAGACTAATGCCAACAATCAACCAGTAGTCTGCCATGAATCAATCGATGCATTTATCAGTGCGGCAATAACTATCTGTCGCAATCGCTATGGCAACAGTTTCTCCCCAATAGAAGTTCAATTACCTCGCGACGAGCCAAGCGCGGAAGTTAATAAGCAGTATGAAGATTTTTTTAAGTGCAAAGTAGGCTACAGCAATGTTGTTCCGCATTTAATTTTTACCAAAGAATCATTAGACAAACAACTTTCCTCGGGCAATGTTCAGCTGTTCGAACTCACTGAACAAGCAATCATTAACGGCATGAACGAGCTAGAAATTGGTGGCATAGTTGGCGACATAAGAAATACCTTAAAGGGTCTGCTGCCCAGTGGTGATCTCAGTGTTAACAATATTGCCTCAGAGCTACACATGAGCGCTCGTAGCTTGCAGCGCAAACTGCTGGAGCAAGGCTTGAACTATCGTCAGGTGTTAGATGATTATCGCCGGGAATTAGCGATAGTTTATATTCGCCAGCCTAAGTTATCCCAAGGCGAGATAAGCTATCAACTAGGGTTTTCCTCACCCAGTAATTTCTCACGGGCATTTAAAAATTGGACAGGCATTTCACCCGGTGAATATCGCAGTTTAGAAAGTCCATAAAAAAAGGGCTGCAAGTTGCAGCCCTTAG
>CAWVSB010000022.1:0-49759 GCA_963933215.1 uncultured Cellvibrionales bacterium
TTCTTTGTGGTCATCACCCATGTCTGAACCAGACATGTTTTGATGTTTAACACAGGCGATACCTTGACGGATTTCTTTGCGCTGTACGCCCGCAACATAACCTAACATTCCCGCTTCACCGAAGTACTCTTTAGCCAAGTTATCAACCGACAATGCAGTCGTGTGATAAGTCGGTAGAGTGATCAAATGATGGAAGATGTTCGCTTCGCGAGCAGTATCGGCTTGGAAAGTACGAACTTTGTCGTCGGCGTCGGCAGCTAAGTCGGTATCGTCATACTTGGCGTTCATTAAATCGCTGCGATCGTATTCAGCAACGTCTGTACCTGCTTCAACCCAACGGTCAAATGCTTGCTGACGGAAGTTAAGCGTCCAGTTAAATGATGGGCTGTTATTGTAAACCAACTTAGCGTCTGGAATTTCTTTACGAACTTCGTTCATCATGTCTGCAATATCAGCAACGCTAGGTGTAGCCGTTTCTATCCAAAGAAGATCTGCCCCAGCCTTAATAGCTTCGATGCTGTCAAATACACAGCGCTCTTCGCCAGTACCTTGACGGAACTGGTAAAGACCAGAAGCCAGGCGCTTAGGACGAACTAGCTTGCCGTCACGGTTGAAGCATACATCGCCTTCAGCCATGTCAGCTACGTCGATTTCTTCAACGTCTAGGAACGAGTTATAACGATCGCCTTGATCGCCTGGCTCTTTAACAACCGCGATTTCTTTAGTAAGACCAGCACCTTCAGAGTCAGTACGTGAAACGATAATACCGTTGTCGATACCTAGCTCTAGGAATGCATAACGCAATGCGCGAATTTTAGAATGGAAGTCAGCGTGAGGAACAGTAACTTTACCGTCCTGGTGACCACATTGCTTTTCATCAGCTACTTGGTTTTCGATTTGCAGGGCACAAGCGCCGGCTTCGATCATCTGTTTAGCCATTAGGTAAGTCGCTTCAGCATTACCGAAACCAGCATCAATATCAGCAATAATTGGCACAACGTGAGTCTGGTGACCTTCGATTGCAGCCTGAACTTCTTTTTCTTTGGCGCTGTCGCCAGCTTCACGAGCAGCGTCTAGGTCGCGGAAAAGACCGCCTAGTTCACGTGCGTCAGCTTGACGTAGGAATGTGTACAATTCTTCGACTAGAGAAGCAACCGTCGTTTTCTCGTGCATAGATTGGTCAGGCAAAGGACCAAAGTCACTGCGCAGAGCCGCAACCATCCAGCCAGAAAGGTAAAGGTAGGTGCGCTCTGTAGTGCCGAAGTGTTTCTTGACAGAAATCATCTTCTGTTGGCCTACAAAACCGTGCCAGCAACCTAGAGACTGAGTGTATTTAGTCTTATCGCCGTCGAAAGCCGCCATATCTGCACGCATAACGTCGGCAGTGTACTGGGCGATTTCTAGGCCAGTTTTAAATTTGTTCTGAGCACGCATGCGGGCTGCAGATTCTGGATTAATTGTGTTCCATGGGCTGCCATTTTCTGTGCGTAGCGCGGCAACTGAATCGATATCTGCTTGGTAAGTACTCATGTTCTTCTCCAAAGGATTACTGAAAATTCTCTAATATTGCTGAGGTGGCGAATTCTAGTTATTCGTGTATGATTTAGCAAATTGATATTTGTGATCATAGGTATTTCCGTAATGAATATATCCAGAGTTGACCTTAATTTACTGGTTTATCTCGATGTTTTACTCACTGAGACCAGTGTTAGCAAGGCGGCAGCTAAATTGGGCATTACTCAGCCTGCCATGAGTAATGGCCTGAAACGCCTGCGTGATTTGTTCGGAGACCCATTATTAGTGCGAACTGGCGGTGGGATGCAGCCAACTGAGCGAGCTCTATCGTTAAGGCCGGCCCTGCGCGAAGCCATATTGTTGTTAGAAAAGACGGTTCAGCCGCAGAATGAGTTTGATGCGGCTAATAGTGACCGAGTGTTTCGCATTATGGCTAGTGACTATGGTGAAGCGACCTTATTACCGTCTATTTTGGACAAAATGGCTAATAGAGCACCGAATATCTGTTTAGACGTGCTCACTCCCAGCGATGTAGGCATCGAGGATTTAGAGCAAGGCAAAGTAGATATGGCGATAAATCGCTTTGATCAAATGCCTAACTCCTTTCATCAAACCACCATTTGGCATGATAACTTTTCCTGCATATTGCACAAAGACAACCCCATAGTAGACGACTTTACCCTAGACAATTACTTGGCTGAGCGACATATCTGGGTAAGTAAAACTGGTATGGGTCGGGGGGTGGGAATTAACCCTGGTCAGTCAATGCGCCTGGGGCGTTTGGACGAGGTCTTAAATGACCTAGATTTACAGCGAAATATTGCTGTTTTCACCCGCCATTACCAAGTAGCTATTTTGCTCGCACGCCAGCCTCACTTGGTGGCAACCTTGCCCACACGCTTAGCGAAAACGCTAGAAGGTGACAGCGATATTGTGATTAAGAAGCTGCCGTTTTCTATTGCTCCGTTTGAACTTAAGATGATCTGGAGCCCTTTACTGCACCATAACCCTGAGCACATATGGTTGCGGCGTCTGATACAAGAATGCGCCGACGAATTAAAGTAGGTTGACTATGATTATTCGAATCGTTGCCGTTTTAGCGGCTGTAGTTGCTGCTATTTGGCTATTTGCTTCCTATAGCAAAATTCCTGAACAGCCAAGCTCAGATCTAGCCTCGGCCAAGTGGCTTGCCCATAGTATTTATGAGGTAGGCTTTGTTGCATTGGAATTAAAAGACAGGTCCCGGGCGACTAGCAGCAATAAAGAATATAGCGGCGCTAGCAGTCGTCAATTTGAAGGTGGGTTATGGTATCCCGCAGTGGAAGACGACGCGATTGCGCCGGGCCTGCATTCATTAGTAATCTATTCCCATGGTTTTGGTTCTAATTACAGTAGCGGCGAATATCTGGCTGAAAATTTAGCTAGTCGAGGCTATATAGTGTTGTCTATGAATTACCCGCTAACCAATATGGACGCACCGGGTGGTCCGCTAGTGCGTGATGTGGCGAATCAGCCGGCAGATATTAGCTTTTTTGTTGATTCGTTATTGGCAATGAATACAGATCGAGACTCGTTTTTACACCAAAGAATAGATGCTACAAGTATTGGCGCTATGGGCATTTCACTGGGTGGTATGACCACTACTATGGCGGCGTTTCATCCAACTAAAGGCGACGATCGAATCAAGGCAGCGATATCATTAGCTGGCCTTAGTGCTATGTTTAGTGAAACATTCTATCAGCATAAAGAACTGCCGTTTTTAATGATTGCGGCTGATCAAGATGTTATTGCTAATTATGTGACTAACGCACAGCCGGTATTGGAGCGGGTAGGCGGCGCTACTTTAATTAATATAAAAGGTGGTTCGCATATTGGTTTTTCGAGCTTTGCAGGCCACCTTCGGTGGCTTAATAACCCCGATA
Organism: uncultured Cellvibrionales bacterium; assembly: GCA_963933215.1. GTDB lineage: Bacteria > Pseudomonadota > Gammaproteobacteria > Pseudomonadales > CAWVSB01 > CAWVSB01. The sequence goes on from CAWVSB010000022.1 coordinate 3,438, forward strand.
TTGTTGCCTGTTGGTCGGTGATGAGAAACTTGCAAGATGAGTCTGTCGATGAGCTAGGTTCTTGGCATGATGAAATCGGTTTGGCTGCTGAAGGTGTCCTTAAAGTTGTTGAAATGCCGCTATGCCCAGAACAGCTACCTAAATCTATTAATCCACTGCGCCAGCAGCAGTTAACTCAAATGGCTGTAGCTAGTTTTTTTGAAATGGTTTTTGCGCAAACCCAAACTGAGCGTGATAGAGCTAGGCAATATTTGGCCACTGACTTTACAACAGAAAACCTTGATGTAACACTAGAAACTGGGGCTATAAAAGTTAACTAATGGCTTAGTTGGGCTTGCGAGCAATCAAAGTTGCGCGCTTTGGTGCGGGATAACCTTCCACAGTTTTATTGTTGTCGTTAGGGTCTAAAAAGTTCTCCAAAGAATGAAAAGTCATCCAGTCAGTGGCACGTTGTTCTTCTATAGAGGTTTGGTTGATATCAGCAACCACCACATCAACGAAGCCGCAGCGTTCTAGCCAGTGGCTAAGTGCTTTAGCGCTGGGGATAAACCATACATTGCGCATTTGGCTGTAACGCTCCCCGGGCACCAAAATATCATTTTCATCGCCGTCAATAACCAAGGTTTCTAATACCAGTTCACCACCCGGTCTCAGCGCCGCTTTCAGTTCTTCTAGGTGATCAAACGGTGATTTACGATGATATAAAACACCCATAGAAAAAACAGTATCGAAGCCGCTCAAATTCTTCGGTAAGTCCTCCCCGCGCAGTGGCAGTAAATGAACGGGCTGAGCGCCTAAGTATTTTTTCAATGCTTGAAATTGGTATAAAAACTTTTGCGATGGGTCTACGCCAACAACTAATTCAGCGCCGGCGCCAGCCATACGCCAACAGTGGTAGCCACTGCCACAACCAACATCTAATACGGTTTTACCTTGCAGTGGGCGCAAATGTTTTGCCACCCGGTTCCACTTCCAGTCTGAATGCCATTCGGTATCAATAAATACATCGCCAATAGCGAATGGCCCTTTGCGCCAAGGGTGCAGGCCCATTAATGCAGCTATCAACTGAGTCCGTGCTGACGACTCTAAGGCTTGCTCTAGTATTGCACTAACTGTATCAGCGTCTAAGTTAGAGCTTAGCGCTGCAATCTCAGGTAAAGCGTCAAAGGCCGCTTGCCATTTAGGGTGATCACCATGCAGTCGATTGGTATAACGCGCATCGATTACAGCTTTAAACTGGTCGACAAATGGCGCCAAATGGCTGCGATTTAAGTCATAGTAAAAATCGTCGAAGTGAATCATTTTATAGCGATTAGTGAGACAAAATTAAAGCACTGAAACCATAAGTAAACTTGGCTAAAACCGGCAACATGTAAGGTTTCTCTATGACTATCAATAGTACTAGGTACAAGAACATTTTCGATAGCGCTGCGCTTTTGCGCGATTTCTAAGTCGCTATAACCCATGGCACGCTTAAAATCGTGATGCAGGTTAGTTAGAGTTTCTTGTGCGCCGCTGTCAGTAGCTACAATTTTCTCCGACAAGATAAATGCGCCGCCAGCATTTAGACCATGATAGATTTTTACTAGCAAGTCAGCACGCTTGTCCGCTTCAATAAATTGTAGGGTAAAATTCATCGCCACAAGGCTAGCGTTCTCAATCGCCACATTACAAATATCATCGCAGCGAACATCAACCATAGCATTGGCGCTGTCTTGAGTAACAAATTGCTGACATTTTTCGACCATCGCTGTCGAATTATCAATGGCGATAATTTTACAACTATCAGCCACATTGTGACGCATGGCTAAGGTAGATGCGCCAAGTGAGCAGCCTAAGTCATAACACTGGGAGTTGGGCTTGCCATAGCGGCTGGCAATAACACCTATCATATCTAGGGTTAGGCCATAGCCGGGCACCGATCTAGCTATCATGTCGGCAAAAACAGCGGCTACTTTATCGTCAAACTTAAAGCTGGCGATAGAGGCTATGGGATTGGCGTAAATATTGTCAGGCGTCATAACTGTTTACTGTGATGTCTAATGGGCCGTAATATGAGGCTATCTGTAACGATAAGCAATTAGAATGAGTTTGTCGATTGTCCAAATAATGCCGTTGGTCGGCGAATTATGTCGATTATCACACAAATTTGTATATTCCCAAGTCCGGTCTATACTCAGCTATACCTTTAAAAAATAAGTAAAAATAATTCGAGGTAAGGTAATGGGTAAGATGAAAATTATCACCATGATATTGGCGCTTCTTTTGTGCGCCATGAATACAGCAGCGCAAGAAAATTCAACTACTACAATGGCGACTGCCAGTTCTAGCGTTGATATAAAGGTCGAGATTGATCATTTGTACTTTTATATCGGCGGCGCTAGGCGCTGTCAGTTATTAACAGCTAACGGTATGCAAGGTGGTATGAAAACCATTGTAGACTTTAAACGTTTGCATGAGCTGCAGGCGGATAAAATAAAATCGGCGGATGATTTTATCGCTCTGGTTGCCACTAATAATGAGACTACGGGAAAGCTCAATATTATGGAGTGTCGAAAAAGTGGCGAAAAGTTGAAAATACCAATGAATGAATGGTTGCAGGCCGAGCTGGCTAATTATCGGGCAGCTGGATAGCGTTACACGAATATCTAAAAAACCGCTTATAGAGCGGTTTTTTTATGCCTGACTAGTTACTACTATTAGTTTATTTGTTGGCGGTTATTTGCTATAGGATTAAATTTATACCATGGTAGAGTTAAGCTTGGAGCAGTAAGAGTAGGAGTAGGTAATGAGAACATTTGATGGCAGTAATACCGCCTTTGATGTGGTGGCTGATTTAGACCTTACCGGCAAAAAAATATTGATAACGGGCGCCTCTGGTGGCTTAGGCGCGCAAGCGGCTAAGGTATTAGCTGGCCGCGGCGCAGCAGTTGTTATTGCGGCTAGAGATGAGGCCAAGTCAGCGCAAGTGCGCAGTGATATTTTGGCGCTGCATCCGGGAGCTGAGATCTCTTATGTCAAGCTAGAGCTGGATGATTTAACCAGTGTGCGTACAGCAGCAAAAGTGGTGCTGGCGGACCACCCTATATTAGATGTGGTGATTGCCAACGCTGGAGTAATGGCATGTGACCAGAAGCAGACTCTTGATGGCTTCGAATATCAGTTTGGTGTCAATCATATCGGTCATTTTATGTTTACTTGTATGCTGGTGCCTGCGTTACAGGCGGCGACTTCGGCGCGGGTAGTAGTGTTAAGTTCTGCCGCCCATAAATTTGGCGCGATAGATCTTGAAGACTATAATTTTGATAATCAACAATACCAAAAGTGGCTGTCTTACGGCCGTTCGAAAACGGCTAATGTATTATTCGCCCTAGGCTTAAATAAACGATTGCTGGCATTAGGCATCACCGCTAACGCTGTTCACCCAGGTATGATCGCCACCGATCTAGGTCGGCATTTGACCAAAGAAGATATGGTTCAACTTGGTGATATGATTACCAATTCTGGCTCACAGTACAAAACTGTAGAGCAAGGAGCGGCGACTGAAGTATGGGCTGCCACTGCACCTGAGTTAGCGGGGAAGGGGGGTTTATATTTGGAAGACAATCATATTGCAGAGCCAGCAAAAAAAGACTCGGATGGTGGGTATATGCCATTTGCGGTAGATATTGCAGCCGCTGATCAGCTATGGACGCTAACTGAAAAACTGGTAGGTGAAAGCTTTGCTTGGGCTTAACGTAGTATCGGCTAATAACGTAACAGAGACTAATTGATGGCAAATAATACGCAAGCCGGTTCTACGCCTACCTTGGTGCTATTAGCGGCGGCGGTAATCATTTTGGCGGGGGTGAAGGTTGCCGAACCGATAGTGACGCCGATGCTGCTGTCTCTGTTTATAGTAGCGATAAGTGCTCCCAGTTATTTTTGGCTATTACGCTACAAAGTTCCTGCCATTATTGCCCTGCTCATTGTCCTTGCCGTATTAATTATTGTTGGCTTCGGTCTGTCTGGATTAATAGGTGGTTCACTGGATGGTTTTTCGCAAAAACTACCATTTTACCAACAGCGCCTAGGGCAGGTTAATGCTGAGCTTATCGGAGTGGTGGCCAAACTGGGTATACATATTGAGCCAGGGGTATATAAAAACCTGTTTGATCTGGGCGCGGTAATGGGCTTTTTTGGTACGGCGCTAAATAGCTTTGTTGGTACCTTGGCAAATGCGTTTTTTATTCTACTAGTGGTGGCATTTTTACTACTAGAGCTAAAGAGTCTAGCCGGGAAAGTTCGTCGCATTTCAGCCGATTCAGAAAAAACGCTAAGTGACCTTAATGATTTCAGTAGCACCTTAAACCGCTATTTTGTAATTAAAGTCATTGTCAGTTTTTTTACTGGCTTAACGATAATGATAATGTTGTCGTTATTTGGAGTCGACTATCCAATATTGTGGGGTGTGTTGGCCTTTTTGCTTAATTTTATTCCTAATATTGGTTCATTTATTGCGGCAGTCCCGGCTATTTTAATGGCACTTATTCAATTTGGATTTTTAACCGCTGGCTGGGTAACCGTTGTTTATTTAGTAATAAATAGCTTGGTCGGCAACATAATTGAGCCGCGCTTACTAGGGCGTAGCTTAGGGCTATCAAGCTTTATTGTGTTTGTGTCTTTGGTATTTTGGGGGTGGCTACTTGGTCCCGTTGGTATGTTCTTATCTGTGCCGCTCACTATTACGTTAAAAATAGGCTTGGAAAGCAGTGAGCAGACCAAGCATATTGCAGTATTGCTAGGCAGTGACTAGCCATTTATTTAGGCGGTTGTAGTTTTTTCCATAACTCGCCATTGTCGTCCTTCTGGTCACAATCCGATGTGCTAGTTTGCTTACCTAAGCCTGCCCATTGGCCAAGTCTGCTGACTATCGCTTTAATCCCGCGGCAAATTTTTGGCAGTAGCTAAATGGCCAGGCCAAAGAACGCTATCAGCATAATAATAAACAGCAATGGATGATTAATAGCTGCCCATAGCCCTGCAAATACGGCGACATCTTCGGCTAATGATAAGCCCCAGTTAGTAAAAGGCTCTGGTGATGCGTTTGCCGCCAAGCGCGCACCAGCTTTGGTAGCATGAGCGGTAGCTGCCATAGCACCGCCTAAAATACCGGCGCTAATTTCAATGGCAGGGGTGACATCGCCAACCATTGAAGCGGCAAGCAATGCCCCCGCCGGAATACGAACAAAAGTGTGGATTGTGTCCCAGCCAGTATCGACGCCAGGGACTTTGTCGGCAACAAACTCAACCATATACATTAAGCCGGCAGCCGCAATAACCATGGGGTCTTGTAGTACTTGAAGTGAATCCGGTAAGGCTATATTGCCACTGGCGCCAGCAATGCCTAATACTAAAAGTGCGGCGTATAAATTAATACCACTGGCCCACGCTACTCCCATAGTTAATGAGATAACGGTGATTAGTTACTGATACTCTTCCATAATTCACGCTCTTTAGTTGCCAGTTATTCAATATCGGAAAGAAATTATGCTTTATGTTGCCTAAGATTACATTAACGAGTGTATTTGTTGAATCTGGGTACTAGAATACGTAGCTACCCTTGCATAAGCTGGGTGATAACAAATAGTCAGTAGAACAAATATTCAGTGGAATAATAAATGTCAGACGAGTTGATAACTTTAGAAGAGAATTTTGAACGGATACCCCTAAAACAGTATACCGAGAAGGCTTACTTGGATTATTCCATGTACGTAATTCTTGATCGTGCGCTGCCCCATGTAGGTGACGGCTTAAAGCCAGTACAGCGCCGCATCGTTTATGCCATGAGTGAGCTAGGTTTAAAATCTACTGCTAAATATAAAAAATCTGCCCGTACTGTGGGCGATGTTATTGGTAAATTTCACCCTCACGGTGACAGTGCAGTGTATGAAGCTATGGTGCTTATGTCGCAGCCATTCAGCTATCGGTATCCGTTAATTGATGGCCAAGGTAACTGGGGCTCGCCAGATGATCCCAAGTCGTTTGCGGCAATGCGCTACACCGAATCGAAGCTAACTGCTTACGCTAATTTGTTACTTGAGGAATTAGGTCAAGGCACCTCCGACTGGGTTGATAATTTTGACGGTACCATGCAAGAGCCGAAAATTTTACCGGCCCAAGTACCTAACTTATTGCTCAATGGTACTACCGGTATTGCTGTCGGTATGGCCACTGATATACCACCACATAACTTACGGGAAATAGTCGGTGCTTGTGTGCATTTGTTAGACAAGCCCAAGTCTACGGTTAGTGACCTATGTGAATTTGTAAAAGGCCCAGATTTTCCAACAGACGCTGAGTTGATTACTCCGATTGAAGATATTCGCGCCATGTATGAGTCAGGCAAAGGCAGCCTTAAAATGCGTGCGGTTTATCATCTTGAACAGGGTGAAGTGGTAGTAACCGCACTGCCACATCAAACCTCTGGCGCCAAAGTCTTAGAGCAAATTGCCGCGCAAATGCAGGCTAAAAAATTGCCTATGGTCGCTGACTTACGGGATGAGTCTGACCATGAAAATCCGACTCGTTTGGTGATTGTGCCACGCTCAAACCGGATTGATATTGAAGCCTTGATGGCGCATTTATTTGCCAGCACTGATTTAGAAAAAAATTATCGTGTCAATATGAATGTCATTGGTATCGATGGTAAACCTGCGGTCAAAAACTTAGCCGTTATTTTAAAAGAATGGCTGACTTATCGTCGTGAAACCGTACGCCGCAGATTGACTTATCGCTTAGAGAAAATTTTAAAGCGCTTACATGTTTTAGAAGGGCTATTAGTTGCTTACTTAAATATCGACGAAGTGATTGAAATCATTCGTACTGAAGATAAGCCAAAACTTGCATTGATGGCCCGCTACAGCATTAGCGATATCCAGGCCGATGCGATTTTAGATTTGAAATTGCGTAACTTGGCTAAGCTTGAAGAAATGCAAATTAGAGGCGAGCAAGACGAGTTGGCAAGCGAGCGTGACGGTCTTGAGAAAACTCTTGGCTCTGATATAAGAATGAAAACCCTGATCAAGAAAGAGTTAATTGCGGTGGCTGAAGAGTTTGGTGATGAGCGGCGTTCGCCAATGGTCGCGCGCGCTGAGTCAAAAGCGTTTAGCGAAGAAGATTTAATGACTACTGAGCCAGTGACCGTTGTGATGTCGGCCATGGGGTGGATTCGCTCGGCTAAAGGTCATGAAATTGACCCTACCTCGTTAAACTATAAGTCTGGCGATAACTTTAAGTTCGCTGCTTTGGCTAAAACCAATCAACAAGTCGTAGTGTTTGATTCCCTTGGGCGGTCTTATAGTTTTAGCGCGCATGGCTTACCATCGGCGCGTGGTCAAGGTGAGCCTTTGACGGGGCGTATTAATCCGCAGTCTGGAGCAACCTTTGAAGGCTTGTTAACCGGTAGTGAGGATGATTTATATCTTGTCGCTAGTGATGCTGGCTACGGCTTTATTACTAAGTTTGGCAGTATGCTAGCCAAAAACAAGAATGGTAAAGCATTGTTATCGCTGCCTAAGGGAGGCAAAGTTTTACCGCCAGTTGCTATTAACAGCGTCACAAGTGACAGGGTTGTAGCGATTTCTAACGAAGGTAGAATGCTGGCGTTCTCGTTAGTAGACTTGCCAGAGCTAGCTAAAGGTAAGGGTAATAAAATTATTAGTATTCCAACCACTAGAGTCCAAGCCAGAGAAGAGTTCGTCAAGTCGGTAGCGATTGTGAGTGCGGGTCAGAGCTTGGTGATTCATGCCGGTCAGCGCCATATCAGCTTAAAGCGTTCCGATCTAGATCACTATATGGGCGAGCGCGGTAGACGCGGCAATAAACTGCCCAGAGGTTTCCAAAAAGTTGATCGGGTAGAGGTAGTTTAAAATAGTTCAGTTACTGCTCGATCTCAATGGGGCAGTAACTGGCTTAGTTGTTGCTCCAGCAGTTCTTTTAGTTCTTTTTTCACACTCTTTAAGCGAAACCCTTCGCGACTATCGCTAACGCTTATTTGCTCACTGATAGTGCCACTGCTTAATACCCTATGGGATAGCGACACGCCTTTATTTGCGATGGCTAATTCTGTGGCATAGCCGAGGTGTTGTTGCCAAAGTTGAGATCTATCGTCGGCTGCCTCTGCTGCCTCACTATCAATGCCAATGGCAACATTACTAAGCTCGGTATAGCGGTCGCTTAATGCCATCATTACTTCACGTACTAAAATCCCGGCGCACAGAGCCTGAAAGCTATTGTTAGTCGACTGATCAAAAATAATAGTGGTGGTGTCGCCGATGGCATGAAAATCTGCGCCGTAAAGCGAAACGATGTTTTTGAGTTCACCGCTAATTTCTATCAAGGCGTCTTTGGAAGAATTCTCAATTAGTTCAGCCGCCTGCATTACCATCACCGCACGCGGTGGCTGCTCGGCTGAAGGCTCTTGGTATAGCTTAGGTAATAGGGTTTGCGCAGCCTGTTCTAACTCGCCTAGCTCGTCTTGCCACAAATAGTCACCATCAGCCTTGTTGACGCCATTAATACGACCGGTGATCAGTGTTAAGCGCCGGGTAAAAGGTTTTAACAAAAGGTTGCTTAAGTAAAAGCTAAAAATAGCGAGGCCGATAATTGCTGCGGCATTAATAAAGCTATTATTGGTTTTAGGGCTAAATGCTTGGTTAAGGCTTATATGAGTGTAGCCAACAATACCGTCATCAACGGTAATTTCTGCTTTAAATTGGAAAGGTGTTTTATCTAACGGTGCATTACCAGATTCTACAATGATGACATCGGTGGCATCTAATACCGCTGCATAGTTAACAATGGGAGTGTTACGAAATTGCTGCAGCATGGTTTGTAAGGCAAGCTTATCGTCGATGATAACTTCATTAGTGGCATTGGCCGCCAGCTGACTTGCCATAGCGTTCCCTATTTGATTGGCTAAATCGTTATTGGCAATAACTAATTGTTGCTGATTTAAAAAATGAATGGCAGCGCCTGCAATAAGAACCAAGATGGCGGCTAATAGGGCGAATTTTCTGGAAATAGATAATTGACTAAACATCAACAGGCTCGAATTATTTTTGTCGCCCTAGTATATCGTCAAAATTCTTCTTGGTTGTAAAAAATAAATACTAGTAGCCGCTTATCACTCATGCCATAGGCGAGTTACAATGGTGACTACTTAGCAATAATTGGTGTTACGGTGAAAGAAATAGTACTTATTAACGTATCTGGGGAAGACAAACCCGGCCTCACGTCTTCTATTACTGAAATCTTGTCGCAGTATAACGTCTCAGTATTAGATATCGGTCAGGCGGTAATTCATAACACCTTGTCTTTGGGCTTATTAGTAGAGATGTCAGCCGCCGGTGATAGCTCGCCGGTATTAAAAGACGTATTGTTTCGAGTACATGAACTTGGTTTGCAGGCCCGATTTACCCCGGTGACGGAAGAAAGCTATAGTAACTGGGTAGCACAACAAGGTAAGCCCAAACATATAGTGACATTGCTAGCGCGAAAAATTAACGCTATTCATATTTCAAAAGTTACTACTTTAATGGCCGCTTATAATTTGAATATTGATCGAATTGATCGCTTGTCGGGGCGTATCTCATTAAGTGATGATGATCAGCAAACAAAGGCCTGCGTAGAGTTATCGGCCCGCGGCAGCTTAGACAATCCAGCGTTAGCCCGGCGCGAGTTTTTAAAATTAGCTTCGGAGCTGAATATTGATATTGCCTATCAAGAGCATAATGTTTTTAGGCGTAACCGACGGTTAGTTGCCTTTGATATGGATTCAACTCTTATTGAAGCTGAAGTGATTGACGAGTTAGCAAAAGCAGCTGGCGTTGGCGAACAAGTTGCGGCGATAACTGAACGTGCCATGCAGGGGGCAATTGATTTTGATGAAAGCTTTGCTCAGCGCGTAGCCCTACTCAAAGGTTTAGATGAGTCGGTACTTGAAGGCATTGCACAAAACCTGAAGTTAACCGAAGGTGCGGAAGAGCTCATTGCGACCATTAAAAAGCTGGGTTATAAAACGGCAATTTTATCGGGTGGCTTTAGTTATTTTGGTAAGTTTCTGCAGCAGCGCCTAGGTATTGATTATGTTTATGCCAACGAGCTAGATATTAAAGACGGTAAGGTTACTGGCAAGGTGATTGGTCAGGTGGTGAATGGTCAGCGCAAAGCTGATTTACTACGCGAAATAGCCAAGAAAGAAGGTATTTTACTTGATCAAACTATTGCGGTGGGTGATGGTGCCAATGACCTGCCGATGTTGAGTTTAGCTGGGCTAGGTATTGCATTCAGAGCAAAGGCGATTGTGAAGGAGTCAGCTCAGCAGTCAATTTCTACTTTGGGTTTAGATAGTATTTTATATCTGTTAGGCTACTCAGATCGCGAAACTTACTTGCAAGTTGATTAGCCCTGCTAGCTCATGTCGGTGAACTCATAGTTCATCTCAAGGCGGGGTCCTTGCAGGTACTCACCTTGAATAAATGCTGCCCCATACTGCCAAAGTTTTGCTATGTCAGCAGCTTTGCTAACACCCGGTACAAAAGCAATGCCATCAATTTTATTTACACCGGCTAAAATTTCTTTTAAGTCAAAAGTGTCACCATCGGGCGTATTCTGGCCAGTGGCTGCAAAGTAGTTAATTTTCACCATCTTAACTTTAAGCGCTTGCATGGTTTTCATTGCACTTTCGTTAATGCCAAAGTTAGCGAGTGATACTTCACACTCTGCTTTGCGCAAGTTTTCAAATAGGTTGGCAGCAAGTTTTAAATAATTTGTGGCCGGCCCTTCTTCTATTTGTATCACCAGCGTGCCAGGTTTTAAGCCAGCGGCATTAATAGCATTAGCCGCCCAGTTGGCAAAGTCGGCATCGCGCAATGCGCTGGGTGTTATGTTGAGAATTAGCCTAGTATCGTTGCCAGTTTTGCGTTGTATGGCCAAACGCTTAATAGCTGAAAACAATAACCAGCGGTCAAAGCCTGATCCGTCTGCCTTATTTAACATTGTCTCGGCAACTTTATAGGTTTTAACGGGCTCGTTGTTTTCATCGGTTATTGATGTCATCACTTCATAATATTCGCCTGGAGCGCCTTTAAGACTAACGATTGGTTGAAACATCATGCTGAGTTTGCCTTGCTCTACTAATTCGTTTAGATCAATGTCGCCACTGTACAAATCAACCGGTTCTGCTGGTGGTTTATATAAAATTGCTAGTTGTTTTGTATCATTGTTGACAAACTCAGCCAAGCCATGGAAGGCATAATCGATAATAATTTCAGCAGCCTCTGGGGTCTTGGTATCAAACACAACGACGCCAGCTTTGGCTTGCAAGCGGGCTGTGGTGTGATTGATCTCAAATAGATGATCTTCTATTTGGTTACATAGCGTTTCAGCCAGCGCCAGCGCGTCATCTACATGGATATCTGGGACGGCGATAACAAAAAAATCACCGCCTACTCGACCGATCGATCCGCGGCCATCTAAGTTCTGAGCGGTAAGTTCACCCATTTGGTCAAGTACTTCACCACTAATAAATAAGCCAAGTTCTTGGCGTGTTTTCCAGAAGTTCCAAGGTTGTATGCAGATTAATGCGCCAGCGGTTTCTTTGGCTTTTGTCTGGGCAACATAGTGTTTTAATTGGTTTAAGAAGTGACCACTATCGGTATCTACTTTACTAGAGCTACTATCGTTAGTTTCAGCGCGAATAATGACCTGCGTGCAGTCTTCCTCCTCATAACTGGCTGGTGAAAAGTCCATCGACATGGGCAGCGGTGTACCGTCGGTAGCAGTCCCAGTTGTCTCTAGACTAGCTTCTTGAGACTGAGACTTGGCGTAGTTTTTGAGAAATTTCTTAAATCCTGCTTGCTTGTTATCGGCGATCAAATCGATCAGTGGCATAACAGCTAAGTCATCGGGGTCTTCGTAGCCAAAATGTTCAGCGTAAGCGTCATTTACATTGATATGCATGCCATCAATAACATAGGCGATAGCGTCGTTAGAACCTTGGAGTACCAAGTCGTAGCGGGCTTTCAATTCATTAAAGTTATTGTTTAATTGTTTATTATGTTTACGGATGCGGCGATTTTTAATTTCACGCATAGCTACATGTAATAACCAGTCTTCTTGATCTCGATAAATCACGTCTTCAACGTCTAGCTCTAACGCATGGTCTATATTGTTGGCTTGATTAGCTGAGCGAGTTAACAATAATACTGGGATATCTTCTTTAATCTGCTTTAACAGCGACTTTAGTTGCTTTAAATCGATTTGTGGATGCAGACCATCGGCAATTAATAAATCCCATTGCGTATCTGCCAGCAGCCGTTCTAGCTCGTCAGCACTAGCGGGCCTTTCTGTTCTTGCCGGGTTGCCATCATTGCGGAATAAATTAGTAATCGTTTCGGCTTCGTTCTGCGATTTGTTAACAATAAGCAAATGAACGACATCAGGTGTTTTCATAAATATGTGCTAACTATTGATAAATGATGCTCCATGGTAATAATTGTACACTTGTACAGGCCACTCTAGCTACTTATGTGAAAGTATTTATAAAATTGGGGGCAGAATAGTTTTGGCGGTGTGGCCGGCTTGCTCGACAACAAGTTTTGGCACCAAGTAACCTGGCAGTAGATTGACTAGCTGGCCGTAAATATACTGAGCATCGTTTTGCGCAAGATCAAAATGGGCGCCGCCGGCGACTTTATCTAACACATGCAGGTAGTAAGGTAGGGCGCCGGCGCTAAAAAGCTTGGTGCTCAAGTCTGCCAATATTTGGCTGTGGTCATTGATATCTTTTAATAATACGGTTTGATTAAGCACTGTGACGTCATGTTCTTTTAGCTTACTTATAGCGCTGGCAATCTGTGAATCAATTTCGTTGGCGTGGTTAATATGTAGTACGAAAACAACTTGCTGGCGGCATTGGCTAATACTGGCGAGCAGCTGGTCGGTGATTCGTTCAGGAATTACCGCTGGCAAGCGAGTATGGAACCTTAGTCTTTTAATGTGTGGTATCTGGCTAATGGCAGTTATCCACTGACTTAGCAGCTTGTCATTTACCGCCAGTGGGTCGCCGCCGCTAAAAATCACCTCGCTAATAGATTCATTGCCGCGTAAATAATTAAGCGTTTGCTCGCGCTCGTCATTGCCCATGCGATGCTCTGCATAGGGGAAGTGACGCCGGAAACAGTAACGGCAGTGAATAGCGCAAGCCCCGGTAATAACTAGCAATACACGGCCATGATATTTATGAATAATGCCCGGCGCCGGACTAGCCTGTTTTTCGCCTAGTGGATCTAAGGTATATCCCGGCGGGCATTCTAACTCGTTCTTAGTTGGCAGCACTTGCAGTAGTAAGGGGTCGTTAATATCGCCTTTTCGTATTTTATCTGCATAGCCATGAGGAACCCGTAAAGGAAATTGATTGAACTGCTCGTCCAGCAATGCGCTGGGGTGCTGCGCAATACCTACGTATTCCAATAGCTCTGCCACCGACTTAATGGCCGTTGCTAGGCTAGTTTGCCAGTCTTTAGTCTGCACAATAGTGTTGGTTCGAGGTATCATTAGGGTCTACTTATTTATTTTTGCTGTTGAGGTACAAATGGCCAACTATTCTACCAACGAATTCCGCTCAGGTCTGAAAGTAATGCTAGAGGGTGACCCTTGTGCAATTTTAGACAACGAGTTTGTTAAACCCGGTAAAGGCCAAGCGTTTAGCCGAGTGAAACTGCGTAATCTAACTAATGGCCGTGTTTGGGAGCGTACCTTTAAGTCGGGCGAAAGCTTAGAAGGTGCTGACGTTATGGATACTGATCTAGAGTATATGTATAACGACGGTGAGTTTTGGCACTTTATGGACCCTGAAACCTTTGACCAATACCAAGCAGATGCCAACGCTGTTGGCGATAACTACAAATGGCTTAAAGAACAAGAGAAGGTTGAAGTTACCTTGTATAACGGTTCTCCCTTATCGGTTACCTCGCCAAATTTTGTTGATTTAGAAGTTGCCGAAACAGACCCTGGGTTAAAAGGTGATACCGCTCAAGGTGGCAGTAAACCGGCTACTTTAACCACCGGTGCGGTGGTAAGGGTACCGTTGTTTATTAATATTGGCGAAGTGCTGCGTATTGATACTCGCACTGGTGAATACGTTAGCCGTGCCAAAGGTTAACCACTCGTTAATATGACAAACCTATGGCGTCCCGGCGCCGACAATGTCGCACTAATTGCCAGAGCCGAGATGCTTACGCACGTGCGGCATTTTTTTGCTCAGCGAAAAGTACTTGAGGTTGAAACGCCATTACTTTGCCAAGGTGCGCCGACCGATCCACATCTAGCAAGTATTCAGGTTGATACCAATGGTGAAACTCGTTTCTTACAGACCTCACCAGAATTTGCCATGAAGCGTTTGTTAGCTGCTGACAGTGGCGACATTTTTCAAATTTGTAAATCATTTCGTGGTGGCGAAAGTAGTCCCAAGCATAATCCCGAATTTACTATGCTGGAATGGTATCGTACCGGTTTTGATCTACCAGAATTAATAGCTGAGCTAATAACTTTACTTGAGCAAATTTTAGGTGAGCAAGTGGTTTTTGAAACCAGTTACCAAGCGTTATTTGAACAACATTTGCGAGTAAATCCACATCAAGTAAGCGCTGAGCTATTAGCTGATTTAGGTAGCAAAGCTGCAGGCCGCAAGTTAGCAGCCATGGCCAGAGCAGATTGGTTGGATTTGCTAATGAGTCAAGTGGTTGAGCCAAAGTTGCCCGCAGGCATTGCAGTTATTACCGACTTCCCAGCCTGCCAGGCAGCACTAAGTCAAACCGCTATAAATGCCGACGGTGACGATGTCGCTAAACGTTTTGAGATTTATATAAATGGGGTTGAACTTGCCAACGGCTATTTGGAATTGCGTGATAGCGAAGAGCTTGCCAAGCGCTTTGAAGCCGATCGACAAATACGTCAGCAACAAAACTTAGCGACTAATGTTGGCGATGATTATTTATTGGCAGCGATGCAAAGCGGCCTGCCAGCTTGTGCTGGCGTTGCCGTAGGGTTGGATAGATTGCTAATGGCGAAAACCGGCATTAGCAATATTGGCCAGCTACTAAGTTTTCCGTTTGGTAATGCTTAAGCGTTTAGCTTAGCGATCTCTTCACCCATGCTCAGCGGGCTTTGCGCGGCTAGTGCTTCGCTCCAAGCCATTGCAGCTTTAGGAAATAACACCACCACGGTAGAGCCTAGTTTAAAGCGCCCCATTTCATCGCCTTTAGCTAAGGTGATTTTATCATTGCTGGAAAAATCGATGCGGGTTGGTGTTTTTGGTGGCGGTGCAACTTGCCCACCCCAAACAGTTTCAATACCGGCAACTATCAGCGCGCCTACTAATACCATTGCCATCGGGCCGGCTGCGGTATCAAAAACTGCCACTAAGCGTTCGTTGCGAGAGAACAGGCGCGGTACGTTTTCTGCAGTGGTTTGGTTAACTGAAAATAAATCTCCGGGAATATAAATAGTCTCGCGCAAGCTACCAGCCATAGGCATGTGCACGCGGTGATAATCTTTTGGTGATAAATAAATTGTCGCAAATGCACCATCGTCAAACTCGCTGGCAAGTTCGCTGTTACCGCCTAATAGTTCAACCGCTGTATATGACTGGCCTTTAGCCTGAAAAATACGCCCATAACTAATATCCCCTAGCTGGCTTATAGCGCCATCGGCGGGGCTAACAATAACGGCATCGTCTGCTACTATTGGCCGCGCATCTGGTTTTAATTCACGAGTAAAAAAGCTGTTAAAGTTTTTGTAGCTGGCTGGGTTTTCGTCGAGAGCTTCGCTCATGTTGACGTTATACTGCGAGATAAATAGGTTTATCAGCCACATTTTTAATACTGACCATTCACATTCAGCTAGCCAGCCCACTATGCGTGATAATAAGTGTTGTGGAATGATGTACTGAAAAGCGATAAATAAAGTATTCATTTATGGATTACCTGTTTCAAAAGGTGTGTGGTCTAAATTACCCCATTCGCTCCATGAGCCATGGTAGCCCTTGATGCTGGGGTAGCCTAAAATTTTTGCGACTAAATAAGTCAAGCCACTGCGGTGATGGCTTTGGCAGTGGGTAACGATGTTTTTGTCTGGAGTTAAGCCGCGCTCATTTAACATGGTTTGAATCGTTGCCAGTGGCAGCAGACGTAAATTATTTTCTTTGTCCATTAAGTCTGTCCAGTCCAAGTGGGCGGCGCCGGGGATATGTCCGCCTTTGGCGGCATAGACTGTCTCGCCAGTATATTCGGCTGTTGAGCGCGCATCCCAAATGGCAAAATCGTCTTGGCCAAGCTGAGCAATAATTTCATCAGCTTCAGCTATCACGGCTGAATTCAGCTGTTTGACAGAATAATCGCTAGCAGTGGAGTTAACTTCGGTGGCTAAGGGTAAGCCTTTAGCGCTCCAATCGGTTAAGCCACCGTCTAAAAACGAATAATTTGTATGGCCAATCGCATCTAGCGTCCAAATTAGTCGGCCGGCCCAGCCGCCACCTTCATCGTCATAGGCAATAACATGCTTATCAGGTGTTAAACCAACTCGGGAAAATAGCTTAGTTAATGCATCTATTGAAGGAATGCGGCCAACGCCAGGCTTTTCGCCGCTTTGCAGCTCACTCGGTGCAATATGCACCGCACCGGCAATGTGGCCGGCAACATAGTTATTGGTAGTACAGGTGTCGAGTATTAGTAGGTTGCCGTCTTGTAAATGGGCTACAAGGTCTTCAGCATGAATAACCAAGGGCAAAGACATGGTTTACTCCGTAAATATTGAGTGTAAGCAGGGCGTGAATTGTAATCTTCCTGCGTCTTAGCGTTTATTGGGGCTAATGACTAGTTTTCAATCTAGCTCGCTCAGCGAGCCCACTAAATGATGGTAGCTAGTTAAGCGGCGCTGACTTAGCTTGCCATCTACTACCGCAGCTTGCAGGGCGCAGCCTGGGTCTTCGTTGTGGCTGCAATCGCGAAATTTACAAAAGCCTAAAAACGGCTGAAAGTCGATATAGCCAGCCGCAATATCTTCAGCTTCCATATGCCATAGGCCAAATTCTCTAATTCCAGGTGAATCAATTAAGTCGCCACCTGATGGAATATGAAATAATTTGGCCGTAGTAGTGGTGTGCTTACCTTTGGCAGTGGCCTCCGACAATTCACCAACTTTAATGTCGCTGTCCGGCAGTAAAGTATTAATTAGCGACGACTTACCCACCCCCGACTGGCCTACAAATACCGAGATATTATTTTGTAATAGCTCAGTCAGCTCACTCATACCTTGTTCATTTTTAGTAGACGCTCTAATTAGGCGATAGCCAACATCTTCATAGATTTGCAGCATTTCATTTAGCTGCTCGCGGTTATCATCAGTTATCAGGTCTGTTTTATTGAGCAGTAACACGGGCTCTAAGCCAGAATGCTCTGCTGCCACCAAATAACGGTCGATCAAATTGGCATAGGGGGTGGGCTCTGGAGCAAAGGTAATGACCAAAAAGTTGATATTAGCGGCAACCGGGCGAAGTAGGCCGCGACTGTCTGGGCGCTGTAAAATTGACTCGCGCTCTTGCATCGCTACAACTACGCCGGTTGGGTTGCCGGGCCGCCAAACTACCTTATCGCCAGTGACTAAGGCTTCTACAGTAGCGCGTATATGGGCGCGCTGCACTATCCCAGCATTACTGCCTTCTAATGTTTCTATATCAACTTGAGTACCATAGTGAGCAATGACCAAGCCTAGTTGTTCTGCGCCTAAGTCAGTACTGTTAAGTGTCTCATCAGCTTTTGCATCGCGGCGCTCGGCGCGTTTATTGCGCTCGTCCTGGACTTTCTGAATGCGCCAAGATTGCCTGCGGTTGAGTTTGCGTTTTGCCATAAAGCCCGTGTTTCGTTAGAGTGCGTTCAATATTTAGGAGTGTAACAGTATGAGCAAGCAAGATAACCTGATTTGGATTGATTTAGAGATGACCGGCCTCTACCCAGAAACCGATGTCATTATAGAAATTGCCACCGTTGTTACCGATAAAGACCTTAACTTTATCGCCGAAGGCCCAGAGCTCGCTATTCATCAGTCAGCTGAAACTATGGCGGCAATGGATGATTGGAATACTAATCAGCACGGTGGCAGCGGTTTAACCCAGCGAGTAATAGCAAGTCCCATCTCAACCCGCGATGCTGAACTAGCGACTATCGAGTTTTTACAACACCATGTCGATAAAGGCGCCTCGCCAATATGTGGCAATAGTATTGGCCAAGATCGCCGTTTTCTAGTTAAGTACATGCCAGAGCTAGAAGACTATTTTCACTATCGCAATTTAGATGTGTCGACCATTAAAGAGCTAGCCAAGCGCTGGCGGCCGGCCGCATTAGATGGTTTTGATAAAAAAGGCAGCCACCTAGCGCTTGATGATGTGAAAGACTCGATTGCTGAATTAGCTCATTATCGCAAAACGTTTTTTATTCAAGATTAACCTTATCCTTGATCCATCTCAGCGCTAATATTAATTAGCGCTTTTTCAAAGCTTTCCACCGGCTGGCCGCCGTTAATCATGTATTTGCCGTTAATTATAAATGCCGGTACCGCATTAATACCGTTTTGATGGTTTTGTTGCTCCAACGCGCGCACTTCATCTGCATATTGGTCTGACTCTACAACAGCCTTTACTTGTACTTCATCTAGGCCAACTTTTACCGCAGTAGCAATAATCTGTTGTTTATCAGACGGGTTGCCGCCATCAGTAAAGTACATATCAAACAGGGCAAGCTTTAACTCGGTTTGTTTGTGCTGTGTTTCGGCCCAATGCAGCAGACGATGTGCATCAAAGGTGTTATAAATTCTTTCACCGCGATTAAAGGTAAAGCCTAAATCAGCCCCCATTTGTTTTATCCGCTCGCGGTTACCCGCAGACTGCTCTGGCGTGGCACCGTATTTTTCTTGTATATGCTCGCCAATATCTTGGCCTTCTGGCGCCATGTCTGGATTTAGCTCAAACGGCAGCCAGCTTATATCTGCGCTGACTGAGTCCTGGAGGTTTTCTAAGGCTTGTTGCAGCGCTTTGTAGCCGATAATGCACCAAGGGCAAGAGATGTCTGAGGCTATTTTTATGTCGAGGGTTTTCATAGTTTTTATGCCTTATTCAAATTAGTTGTCGGGTCGCCGACCGCGAGTGACTTTTACTCTCTTCGCTCGCCCTTCGGGAAACCTTAAGTTTTACCACAAATAACGGCCGCTCGGGAACTCACATTAAATGATACTTAATCATTTAATACTCAAACAGCCCTCTCTGTAAACGTCGTTATTTGTGGCAAAGCTCAGGCGTCGAAAGAATGAGGAGGTAGGTCAAAACCATTGATCAGACATCGTCAGATTAGCTCAATCGATTTTGATTTTGATCTTGATTTTTCGCCCCATTTTTAAATCGCCTGAGAACCATCAAATCAAACGGTGTTTACAACGAAGGGTGTCTGAGTAAAAAATGATTCAGTATCATTTTTTAGGAGTTCCTGAGGGACCGTTTGATTTGGTAATTCTCAGGTTTCCCGTAGGGCGGTTTATATGGGTGGGCTTTCTTTTGGTGCCTTTTCTTTGCCCAAACAAAGAAAAGACACTCGCCAGCGGGCGAAACCCAGCTCAACTAATACAGTTAAACCAAGAAGTGGCTCGCCAGCAGGCGAACCCTGATACTCAAATCAATAATTATCCACCAGCAACTTAACCGCTATAGCCAAGCTAGCCAATATCAACGCTGGCCGAATAATCTTACTCCCCTTACTAATGACAAGGTTAGAGCCAATTCGTGCGCCAGCAAACTGCGCCAATGCCATAGATATCGCCAGCGTCCAATAAACATCCCCGGCAATAATAAACACCACCGCACTACTGCCATTAATGACTAATACCAAAGGCTTGGTATGGGCGGTTGCTTTGCGGCTGTTGTAGCCAAGTAAGCCAATAAACGCCATAGCAAAAAATGTTGCCATGCCAGGGCCAAAAAAGCCGCCGTAAAAGCCCATCCCTAAGGTTATCCAAAAGTTGAACTGGTTAGTGGTTAATTTTGCCGTGCTGTCTTCGTCACTAACCTTTGGTGAGAATAAAAAATAAATACTAGCCGCAATTAACAGTATTGGCAGCATCGACTGCAATACATCGTTACCCAACAGGCGAAAACAAAATACGCCTAACATGGCGCCAGTAAACGCGGTGATTAAACCAGGCCACAGAATCTTAATATCGATATGACCTTTACGAAAAAAGTTAATAGTGGATGACAGTGTGCCGATGGCACTTTGTACTTTGTTAGTTGCCATGGCATTAATAGGCGGCAGGCCAGCCCACATTAAAACGGGCAGGGTGATCATTCCGCCAGCGCCGGCAACCGCTGAAAACAGGCCAGCAAAAAATGCCACAAAAGTAAGCAGTACAATTGTTAGATTAGATATTTCAATCACTTGCTTTGGCTTCTTGCTCAGCTATTGCCCACCTAACATGTTCTTTTACCACCGCAGAGGAATGGTCTAGCTGAGTCTTGAGTGCGCCAATAATTTCGGCATCAAACGGTGCATTGCC
This sequence comes from uncultured Cellvibrionales bacterium, assembly GCA_963933215.1. Classification (GTDB taxonomy): domain Bacteria; phylum Pseudomonadota; class Gammaproteobacteria; order Pseudomonadales; family CAWVSB01; genus CAWVSB01. The sequence goes on from CAWVSB010000022.1 coordinate 24,078, forward strand.
TAAACCTATGGCAAGGTTTCTTAGCCAGCCTTGATGGCCAATACGACGAATGGCCGAGCCTGCAGTTTTTTCTAAAAAGGTTTCTTCATCCCATTCAAATAAGCTAAGAATTTCTGCGCTGTCCAAGCCGTGGCGGGGCTGAAAGTCGTCCTCGCTAGTGTGCTGAGCAAACTTATTCCATGGACATATAGTTTGGCAGTCGTCGCAGCCAAATACATGGTTACCCATAGGCTTGCGAAACTCCTCGGGAATACTGCCTTTTAGCTCAATAGTTAAATAAGAGATGCAGCGCTTGGCATCTAATTGATAAGGCCCAGTAAAGGCGTTGGTTGGGCAGATGTCGATGCAGGCATTGCAGCTACCGCAATGAGCAGTGGTAGGCGCATCTACGGGTAATGGCAAGCTGGTATATATCTCGCCAAGAAAAAACCACGAGCCAGCGTCTTTATTGATGAGCATAGTGTTTTTGCCAATCCAGCCCAAGCCAGATTTTTCCGCTAGGGCGCGCTCTAATATTGGCGCGCTATCAACAAAGGCGCGATGACTGCCACCGGCGGCGGCTTCAATTTTTTTGGCAAGCTTCGCTAGGCGACCGCGAATAAGTTTGTGATAGTCGCGACCTAAGGCATAACGCGATACATAGGCTTTGCTGGGTTGCTCTATTAATATTTGGGCATCGGTGGCCTGGGGTAGGTAATCCATGCGCACACAAATGGCTCGAATCGCGCCTTCTTGCAGTTGTTCTGGGTGTTGGCGCAGTTCTTTGTGGCGCTGCATATAATCCATTTCGCCAGCCATGCCGTTGGCCAGCCAGTTGTCTAAATGGGTTTTATGCTCGCCCAGGTCACAGTCGCTAATGGCGATTTCTTGAAAGCCAAACTCTTTGCCCCACGACTTTATGTCTTGAGCTAGTTGCGCTAGGTGTTGATCACTAGCAATTAGTTGTTTGTTTGGTTCCATGAGCGCTGTGCTATGCCTATAATCTGTTCATTCTATCACTGCATTGATGCAAAACTCAGGTTGTCGTTTTGAAACAGAAATATACGCATTATTTACCCACTGAATTGTACTCTGCTGAGCAGGCGCGGGAGTTGGATCGGGTGGCTATTGAAGAGTACGGCATGGGTGGTTATACCCTTATGCGTCGTGCTGGCCGCGGACTGTGGCAAAGAATTTTGCACATGTATCCAAATATTAGAGGGATAACAGTTTTTTGCGGCAGTGGTAACAACGGCGGTGATGGTTATGTTGTCGCTACCCTAGCCAAAGCAGCTGGAATCAATGTGCAAGTGATCAGCGTTGCCGACACCGCTAAGCTAATTGGTGCCGCCTTAACAGCGTTTGAGCAAGCACAGGACGCTGCTATTGCCGTCGAAGGTTTTAGTGATGACATTGAAGTAACGGGAGAGCTAATTGTAGACGCCTTGCTTGGTACTGGTTTAAACAAAGCAGTTACTGGCAATTACCTTGCGGCAATAGAATGTATCAATGCTGCTGGCGTAGCGGTTGCAAGTGCAGATATTCCATCGGGCTTATGTGCAAATACTGGGGCTATTTTGGGTTGTGCCGTACAGGCAAATTTAACCGCTACTTTTATCAGCGTAAAACAAGGTTTGCTCACTGGCAACGGGCCAGCTTGCAGTGGCGAGTTATGGTTTGACGATTTGGCCGTGCCGCTGCAAGTATTTGATGCGGTTACGGCAAGCGTAAAACGCTTGCCAGAAAACTTGTTTGAGCAGTGGTTGCCGCCACGAAACAAAGCCAGTCATAAAGGTAGCAACGGTCATGTATTAATTGTTGGTGGCGACAAAGGTTTTGCTGGCGCGGTTGCTATGGCGGCAGAAGCTGCGTTAAGAGTTGGCGCCGGCTTAGTCTCAGTGGCAACTCGCCCTGAGCACGTTGCCGTCATTGTTGCGCGCACGCCTGAAGTAATGGCGCACGGCGTAGGTTCTGGCCAAGAGCTACAATCATTGATCGAGCTAGCAGATGTAATTGTGCTTGGCCCAGGCTTAGGCCAAAGCGCTTGGTCTGAGCAGCTGTTGCAACAAGCTGCTGCAGCAACAGTGCCTTTGGTAATGGATGCTGATGCCCTAAATTTATTAGCTACTAAGCGAGTTATACGTCAGCGCCGACGTGACAATTGGATTTTAACGCCCCACCCTGGTGAAGCAGCTCGCCTATTAGAGCTAACAACTGAACAAATTCAAGCGGATAGATTTACCGCACTAACTGCATTACAAAAAGACTATGGCGGCGTTGCAGTGTTAAAAGGTAGCGGCACTTTGGTCAAAGGTGAGTCTGAGTGTATTCATTTATGTGCAGCGGGCAACCCCGGTATGGCAAGCGGCGGTATGGGTGATGTGCTAAGTGGCGTTTTAGGTGGCTTGCTGGCGCAGGGCTTGTCGTTAGCCGAAGCTAGTCAATGCGGCGTGCTGCTGCATAGTACGGCCGCTGATATTGCGGCAAAAAATGGTGAACGTGGGTTGCTCGCCACCGATGTTATCAACGAGCTAAAAGCCTTGGCTAATCCATGACAAGTTTTAGTCAGAAATTTAATCTGCCCACTGAAGAAGCACTGCTGACGCTGGCTAATAGTTGGGGTCAAGCGCTAGCCCAAGGTGCGATAGTCTATTTGCAGGGCACTTTAGGTGCGGGTAAAACAACCTTTAGCCGAGGACTGCTGCATGGTATTGGTCATAGGGGTGCGGTAAAAAGCCCGACTTATACCTTGGTAGAGCCTTACCAAGTTAATGGTAGTAAGGTGTATCATTTTGATTTGTATCGTCTTGGTAATCCAGAAGAGCTGGAATATCTAGGCATACGAGATTATTTAGCTGATGATGCCTTGTGGTTGGTTGAATGGCCGCAGCGTGGCGAGGGGTTTATTCCAGCAGCTGATATTATCTTGAGCTTAGAGGTAAATGGCAGTGGGCGAGACGTAACCGTTAGTGCTCATAGCGAGCGTGGTGAAAAATTGCTGCGCAAAATTTGCATTTAATGCTACTAAAACATTAAATAACGAATACAAGAAATGGTGTAGTGGTCAATGATCTGCAAACTGCTGAATAATCAGCGCAAGCACATGGTGCAAACGGGTATTATATTGGCTGCCAGCTTATTGGTAGGTCAAGTTTTGGCAGCAGATATTAACGGCGTTAGAATGTGGCGAGCACCAGATCACACCCGGTTAGTATTTGATTTGTCGGGCCCAGTTAAACACGAAATTCTTACCTTATCGTCTCCCGAGCGAGTTGTTATAGATATTCCTGCGGCATCGTTAAAAGCATCCTTTGATGCACTTAATTTTGCTGACACCCCAATTAAAAAACTACGCAGCGGCGTGCGCAATAAAAAAGATTTACGCTTGGTGTTGGATATGAGTCAGGCTATCAAACCGCGTAGCTTTTTACTGGCCGCCAGTGGTGGCTTACATGACCGGCTGGTAGTTGATTTATATGATGAGAAGACAGAAAAGTCAGCGGCAATTATTTCTACCAATAATAGTAAAAAGCGTGACATTATTATCGCCATAGATGCTGGTCATGGCGGTGAAGATCCTGGCGCCTTAGGGCCCGGTAAGCTGCGTGAAAAAGACGTAGTGCTTAAAATAGCTAAAAAATTAAAAGATAAAATTGATAAAAGGCCAGGTTACACCGCCAAGTTAATTCGCACCGGTGATTACTATATTGGCTTAACTAAGCGCCGCGATCTTGCCCGTCAATACCAAGCCGATATGTTTTTGTCGATTCATGCTGATGCATTTTCCGATTCGCGTGCCAATGGTACATCGGTTTATGCCCTGTCACCGCGCGGCGCTACTTCCGCCTCGGCTAAATTTTTGGCACAAAAAGCGAACAGCGCTGACTTAGTCGGTGGTGTTAGTCTGGCTGATAAAGACGACGTGTTAGCCAGTGTGTTATTCGACTTGTCGATGACCGCGAGCCTTGATGCAAGTTTAGATGTAGGCCGTGAAGTGTTAGGTCAGATGAAGCATGTCTCTAGACTGCATAAAAAGAAAGTAGAGCAAGCCGGTTTCGCCGTTTTAAAATCTCCAGATATGCCGTCTATTTTGGTAGAGACTGGGTTCATTTCTAACCCACAAGAGTCTCGCCGCCTCAACAGCTCTAGTTATCAGCATAAAATGGCCAGCGCGATATACACTGGTATCCATCAGTATTTTAATTCTCACCCGCCCGATGGAACCTTGATTGCATGGCAGCAGCAAAACTTCATTAAAGGTCGTCAGTATGTGGTATCCAGCGGTGATACACTGAGTGGTATTGCCGTGCGTCACAAGGTTAGCCTTACATCGCTTAAGCGCACTAATGGTATGGAGTCTAGCAAAATTCGAGTTGGGCAAAAATTAAAAATTCCTGGGTCTTAAGCGCCCCTCAGCTTGTGCACAAAGTGAATATTCATGGGTAAGATTCAATTATTAAGTCCTCGCTTAGCTAACCAAATAGCCGCCGGCGAAGTGGTCGAAAGACCTGCATCAGTGGTCAAAGAGTTGATCGAAAACTGTTTGGATGCAGGGGCAACACGCATAGATATAGACTTAGAGCTTGGTGGCACCCGACAGATAAAATTACGTGATAATGGCAGCGGCATATTAAAAGAAGACATGCCGCTGGCATTAAGTCGTCATGCCACCAGTAAAATTAAAAACCTTGAAGACTTAGAAGGAGTTCATTCTTTAGGTTTTAGAGGTGAAGCCTTGGCCAGTATCGCATCGGTGGCCAGGGTGACGTTAACTTCGAGTACTGGCGGCGAAGGTTGGAAGGCAACGGTCGATGGTCGTGAAATGGACGTTGATGTCACCGCCGCTGCGCATCCGCAAGGCACTACCATAGAAGTGCGCGATTTATTTTTTAACACCCCCGCTCGAAGAAAGTTTTTACGCACAGAAAAAACCGAATTTAATCATGTGGCTGAAACCGTAAAGCGCCAAGCATTAAGTCGCTTTGATGCGGCATTTCAACTGCGCCATGACGGCAAAGTTATTTATTCATTAAAACAAGCCGACACCCTGGCAGAAAAACAACGTCGAGTTGCTACGGTCTGTGGCAGCGCTTTTATGGATCAAGCGCTTAGTATCGAAGCCGAAGCGATGGGCTTACGCCTTAGCGGTTGGGTGGCATTACCGACATTTTCTCGCTCCCAAGCCGACTTACAGTACTTTTTTGTCAATGGTCGGGTAGTTAAAGACAAGCTGGTAACTCACGCTATTCGCCAAGCTTATCGCGACGTGTTGTTTCATGGCAGACATCCTGCCTATGTGTTGTATTTGGAGCTGGATCCGAAAGTTGTCGACGTAAATGTTCATCCTACCAAGTATGAAGTGCGCTTTAGAGACGGACGCAGCGTGCATGACTTTTTGTTTCGTGCGCTGCATAAAGCTTTGGCCGACGTGCGCCCCGATGAGCAATTGCCGGCTAATGAGTTGGCGCAGCAGCCAATGGGGTCAGAGCATGCGCCGCTGCAACAAAATATGGGGCTTGGCTACCAGTCCTCACCAGTAACGGGGGTTAACGAAAAAATTGCTGCCTACCAACAGTTACAGCAACCGGCTGGGTCAATGTCAGCGGGTTCAGGCTTTGCCGCTCAGTCTTCAGCCATACCCAAGATGGAAGAAATGTCTGCTGGCAATGCAGAAATTCCACCGCTAGGTTTTGCTATTGCGCAGCTGAAAGGCATTTATATTTTGGCCGAAAATGCCAATGGGTTGGTGGTTGTCGACATGCACGCTGCTCACGAGCGTATTATCTACGAGCGTATGAAGCAGTCACGAGATCAGCAAGGTATTCAGGCGCAGCCCTTACTAGTGCCGCAGACTATTGCGGTAAGTGATCGCGAAGCTAACTGTGCCCAGGAACACAATGAAGTGTTTAGCGGTTTAGGTTTTACTGTTGAGCGCATGAGTGAAGAATCTTTAGTGGTGCGCCAAGTGCCAGTAATGTTGGCTAATGCCAATGTGGAGCAGTTGGTGCGCGACGTGCTGTCAGACATATTAATGCTGCAAAGCAGTGATAGAATATTAGCCAGCATGGATGAAATTCTTTCTACTATGGCCTGTCATGGTTCGGTGCGGGCTAATCGCCAGCTAACTATTCCTGAGATGAATGGCTTATTGCGTGACATGGAAATAACCGAGCGCAGTGGTCAATGCAACCACGGTCGGCCAACCTGGACGCAAATGAGTTTGTCGGAACTTGATAAGCTATTTTTGCGCGGGCAGTAAACATTGTTAGCCCAACTAAATAGCGACAAGATACTAACGGCGCAGCCGCCCTTGGTAATTTGTTTGATGGGGCCAACCGCCTCAGGTAAGACTGAGTTAGCGGTACAGATAAGTAAGTGCTTACCTTGTGAAATTATCAGTGTTGATTCAGCGCTAATATATAAAGATATGAACATCGGTACCGCTAAGCCCGGGCCAGCAGTATTAGCCTTCGCCCCGCATAAGCTAATCGACTTTTTAGACCCAGCTGAAAGCTATTCGGCCGCCCAATTTAGAACCGACGCCTTAGTTGAAATAAATACCGCTATTGCCAAGGGTAAAGTGCCGTTATTAGTGGGCGGCACCATGATGTATTTTAAAGCACTGCTCTATGGGCTAGCTGACATGCCTAAAGCAAACCCTCAAGTGCGAGCTGAAATAGAGCGGGAAGCAGCAGAAAAAGGCTGGGATGTTATGCATCAGCAGTTAGCAACTATAGACCCCAAAGCCGCCCAGCGCTTAAAGCCTAGTGACCGCCAGCGCTTGCAGCGCGCATTAGAGGTTTACCGGTTAAGCGGTAAAACAATGACCGAATTACACGAACAGCAAAGTCGTGAAAATAAGGCCTCAAACAGCCAGTTAGCCAAAGATTGCAAGTTTTCCCCCCTATTACTGGCTATCTCACCGCAAGATCGCGCGGAGCTTCATCAGCGCATTGAACAGCGCTTCGATCAAATGATCGATGAAGGTTTTATTGCAGAAGTACAAGCGCTGTTTCAGCGTGGTGACCTTAATGAGGCAATGCCTGCGGTTAGAGCAGTGGGTTATCGCCAAATGTGGGATTATCTGCAGGGTGAGTTGTCCTTAGTGGAGGCCCGTGAGCGAGCTGTTATTGCTACCCGACAGTTGGCGAAAAGGCAGCTAACCTGGCTGCGTGGTTGGCCCGAAGTTATTCATCTTCATACCAATGCCACTAATCAAAAAGTGCTCAGCCCGGCTCAGGTGGCAGGCAAAAGCTTGCTAGCGGCTGCGCTACATTATCTTAAATCGTCGGCGTAAATTTATATCTGGTTGGCGAAATAATTGCGTAACGCACGATAGTCTTGGTAAATTTTTTCACTATCAAAGGAATGTATTCCTTGGATGTTTATGTCGGGCTTGAGAATCGCTTGTAACTTTCCTTCGGCGTTTAACACATACAACATAACCCCATGGCTAACCGAATAGCCTTTAAAATTGCTGTTGTCTGCTGGTAGCGGCGTGAGCACGCCTTGTATACCTAGGCTTTGCTCAAAGTCGATGTAACTGTTTGACGTCAGTGAGGGCGCGAGGCCAATAAAACGTGAACTAAAAAAAGGCATGTACTGGGCTAGCTTTGCGACGGTGTCGCGCTGTGGGTCAATGGTATAAAACAAAACTTCCAGATCGGTGTATTTCCCGCTAGCAATCACCTTTTTTTCAACCTGAGCGAGCAAGGCGAGGGTGGTTGGGCAAATATCTGGGCAGTCGGTATAACCGTAAGACAAAATATGCCAATTACCTATTAGGCTCTGATTATTATATGGCCTATTTTGGTGGCTGACTAAACTAAAACTTTTTAGTGGTTGGGCAGTTGGAATAACCACACCATTTATTTTGGGCGGCGATTTATCTAGATAAAAAGCGGCGGTCAATAATACCCAGACCAACAGCGAAAACACTGCTATCTGTAAGACGATGAGTTTATGTTGCTTCACCACCATGTTATAGATTAGACATCATGGTTAGATAATGGTCGACAAGCAAAGCAGAAAACAAATACAGTAAATATTTCACCGACACCATAAACGTCTTAATGGCAGTGTCAGCTTTGGGGCGATATTTAAGCTGCCATGCATAGTAGCTAAACCAGCCGCCTAAACCTGCCGCGCAGATTAAATATAAACTCCCGCTCATGCCGACAACAAAAGGAATGACACTGACTACCCATAGGGCCAGGCTGTAGACTAATACACAGGTTTTGGTAAATTCTATGCCATGAGTTACTGGCAGCATCGGTACGTCGGCTTTTTTATAGTCATCAATTCTGTCGATGGCTAAAGCCCAAAAGTGAGCCGGTGTCCAAGTGAAAATAATAAGCACCAATAAAATACCTTCAGAACTAACAGTGTTGGTGATAGCCGCCCAACCTATTAGTGGCGGCAGTGCTCCTGCCAAGCCGCCAATAACAATATTTTGCGGCGTCGCATGTTTTAAAAACATAGTATAAATAACGGCATAACCAATAAGACCAACCAACGATAGTACCGCCGTTAAGGGATTAACAAATATCACCAAAATAAGCATAGAAGAAATGCCGAGGACGGCAGAAAAAGCCAGTGCCCGCAGATTTGTCATATTGCCACTAACGATGGGGCGTCGCTTGGTGCGCTGCATTTTGGCGTCAATACTGGCGTCAACAATATGGTTGATTACGGCCGCGGAGCTGGCTGCAAAGCCAATGCCGATGGTAGCTATAATGACCGTGCCAATGGGCACCCAATTGGGGCTAGCCAGCTGCATGCCAACTACCGCAGTTACCAGTAATAACAGCACAACTTTGGGCTTGCATAGTTCCAAATATTCACGCCAGCTAGGGTTTTTAGTGTTCGTTATAGCAACGGCATTGGCCACTGTATGGGCGCCTCCTTAGCGATTAAAAACTTTTTTTTATGGGTGTACAGCTAGTCATTGGCCTAAAAATATCTGGCGGGCAGCGAAGGTATGGTCAGCTTCAATTGCCATTAGCGCAATAAGTACGGTAATGGCTAGTGGTGGCAGTAACAATGTGCATTTAAGCGCATAGCGCTCCCACCCCAAGTGCATAAAAATACTGACGATAAAGCCTGCTTTTAAAAACATAAATATCAACACTAAGGTCCAGCGGGTGTAGCTTTGAAATTGAAAGTAATCGACTAAATAAGAGAGGGTGCTAAGGACAAAAAGTAGCAGCCATACTTTTAAGTAGATGTTTATAGGGTGTTGTTGATGTTCTGTTGGATCAATTGTCTGTGTCACAATATGCCTCTCATTTTAATGCGCTACCAAAGGTAGAAAAATGCAAAGATAAATACCCATACCAAATCGACGAAATGCCAGTACAAGCCAACAATTTCTACCGGATGGGAGCTTTTGCCTTCGTAATGTCCTTTGCGTACTCGGTTAGCAATCACTGATAAATAAATAACCCCAGCGCTTACATGCAAACCATGAAAGCCGGTAATCATAAAAAATGATGAACCAAATTGAGCGGCGCCGAACGGATTGGCCCAAGGTCTAACACCTTCGTGAATGAGCTTGCTCCACTCGAATACTTGCATGCCAACAAACGACGCCCCCAATAGAGCGGTAGCGATCATTAGCCACATAGTTTTTTTGCGTTGACCTTGATAGCCGTAGTTAACCGCCAGCGCCATGGTGCCGCTACTAGTAATAAGCACAAAGGTCATAATGGCGATAAGAATTAGCGGCATGTGTTGCCCAAAAATTGTTAAGGCAAATACTTCGCTGGTGTTTGGCCACGACTCGGTGGCAGACATACGAACATTCATGTAGCCAGTAAGAAATACGCTAAAAATAAATGTGTCACTGAGTAAGAATATCCACATCATGAGCTTTCCCCACGGCATGGGGAAGGTTTCTTTGTCGTTTGACCAGTCGCTGCTTAGACTTTGCCAGCGGGTGTCATTAGTTAGCTTGTCGGTTGGAATTTCCATATGCGCTCTCAAAAACCGCAGAGTGCGGCTAAGGTTTTATAAGTAGCAGGTGTGCTGGTAAGTAGAGCAAATAGTAATAGCCAAACGACCAATAAATAATGCCAGTAACTGGCGCATAAGCTGGTGCTGATAACTAGGCTAGCTTGCGACGACTTTGTTTTAGGGCGAAAAATAATCCGCGCCAAAACGAATAAGCCGCCGATTAAGTGCATGCCATGGACGGCGGTAAACAAATAGAAATAGCTATTGGCAGGATTACTGGCGACTACATAACCCAAATTCGTTAACTGTTGCCAAACTAATAATTGGGCACATAAAAATACTGTAGTAAATATGGCCGCAACAATGAGTGCGGTATTAGCGCCGCCAATAGCATTCTTTCTTGCACACATTAGCGCTACTTGTATAGCGATGCTGGCGGCAAATAAAATGGCGGTATTAATCCATAGCTGGGTGGCATTGGTAAACGGTTGCCACGCTTGGCCTGCCAAGGCCTCAAAGTCTGGAAATTGTGAACGGGCCAAAAACGTCACAATAAACAGCGAGAATAAAACACTAACCACTGCTAAAAAAAACCGTAGGGCAATTTTCTTCTTCATTATTTCGGTGCTGTCGCCACCGCTGGCCGTGGCCTGCGGTGAGTCTAACCAAGGTTTTTCTCTAAGGGTGGCAAACATAGTTATTGATCCTCATGGGATTGCAAAGTCTGGCCGGGTTCAACTGCCACATCTTCATTGCGCACATTTTGGGGAATAAAATCCTCTACTGCGCCGGGCACACTGAAGTCATAGGCCCAGCGATGCACCGTCGGTAGCGACTCGCCCCAGTTGCCATGGGCAGGCGGCACCTGTGGTGTTTGCCACTCTAGGGTGGTTGCTTGCCAAGGGTTGGGGCCAGCTTTTTTACCTTTAAAAATACTCCAGATAACATTGGCGATGAAAATAAGTTGAGCTAGTCCAACCAGTATTGCCGCCACTGTAATACCTGCGTTTAGAGTTTGCGCCGACTCGGGAATAAAGTCGGTGGTGCCCATGGCGTAATAGCGCCGGGGGACGCCCAAGAAACCTAAATAGTGCATTGGTAAATAGATGGCATAGGTGCCAAGAAAGGTGCACCAAAAATGTAATTTACCTAAGCGATTACTGAGCATCTTGCCGGTGATAAGCGGATACCAATGATAAATAGCGGCAAATAAAACCATTATCGGCGACACCCCCATTACCATATGAAAGTGAGCCACCACAAAATAGGTGTCAGACAGAGGTAAATCAATAACCACGTTGCCCAAAAATAGGCCGGTTAAACCGCCATGGGTAAAGGTAAAGATAAAACCTATCGCGAACATCATGGGAGTGGTGAGATGAATATTTCCGCGCCACAGGGTTAACACCCAGTTATAGACTTTAATCGCTGTGGGTACGGCAATAATTAATGTGGTGGTAGCAAAAAAGAAACCAAAGGCAGGGTGCATGCCACTGACATACATATGATGCGCCCACACTACAAAGCTCAGTGCGCCAATAGCAACAATGGCCCATACCATCATTCGATAACCAAAAATATTTTTACGAGCATGTACGGCCAATACATCTGACACCATGCCAAAAGCAGGTAGGGCAACAATATAAACTTCGGGGTGGCCAAAAAACCAGAACAAGTGTTGAAATAAAATTGGACTACCGCCGCTGTAGTCGAGCTGTTCGCCCATCGACACAATCGCAGGCATGAAAAAGCTAGTACCTAACAGTTTGTCAAATAGCATCATAATGGCGCTAACTAATAGTGCCGGGAATGCCAACAACCCTAAAATAGTAGCAACAAAAAGGCCCCAGATAGAGAGCGGCATACGCATTAATGTCATGCCTTTGGTGCGCGCTTGTAACACCGTAGTGACATAGTTGAGGCCGCCCATAGTGAAAGCCACTATAAAAATAGCCAGTGAGGCCAGCATAAGAATTATGCCCATGTCGTAGCCGGGGGTGCCGTCGAGAATTGCTTGCGGCGGATACAGTGTCCAGCCAGCCCCAGTGGGGCCACCAGGTACAAAAAAGCTCGCCATTAATACAACAACAGCCAGTAAATAAGTCCAGTAGCTAAGCATATTAAGATAGGGGAATACCATATCTCTGGCGCCAAGCATTAGCGGAATTAAATAGTTTCCAAAGCCGCCGAGTAACAATGCAGTCAGTAAATAAATCACCATAATCATGCCGTGCATGGTGACAAACTGGAGATAGGAGCTGGGATCAATAAAGTCAAAAGATTCAGGGAATCCTAGCTGTAAACGCATCAGTCCAGACAATACCAAGGCTACCAGCCCAACCATAATAGCAGTTACGCTATACTGGATTGCGATGACCTTATGGTCTTGGCTCCAAATGTATTTACTTATAAAACTGGTTGGGTCGTGCAGTTCAACAACCTCGTCAGCAATTGCTATATGTGTCATTCAGCCTTCCTTAAATAGGATGAAGTGATGCCCATTAAAAAGTATTGATATGAGCAAGCAGGTCATCAATTGCCTGCTCGTTGCCAAGCATTTTTGCCATTAAAATCATTTGGCTGCCGTATTGGTCTTTAGCATGAGTGCCGCGAATACCAGCTTTAAAATTATTAAGCTGACGCTTTAAATACCAGTCTTGCTGTCCGGCTAGGCGTGGCGCATTGAGCGCAAAATTGCCTTCGCCTTGACGGCCATGGCAGGCGCCGCAAGTAACATAGAGCGATGCACCTTTGTCAGCATTACCGATAATCGTTGGCGTTACCGGCTGGTTGTCAAATGTATTAATGTAAGCGCTTACATTCCTTAAGGAGACTTGATTTCCAAGTATGTTAGCCATGCTAGCCATTTGTTGGCCAAAAATGTCGTCTTTGTGACTGCCTCGAATCCCTTGCTGATAATTTATTATTTGGCGGCGCAGATACCAGTCGCCTTGTCCGGCGAGCTTGGGTGCATTCATCGCAGCATTGCCTTCACCCTGCTGGCCGTGGCAAGACGCGCATACGCCGTAGCTGGCTTTTCCGGCTATTGCATCCCCGCTCCCGCCTTGCTGGGTTTGGGCGAAAGTTGGTTGGCTAGCTAGCCATTGGTCATAGTCTGTTTGGGATACAACTTCTACATGGCCGCGCATGGCGTAATGGGCAATACCACACAGCTCCATGCACAAAATATCAAAGCGGCCCTCTCTGGTTGGGGTGAACCAGAGCTGTGAAACAGAGCCCGGTACCAAGTCCATTTTTACTCGAAACTGAGGTACGGTGAAATTATGTAATACATCTTTAGAGCGCAGCAGAACTCGGGTGGGCTGGCCGATAGGCAGCTTTAACTCATTACTTAATACTATTATGTCGTCTTGGCCAGCTGGGTCGCTGGGGTTAACCCCCAACGGGTTAATGACACTGACAAACGGGTTGTCGGCGCTGCCTAGTTGGCCGTCCGCGCCGGGGAATCGAAATGCCCACTGCCACTGTTGGCCCACTACCTCGACCACTTTGGCATCTTCTGGAATGTCGACAAATTTTGCCCAGACCACCAAGCCTGGCGCTAGCATTGCCACCACGCCAATGGTGGTGATACCGGTAAGCCAGTATTCTAGTTTTTTGTTTTCGGGTTCATAGTGGGCTTTCTGGCCTTTTTTGTAGCGAAATTTATAGACGCAGTAAGCCAGAAACAAATTTACCGCCACAAAAACGGCGCCGGTTACCCAAAAGGTAATGCTAATGGTGTCGTCAATAGAGCTCCAATTAGAGGCCAGAGGAGTGAACCACCAGGGGCTAACGAAGTGAAAAACAACTGTTCCTATAACTAACAGTAGTAAAACGATTACTAGCTTCATAGCTAACTAATCCATAAGTTTACAGTGCGGTTGATTATTATTATTGTTGTATTCAAAATTCGTTATTCAATTTGCGACTTAGGGCGCTGAGCGCATGAATCGGTTAAATACACGCTGTGCATCGATAGCCACTTTTGGCGTTGATGCGCCCTCGCCGGCGGCTGTCATATTGGGGTGTCGACTAATAATGGCCTGCAGAGCATCTTCCTGTGCAGCAGTAACGTCGACAAAAAATATATGATTACCCGCATCTAAAGTTTCTTTGAAGCGAGCAAAGTCGTGATGAATTTCTTGAGTGCCAATAAACCCACCTTCCCAGGTACAAAACCCTAGCAGGACAATAGAAAGGAAGATAAACGGTACCCAAGTATAGCTTTCGGCAACCCCAGAGTAGTTGGCAAAGGTTAAAATGAGGGCAGCCACTACCATGCCAACGCAAAAACCTAGCTCAGTTTTATAGACTACATCAGACTTTAATACCGCTTCCACGGCATGTAACTTGTGGGTGTCTACTCCAGCGTCGTTGTTGCTTAATACATGGAACTGCGGCTGTTCCACACCGGCATTATCAAGCTCTCGTTCCAGCGTGACTAGATCATCTAAATCATTACTAATATAAAAGTGTCGTTTCATACGGGCCCTTATTTAAGTTTTTTTATAAAAGAGTCGTTGTTCATTTGAGTATAGACGGACAAAAAATCAAAATCTTGCGAAAAAACGTGTAAGCGTTCGGGTCTGCTGACGAACCTTTGTTTCGAATATAATAAAAATATTTGAAAGACCGATATGATCTGTAAAATGGTTATTACGCGACAATTTAAGCCTTCTAATGCCGTAATACGTTATCAAAATAATTTTAAAGACGAAAATAATATATAACCCAATAAGCGCCTAAACGACCATAGTGCAGGCGGATAAGGTTGCTTTGTCGCTTCAGGTTAAAAATTGATTGGATAACGGTGGCAAAGACAAGCATGGCGCTGTGCCTAGGCGCGCAGCCCAAATCAGCTAATGTCATTGCTTAAAGTGGCCACTTTGAGTGATCCATTTTTAATCCAAAGTCGTAAAATAAAAGATTAATTGGATTGACAATGAGGGTTTTAGCGACTGCTGCTGCAAGTACCACTATGCTAGTAGGATTTACTGTCATCAAACCGTCACAATCTAAGATCATAGTATTAAAAAACCAATTAATAGTTGGAAAATGAACTAATGGCCCCATACAGTAGTCAACAGTTCTCGTCGAAGTTATCTTTTATTTTTCTACTCGTTTTGAGTAAGCCAAGGAGTATGTGCCATGTCAAAAGGGCAATCGCTACAAGACCCTTTTTTAAACGTTCTACGTAAGGAGCGCGTCCCAGTTTCTATTTATTTAGTTAATGGTATTAAGCTGCAAGGCCAGGTTGAGTCGTTTGACCAATTCGTTGTACTGCTTAAAAACACTGTAAGCCAAATGGTTTATAAGCATGCTATTTCAACTGTTGTGCCCTCACGCCCAGTGCGTATGCCTGCTCATGAAGATGAAGTCGGTGAAGAATAGAGGCTAACGGTTGTTATTTGACAGGCCTGACGGTGGTGAGCTAGCAGTCTTAGTTCATATCCGTTTTAGCTCTGCTTTAGATACCCAAGACTCAGATGAGTTCAGTGAGCTAGTTGCCTCGGCTGGCGCCGAAGAAGTTGCTTTCATATCCGGAAGCAAATCGTCGCCTACTGCCAAATATTTCGTCGGCAGCGGTAAGCTAGAAGAGATTCAAGCAGCAGTGCAGGGTGCTGGTGCTGAAATCGTCATTTTCAATCATGTGTTGTCGCCCAGCCAGGAGCGCAATATTGAAGCATTTTTGTCTTGTCGGGTGCTTGATCGTACTCGGCTGATACTTGATATTTTTGCCCAGCGCGCTCGTACTCATGAAGGTAAGCTGCAAGTAGAGCTAGCCCAATTGCAGCATATGGCCACCCGCCTAATCCGGGGCTGGACTCATTTAGAGCGGCAAAAAGGTGGTATTGGCCTGCGTGGGCCGGGAGAAACCCAGCTTGAGTCTGACCGACGTTTGCTGCGTGGGCGTATTAAACAAATTAATAGCCGCCTAGATAAAGTTCGCTCCCAGCGCGGTCAAGGCCGGCGTTCACGTAATCGCGCCGACATCGCAACGGTTGCCTTAGTGGGTTATACCAATGCCGGTAAGTCCACCATGTTCAACCAATTGTGTGAATCTGAGGTCTATGTCGCTGACCAGCTATTTGCCACACTTGACCCTACTTTAAGACGTATTGATATTCCAGAACTAGGCCCCATAGTATTGTCAGACACCGTGGGGTTTATCAAAAACTTACCGCATAAACTGGTAGAGGCATTTCGTGCGACCTTAGAAGAAGCTGCCAATGCGCAGCTTTTACTGCATGTGGTAGATGCAGCTGACGCCAACCGCGTTGACAATATAGAGCAGGTAGAGGATGTGTTGGCCGAAATAGAGGCTGATGAAATACCTTATCTGCAGGTGTACAACAAAATAGATATGGTGGTTGGGCGCGGCCCAGGTATAGATTACGACAGCAGCGGCAAACCAGAGCGAGTGTGGGTTTCGGCTCATACCGGTGAAGGTTTAGCGCTGTTACAAAAAGCGATAGCTGAGGTGCTAGGTGTTGATATTGTGCATAAAAATGTCACAATTGATGCTCAGCATGGCAGACTAAGAGCGAAGTTATATGACTCAGGCGGCGTGCTAGGCGAAAGCTACAACGACGCCGGTGAAATGAAATTAGAAATAAGGTTGCCTAGGCATGACTTGCTGAGGCTGCTGGCAGCAGAACACGTAGACCCTGGCGATTTAGTCGACAATGATATGTGGCTAAATTAATCCAGATTTATCAATATTAAGTAAGTAAGTAGGCAAAGCCTGCACAACGGAGATAAAGATGGCCTGGAATGAACCTGGCGGTAATAAGCCTAAAGACCCATGGGGCGGTGGCGGCAATGACGGCCCACCTGACTTAGATGAAGCACTGAAAAAGTTTAACCAGTGGTTAGGCGGTATTTTTGGCGGTGGCGGTGGCGGTGGCAGTGGTTCTAGCAATAAGCCAAGTAAAGGCTTTAGTGCTGGAGCAATTGGGCTAGTCGCTATTGTTTTGGCAGGTTTATGGGCAGCGTCTGGTTTTTATCAGATCGATGCACAGGAGCGAGGTATCGTGCTAAGACTTGGTAAGTACTTCGACACCGTCGACTCCGGTTTGCAATGGAATCCTCGCCTTATCGACACCGTTATTAAAGTCAATGCGACCGCCGAGCGTCAATATACGTCGCAAGGCTTAATGCTGACCGAAGATGAAAATATTGTTGAACTGCCGTTAACCGTGCAGTACAACATCGCCGACGTTAAAGCATTCGCGCTCAATGTTCGCAACCCAGAAATGAGCTTGCAGCATGCAACCGACAGTGCCCTTAGGCATGTTGTAGGCAGTAGTACTCTAGTTAAAGTACTGTCTGACGGTCGTGAGCAAATTGCGGTTGAAGTAAAGCAGCGCTTACAGCATTACTTAGATGACTACCGTACCGGTATTCGAATTATTGAAATCAATCTGCAAAGAGCCGAGCCACCGCGCGAAGTAAAAGCAGCATTTGATGATGTAATTGAAGCCAAAGAAGATAAAGAACGTTATAAAAACGAAGCGCAAGCTTATGCCAATGGCCTAGTGCCAGAGTCGCGCGGTAAAGCCCAGCGGGTACTCGAAGAAGCTAATGCCTATAAAGCCAAAGTGGTAGCAGAAGCAGAAGGTGACGCCGAGCGTTTTGAGCAACTATTAACTGAGTATACAAAGTCGCCACGAGTTACTCGCGAGCGTTTGTACATAGACACAGTTGAAGAAGTAATGGCTAACGCCACCAAAGTGCTAGTTGATGTGGAGGGTGGCAATAATATGATGTATCTGCCGCTGGATAAATTGACTAGCGGTAGTAACAGTAGCAGTCGCGGAGCAACTGGCACCGGCGCAATGTCTCCAGAGCTAGTTGACCAACTAACTAATCAAGTATTAGACCGGTTGCGTAAAACGTCTGGAACAGCCAGACGCGGGGAGGAACGATAATGCAAATTCGATCAGTAGTAGGGCTAGTAGTTATCGCCTTAGCGGTAATGCTCGGCGCCGACAGTATTTATGTGGTTAAAGAAACTGAACGTGCCGTGGTATTGCGCTTTGGTGCTTTAGTTGAAACTAACGTAGAGCCTGGGCTGCATTTTAAATTACCGCTTGCCGACATTGTGCGTAAATTTGACGGCCGCGTATTAACCGTTGATGCCGCCCCTGAAAGCTTTTTCACCATTCAGCAAAAACGCGTCATTGTTGATTCGTATGCAAAATGGCGTATCAACGACGTTGACACTTACTATAAATCTACCGGTGGTGATGAACGTGTTGCCAGTGACCGTTTAGCCTCGCGTATTAACGATGGCTTGCGTAATCAGTTCGGTGTTAAAACCTTACATGAAGTAGTGTCTGGTAAGCGTGATGAGCTAATGAAAAAAATCACCGACCAGCTAAACACAGACGTTAAAGAGTCGCTAGGTGTTGAAGTATTAGATGTACGGGTAAAGCGTATCGATTTGCCAGTAGATGTTAGTGCGTCGGTATTTAGGCGAATGGCTGCAGAGCGTGAGAAAGAAGCGCGTGAATATCGCTCAGAAGGTAAGGAGCAAGCTGAGAAGATCCGCGCTGATGCCGACCGTCAAATTACTATTATTGGCGCAGAAGCTTACCGTGAAGCACAGAAAATCAAAGGTGACGGGGATGCGACTGCCTCTGCAACCTATGCAGATGCTTACAATAAAAACCCAGAGTTTTACTCATTCACCCGTAGCTTAAAAGCCTATCGTGGAAGCTTTTCATCGAAAGATGACTTAATGGTAGTGGACCCTAAAGGCGACTTCTTTAAGTATCTTAAAAGCTCTACTGCTAACTAGTTTTAGTTAAGCTAACAAGCCGGGTTTGCCCGGCTTTTTTGTGCCTGCAGTACTACCTTAGCTGTTATTTCAACCGGCTTTCGTAACTCACCTTGGTTACGAAAATGACGAAAACCAGCAGGTCACACATCACCAGTGCTCTTGACCTTCGACCCCATTCTTAAGTCGCCTGAGGGTTATCAAATAAAACGGCGTCTACAGTGAAGGATGTTTGAGTAGAAAATGATTGAATATCATTTTTGATGAGTTCCTGAACGGCCGTTATATTTGGTGATTCTCAGGTTCCCCGTAGGGCGATTTATATGGGTGAGCTTGCTTTTGGTTACTTTTATTTGCTCATCAAAGTAAAAGTAACTCGCCATCAGGCGACATCGATCAAAATGGGCCGCCGCAGGCCATCGTTAAAGCCTAATTTTTCAGCTAATAACCACATAAATATGTGGTATAATAAACCAGCCGGATTAGTCCGGTTTTTTTGTGCGCGCATGAATGAATGTGTTTGCGGCTTAAAACGGTCATTTTTATCTATTTAGGCATGTAAAAGTGTGGCATGAACTACTAATAGCAATTTGTTTGGTAATGGTAATCGAAGGCATTATGCCCTTTCTAGCGCCCAAGGTGTGGCAAGAGATGTTGGTAAATGTATCGCAATTAGCGCCCAGGCAAATTCGACTAATCGGTTTGGCAAGTATGCTTATCGGCACCGCCTTACTTTATATTGTTAACTAGCCCAATATCCACGATAGGGATTGCGCCATGACACAAGCAGATCGCTGGTTACTACCAGACGGGCTTGAAGAAATATTGCCAGAAACTGCCCGCAGCGTTGAAACCTTGCGCCGTAGCCTGCTAGATCTTTTTCACAGCTGGGGTTATGAATTAGTTATTCCACCGCTAATTGAATACGCCGACTCTCTGCTAATTGGCCTTGGCAGCGACATGGATATTCACAGTTTTAAAATGGTCGACCAACTAAATGGCCGCCTGTTAGCCGTGCGTCCAGACATTACCCCCCAAGTTGCCAGAATTGACGCCCATAGCTTGCGCCGTGAAGGTTTGGCAAGACTTTGCTATGCCGGAAGTGTGCTGCATACCAAGCCAAAATCATTATTGGCATCGCGCTCGCCCATTCAAGTTGGCGCCGAGCTTTATGGCGAAGCCAGCGTTGAAGCAGACATTGAAATTATCTGTTTGATGCTGCAAACCCTAACCATCGCTGAGCTAACCAACATCACCCTAGACTTAGGCCATGTCGGTATTTTTGATGCATTAGCTAAACAAGCAGAGCTTAGTAGCAGCCAAAAACAAGAAATATTTGAAGCCCTGCAGCGCAAATCCATTAGCGACCTAGATAAATTGATTCAGCAATATATAAGCGCCCCGGCGCTGGCCGCAGCTTTTATTAAATTAGCCGGCTTACATGGCGGCGTAGAAGTTATCGAGCAAGCCAGAGGCAGCTTTGCTGGCTTCGGTGATGAGATCAACACGGCGCTAAATCAATTGGCAGCTATCGTTAAAGTTATACAGCAGCGCTATGAAAATGTTGAATGCTATATCGACTTAGCTGAACTAACCGGCTTTCATTATCATCAAGGTTTGGTGTTTGCCGCTTATACCATTGGTTATGGCCAGGCAATTGCCAATGGCGGGCGCTACGACAATATAGGTGAACAATTTGGTCGGGCCCGCCCAGCCACTGGTTTTAGTTTGGAGCTTAAAGCATTGGCGATGCAAAGCGTTGTCAAAAATATTCAGCAGCAGCGGCGAATTTTTGCGCCGCAGCAATGCGACATAGATGTTGTGCAAGCGCTGCGTGAGCAAGGTGAAATAGTGATTTGTGCAATGGCTGGTCAACAAACCCCAGCAGACGTTGACGCAATTTTAGTGAGTGACAACGGCCAGTGGCATGTTGAAGCTATTAACAAGTAAGTATGTATAAGTGTAAGGCAGAAAAAGTAAATGAGTAAAAATGTAGTAGTGCTAGGAACTCAATGGGGCGACGAAGGCAAAGGTAAGATCGTTGACTTACTAACCGAGCAAGTGTCGGCCGTAGCCCGTTTTCAAGGCGGCCATAATGCCGGCCATACCATTTGGGTAGATGGCGTTAAAACCGCTCTTCATCTTATTCCATCCGGCATATTACGCGACGGCGTCAAATGCTTAATTGGCAATGGCGTAGTCGTGTCGCCTGAAGCGTTGCTCAAAGAAGTTGGCGAGCTAGAAGCGCGCGGTGTACCGGTGCGCGAGCGCTTAAGTATTAGCCCGTCATGCCCGCTAATTTTGCCCTACCACGTAGCCATGGACCAAGCCCGTGAACTTGCCAAAGGCGAAGACAAAAAAATTGGTACGACTGGTCGCGGTATAGGCCCCGCCTACGAAGACAAAGTAGCCCGCCGCAGCGTGCGCGTCGGTGACTTACTGCATCCAGAGCGTTTCGCTGAAAAGCTGCATGAAATGGTCGACTACTATAATTTCATTTTGGTTAATTACTATAAAACTGCAGCGGTTGATTACGACACTGTGCTTGCTGAAGCAATGCGAATGGGTGAAGAAATCAAACCGATGATAGCCGACGTAACCGGTATGCTGCACGACCTTCGCCGTGCCGGTAAGAACATTATGTTTGAAGGCGCCCAAGGTGCCTTATTAGACATTGACCACGGTACTTATCCATACGTAACATCGTCAAACACCACCGCTGGCGGCGTTGCTACTGGTTCTGGTTTTGGACCGCTATATTTAGATTATGTATTGGGTATTACCAAAGCCTACACCACCCGTGTTGGCAGTGGCCCAATGCCAACCGAACTTGCTTGCGAAGTTGGCCAGCACCTATCAGACAAGGGCCACGAGTTTGGCACTACCACTGGCCGCGCTAGGCGCTGCGGTTGGTTTGACGCCATGGTGGTTAAGCACTCAGTACAAATTAATTCTATCTCGGGTATCTGTTTAACTAAGTTAGACGTACTAGACGGTATCGAAACAATTAAAATATGCACAGGCTATGTAGATGCAAGCGGTAATAGCATTAACATGCCAACCGATGCTGATGACTTTATCGGTTTAACACCAGTATATGAAGAAATGCCTGGTTGGAGCGAGTCAACTGAAGGTGCAACCAAAATTGACCAATTGCCTGACAATGCAAAGGCTTATATCAAGCGTTTAGAAGCAGTGATAGAAGCGCCAATTGATATCGTGTCTACTGGGCCAGACAGAAACGAGACAATAGTACTTAAAAGCCCTTTTTAGCTTTTTATCACCCCTGCGCTTAACAAGGCGCAGGGGTAAGTTTGACGCTGCGGACTAGCATCAAAAATATAAATGGATATCATAGAGCGCTGATGAAAGCTAGGCAAAAAAATCACCAAGCACCGCGTTAGTGGTTTCGCTAACCGACATACTATTATTATTAGTGGCAGCTATACCTATCGGCGGTGTTTAGATTTGGCTTGGGCTTTACCTTAAGCCCACAGTACTATTATTTTATGTTTCCCGGCCTGCTAATATTTTTACTAGCAGCGCGTTTTTTAGGGGTGTACAGCAGCTGGAAAGGAGTCAGGCTGGTCCAGGTTATAAACCGTTGCAGCTATTCAATGGCGATAACCTTAACATTGGTTTTAGGCGTGCTAGTCTTCAGCAAAAGCGCAGCGGCAATATCAAGAGTTTGGCTGGCCTCTACTATGCTTTTATCTACTTTGCGGTTATCTCTGCCAGAGCCATTTACTACTATGTAATACAGCGGTTGCGCCAAAATAGCTACAACGTCGACAGTGTTTTTGTGGTCTATACCAAAGGCGCTAATGTCATTAAGTAGGACGATACAGTTATTGTGGGCGCAGGCTTTCAAGTAGATATTAAATATCAGATAGACTCTCCCGACAAAAAACTATAGTTTTTTGCTAGCAGCAATAAAACAACATGGCAGTTACGAGCTATAGTTAGCGTAGGAATTTTGTTCGTTATTTGGCCAGTAATACTAGCAATAACAATTGCCATCAAAACAACTAGCCGTAGACTAATAACCTGTAAGCAGTAGCGCAACGGCTTGTGAGGTAACCATTTTGGGGGTGTAAATTTAGTTTAATACAGGGCATGCTGAGTTCGATAATAAATTTACTCAGGCGAAAAATGGTGACGCGTGTATTACTAAAATAGAGGTATTTATTCGTAAAATCAGTTTAGACGAACTGATCCAATTTGTTAATGAACTGCTTGGTGATATGTATATTGTGGCCCCGTGTAGGCCGCCTTAGCGTATAACGTGCTTTATAAAGACCAAGTAGAAGCGTATATGTGGCGCAATAAAGTTAAGCTAGGTATTATCGGTTGGGTGCAGGTTAACGGCTTTAGGGGTGAGACAGGCACGCTAGATAAAATGGAAAAACATATAGTATATGACCTGTGATATATGAAAAACTGGTCGGTGCGGTGGGATAGAAAAATATTTTTGAAGACATTTTTGTCCGGCTTTAGTGATAAAAATTCCTATTAATTAAGGGTAGAAAATAAAGCCCGAAATTTTAATTGCTAGTAAATTCAAAGGTAAATAGCATTTACTAAAGGATGGCAGGAGAATGGCATGACTAAACGAATTTTTGTCGCAGGCCATAATGGAATGGTTGGATCTGCTATTGTGAGGCAGTTACAGCAGAAAAATGATGTAGAGCTAATTCTCAAAAGTCGATCTGAACTAGACTTACTAGACTTCAATGCGGTAAAGTTTTTTTTTGCAAATGAAAAAATTGATCAAGTTTATATGGCTGCCGCCAAGGTGGGTGGTATTGTTGCTAACAACACATATCCTGCAGACTTCATCTATGAAAACCTAATGATTGAATGCAATATCATTCATGGCGCGCATTTGGCTGACATTAATGACGTGTTGTTCTTAGGCTCCTCCTGTATCTATCCTAAGTATGCAGAGCAGCCTATGCGTGAAAGTGCGTTACTAAAAGGTAAGTTAGAGCCCACTAATGAGCCATATGCCGTGGCCAAAATTGCAGGTATTAAACTGTGTGAGTCTTATAACAGACAGTATAAACGAAACTATCACTCGGTTATGCCAACGAACTTATATGGGCAGAATGATAACTTCCATCCAGAAAATTCTCATGTAATCCCCGCCCTTTTGAGTCGTTTTCATGATGCTAAAGTGGCAAATAAACCCGAAGTTTTCGCCTGGGGAACCGGTAAGCCAAGGCGAGAATTTTTGCATGTGGATGATATGGCCGAGGCATCGGTTTTTGTTATGGATTTAGACGCCCAGCGCTATGACAATAATACCGAAGAAATGCTATCGCATATAAACGTTGGTACTGGGGTTGATTGTACCATCGGCGAATTAATTGAGACGGTATCAACAGTTATTGGTTATCAAGGTGAAATTAAATTTGATATATCCAAACCTGATGGCGCCCCGCGGAAGTTGCTCGACGTATCCAGGTTAGAAAAGTTAGGTTGGAAATATTCTATTAGTTTGGAAGAAGGGCTTTCAAGTACATACGAGTGGTTTTTGGCGCAGGAAGGAGATATACGTTTGGGGCGTTAATTTACGATATCAAACTATATTTAATGCAAGGGTTTTTAAAATGGATCGACAAGTAGCACTTATAACCGGCGTGACAGGCCAAGATGGCTCATATCTCGCTGAGTTTTTATTAGACAAGGGCTATGAGGTACATGGCATTAAACGCAGGTCTTCATCGCTTAATACCCAACGAATTGATCATATTTATCAAGACAAGCACGAAGACGCGCCCAAGTTTTTTCTTCACTACGGCGACTTAACCGACTCTTCGAGTCTGACGCGTATTATTAAAGACGTTAACCCAACTGAAATATACAATTTGGGCGCACAGTCACATGTTGCCGTCAGCTTTGAGTCGCCAGAATATACCGCCGACGTAGATGCGCTAGGCACAATAAGGTTGCTAGAGGCAATTCGCTTACTAGGCTTAGAAAAGCAAATTCGCTTTTATCAAGCATCTACCTCCGAACTATACGGCAAGGTACAAGAAACTCCACAAACTGAAACAACGCCGTTTCATCCGCGATCGCCCTATGGTGTTGCCAAGTTATATGCTTATTGGATAGTGATTAATTACCGTGAGGCCTATGGCATGTTCGCCTGCAATGGCATACTTTTTAATCATGAGTCACCACGGCGCGGTGAAACCTTTGTTACCCGCAAGATAACGCGTGGTTTGGCAAATATATCGCAGGGGCTAGAGGCATGTTTATATTTAGGTAACCTCGACGCATTGCGCGATTGGGGCCACGCCAAAGATTACGTGCGCATGCAATGGATGATGCTGCAGCAAGATACTGCAGAAGATTATGTAATTGCTACCGGCAAGCAAATATCGGTTAGAGAGTTCGTGCGCCTTAGTGCAAAAGAGCTTGGTATAGAGTTGGCGTTCTCAGGTAGTGGTGTAAATGAAATAGCAACTGTATCCAGCGTTAGCGCTGGTAGCCATCATGTCAAGGTCGGTGATGTTATTGTCAAAGTTGACACGGCATACTATCGCCCAGCAGAGGTTGAAACCATACTTGGTGATCCAGCTAAAGCCATGCGCCAGCTGGGCTGGCAGCCGCAAATCACCGTAGAGCAAATGTGCGCAGAGATGGTGGCCAGTGACTTAGCAGAGGCCAAGGCAAAAGTACTGTTAAATAGTGCGAGTGTTGGCGAGTGAGAGAGTACTATTTGGTTACCGCGTTTTTACGTAAAACTGGTCGCTGTGATGAGATGTAAAAATGCTTATTAAATTAAAATATAAGGCTTATTAGTAAATGAAAATAGCAATAGCAGGTACCGGCTATGTTGGCCTATCAAACGCAATGCTGTTGGCGCAGCATAACGAAGTTGTCGCAGTTGATATTGACGCTACTAAAATTGCCAAGTTGAATCAAAAAATATCGCCCATAGCCGATGTTGAAATTG
>CAWVSB010000023.1:0-46876 GCA_963933215.1 uncultured Cellvibrionales bacterium
GGCTTTGGCATTGCTTTGATCCCATAGTTGTCACCCTGAAATATACATTATCCCAAACAACGAGTTTATGGGCTCAGATTGGCACACAGGGGAAACGTCACAAAATCTACTTATTTCTGACATCTGCCAGTCATAAATTTCCATTTTAATGATGGCTCTAAACTGCGTGAACAGCAGTTTATTCTTAGCCGCTACAAAACGGCATTTATCAGGAGAGTTAGTTGTGAATATTATTTCCCGTCGTCCATGCCTTAAATTAAACAAAATCGCAAGAGCGTGTTCAATTGCAACTGCAGTTGGTATGACTGCGTCTGTGCAAGCACAAGAGAGCGCACTAGAAGAAGTGATTATTGTGGCCCAAGGATCTACCTATGGTAAAAGCCTCGTCACCGAATCTATGCGCAGGCAACAATCTAACATCACCAGTATTAACGCCCTAATCGATAACCTTCCGGGAGTTTCCGTCAACGAAGGTGACACCTACGGATTTGATGACTGGTCTACAGCCATTACTATTCGAGGCTTCACCACCAATCTGGAGGAACAACAAGTTGGCACAACAATAGATGGCCTGCCAAATGGAGGTTCCAACTATGGAGGGGGCTCCAAATCCAATCGCTTTATTGATCCAGCTAATTTGGGTGGAATTGAAGTCACACAAGGTACCGCTGATATATCTTCACGTTCTAATGAAGCCCTGGGAGGTACTATAAATTACCTCACCGATCTCCCCGCCGAGGAACGATCTTTTCAGCTTGAAACATCTATCGGAGAGTTTGATGGACGGCGCTATTCTCTGCGCTACGACACCGGAGAGTTTGCTGGTAATACGAAGGCCTGGGTCTCCTATTCTTATCAGGAAGCCACGGATTGGATTACCGAAACGGCAGAGAACGAACGTGATCACTTTGCTGCAAAACTAGTTTCCGACCTGGATGCAGCATATATCACCGCCTATGTTTCATATGACGATACGCATGAAGATAACTATCAGCGGATATACTCGGCTGCGCAGTTCGATGCCGATTCTGAAGATGACGGCCTAACAGCCCGCTGGACCGGAGTCCCGAATATTGATCAGAATTTCCGCCAAGCATGGTCGACACTTCGTGAAAACACCTTTGCTTATCTTAAGGCAGACTTCGAACTTAACGAAAATTTTGCTTTAAAAAGTGCTGTGTATTATCACCACAATGAAGGACGCGGTGACTGGGTACCTCCTTTTTTGGTTGATGTTTCAGCTGATTTATCAGAGGTTACCGGTGGTACAACTGTGAACGGAGATAGTGAGCTCACAGGAACCGGAGCACAATTCACCTATGTCGATATGGATGGCAACCCGCTCACATCAACTGTCGCAGGTTGTGCCGCCTTTGATCGCAGCCTGAACTGTTATGGAGCCGATGCTATTGCAGTGCAATCCTATCGACACTCGCATTATGAAAAAGATCGTACTGGCTTAACCCTAGATTTTACCTGGAACGCTGAGCTGGCAGGCTTTGACAATGAAGTGCGTGGCGGTCTTTGGTACGAGGATTCAACCCGTGACGAGAGTCGCGATTGGCATAGAATTACTGACGCTAGTGCAGGCCCCGCTTTTGACTCAAGTCCCTACTATATTCAATACAAGTACAGTTTCCATCAGGAAACCACCAAATGGTATCTCCAGGATAGTCTCACGGTAGAGAATCTTACACTGAGCTTGGGCGTCAAACAGTTCCTGGTTGATGTCGAGCGCGACGATAGGTTTGGTGACACTGCAGCTATTAAGGTCAATTCAGATTCCGACGTGCTTCTTTCAGGCGGATTGGTGTGGGAGACAAGCATTGAAGGACTGGAAGCATTCGTTGGTTACTCAGAGAATTTTAAAGCAATTTCAGATGTGCTTCTGGAAGACTCAGAAATTGACCTGAGTACTATTGAAGCCGAAACTTCAACGAATACGGAAATTGGCTTGCGTTACACTGCTGAAAAGATCACAGCTTCTGCCACCTATTTCGAAAACGATTTCGACAACAGACTGATCTTTGTCAGTGTTGCATCGCCAGCGGGGATTGATTATCTTGGCACCGGAACAGGCTTCTATGAAAACAGTGGCGGTATCGACTCCAGCGGGCTGGAGCTAGCTTTGGATTACGCGTTGACTGAACATTATAGTCTCTATGCCGCGTATACCTACAATGATTCGACCTACTTAGGTACGGGTAATAGTATTCTGGATGATCAAGCGGGCATAACACCCGGACTGGAAGTGCTAGGGATTGCAGAAAAACAATTTGTTGTCAGCGTTGACTGGGCAGGAGAATCGCTTTTTACCGGTATATCAGCCAAGTACACGGGTGATCGATTCGCTAACACCACGAACACCTGGAAAGTTGATTCTTATACCGTTGTTGATGCGTACGTCGGCACGACATTTTATGGTATCGGCGATGGCATGACGCTGAATCTAGTGGCCAACAACCTGTTCGACGAAGACTATCTCGGCTCGATCGTCAACAATGGGGCCTGGCTGGGTGCTCCGCGCACGGTTTCACTGACGGCAACGATTGATTTTTAGCGGGTAATCTCGATACTCCAATTATCGAGATTCACAATCGGGGCCGGAGTTCCGGCCTCTATTTTATTCACTCATTGCATCAACGACATCAACTATGAAAAAACTGTTATCTAGAAGAGTGGTACTTAAGGGTATGTCTGCCGTGTTGGCGGCCCCGCTAGCCTATCGTGTTCAAGCTCGGTCTCTAAACACCGGCACAAGCTTCTTTCGGCATGGCGTCGCCAGCGGCGATCCAGACCAAACCAGCTTGGTAATTTGGACGCGCATCACCTCAACCAGCTCACAACCTCGGGTTAAATGGGAAATCGCAATGGATGCGGATTTCAGCCGGATGATTCAGTCTGGCTCCAAGCAAACGAATGCTGACCGGGATTTCACTGTCAAAGTACTGGTGCAGAATCTCAAACCTGGCCAAGTCTACTACTACCGCTTTAGCGAAAATTCAGGAGTCTCCGCAGCCGGGCGGACCATGACGTTACCCGATGGCCATGTGGAAAAGCTCGGTATCGCTGTCGCGTCGTGTTCCAACTATCCCTTCGGTTACTTTAACGCCTACGATGCGATTGCCAAGGACGCAGAGATCGATCTGGTAATACATCTGGGTGACTATATCTATGAGTACGCGCAGGATGGCTGGGGCGAGACAATTGGCGCTGAGCTAAATAGAACTCACCAACCACCCCATGAAATTATTTCTCTGGCAGACTACCGTTTGCGGCATGCTCAATACAAATCGGACCAGGGTTCACAGAACATGCACGCCGCACATCCTGTTGTCGTCCTGTGGGATGATCATGAGTCTACGAACAATCCCTGGATGCATGGCGCACAGAACCACCAGAGCGAAACAGAAGGCGCATGGCCCCTGCGGAGAGACGCTTCATTGCAGGCCTACTATGAGTGGATGCCCATTCGCGATCCCGATCTGGGCACAAGCCGGGCGCAGTATTGGCGACATTTTCAGTTTGGCGACCTGCTGAGCCTGATTACGCTGGAAACCCGTCACACAGGCAGAGCCAAGCAAATTGATTATCTCGAACACAAGACTTCTTTGGAAACTCGCGAAGGTACTGATAAGTTTCTAGCCGACGTTTTAGCTGATCCCTCACGCAATATGCTTTCTGACCCAATGGAACGATTTTTGTTTGAGTCCCTAAGCGAATCTGTTTCCTCAAAAAGAACCTGGCGCTTAATCGGCAACCAAATTCCAATGGCGAAAACACATGTTCCACCTTTGGATCATGCTTTCTTCCAGGCCAATCCTTCACAGAATCCCGACCCACTGGCAGAAGAATGGAAAGCTATGACCCAGTTAGGTAAATTAGATCTACCCATCTATCTGGATACCTGGGATGGCTATCCGGCAGCCCGCGAACGTTTTTATCGGACATGCTCAGCAGCGGGTGCCAAGGACCTTTTGGTACTCACCGGAGACAGCCACAGTTTTTGGCAAAATACTTTACACACAGAGTCGGGAGAGGCTATGGGGGTTGAGCTGGGCTCAACAGGGATTTCCTCCCCCGGCGATTTCTTACGCTATGGTCTTGAGGGTGCCGAGCTGATGGATAAACTACTTGCCAATCACAATGACGAAGTGGTCTGGACAGAAACACGGTACAACGGATACATTCGTTTGGTATTAGATCACCATAGGGCACGGACTGATTTTATCGCCGTAAGCACCGTGCTATCAACTGAGTATCAAACACAATTGTTGAAGTCAGTGAGTGTTGTTAAATCCGGAGACAGCTTGGCATACGCTGCGCAATGAAAACCAAGCTGGCATAAAAAACTACCATCCGAAAGCTCTTTTCATAATTTCGAATAAATTAAAGGGCCGTATTCATTTTGAGACGGCTCGGCGACATAGAAATATATTGAAAATAAATGCGCGCCCTTTAAGTCTTAAGGGGTCATAACGAATATTTTTTCATGCGGTAAATCCAGACGAATCAGTACGAGAAATAAATCACCAAATACAAACTGCAAGAAAGGTACTGACAAGTTAATTTCGTGTTTCGCAACGAACTCAACCAATCTACACCATCATACCGCAACCACTCGATTGCAAGACCCAAAAACGCCCTCTCTTAAACCCCGATAATGTCTTGCCGAAATTAAATTACGTCCCAAATTGAATAAATCGTAAATCTCTTTGTGAGCTGATAGAAATCGGTTTGCCTGGCTTACTGACTTAAACTTTCGCATGCCTCTTTCACTAACCCTGGTGATTTGATGCGACAGTTCAGTATTGTTATTCGCATACTGTCTTGAGTTGTGATCAATATTTGTAATTAACTCTCTACGAACAACGTTATAACTGCTTAATTTATCAGTAACGATTCCTCTCGACTCGCCTTGTTTGATATTAAAAGCCGTTTGAAGAATATCTTAGCAGCCTTGGCGTTTCACCTACTCTGCAAGAATGCATCTACAATGTCACCGCACCCAAAGCACTCGCTGTGTTCACGGGGCAGACTCTATTGATCAACCGCTCTCCACAAGTAATGCTGTCTAGCATCGATTTTTATGAAGATTTCATCGATGAAAAATGTATCAGCAAAACTTCCATGTTTTCTTTTAAGCTTGTTGGCATATTTCGGCCCAAACTTATTAATCCAAAGCCTAATCGCTTTATAGCTAACGATAACTCCGCGCTGGGCAAATAAATCTTCGATATCTCTAATATTTAAATTAAAACGAAGGTACAGCCAAACGGCATATTGAATGATCTCGGGTGGAAACCGGTGATGTTTGCACATGCTGGATAAACTTTTCATACAAGTATTATGGATTTTCAGATTAACTTGTCAGTACCCGGGGATGACTCATTTATATTTTTAGCTAGATAAGCTTTTACCCCATACGGCTAATTGACATTATTCAATGGTAATAATATTAATACCTAATGCATTTAGACTATGCCTGACTTTAATAATGTAGAAACAATAATGAAAAAAAAACTAAAAGCGATATTATTTGACTTCGGTGGGGTTTTTACCGACTCGCCCTTTCATGCTTTCACTGCCTATGGTGAAACGCATGGTCTGTCGAATGAGCAAGTAACTGATATTGTTTTTGGCGGCTATAGCAATGATAACGACCATCCCTGGCATCAAGTAGAGCGCGGTGAAATTAGTTTAGAACAAGCCCGTGATGATATTTTAACTCTAGGCCAGCAACAAAATATGCATATTGATATCTGGGAAGTTTTTATGGCCATGGCGAAGAATGGCGGAGGGTTGCGCCAAGACCTTGTAGATTATTTGCCAAAGATTCGAGCCGCCGGCTTTGTCACCGGTATTATTACTAACAATGTGGTCGAATTTAGAGAGCATTGGCGAGGTATGTTTGCAGTTAACGAGTTGTTTGACTTTGTTATTGATAGCAGCGAAGTAGGTCTGCGCAAACCCAATCCAGCCATTTTTAACAAAGCCTTAGAAATGGGTGGTCTCAGTGCTGATGAAGTATTATTTTTGGATGATTATGTTGGCAATATAACTTCTGCAAAAGCGCTGAATATCGATTGTATATTGGTCGACGGAGATGGAGCAAAAACGGTTAGAGATTTAGATGCTGTATTAGGACTGCTCTAACTCTTACCATCGTATTTTATTCTTTAGACAGTCGCTAAATAACGGAGTTATCAGTGAAAAACATAGCAGGTAAGGTAGCAGTTATTACCGGGGCTGGTAGCGGCATCGGGCAAGCATTAGCCAGAGCGCTGGCTAAACGTGGCACCAACTTGGCCTTAGTTGATATTAATGACTCTACCTTAGCGGCTATTACTGCAGAATTAAGTAGTACTTCTATTACGGTATCTTCTCATCTTGTTGATGTGAGTAATCGGGCGGCAATGGCACAGCTTCCAGAACAAATTATTGCTGTTCATGGTGCAGTTCATATATTAATAAATAATGCTGGAGTTAGCGTTGGCGCAATGTTTGCCGACCACTCTATTGACGATGCAGAGTGGCTGCTAGATATAAATGTCAAAGGTGTTATTTACGCCTGTAAATTCTTTTTACCCTACCTACAGCAAGTACCTCAGGCCCATATTGTAAATCTGTCCAGCATGTTTGGTTTTTTTAGCATGCCGGGGCAAGCTATGTACTCGGCGTCTAAGGCGGCGATACGTGGCTTCTCTGAGGCGCTCTGGACAGAGTTGGCCAATACGTCCATTCGAGTGACAACTGTGCATCCAGGTACCATCCGCAGCAATGTGATTAGCTCGTCACGAATGCTAGACGATGCGATGCAAAAAAAGGCAGCTCAACTACAGGAAAAGTACGGTATGAATACAGATAAAGCTGCAGAAAAAATCATTCGCGCTATTGAGCACAATAAACTACGCGTATTAGTAGGCGCAGATGCCTACATTGGTGAATTTTTAAAACGCTTATTACCGGTATCGTTTCAACGTTTGCTAGGACTTTTTTTTCGCTAACGAAGTAGAGTTATCAACACTTAGCCCCACTTACCATTGCCATAAGGGGTATTCCAGCAATGAGCTAATTTACCATTTTCGACCTTAAACACTTCGATCCCACACAGATTTATCGTCTCATCTTTAGTTGACGTAATCTCCCAGATAGAAGTCACATAAGTATCATCAGCATGAGTGATGATCCGTTTAATATGACAACCCACATCCTCTTTCACCATCCTTACCCGTTCGATTTGCTCCTCATGGCTGAGGGCAGTGGTCTTTCCCTCTGGGTCATGACGAATAATAGGGTCAGCACATACTTCTCTCACCAATTCATAATTACCTTGGTTGCTCGCCTCTTCCCAGTATCGCTCTAATAAAACTTGCGCTTTTGATTTACTCATCGATGGGCTCCTGTCGTATTATTCAACACTAACTCTAGCATGACGGTCAAAAAAAATTAGTAAAATAAAGGTAATCATTTTGCTTGTTTTAACCTGCTATCCTCAAACACACTAATAATAGAAATAGGAAAAAGCATCTATGATTGCCGATAATCCTCACCTTAATCGTCGCTTTATTATTGACGGCAAAGAGTTAGGCTACCCGACATTATTTGATGATGGCAGTTCCGCTATTGCCATGTATATTGTACCTAGTGACGTAGCCAATGAACTCATTGCCAACAGCGGTTTTACTGTAGCCGAAGTTGCACCCAATAAAACTATTTTAAATTTAGCCGCCGTACATTACACCGATACAGAATGTGGTAGCTATGAAGAAATTGGCGCTGCTTTTTTTGTTAACAAGTTTAATGACAAGCCCACTATTCCTTATCTCAGCACTTGGCTCAATATTATGCGCGGCCAACAGCCTTCATTCACTTGGTTTTTGCCGGTAACCGCCGCCGCTGCATTTGAATGCGGCATTCAGATGTGGGGCTATCCCAAAACCATTGAGGATATTCGCCACCAACAGACAGTACAGAAAACCATCACTACCTTGCATAAAAATGGTGAAGAAGTATTGCGCTTTAGTGTAAATAACCAAGGCAATCGAAGCATGAAGCCGTTAACCACACCGGTTTATTCTATTTTCGAAGACAAGCCCCACGTAGGCTATCTCACTCAACAACTAAGTAAAGTTGCTTATGGCCGTGACGCTCAACTGGTACTCTCTAACCACGCAATGGTCGAGCCGCTCAAAAGACTGGGGCTTCCCAAAAAACCGCTCGTTAGCGGCCATATGGGCAAACTGCGCTTTAGTATGAGCGCTCCAGAGGCACTCACCTAAATGAAAGCTGTCGTTATTACCGGTGGTGCTAGTGGTATTGGGCTAGCATTTTCACAACACCTAGCAGAGGAAGGTTGGCATGTCTGTATCATTGACAGCAATGTGTCTGCGCTGCAATTAATTGACGGAGTGGGCATCAGCACATTTATTGGTGATGTCACTGACTTTAAGCAGATGACAACTATAATTAACACCATTACCGACACAATAGGCACAATCGATCGGCTGATACATTGCGCCGCCATTATGCCTGCCGGCAAATTAGCAACCATGTCCGCACCAATAACAATCCACTTAATGACGGTAAATTACGGCGGCATGGTCAATGTGATTCAAGCGATCTTACCGACCATGTTAGCCCAAGACTCTGGTGAACTAATCGTATTTGGCTCTAGCGGTGGCGCTGTGCCAGTACCTGATTGCGGCGCTTACTGTGCAACAAAAGCCGCCACTAACACTTACATGGAAATATTAATGGAAGAAAATCGAGCCAGTAACGTACAATTTATGCTGGTCTGCCCACCTTTAGTCAATACCCCATTATTAACCCAAGCTATGACCACAGCAGCACCTAAAATGCTGCGCTATTCACTTGATAATAAACGCTATATGACCACCGATGATATCGTTAAGGCGGTGATTAAAGGCATGCAAAAGAAAACTAAAATATTATGGCCAAGTACTGAAACAAAGATACTGCAGTGGCTGCGACGTTTCTCACCCCGCTTACTCTGGAAAATTATTCACTCTGCTAACTAGATAATTATTATTTCACTAGTCAAAATAAAGGATTAAATTAAAGTCAATTCTTTTTCTCTTGTTACCAGAAGTTCCAGTCACTTGTCTCTCACCCTATAAAAGCTATTCTTATTACTATCGATTCAATAAAGCACTTTTTATCAAATCAACTATAGAACAGGCATAGCTTTTGAATTTAAATAAATGAGGCTTTTCGTTTTTTTTAACAGTGTTTAAAGTGCAACATCAAAGCATTCAAGCATTGGTGGCTCGAGATAAATATCTCTTCTGGCACCAGCATTAGCATGGGCTTTTTTGAATGCCTCTGACTTAGTCCAGGCTTCGAAATCACGCTTGTGTTCCCAGCTTGCATATGACGAAAATAAAGTATGATTTTCATCACTAGGCCCATGTAATAGTTGAAACTGTTTGAACCCTTGCACAGTATCAAGATGTGAGTCTCGATCTCTCCAAAGCTCAATAAAAACAGCTTCGCATCCTAATTTTATTTTAAACCTATTCATTGTGATAAACATAAGAGCCTCATTATTTGAACGATTAAAAAAGTTATTTCACACTGACAAAAATTGGATATTTGGGGTCAAAGAAAATCTGAAGAGATAAAGGAGCCGTATGTATTTTTAAGCGTTTAAGCTCAGAACAAAAGGTAACCCTTTGATTGCTACTTATTTCCTTGTAGGAATAAGTCACTACATACTCTGTAAGCGACCATTGAAAAACTGACAAACTAAAGAATCAATACCCCAACTAATTCGCAAAAAATCTAGAGACTTTTTCATCAGAAATTAATGGGGACCAAATTAAAGGGGGCAGATTGGCTATTTTTAACCGTCACGGCCCCGTTAATTACTTAAAGTACTTAAAAAAGTTATTGATACTAAATTTTGTAGTTATTAACTAATTTATCTTAGGTACTACAATTGAGCGAGGTAACCGTCTAACCTGTCTTTGTTGGTAACAAAACTAGTCTTTTTACTGGTGGCCGCAGCTTTAACTGCCGCCAAGTTTGCCTTCCCTTGCCCAACGTTAATTACCCCAACCATTGCCATCATTGCATGGGGAGTGCACTCATATGCATACACTCCTGCCTTGTCAAAGGTGACGGAGATGTCGGTACTATTAAGACCTGACCACGTAGCAGCTCCTTCTGGAATCATACCTTCGATAGAAGCTGAATTATGTGACATATCAGTTGCTACGAAGGTGACAGTATCGCCGACTTCTACCGACAATACTGCCGGTTCAAAAACCATAAATCCATCGCTGCCATTATTAAGCATTTTAACATTATGATCGGCAGTAAATGCCAGTCCCGCAGCTAAAGAAAATCCAATAGCCATTAATATTTTATAAGATTGCTTCATTACACCTGCCCCATGTTAATTAATACAACACTGTTTGTACGTCACCTTCTTAAAAGTGGATTAATCTTGTGGTGGAAAGGTAGCCTTTGTTAGATCAAAAAACATCAGTACGGTTGAGCTGCCACATTATTTACAGAGTTTTCAGCGAGTTAAAGAGGTCAGATTGATTATTTTTTAATCGTTACGACTCCTTTAATTCTATTGCCTGAGAGAATCGAACGGTTCGACTGACTCGCGCAAGCGCTCGGTCTACGGCCAACCTAAAGGTTGCCAAACGGCTTTGCCGTTTTCCGCCTCCGGGCACCACACATAAAACAGCCTCGCTTCTAGCGGGGCTTTTTTATGTGTGGTCGAAGATCGGGCCGCACTGCAACTTATATCGAGATACCCAACTGATCAAAAGCTTGTTCGGCCAAATTCTTTGTATAACCATTAAGCTTCCAATGCCCCGGCATCCAGCCATTTAAAAAGCGGGTAAAGTCAGTACAAGCTAGTGCGTACATGCCGCGCCACTCCGCCTCTAATGCGCGGGCATCTATTGCCGGATGAATGATTGCGACCTGCTTTGTTAACGCCATAAAATAGCAATCAAGCAATTCATCTTGCTGTTCAAAACACTGCTGCTCATCAAGACAACTGCCCAACAAATAAGTAACGTCTTTCATGCCACAACCCCCGCCCACATATTGAAAATCAACTGCCGCCACTGGATCTTTACTCGCATTTATACCAACAGGAGAAAAGCAAAAATTAGCAAGTTTGGCATCACCATGTACTAATGATTTAAACCGACAAGACGACAGTTTTTCATCTATCGCGCTAGCTGCATTTCTTAGCTGGATATTTTGCATAGCAGCGAACTCATCTGGCCGAGTCGCCAAATGCCAATAGGTACCAACAGGCCATAAGCCTTTAGGTGCCTCCCCAAGCGACCAGGCATGAAAGCTGGCCAGCCATAACAAGCAATGTTCGATATCTTGCCTGCTGGCCTCATCTCGGCGCTCGCTAAAACCTGCCACATCTAAGTCTTCCATCACAATCACCTGCCCACTTCCCAGCGCACCTGCATACAAGCACTCTGGTACACGGCAATGATCACTGCACGACGCAGACCATTGCTGATACCACGCCGTTTCAACTTGGTAGGAATGCAGCTTGCGCTGATGAGAGAGATTGGTATTCCAGCCTCTGGGATGATTTTGCTCTGTTGGCGGGGCTATCCACTTAACGATAACTGATGGAATGTTAGCGCCATTAAAATTAAGCCTAACAATTTCGCCATAACCACTCCAAAGTGATTGCACTGACTCAGTCGAGCGCAC
This sequence comes from uncultured Cellvibrionales bacterium, assembly GCA_963933215.1. Lineage (GTDB taxonomy): Bacteria > Pseudomonadota > Gammaproteobacteria > Pseudomonadales > CAWVSB01 > CAWVSB01. Next base: position 11,728 of record CAWVSB010000023.1, read on the forward strand.
CGATGTAGCGCCCACTTTTTGTAATATGACGGCTAGGTTCTGCGCAGACAATGACAAATTATATTAAGCTCCTATGCGTAGAAATCCGACTTGGTAATAGTAATTATAATAACTATTCCTATGGCAACCGTCCTTGTTATTCTAACAATCAGTAGCCTTTAAAATAACATTCAACCAATCTTGATCACTACCAACTCTGCGGTCAGCAGTCACCCAACTTGCTTTTAAACTCAGCTCTGGTACAGATTTCAAAACCTCTGCAAAACTCTCTTCTGTCATATCGGTAAAAGCTCTGCCGCCTTTAACTCGCTCGCTGTCACCATACTTAAACGATACATACATAACACCACCCTCTTTAAGGGATTTAGCTAGCCGTTGCAGAACACTGGCAAGCTTTGCTTTAGGTACATGCAATAACGATGCGCAGGCCCACACGCCATCAAACTGCTGCTGCCAAGTTATATCTTCAAACCCAATACAATGCACATGTTGCTCTAGCAAATCACTAGCAAGCTTACCAAGCGCTGCGGAGGCATCCATAGCGGTGGCATTATAAGCTTGGGATTTGAAATACAGTGCGTCACGGCCAGAGCCACAGCCAGCATCAAGTATTGAACCGCCTCTCGGGATTAATGGCAAAAACTGCTGATAAATTGCACTCATGTCTATTTCAACAGTCGCGCTATAAAAGCTGCTGGCATTGTCTTGATAGTATTTGCTAGTGTCGTTCATAACTTTTGATTGGTATCGGCTTTTTGCGCTGCCATAATATATTTGCGAGCGGGCTAATTTACTTTTGATTGACACTCAACATGCCAGGACCTTTGGCAGCAATATAAAGAAAAGCAAAGCAATAAAGCGCCGACAACTCACCACCGTTGTTTATCGGAAATGGACTATTAAGGCCATGCACCATCCAATACGCAACCGCCATTGTGCCGCTGGCAATAAACGCTGCGTAACGAGAATAAAAGCCAACAATAATCATAGCGCCAGCGACAAGCTCAATAACCCCCGCGCTGGTGGTCATGGCATTTAAAGTATAAGGAAACTCGGCCGGGAAATTAAACAGTTTTTGGCAGCCATGACATAGAAATAAAAACCCTGCCACAATTCTAAACGTCGCATAGCTTAAGTCACTGAAGCTGTCTAAAAATTTCATAGTACTCTCCTTGATAATCAAATTATTGTTATAGTTCTATTTTAAAATAACGATTGCAAGAACATAAGCCAGCCTATCACTATATTTTCTGGCTTGGCAGCAGTAATACTAAAGCTACTTTTGTTAACGTTGATGCCAACATTACAGGTGTCTGCATTAATGGTTACTTGATAATAGTTTAACGCGGCAAAAAACTAACGACTCACACAAGCCACCTTACCAAAGAAAACTACCTACACTGCTATAGTGTAAAATAGTAAGTCAAACACCAATAAATAATAAGGTAATATTGTGGCTAACAATTTAACCCCTCGACGATGATGGTCAGTCACTCTACTTTGCACGTAGTGATGTAAGCCAATTACTGGGTACATTTTCTGCTCACCCTTTTACCCTTGAGGATAAAGAGTGGCCAACAGTAGAGTATTATTTTCAGGCGATAAAGTTTGAAGCAGGCAGTCATCAAGATAAAATACACACGCAGCTAGTCCTAAGAAAGCACGCAAGCTGGGACGAACTCGGCTCGAAAAAATTCGCAACGATTCGTCTACCGCTAAAACAGTGTTTATGACTCGAGCTGTTTATACTAAATGCAGATCCTATTCTGACATTTCTGCGCTGCTACTTAGTACCGGCAGCCAAAATTAGTTAAAAGTAGTCAATATGATTATTTTTGGAGCTGCGGACGCGATCGCCGCGGTGAAAATATGTATGGGCAAATACTGATGAACGTTCGAGATAAGCTAGTTGAGAAGAAAGGGGCTTAAGCCTCTGTCGACCACATCAATAAATCAGTCAGACTCACCGCAGCCACTGGCTAGGCGGTCGGGGCCACGGCGGCGCATATAGTCTTCATGTTGGTAATAGTTACCGTCTTCACAAAAGAAGCCCCATTGATGACGGTTGGGGCCGGTAATAAATAGTGTATAAATCGGTTGGTCAATTTCAATCCAATGGATTGTTGATGGGGTACGTAGCGATAGCGCGCCGGTTTTACGCACAAAGCTGCCTTTGGCAATGTGTTCGATATAGCGGCCTTTAAGAATTAGCCCTAAGCTCCACCACGGATGGTCGTGGGGCGTAGGGGCGTCACTGCCGGTAAAGTAGTGTAGGTAGATATTAAATATCCGGTTCTTGGGAATAATGTAATACCTAGCCAGATAATCTGTGTCGATCACGTAAGGCTGCTGGTTTCTAGTTAACCAAAGCAATGCCTGCAACAATTTTGCGGTGAGGTAATTAATCATCTGTTACTACTGTAGTGGTCAAGTCGCGGCGCACACTGTTAACTAAATGTTCGGTTTAAAAAGGAATATCGTCGTCATAGTCGCCAGGTACTTCATTAAAAGGCGGCGGTTCGGCAAAGCCGCTTTGTTCTGGCGCACTACCTACTGCCTCTACTCGCCATGCTTGCAGACTAGAAAAACACTTTTCAACGTTTTCTTTAGATGTCCATAAGCGGCCTGAAATATTAAAATGAGCCACTATCTCGCTACCCACTTGATAGCTATCCATTAAGGCGCACTTGTCTTTGATCAGCTCTAAAGCCACATAATTAGGATAGGCCGTGTTTTCGCCCTCACCCGACAGCTTGATAACAAATTCACGCTTGGTAAAGCCGTTATTACCATATTCGGTGGTTTCACCAATGGTGTGAATATTCCCTTGGACTTCATAACTCTTAGACATAACAAACTCAATTGATTAAATTTGAAGCAACTACTATTGCGGTTAGGAGGACATTAACACCTTTAAAATTAGCGCTCAAACATTGAATCAACAAACCCTGTAAATAACCATGCACCACTGGCTAAACTACGGCCAAGTGCTTATTCACTGTCAAACACAACTTCGCATTCAAGCTGTAGTCGCAGGACATAGAATTAGTAATAAGGCAGGCTTGCTCTGCTTTGATCAATATTTTCTCGGCTCTTTCTTTACTTTCAACCACTGGAATAATCAGCTTTACTTTGGTGGTGACATTGGTAAACAGCATATCTCGCTCTACTTTATCCAGCGTACCAACCGCCTCGCAGTCAATTGACTGCCACACTAGCTTTGAAGCCCTAGAAATCGCCCTAAATGACAGTACAAAGCAGTTAGCCACGACAGCCACAAGTAAATCTTCGGGTGACCATTGGTCACCGGGGCCGCCAAACTGTAGCGGCGGTGCAACGGTAATATCAGGTAAATTGTTGCTGCTAGATATCAATGTGCCAGTTGCGGTGCCTACTGATTTTACGCTGCATAAATGAGGTAAATCACTCATTGGGGGGCCTCTATAGTTTGATTATTAATCACTATTACAGATTAAACCCTAGCAGGGCTGCAAACCATGACCTAGGACAAACAGTGTCACCGCCGCGATCCGCGAGGGAATTTAGCTATAAAAAAACCGACGCTAAGGCCGGTTTATTATTCTCTACAACGAGCTTATTTTAGTTATTCAAAATCATTAGGCGCCCACGATTTATCAAACCAAGGCTTTAATGGGCCATATAAACGTAACAATACAAATCTTTGTTAGGTACGGTTTGGATCTAGTTAGACTCATCAACTGCTGGTGTTTTAGGGCCAAAAATATAAAGTAACCAAGCCGTCTTTATCATAGCTAAGCTGATCAAGTTTATTATTCTTACTGGGGTAAGCTATGCCGCCAAATAATTTGCAGCTCTGAGCGAGTATGTGGGCCGTAGACAACTCCTGACCAAAAGTCCTTAGCTAGCGCATCGACTAGTAATATCACTTTATAATTGTTGCCGCCGTCTAAATAGTTACCTGCCTTGTCGGCAGCGGAAAATGCATAGTTAAAACCGACGCCAGGTATTTCTAAAGTCATTGCAGGAGTGTTAACCATGACCGAATAAAAGCACAGTATTCTGGCATCCATGTTGCGGCCACTCATGCCAATATCTTTTATCCATTGGTTGTCTTTACCAGCAAATCCGGTATACCACTGTTTACCTTCAAATATATAAGCGCCTTCCATATGCGGCTTTAAAAAAAACAGCTCTGGCGGTGGCATTACCTACCGCCACTGCCTCTATAATTCATCTGTGGCCATGATTATTATCGGTCGTATTAGTTATACTGCGGCTAATCAGATAACTACTATTATTTGGAATCCTTGATTGCATCAGCGGCCTTTTTAAAATTCTGTGTTAACCATACTATTTTTAGGCCCCATTATTATTTTAATAACAGATTGCATCAGTCAAAAGACTCAATAGCATTGACTGTCCAAAAAATATTCACCGTTTTAGCATTATTTTAATGTCAAATAGTTCAAGAAGTTAAGCTTTTTACTATTGAATGTATTGATTGATTTAAGTACATCAAATACTTAGAGTTGAGTAACGAAGCCAAATTACCAAAGCGATGAAACTGTTGTTAATGATCTTTTTACTGACTACCTACAGATAAGGTCGAAACTAATGCACAAATTATTTACAATTTTTAACAACCTTTTATTTGTCACTTTTTTGTTCAGTACCTGTGCCAATGCACAGAATAATATAGAGCTTGGCGATCGTCCGCTGCAGTTAGTCGCTGCAATGGATGCGTCCGCTCTTAAGCAGAAACTCAGCCAATGTGACTTAACCACTATTGGCATAAGTGCCCTTGCCATTGGCCATCGCGGCGCGCCGCGACAATACCCAGAGCATACCCGTGAAGGCTATATAGCGGCGGCAACACAAGGTGCTGGCACGGTGGAATGCGACGTCACCTTCACTAAAGACAAACAACTCGTTTGCCGTCACTCGCAATGTGACCTGCACTCCACCACTAATATCTTACTAACGCCGCTGGCAAAAAATTGCTCAATCCCTTTTCAGCCAGCAACATTTGATAGCGACGGCGGAATTACTGAACTGGCCACCGCACAATGCTGTACTAGCGACATTACGCTAGACGAGTTCTTTACTCTTAAAGGCAAGAAGGACGCTTTTAATTCAGTGGCATCTAACGTTGCTGAATACCAACAAAACAGCAAATTTGGCACCGTAGTGAGTCATCAGCAAAGCATTGAGTTGTTTAAACAGCTTAATGTAAAAATGGCCCCAGAATTAAAAGCTGCCGGAGTAGCTATGCCTTATCAAGGCATGAGCCGCCAGCAATTAGCTGAAAAAATGATTGAGGAATATCGCGCAGCGGGTGTTGATCTTGCGAACGTTTATCCACAATCTTTTCAGTGGGATGATTTAACTTTCTGGCAACAATATGCTCCAAAAGTAGCGGCGAATATTGTCGCGCTTGATGGACGCTATCAGTCAGCTTTTTTTAATCATCGCAATAGCATTACTTGGCTGCCGACAATGCGCCAAATAAAGCGCCGCGGCATTAACATTATCGCCCCACCATTGTGGATGCTGCTGGAAGCAGAAGATAACACCATAGTGCCCAGCGGCTATGCCTTAGCGGCTAAAGCCGCAGGGCTAACAATAATTACCTGGACGCTAGAGCGTTCGCCAAACCTTGACGGCGGCGGTGGCTGGTATTACCAAACGCTTAATGGCAGTAACCCCAGCAATAGCTTTACCCCGCTTAAGCTTAATGACGGCAAAATAATGGAAGTATTGGATGTGCTTGTTAATGACATTGGCGTTATAGGCGTATTTAGTGACTGGCCTGCAACAGTCACTTTTTTCGACTATTGCGGTAGACGGACTAACTAAGACTGTCCTTAGTTACTCGCTAGCCCACTTAGGTAGCTTTGTTAGGAAGAGAAATCTGCCGCCTGAGAAATATTATAGACAACTTCTGCTGGTAAAATTTTACCAGCCTCAGAAATCATTTCGCCCGCTTCTAGATCGAATTCAATTAGTCCTTTTTCATTAATTTTTATCTCGCCTTGTTGTTGCAAGCCTTCAATGAAACGTCGGAACAAGGTTTTGTCAAAAAACTCTGGCGCATCTAGCCCATTAAGTAATGACAACCGTTGAGCCATTAACTGGGACTGTTTCTCTAGCTCCTCGCTGGTACATTTATTACTGCCAATACGTACCATTGTTGACAGGCCAATGAAATATCGTTCTAGGGCGGGCAATACAATATTAACCAATAGTTCTAGCTCTAAGCGACTTGATAAGGCTTTATCAATGGCAAACCATTTATCGTCTTGTTGGTTAAGTAAACCTTTGTCGGCAAAATAATTTAACCAACTGCCAACTGACTGACGGGCCTGGTCAACGCCTGCCGCTAAAAATAGCTCAACTCTTATATGCGGATAAATACGGACGAAAATTTCTTCTAACTCATATTGGCTAACACCGTCGCGCTGGGCGACTAAGGCCACCACTAATGCGGGCACCATATACAAATGCTGAACGTTATTGCGATAGTAAGACATAGCAATAATGTTTTTACTATTTAGGCCATAGATATCGCCAAGGGGCTGAGACACATGGCTTAGGCTTTCCATACTTTCGGTGTATTCAATCCATTTTTGGCTGCTGCCTTCGGGGAAGGAAATACGATCACTGTAGGGCTGAAATTTTTGAATATCGATAAGCATGTTGAGATGACGATCTAACAAGCGCCCGTCGATAGCTTGGCGTGGCGTGGCCAGCATAGCCGTTGCAACTAAATTTACCGGGTTAAGTGCTGCCGCCCCGTTTATTCTTGCTGCTAGCTCAAACGAAAGCTTCGCGACAAAGCTAGCAAGCCACTCTGGCTTGTCATACAGTTCATATTTGGTTTCGCGCCAAGTAGGCTGATGCACATCCAGCATGTCATTAAGATGAATAGCTTCGCCAAAATTAACCGACACCTCACCATTATTATTGAGTTTTTGTACTGTTTTCGCTAAATCGAACAGATTTTCTTTTTTCTTCTCTTTGCCTTTTAACTCATTTGTATATGAGCTTGCTTCAAATATTTTTTCGTAACCGATATAAACTGGAATAATTACAATAGGTTTTTTATTGTCGCGCAGATGACTAGTAACTGTCATTGATAAGATTCCGGTGGCTGGTTTTAGCATTCTGCCGGTGCGTGAACGCCCACCCTCAACAAAATATTCAACTGGAAAGCCGCTGGTAAATACTGCATGTAAATATTCATGAAAAACAGCGGTATAAACTTTGTCACCACCAAACCGGCGACGAATATAAAATGCTCCGCAGCGACGCAACAAGATGCCAACGACCGGCATATTAATATTTTCACCGGCGGCAATATGCGGCACATTTAAACCATTGTGGTAGAGCAAATAACTCATTAGTAAGTAGTCAATATGGCTGCGATGGCAAGGCGCATACACAATGGCATTGTCACGCGCCAGCTCACGCACCTGGTCAATACCGTTCATACGGATACCTTGGTACAACCTATTCCACACCCACGACATTATTGCGCTCAAAAATCGAATGGCGTTATTAGACACATCGGCGGCGATAGCTTCGGCATTTTTTCGAGCTAGCAGCTCAACCTTTTTAATCGGCACACCTTGCTCTTGCGCTTGCTCGCTAACAACTCTGCGCACATAGTCAGAGGTTAACACTCGGTCTAATAGCAACCGTTTATGCGACATATCTGGTCCGATTACCGCCGACCGCACCCGCCTGAAATGAACCCGCAGCAATCTGGCAACCTTTCTTGCTGCCACATTGGAGTCAATATCGTCATTTAATAGCAGGCGTAATGAGACCGGGTCGTTAAACTCAAAAAATGTATTACGGCCATTAAGAATCACCGTGAGGATTTTTTTGAAGCCACCGACCATGGTCCAATTAGAACTGAATATCGCTTTTATCGGGTTGGTGTTGTTCTCTGCTGCTCGGCCCCAGTACAAGGCTGCAGGCACTAATAACACATCTTTATCTGGATGCGCAGCTAAGTAATCTAAAATTGATTGAATACGACCAATAATGGCATCGGGCTTGGGGCCAAATAGCGACTTGCCGCGCTTAACTGTCAATAGCGGCTGAACACTGCCGTCACCTAGGTAACTGTCACGAGTGAAAATAGAAGGAAGGCCGAGCTTACGACATTGATTGTCCAACACCAGCGCGTCACTTAATGACTCATACTCTAATACGTAAATGAGCTTAGACGCGTTTTTAAGCACTTCAATATCGGTATTATGGGGGTTATCACCCACCTTCACCCACCAAAATAAAATGGTTTGTAATACGCGACTAAAAAAATCTCGAATAAAATTCATAAACATCCAGTTCCAAGCACTATTAGTTGGCTAATGCCGTGCTTTTTATATGGCCTTAATATAACACGAGCGTAATTATACTCTGATATCAGAATGCTTAATTACTTATTAAAAATGTTTTTTGGGGGTTGTAAGTTGCCAGAACTGGCAGTTTTTAGCGGGTTATTAGCTTAGTAAAAGACCGGCGATATTGTTATCGCTATACCGGTTCGAATAAACAACATTAGCCGGCTATAGCAGCATCATCAATGAAATATGTTATTTCAGCGTTGAAGCTCTCGGCTACTTTTTCTAGCTTCTCTATAATATAGTTTTTATAGAAATCAGGAGCACCTGAGCAAGCGACATACGACTCACCTGTTTCAACATAATCCACAACTTCAGTTCTCAGCTCTGTCATTTCAGCCAAGGTAGATTGTGCGCCGCTAAGTATAGCGGGCTCATCTAGTTCAAAAAAATCACTGCAACCGGCGTGAGACAAGGGTGCTGCCGCTAATAAGGCTGCGATAACAATAGCTTTCATAGTATATTCTCCAAGTTAAAATCTGCTTAAAACGTTACCTTATGTAACGATCCTGTTAAGAGTAGCTCATTATATTTAAAAATCAATAGTTTATTGATAATATTTTATTTTATAAGTCATTGTTTTGTAACAATTTTATGCACTACCAGTGTGCGGCTATGCATCATGATGATTCACTTAAAAATGTTACTTTATTTCACGCATTAATATGGTGCAAAAACTATACTTTACTGTCCAAACCGCGCGGTTAACGGTCTACATTCGAGATGGCTAGGCTACTGACATTATTTTAAGCAGACACAGGCACACAAATAGCGCGCCAAAGAATTCGGCTAATTTTTATTTTCAGCGTCTTTAAATAGATTGCGTAAGCAGTATCCGCTAACATTCGTCGCCTAATTGACCACCTAGTGAGAATTAACTATGCCAGGCTTACTACCCAATATTGATCCTGACGGACTACTTGAATACTCGGTTGTATTTACTGACCGTTCGTTAAACCATATGTCGCAAGACTTTCAGGGGGTGATGAATGATATTTCTAAAACCTTAAAGGACGTCTATAACAGCGCAGCCGTTGTTGTCGTTCCCGGCAGTGGTACTTATGGTATGGAAGCAGTTGCCCGACAGTTTGCTACCGACAAAAAGTGTTTAGTGCTTCGCAATGGCTGGTTCAGTTTCCGTTGGAGCCAAATTTTGGATATGGGCAGCATCGCTAGCGAGACGATAGTGATGAAGGCAAAAAAACACAGCACTGACAAGACCGCTGCATTTTCACCTGCCGCCATAGCAGATGTAGTGGCAACAATTAAAGCGGAAAAACCTGCAGTTGTGTTCGCCCCTCATGTGGAAACGTCGGCAGGCATCATTTTACCAGATGACTATATTCGTCAAGTGAGCGATGCGGTGCATTCGGTAGGTGGCTTATTCGTTTTAGACTGCATTGCTTCTGGCACTGTTTGGATAGACATGAAGGCCTGTGGCGTAGATCTGTTAATTAGCGCGCCGCAAAAAGGCTGGAGCGCGTCGCCATGTAGTGCATTAGTTATGCTCAGTGAAAAAGCACTAGGCGAGATCGAAAATACCACTAGCACTAGCTTTGCTTGCGATCTAAAAAAATGGCTACAAATTATGCAGGCCTATGAAAATGGTGGCCATGCCTACCATGCCACTATGCCAACCGACGCCCTAAAGCAGTTTCGTGACACTATGAAGGAAACCGAACTATTAGGTTTTGATAATATAAAGCAGGCACAGTTAGAACTTGGCCGCCGCGTGCGCGAGCTACTAACAAGTAAAGGCATTGCTAGCGTTGCGGCCGAAGGCTTTGAAGCACCAGGCGTTGTGGTTAGTTATACCAGTGAAGGTGATATTCAAAACGGTAAAAAGTTTATGGCTGAAGGTCTACAAATTGCCGCCGGGGTACCATTGCAATGCGACGAGCCTGCAGATTATCAAACTTTTCGGATCGGTTTATTTGGTTTAGACAAGCTGGCTGATATTGACCGTACCGTCAATAATTTAGCCGTCGCCTTGGATAAAGTTTTAGCTTAATCGTCAAAGCCATAACAACTTTAAAAATGTCAGCTTAGTTAACTAGGCTGACATTTTTTATTTGGCATCCACAAACAATAACCGGCTTAGCACAATAAATAATTGTATGAAAGTACAGCACAGACGCTCGCCAACAGGCGAAATATCTAACAAAAGACTCCATATTACTGTCAGCTACTGCGCTAGTAATCGTTTACCGGGGTATATATCTTTTACTGCCTCTCCATTAGCAATAATGGGCTGGCCACCTACAATCACATACGCTAAACCAATGGCCTCTTGATACGGCTGCTTATAGCTAGCTTTACTGGTCAGCTGGGCTAAATCAAACACGGTAATGTCAGCATCCATACCAACCTGAATTCGACCTTTGCGTTTAAATGCGGGCGCTATTTTTTCTAGTCGTTGCGCTGGCATTAGGGTCATCCGACCCAATGCCTGCGGCAAAGTGAGTAAGCCTTCGGTGCGCACATATTGGCTAATAACTTTAGTAAACGCGCCATTATGCGGGGCTACGTTTTCATCCAATGCCAGCATCGGCATTAAGTCACTCACTATCATTACTGACGGGTCTTTTATGGCAGTTTGAGTCCAACTCTCTTTCACATAGTGATGGACGACTACTCCATTTGGCTCTTCTTGGCGACGTCTTTCCCAGCTTTGCTGGGTGAATCGCTCGCCGGTGGCAGGCCATTCAACATCGTTATAAGTAATATTAAATATTGCCTGCCAGTCGCGGCCAAATACTGCCGAAGAAATTAGCGCCGAACCGGCATTATAAGGCAGCACCTCGGTGGTAATATCAACGCCGTCAATTTTCGCTTGGTTGATTTCGGCTAAAAACAAATCAATATTTTTCATCGCGTTGTGAGTTATATGGCAAATATGTACACTAGCATCCGCTCTTTTTGCTTGCGCAATTATCTCTCGCAGACCTGCTGGGTCGCCATTAATACCGCGACGCACATGGACAAATATTGGCACCTGCCTGGAACCTGCCACATCAAAAATCATATTAAGTTCGGCGCTGCTTACGGCCTCACTAATATAATCAAGCGCTAAGCCAATACCCAAACCACCACTGTCGAGGCCTCTGTTAAGCAGGGCTCGAATCTCTTCAAGCTCTTGCTTCGAGGCCTGGTTGGTAAAGGTATCGCGCGGATCGCTATATATAGTTTTTATTAAAGTCTTAATGCCGCGCCAGCCAGTAATGCTGGGCGAGCTTGTAATATCTACCTGTACCGCGCCCTGCATAACTAATGCCCGAATCGAAATATAACCAACTGACGCGCCAAAATTGAGCATTGGCTGGGCGCTAATGTGTTCGCCATAGCGCGACACAGGAAACGCGCCCGCCTCTAACTCTAATGCAGTAGTGACACCGTCAAACGCTTGGTAATACTGGCCTAACTCAGTTGGACTATGGGTGTGTAAGTCAATAAACCCTGGCGCAACCACCTTGCCGCTGACATCGATTATGTTACTAGCGACTAGCGGTTTAGTTGAGATGGCAACTATTTCTGCGCCGCTGACACCAACATTAGCAATAGCATCAAAACCTGTTTCAGGGTCGATAACACGGCCGCCTTGCAACACTAAGTCTAGTGATTGCTGGGCCCAAACGGCACTATAAAAAGAACAAGCGGCGACAAATATTATTATTATTTTAATTATCATAAACAGCCTTATTATTCGCGCTGTAGTTTGCCAACATAAGGTATCGCCATCGAAGGATAATCAGTGACAATGCTATCCACCCCCATAGCATGAAGCGTTTCAATTGTGGCTAGCTCATTTACCGTCCATACCGACACGTGGATGTTTTGCTTATGCGCTCTGCTAACCAAACTTGGGGTACAAATTTTACTGCCAATAATTAAATAGTCGCATTCCAGCTCTTGAGCCTGGGCTAAACAGCCTTGCAGTTCACTTACTAAACCCAGTGCGATATAAGGTGCATGAATTTTCATTAGTTTATGCATTTTGGTATCAAACGAGGTGACGACAATTTTCTTAGCTGACGTTTTGGTCGGGAACAGTGCTGCCAATTGCTTGGCTATTTGCTCTAACACCGCACTGGGCGCAGACTTAACCTCAAACTGATACAGCTTTATTTCAGGTGTTTTTTCTAACACCTGAGCTAAGCTGGCAATACCAGTAGCTATTTTAGTAGGCCATGGTGGGCCACTTTTTCTGCCATCAAATTTTGCCAGCTCTTTTACTGACAAAGAATCAACTCTGCCGGTAGCGTAGCAAGTGCGGTCTACCGTCTCATCGTGGGTGATAACAATTTTATTGTCACTAGACAGGCGCAAGTCAAACTCTAGATAACGCACGCCTCGGTCGATGGCATGACGGAAACCGGCAATAGTATTTTCTGGCGCTTCGCCAGCCGCGCCGCGGTGGCCTACAACAATCATCAATTAACCCACCCACCAGCAAAGGCAATACTTTGACCAACGAAAAAGTTAACCTCGCTAGATGCTAGAAATACGGCAAATAATGCATCTTCTTCTGGGGTTGCTAACCGCCCAATAGGTACTTCTCTGGCTAGGCGCGCTTGAAACGCTTCCAGCTGCTGTACCTCCGGCGGAAAATAAGTTGGGTTGTCGACAAAGTTTTGGGCGATTAAATTCACTTGAATATTATCTTTAGCAACCTCTACACCTACCGCTCGTACATAAGATACCTGCGCACCCCGCGCTGCGCTGTAAGTAGAAAATCGTTTCATACCGCGCATGGCTGAAGCACTACCCATAAACACCACCTTACCAGCGCCTTTGGCTTTCATCAGCGGCAACAAAACGCGCATTAAACGCGGCATCGGGTCAACAATATGCGAAAACACCGTTTGCCACTCTGCATCGGTCACTTGCTCTACCGGCGTACTCGGCGCGGGCACAGATAAGTTAGCAATCAGTACGTCAACATCACCGGCATCACTAATAATCTGCTCAGCACTATTTGGCTCAGCCATTGGCCGTGGGTCAGCAATAACAATAGCGCCATGCTCTGCAAAGACCTTGCACAATATCGGCCCCATAAATTCATCGCTTTGGGTAATTAACACCCGCTTGCCTTGTAAGCTGTCACCAATTCTTGCCATAAACCCTCCGATAAAATAGCTAGATAGCATAACCAGCTTATTGCTATTGTTCCAGCAAGCAAACAGAGGTGCCCGCTATGAGCGTTGAACTACTAAAAGCCTATTCCCAAGCTTGGAACGACCATGATATAGACGCGATTATGGCATTTATGTCAGACGACTGCGTTTTTTAACCGGTGGAGGCAGTCAGGATTATGGCACCAAGCAAGAAGGTTTTGATGAAGTAAAAGCCGGCTTTATTGAGGTTTAGGAGTCAATTCCCGATGTGCGCTTTTTGCAAGACCAGCATTAAAGATTCAACTATCAAAAACCGCAGTTAGTACTTACCAGCACAATTAACGGCAATTTCTGTTGCAGTTACATCCACTACATAGAACTGTATCTCGGTTACATAATTGATAGTTATAACAATCACATAAACAATAATACCCCTCCGGTCCATCAGGAAAATGCACTCAAATATGGTTTTCTTTACTCAGATAACTAATACTGAACTGAATGTGGTCTATATTTTTTAAAAAAATGATTATGTAGGGATTTTATTTTTTAATGTTTATCTCCGATAAAATAGTTTTTATACATCTCCAAAAAACTGGAGGCGTTCATATTTCACAACTATTTAGCCTCCTAATATGCGGTGAAAAAATCACTGGCCATCCTCCGCTGGAGGAAGCGCAGAGATCAAAATTCATTATTGGGTCAATCCGTAATCCTTGGGATTGGTATGTCTCTCTATGGGCATATGGTTGCAAAAATAAAGGCTCTACCAAACATAATTTAACTCGGCAATTAAACAGCTCGAAAATAGATACCATGTTGGGAAAGGGAATAAATGGCTACCACCCGCCAGCATGGCAGCGTTGGAAGATACGCCGAGCCGAGAAAAATAAGAATGTGCAACAGTGGCTAGAGTGCTACCAAGACTCCAACGACCCCGAACAATTTCGGCAGTGGCTCCGCCTGCTTCTAAACTCCCGCCACAAAAGGGATATACAAGAAGGATTCGCCTTAAGCCCAGTTTCTAAAGACGGAGGGCTACTAACTTATCGTCATCTAGTCTTACAATCTACACTCGGGAAAAAATTGTACACAGACAGCTCTTTACAAAATTATTCGAAACTAAAAAATGCATTTCATAGTAATAGCCTATTGAATCATACCATTAGGACTGAGCATATAACCGAGGATATGCTTTCTATTATTGATAAAATAGGGGTGGCAGATATAACCACTGCGAAAGAGCTGGTCATGGCAAAAGGTAAGAAGAGGCACAACACTTCTAATCGCAACAGCGCCGCATTTTACTATGACAAGCAATCTCGAGAATTAGTCGCTGAAAAAGATAGGTTAGTTATAGACCTATACAATTACAAAGAACCAATCGAATAATTATTTTGACCTATAACGTTCCCAATACATTAATTATCAATGCCTGCTACACTCGCGCCCGTTAATAATAACTGTATCCCACTTATCTAACGACAAGGCTTGCGTGACTTAGTAGGCCTATTCTATTTTTTTAAGCTATAACCGCGCTCATAGTAAGAATTACGCCAGAATATCCTAGAGGCTTTACCGATGTTTACGTTAATCAACAAAATTCAACCCAATGCCAAAAATGACATCTTGTCTGGCATGACAGTCGCACTCGCTTTAGTGCCAGAGGCGGTAGCCTTTGCCTTTGTTGCCGGCGTTGAACCCATGGTTGGTTTACATGCCGCTTTTATGATGGGCATATTGGCCGCTATTTTTGGTGGTCGTCCGGGGATGATCTCTGGTTCCACCGGCGCAATGGCAGTAGTGGTTGTAGCGTTGGTTGCACAGCACGGCGTTGATTACTTATTTGCTGCAGTGTTACTGGCCGGTTTACTGCAAATATTAGCGGGGGTATTTAAGCTGGGGAAGTTTATTCGCTTGGTGCCCTACCCAGTAATGATCGGTTTTGTTAACGGCTTAGCGATCGTTATTTTCTTGGCCCAGCTGGGCCAATTTCAATACCGCGATGCGGCAGGTGCAATGTCATGGATGAGCGGCCAGTCGCTTTATTTAATGCTTGGCCTAGTGGCTATCACCATGTTGGTTATCCAATTTTTACCTAAATTAACTACCGCAGTGCCAGCATCACTAGTAGCGATTGTTGGTGTGACCTTGGCAGTGCAAGGCTTAGATTTAGAATCACGTACTGTTATCGACTTTGTACGCGACATGCTACCTGAAGCACAACGTGCAACGGCTAGTTTGGCAGGAGGTTTACCTAGCTTTGCCATACCAATGGTGCCGTTTACTTTAGAAACATTAAAAATCATTCTGCCGTTCTCGGTTATCTTATGCTTAGTCGGTTTGATCGAATCACTATTAACCATGAGCTTAATTGACGATGTAACCAACACCCGTGGTAAAGGTAACCGCGAGTGTGTAGGCCAAGGTATTGGCAACACAGTTAATGGCTTGTTTGGCGGGATGGGCGGTTGCGCCATGATCGGCCAAAGCATGATTAACATTAATTCTGGTGGTCGTGGCCGCCTGTCAGGCATTACTGCGGCATTAGTATTGTTAGGCTGTATTTTATTTTTCGCTTCTTACATCGAGATGATTCCACTAGCGGCGCTAGTTGGCGTTATGTTTATGGTGGTGTTGGGCACCTTCGAATGGGCATCGTTTCGAATTTTTCGCAGCATGAATTCTAGTGACGCATTTGTGATGATTTTGGTGTCAGCAGTAACAGTAATGGCAGATTTGGCCATAGCAGTAATTGTTGGGGTATTAGTTAGTGCCTTAGTGTTTGCTTGGAAACACGCGAAGCAAGTATCAGTCAAAACTCATATGGATGACGAAGGCTGGAAAGTTTACGACTTAGACGGGCCAATATTCTTCGGTTCTATCACCGGCTTTAAAGACTTGTTTGACCCAGAAAATGACCCTGAAGATGTGGTTATCGATTTTAAAGATTCACGAGTGTGGGACTCGTCTGGTGTTGAAGCACTTGATAACTTAACCACAAAATATGAAAAAGCCGGTAAAAAATTACACCTGCGCCATTTAAGCCCGGAGTGTTGGCAGCTACTGAAAAATGGGATGCGTTATGTTGAAGTAAACATTAACGAAGACCCACGCTACCGAATTGCGACTGACGAGCTAGGCTAACAACTACTGCACTGGCAACAAGGAAATATCAGCCAGTGCATAAAACGGCGGGTTAGCAAAGCTATCCCGCCGATTATAAGTCAACGATTTACCGTCAACACCAACAACAACGCCACCAGCGGCTTCAACTATTGCTTGCCCGCCAGCACTATCCCATTCGCTAGTAGGCCCCAGGCTTGGATAAATTTGTGCTTTGCCTTCAGCTATTAGGCAAAACTTTAGCGCACTGCCCATGCTAACCGTTGCATAATTCATCTCATCTACTAGGGCAGTGACATCTTTACGGTAATGCCCACGCCAACTTGCCACTAAATTTGAGGGTGCGCTGTCACAACTTATTGTCTGACTGATATTGCCGCTATATTTTGTTGCCGCAACTTCTACCCCGCCCCACCAAGCAACTTTTGTTACCGGGGCATAAATAAAACCAAACACTGGCTTCGCGTTTTCAACTAAAGCAATACAAATACAAAACTCACCAGTGCCGTCGATAAACTCTTTGGTGCCGTCTAGTGGGTCAATCAACCAAAATCGATTCCATGTTTTACATAAGTTAAGCTCAGCTTCACTCGACTCTTCAGAAATAATTGGGATGCTTGCATCGATATTATTTAAGCCAGCTACCAAGTCATTGTGAGCACTGGTGTCTGCCGCCGTTAATGGCGTATTATTTTCTTTGCGTTCAAACTCCATTGGATTTTTTAAATGCTGCTCATAAGTAATCATCATCTCTGTACCAACTTGTTGGCATAAGCTTAGTAGCATTGGCGACCAATCTGTTATCATTCGTTAATTCCTAACATTAATTTACACCTAGTACAGCTTTAGCTCGATAAAAAGCGGCGACTGCATAGGCTTCATAGATTTCACCGCTAGCAATCATTGCTTCTACCTCTGTCCAGCTAAGAAGTTTTACTTCCATTGGTTCAGGTTCATCGCCTGCTAAGCTGGCAGGGTATAAATCCTGCCCCAGTAAAATATTCATTTGGTTGCCCATATATGACGGTGACAAGGCAAGCTTCAGTAGGGGCTGCAAATCGCTTACGCCATAACCCGCCTCTTCCTTCAGCTCGCGGCCGGCGGCTTGTTCTGGCGTCTCGCCTTTATCAATCGCCCCCTTGGGAAATGACCAATAATATTCACCCAGCCCGGCGCCATATTCACGTACCATCACTAAAGTCTGCTGGTCTAACACCGGCACCACCATCACCGCTTGATGGAACCCAGGATTTAAACGCTCGTAAGTTCTTGCTACCCCGTTACTAAATTCTATCTGCAGCTCTTCCACATGAAATAGCTTGGTATGACTAAGCCATTGGCTAGTGACTATTTTAGGTAAGTTGTCGGTCTTGAGGGACGTATCTTTACTCAATTATTCCTCCATTAATTAACATTTTCAGCCAGCGGCCAATAGTTGGAGTAAACTATACTCTTTGAACAATCATGGCGTAACAGAAACATGCTTAAGTGGGACCAAATAGATACTGTGTTGCTAGATATGGACGGCACATTGCTGGACTTGCACTTCGACAGTTATTTTTGGCTGCAACATTTACCCCAACGCTATGCCCAAATTCATAATACTGACGCAGCACAAACGCGCATTGAATTAGTCGACCGGATTACCAAAGAACGCGGCAGCCTGCAATGGTATTGCACTGACTATTGGTCAGAGCAATTAAACGTAGATATTATTGCACTGAAAAAAGAAATTGACCATAAAGTCGCTCTCAGACCGTTTGTGATAGATTTTTTGGAGGCGCTGAAAAATAGCCATCGCCTTAGCTTTCTAGTCACTAATGCTTCACGCGATAGCGTGGATATAAAAATGAATAAAATTAATTTGCTGTCGCTATTTGATCAGGTGGTGAGCTCTCACGATTATGGCCACGCCAAAGAACAACAAGAGTTTTGGCAGCAGTTGCATGCTAACCACCCTTTTGACCCCAGCCGCACGCTACTAATTGATGACACCGAAAGTGTGTTGGCATCAGCCGATGATTTTGGGATTAAACATTTAGTGACGCTGACTCAGCCAGACAGCCAAAAGGCATTGCGAGAAAACTTGCTTTACCCTAGTTTTACCCACTTTGATGAAATTATGCCCTGCGGTCTGGATAAAACCAATGAGTGAGCCCAGTAAAAAAATTCGCTTAGACAAATGGCTATGGGCGGCACGTTTTTTTAAAACTCGCAGCCTTGCCAAGCAAGCGATTGATGGCGGTAAAGTTCAGTATGACGGCGCTAAGTCTAAAGTAAGTAAAGAAGTCGCTGTCGGCGCGATGATATCTATTCGTGCTGGCTGGGATGAAAAAACTGTTGAAGTACTGGCCTTATCTGAGCAGCGCCGCGGCGCACCCGAAGCGGCGCTACTGTATAAAGAAACTGATGACAGTATTGCCAAGCGTGAAAAAAATGCCGATGACAGAAAAGCCGCCGGTGGTGCTTTAGCTGGCACCCAAGGTAAGCCCAGCAAGAAAGATCGGCGCCAAATTCATCGCTTTATTAATGCCAACCACGACCAATAAACCTACTGTATAATCTTGCGCCAACAGCACGACACTAACTCTTGAGCATCACTATGACTGATCTTTCTCATCGCTTCTTATTTGATAACACCGACATTCGCGGTGAAATTATTCAGCTCGACGCCAGTTTTAAAGAAGTCATGGAAATTCATCACTATCCACCCGCAGTGGCCAGTATGATCGGCCAATTTATGGCAGCCAGCGCCTTACTTGGCTCAACCATTAAATTTGACGGTTCACTAACCTTACAAGCCCGCAGCCAAGGCCAAATACCAGTAATCATGGCCGAATATAACTCTGACCGGTCTATTCGCGCCATTGCCCGCCAAGCCGAAACGGCAACCAGTAATGATTTCAGCCAACTATTAGGCGACGGTACTCTAGCAATCACCATAGATCCGCTAGAAGGTAATCGCTACCAAGGCTTGGTGGCCTTAACTGGCGACAACTTAGCCTCGGCGGTAGAATATTACTTTACTCAATCTGAGCAAATAGACACTATTTTGGTATTAGCCAGCAGTGACGGCAAGGCAGCGGGGTTATTACTGCAAGCGCTGCCCCCATCTGCCAATGTCGATACTGTTATGCGTGAAGACCGTTGGCTTAGCGCCAAACAACTAGTCGCCACCATTAGCGACGACGAACTACTCAATCTAGATGCACAAACCTTGCTATACCGCCTGTTCCATGAAGATGGGGTACGTATGCTGGAGTCTGACGCGATCAAATTTAATTGTCACTGCTCAAGTGAGCGAGTATCTAGAGCACTTACCAGCATTGGCGAGAGCGAGGCGAGGGCAATTATTGAAGAAGACGGCAAAATTGAAATGAATTGCGAGTTCTGCAACAGCAATTACCAATTTTTGGCTGCTGATATCGACAATTTGTTCAACTCTAAGGGTGGCAAATCGCTGCACTAGCGTCGAAGTCCTACTAAATATTGAATATAAGCAAAATGTCGCTTATTTAATAAGCAATACGGTTCGCATTCTGGTCAAAATTTGCCATAATTGCCGCCCTTTTTTGGAGCTTGCATGCCAATGCCGCCCCAAGTTGGATATTACTAGGCCACAGGCCGTGCAAAACACTACAGGACACCGTACATGAGCACTAATACAGACGACACCGCAATCATTCATTCTGGTCTTAGCCACACACAATTAATTGAACTGGCTTTAGCTAGAGGCGAAGGTCGCCTAGCAGACAGCGGCGCATTGCTAATCACTACTGGCAAACGCACTGGCCGCTCACCAGCTGACCGCTTTGTGGTTAAAGAAGCTAGCACTGAAGATGCTATCGAATGGGGTGGCGTTAACCGTCCCTTCGAAGCTGAAAAATTTGACGCTTTGTGGGACCGTGTTGAAGACTACCTAGCCGCCCGTGATCATTTTCGCCAAGAGCTGCACGTTGGTGCCCACGACGAGTATTATATTCCGGTACAAGTAAACACTGAAACCGCATGGCAAAGCTTGTTTGGCCTAAACATGTTTGTACGCTGCGAGCGTTACAACCCTAAAGCCAAAAAAGAATGGACCATTATTAACGCCGCCAATTTCGAATGTGTGCCAGAGCGTGACGGGACTAATTCTGACGGCGTTGTCTTGATTAACTTTGCTCAACGCAAAGTATTGTTAGCTGGCATGCGGTATGCCGGCGAAATGAAAAAAGCGATGTTCTCGGTGCAAAACTTCTTATTACCAGAAAAAGACGTTATGCCTATGCATTGCTCGGCTAACGTTGACGAAGGCGGTAATACAACTTTGTTCTTCGGTTTGTCTGGCACCGGTAAAACCACTTTGTCTGCCGACCCTTCTTGCTACCTAATTGGCGATGACGAACACGGCTGGGGCAAAGGCGCTGTATTTAATATCGAAGGTGGCTGCTATGCAAAAACTATCGATTTAAGCCAAAAGAACGAGCCTATTATCTGGGACGCTATTCGTTTCGGCGCGATTGTTGAAAACGTAACCGTTGACGAAGAAACTCGTACCGCTGATTACTACAACACTACCTTGAGCGAAAATGGCCGTTGCTGCTACCCACTAGAGCATGTTGAAAAACGTGTCATTGAAAACGCTGCGGGTGAGCCTAAAACCGTAATATTTTTAACCTGTGACGTATCTGGTGTTCTTCCTCCAGTGTCTATTTTGTCTAAAGAAGCGGCAGCATTTCACTTCTTGTCGGGCTACACCGCACGGGTAGGCTCTACTGAAATGGGCGCAGAAGCGGGTGTTCATCCAACTTTCTCAGCCTGTTTTGGTGCTCCTTTTATGCCTCGTCCAGCGGGTGATTACGCCGAACTATTAATGAAGCGTATTGAAGAATTCGATAGTAAAGTTTATCTAATCAATACTGGCTGGACTGGTGGCAGCGGCGACAACGGTTCTCGCTTCCCAATTCCGGTAACCCGCGCAGTAGTAACTGCTGCACAAAACGGTAGTCTGGCGACTGCAAAAACTGAGCGTTTGGATATTCTTAACCTAGAAATTCCAACTGCAATTGAAGGTGTTGACCAGCATTACATCAACCCACGCGAAGCATGGAGTGATAAAGCTGCTTACGACGAGCAAGCATCGAAGCTAGCGGTTATGTTCCAAGAGAACATCAAGAAATTTGATATCTCGGCTGATATCATTGCTGCTGGGCCTAAAGGCTAGCAGTCATTATATAAGTACAGTTAAGCAGCACAAAAAAGGCTTCCATTAGGAAGCCTTTTTTATTGGATTGTTGTTAGCATTTTATTTAAATCAACAATTATAATAAAATTAAGCGCAGTAGCACTTTTATTTAAGGATGAAATAAATAGCCATCAGTCTACTAGCGCTACTTGATGATATTGCCATGGTATTAGAAGACGTGGCTGTTTTGTCAAAAGTTGCCGCTAAAAAAACCGCGGGGGTATTGGGTGACGACCTAGCGCTGAACGCCGAGCAAGTGTCTGGCGTCAAAGCTGACCGCGAGCTACCCGTTGTTGGGCAGTGGCTAAAGGCTCGCTTTTAAACACACTAATATTAGCCCCTAGCGGCTTGGCAATCAGTACTTTTGCGCCGCCGCTTATCACTGTGCTGCTGGTTTTTGGTGGCTTATTGTAATGCGCTGAAGGTTTTGAAAAAATAGCCCATAAATTTCTTCACAGTAAAGATGAATTAACTCAACAGCATCAACAAATACTACAAGCCTTAGCGCAACCTGAAGTAGATCTTATGGCACTCGATAAAACAAAGATCAAACGGGCAATTCATACCGCTTTTATTTTATCAGCAGAAATTGTCGCTATTGTTTTAGACACTGCTTAAGACGCATCCTTTGCCTGCAGATGATGGTAGCTTCTTGTTTGGCGTTGCTAATAACAGTCGGAGTCTACGGCCCAGTGGCGGCGATAGTTAAGCTGGATGACTTAGGCTTATGCCGACTGCGAAAACCAGTCTCAGGCTCTTACAACAAAATACAGCGACTGTTGGGCGCCCCTTACTTATCTTTGCACCTAAGATGATAAAACTGCTTCCTATTGTCGGCACTATTGCCATGCTCTTAGTGGCCGATGAGATATTGACCCATAGCTTTGCTTTGCGTGGCTTCATCATCAATCAATGTCGGCGGTCGAGCTGCTAAGCTTAATCGTTGGTTCCCTCTCTGAGTCTATTACGCCAATATTATTTGACGGCGTGATCAGTATTTCGGCAGGCGCAATAGTTCTACTAATTGTCTTTGGTGCTAGCACGGTTGTCGCTTTAGCTAAGCATTAATGCTGACTTAGCCTCAGCTCGCATTACTTTACTCATCACTAAATGATAATCACAAAATATTTTTCCTTCATCAATTATTGCGACTTGGAACTCACCTTGATTAGCTTACAGGATGTAATGTGCTAACCTAGCTGGGCAATAACTATAAAAAAATATTTTAATTAATTTGGGAATAACACAATGAACACTAGAATCAAAAAATCTATCGCTTTAACCCTAGCCAGTGTGTTCGTTATGCAACTGGCAGCTTGCGGCACAATTATCCACCCTGAAAGAAAGGGGCAGGCAGCAGGCCAACTTGATACGAGTATCGTCGCATTAAATGCGGTGGGTTTATTGTTCTTTTTGGTGCCAGGAGTTATCGCCTTTGCAGTCGATTTCAATAACGGTGCTATCTATTTACCGGGCGGATCAGCAGCTATTAATTCAGCCGCTATCAATATCGTAACTATCGACGGTGGCCTGACCAATGAAATGATTGAGCAAGTCATTTTGCAAGAAACTGGTAACAGCATCGACCTTAAGGAAAGTGAAGTCCGTTCGGGCGATAAGCTTATGACCTTAAGCGCGCTTAACACCGATGTGAAATTTTTATAATAGTAAGATTCGCCAACGCGCATGCTTATATAACGGCGCTAGCTAAGGCGGCCGTCTAATTGACGGCCTTGCTCTATTTATTAATACAGCGGTTAAATTTCAAGCAGTACCACCTACACTTTCATAGTATTTTTAACTGGCAGGTCCCGAATTCGAGTGCCTGATGCATGAAAAATTGCATTGGTAATACTCGGTAAAATTGGCGGCAAGCCAGGTTCTCCAACTCCGCCCGGCGCTTCATTCGAGGCGACTATATGAACGAATAAATCTGGCACCTGCGACATCCGTGAAACCGGATAATCATAAAAGTTATTTTGAACGATAGCGCCGTCTTTCATAGTGATTTCGCTTTCTAGCGCCATCGATATACCCATGATCATTGCGCCCTCCATTTGTGAGTAAACACGATCGGGGGTAATGATTAAGCCGCAATCAATGGCGGTGTGTATTTCTAACAGAGTAACTTTGCCGTCTACCACTTCTACTTTGGTGGCCGCAGCCGCATAGGAATTAAAACTCGCCGCAACACTAATGCCCCAGGCTTGGCCAGCTGGCAACTTCTGGTCGGCACCGCTTTTTTCAACCACTTCGTTTAGTACGCCTTTGAAACGCGATATCTCTAATACGTATTCATCAATCGCTTTGTCATCTTTGATTTGCCCATAGTGACTGTAGCCTTGATAACCCTCTTTTCTAGGGTCAAAACTACGATCTTCGCCGAGTAAATTAAGCCACATTTGCTGAGTACTAATGCCTGCTTTAACGGCTAATTCATCGACAAATGAGCCTAGCGCGAAAGCATTGTTAATATTACCAACCGCACGCAACCAACCGGTTCTAACGTGGGTTGTTACCTCGGGCGTTTCGCAGCTTAAGTTTTTAATATTAAAGGGTATATCGGCGAAACCTAATGACAAGTCGCCATCTTGCAGGTGGCTAATGTTATCATCGAAAATCCAAGCTATCGGTGGCGCTACTACGCGCTGTATCCAATTGTCACTGCGGTTATCTGGTGTCAGCTCGGCCTTTAAATAGTTAGCCGCAATAGAATGATAGAAACCATGTTTAACGTCATCTTCTCGGCTCCACACTACCTTAACCGGCTTACCTGAAGCTCTTGCTAATTCGACGGCTTCGATAGTGAAGTCGTTTTTGCTTTTGCGGCCAAACGCTCCACCCATAAAAGTAGTATTAAATTCAACCTTGTCATAGTCAGCTTCAACATCCCAACCTAGCTCCTCTAGCACCATCTCTTTACCCCATTGAGGCGCCTGCGTACCACTCCATACTCGACAGCGATCGCCTTCAATAACTACGGTTGCAGCTGGCGTCTCCATCGACATATGATGGTGGTATGGCACGGTATAGGTGGCTTCGATGGTATTGCTGGCATCGAACTTATGCGCATATACATCGCCCTCTACCCGAGCCGCTTTGCTTTTAACGGCGACCTTTTCGACTAAAGTTTTTTTGTAGGCCGCTGAATCATGAGTAACATTTGCGCCATGATCCCATTCTATTTTAAGTTTCTTGCGCCCTTCAAGTGCGGCCCAAGTATTAGTTGCTAGTACCGCAACACCAGACATCGGCTTGGCATCGACCGGGAAACTTCGGTCTTTCAATTGAATAACGTCAACCACGCCACTGACTTTTTTTGCCTCACTGGCATCAAATGACTTCACCTTGCCACCCACAACTGGCGGCCGCTCAATGCTGGCGATTAGCATGCCAGGCAGTTGTATATCTTGAGCATAGATCGTTTTCCCAGTGACAATATCCTCTACGCCCTGCAGCGCGATATCATCTCTACCTATCAAGGTGAAATTGGCGCTGTCTTTAAGAGTCACTGATTCAGCCGCCGGCACTGGCAGTTTGCTCGCCGCGTCTGCAAGCTCTGCGAAGGATAGGCTATCGCCACTAACCTTGTGGACCACCGCATGGTTGTGGGCTGCTACTTGGCTTTTGTCCACTGCCCACTGGTCGGCCGCGGCTTGCTCAAGCATGTCTCTGGCAACGGCACCCATTTGCCGAATATGCACATAGAACCGTCGAATAGAGGCTGAACCGCCAGTGTTTTGATCGCCATATTTCGGATCAGCATTACCTAATACGGCGATTACTTGACCCCAATCTGCTTCTAATTCTTCGGCAATAATTTGCGGAACACTGGTCAGAATCCCCTGCCCCATTTCAGTCCGGTGGCAGATGATCTCTACTTGACCGTCATTTTTGATTGTCACAAAGGCACCAAGCGTACTGCCCAAGCCATCAGTTTTGGCCGCAATAGATTTAGCCGCTGCCAACGGCGCAACACCGAGCGCGCTACCCAGCATGAGCGCGCCACCGGTACGGCCGGTTAAGGCGATAAATTCACGTCGGCTTAAATTCTTTATTTGACTCATGATTTAACCTTCTGAATATTTTCAGCAGCTTCTTTTATTGCCAGTTTAATTCGAGGGTAGGTTCCGCAGCGACAGATATTACCTTGCATGGCTGTTTCAATGTCTGAATCTGACGGCGCGGCATTAGTTGCTAGTAAAGCGGCAGCACTCATTATTTGACCACTTTGGCAGTAACCGCATTGGGGTACTTTATGAGCGACCCAAGCAGCCTGCACAGGATGCAAGGTGTCATCGCTACTCAGCCCTTCTATGGTGGTGATGTCAGCACCCTGCGCAGATGAGAGCGGGGTAACACAAGAACGCGTGGCGATACCATTCATATGAATAGTACAGGCGCCACACAAACCTAAACCACAACCAAATTTGGTGCCAGTGAGCTCGGCAATATCACGAATAGCATAGAGCAAAGGCATCTCAGGAGCGACATCCAATGTCAAGGCTTTGCCGTTGAGAGTGAGTTTAATCATGATGTTCTCCAAAGCTTAAATGCTGGTAATGGCTACAGGGGTGGGAAGCTTAACTAGTCGGCGTCGCAGGGTTTTCGCTACTTTTGTTATTCTGCCACAGCTATAACAATATAGCTGCCGAGTTTAGTAATTTGATAACTGAGAAGAGCAGAAATAGCAGTTAAATTTAATGATATTTTTTAATTTGGCGAAGTCGTAGCTTGCGATTAAATACTGGGGTTGAACACTACCCTCAACATTATTAAAACCAGACCGGCAACATAGCGATAATGGTTAACTCTACAACGGCGCAGACAGCAGCCATTGAGAGAAGAACTTATTAGCTGGCTATCTTATTGCCAAGTTACAAACCCAAATGCCTTAGCAAAAACTCAATAACCTCTTCCGTCGATGCCGAGGCAATTCCTAACTCAGGAATATTAACGACATTTTCAAGACCGACCGCTTGTGCTTGGTCTAATAACACTTTTGCATGCAAGGGATGATGCAACAGCGCGCCTACATCTGCTGGGGCAAGAGCCGACCGCTTACTATTATTTATCCATAGCGGCGCGTCAGTTGCGTCCATTAAACCTAACATATCCACCTCTGCTCGATAGTCGACAATAGCGGGGCTATATAAATCGTCCAGACCAGTGATGCCATAGAAATTAAGCAAGCGCTGGGCTAAACCTGCCGCCGAGGACACTAAGCCTTCTAGCGTTATATCAAAATCGGTATCGATATAAACCACAGTTTCCCATTTCACCAAGTCATAGGTACTTTGGGTTTCTGTTGCCCCAGCAGCTAAGATTCTGGATGACTGGGTCAGTACTAGATCTGCGGCATTACTATCGGCAATCTCGTCAGCGGTGGCTAACCATATAGAAGTACCTGCACCAGCGCTGTTACCATATGCCGCTACCTTAGTAGGATCTATATTAAACGACTGGGCATAATAGCGAATAAATTGCAGCGCTCGACGACTATCACCTAACGATTTAATCACGCCTTCGTTATCGATAGCGGTAGATAGCAATCGGTAATTAATTGATGCAAAAGCTGCGCCCGTTGACAGCACTTGGCGAATTTTATCAGGGCCGCTCGAATAGGTACTATTTTTATCGCCGCCAGTAAAACCGCCACCATGGATAAAAATCACCAATGGCGTTGGCGTAGCACTTTCAGGCATAAAAATATCAAATTTGTTGGCCGCGTCATCGCCGTAAGATATGTCTGATGCAAAATCCGCCTGAATATTCTGCAGATCGATAGGAGCGCCCATCAGCACAAAATCTAATTCAGGAACCACCGCAACTTCTACCTGACTGACCGGTACCTCGCCGCCTCCGTTTCCGCCTCCGCCTCCGCCTCCGCCTCCGCTACAAGCAGACAGAAACAGCAAAGTAATCACGCTAAAAAACACCCTACTCATAAAACCACCTGTTAGCTAACAGTCTGAACTATAGCTTAAATTTTTATAGATCCGCCCTAGCTATGGCGAAATCTTGAGAATTATTAGCCAAAGGCGCACATCCAAACTTAGAACCCGTGAGTTCGGCGATTTTACGAATGGCATACAACAACGGGACCTCTGGATCGGAGTCTAGTGATATTGCCTTGGCGTTAAGAGTAAGTTAAATCATAAGTACTTCCAAATCTTGAACGTTTGAACTCTAGCCGAGCTCAATAACTCACTGTGTTATTGAGCTACTTAACTATTTATCACGATGAATTTTATTTTGCCATATAACGATAGCACCATAACAGCCAAGATTAGGCCATCGGCAAAACGTAAACAGCGTGGCCATTAAAGTATCAACAGTAATTGCACAAATATTATAGCCCAGCGCCGCTAGTTATTGCGTCACTGCGCTGCCTACTTGGTGGAAACAGCACAAAGCTGTTTACTGTCAATTAACCATGCACTGCTGCATATCCGGCTTCGCCGCCGAATGTATAAAGATTTTCTGTTTTCACTACATCAAAGCCCGCGTCAATAAGCCGATGCTGCAAGGCTAGCACTTCGCTGAAATTTAGTGGCACATTGTCGGCAGTAAAGCGACAGCGCCAGTGGTCAACACAGAATGTTTCTGGGAATCCCTGAGGCCACACTTTCACCCCTCGATTAGTAATTAGCTGTAACGTTAATTCATCACTGCTCATTTGTGACAGCCCTTCGCCAAGCTGTGCTGGTTCACCATTCTGCCACTGTAAAAAGATATCAACTCCTACCAGTAATTTTTCACTTGGAGCATGACGCTTAACTGGCGGTAAAACTAGTGGCTTAGCCTCGCTGTAGTCAGGAGACTTAAATAACACAGGGTACTGCCCTAAATTAGCAATCACCGCATCGGCAAAAGCATCGGTCCCCAGTAACGATTTGCTCTTATCAACGGTGTAAATGTCAGCGGTATGTAAGCCCTGTTCTAACGTTACTAGCCATGCATTATGAATTTTCTGCGCAACATCGCCTTGCCCAATATGCACTAGCATTTGAATGGCGCCATGTAACAATCCCGATGGATTGGCGACATCCTGCCCTGCAAGATCTGGAGCCGAGCCATGGATTGCCTCGAACATGGCGCATTGGTCACCAATATTAGCTGACCCTGCCATGCCGACCGAGCCCGCTATTTGAGCGGCAATATCAGAAATAATATCGCCATAAAGGTTAGGCATAACGATGACATCAAATGTTTCAGGGGTATCTGCAACTCGCGCTGCGCCAATATCCACAATCATGCTGTCGTGTTTAATCTCCGGGTATTCGCTAGCGATTTCTTTAAACACTGAATGAAACAAACCATCGGTCATTTTCATAATATTGTCTTTTACAAAGCAAGTAACACGCTGACGTTTTTGTTGGCGCGCATACTCAAAGGCGTAACGCACTATACGCTCGCAACCTGGACGGGTAATAAGCTTGAGACATTGATAGACCTCTTCAGTTTGGCGATGCTCAATACCCGCATAAAGGTCTTCTTCGTTTTCACGCACTATAACCAAATCCATATCTGGGTGCTTAGTGTGCACATAAGGCGCAAATGAAATACAAGGACGAATATTGGCATATAGCCCCAGCGCCTTACGCATGCTTACATTAAGACTTTTATAGCCCCCACCTTGCGGAGTAGTAATAGGTGATTTAAGCAACACCTTTGTTCGACGCAGTGATTCCCATGCTTCTGACCGGATGCCGTTAGTCTCGCCGGAAAGATATACTTTCGCGCCGATGTCAATTGATTCAGGCGCAATTTGTGCACCAGCTGCCTGCAGGACTTTTAGGGTTGCCGTCATAATAGAAGGCCCGATGCCGTCGCCGTAGGCAACTGTAATAGGTGTTTTACTCATACAAAATCTCTCCAACATTGTTTTTGTTGGTAGTATTGTAAGTATCCCAATCATTGTAGATAATAGATTTTATAGTAGTTTATAATAGGTATTTGTAGATATATGAATTGGTCACGGCGACTTCACACTAGACAGACGACTTTTCGTCAACTTGAAATTTTTATGGCGGTGGCGGAGCGCAGTAGCGTTACCAAGGCGGCCAACGCCCTTCATTTAGCCCAACCCACAGTGAGTACGCAAATAGGCCGGCTCGCTGATGCACTGCAGTGCAAATTGTTTGAGCAGGTAGGTAAACAACTATTTCTAACTGACGCAGGTAAGGATGTACTTAAGGCAACTCGTGAGTTGTTCGATGTTATGGCCAACCTTGAAATGCGCTTAGCACAGCGCGCAGGATTATCTATTGGCCAAGTCCGTATTAGCGCTGTCACTACCGCTAAATATATAATCCCCGACTGGCTTGGTCGATTTTGCGAACAGTTCCCCGAGGTCGAGCCTGAGTTTCAAATTGGAAATCGCGCCGAGGTTATCCAGCGTTTAAAACAAAACTTGGACGATCTGTATGTGTTTAGTCACCCGCCAAAAGAATTGGATATTGAAGCCCAGCTATTAACTGAAAACCCGCTAGTGGTGATAGCCAAACGTGACCACCCGTTGGGAAAAAGGAAAAAAATTTCGTGGCAAGAGCTGGAGCATGAACGCTTACTGATGAGAGAAGTAGGTTCAGGCACTCGTTATGCGATTGAAAAATTTTTCCAACTGCACAACTTAACCATGCAACGACCAGTCACTATTGCCAGTAACGAAGCGATTAAAGAGTCAGTGGTAGCCGGTTTAGGAATATCAATACTAAGTCGTCACGCCTTGAAGCATATGGCACCTGGCAACTTAATAGAGCTGCCGGTGCAAAATTTTCCAATTCCCAATAGCTGGTATTGGGTGACGCCTAGAGGCAAACAAGCATCGCCAGCGGCTGCAGCATTCAGACAATTTGTCGAAAGTGATGTAGGCGAACCCATCGATAGCACAAATATAATTTAACTTACCAAACTTAGAATCTCGCGCTTGCCTCTATCAATAATACTCTCTAGCTTGAGCTTATAGCGCTCGCCAACCAAGTACAGCGCTGGCACCATCATTAGCGTTACAAAACTTGCAAACAGCACACCAAAGGCGAGTGATGCCACCATCGGGATTAGAAATTGAGCCTGAATACTGGTTTCCATCATTATTGGGACAAGGCCAACAAAGGTGGTGACAGAAGTTAACACTATGGCTCTAAAGCGATCAGTTGCTCCATTTATCAGTGCATCTCGTAATTCCAAACCTTGATCACGCAATTGATTTACTCGATCTATCAGCACTAGGTTGTCGTTAACTACAACACCGGCGCAAGCAACAATGCCAAGCAGTGAGAACATACTGAGGTTTATGCCTAAAAACACATGCCCGAATATTGCCCCGACCATGCCAAAAGGAATAGCCGACACAATAAGTATCGGCTGCCAGTAGGACTTAAATACAATCGCCATTAAGGCAAAAATAATAACCATGCCAAGGCCTAGCAAGCGCGTCATCGCCTGACGAAACTCTTGGCTTTGCTCTTGCTCTCCATACATTTTTACTGACGCATCTGGATACTTACGACTCCACTCCGCCTTGTTCTTGGTTAATACAGAGCGAATAATTTCTACAGCCGAAAAGCCTGCTTGGGTATCGGCAGACACTCTGACAACACGTTGGCGGTCAGTGCGGTCAATTCTGGTATAGCTATCGACAAAAGTAACTTCGGCCACAGACTCAAATGGAATCTCTCTGCCGTCAGGCGCGCGCACCCGCATGTTCATCATTTGCTCTATCCCGCTGCGCTCGCTTTCAGGGTAACGCACCATCACTTTTACGTCTTCACGCAAGCGGGGAATGCGCTGCACTTCTTCCCCATAAAATGCACGTCTTACCTGCCGAGCTAAATCAGCCGAGGTTATATTTAACACTTCTGCCAAGGGCTTAAGGCGCAATTCAATTTCTGGTCGGGGCTTATCTAAGCTGTCACGCATATTATAAACACCGGCAAAGCCGGCTAGCTCTTGCCTTAACTCAGCGGTAAGCTCGGTAAGACTATCAATGTCATCGGCGGCTACTTGCAGCTCGATATCTTTACCCCAATTACCAATGGTGTAACGAATGTCAAAATCTTTTGCTAACGGAATTGGACCTACTAGCTCAATCCAACGCTGCTGTAACTCCCCCAACGGAATACCACGCTCTACTACATTTTCTGTTTGCACCGTCACTCGTATCTGGGCGCCATATGCCTCTGACTGAATATTAGTAATCAGTTTCGGCTTACCGTCTATATTCACTTCTTGTTGTAACTTATAAGCCTGCGCTTCTAAGTTTTCTCTTACGGCTTCTAAGTCAGCAAACGGTGTGCCTTCTTCCATCACTACCGAGGCAGATAAATAATCTCCTGGCACTGATGGGAAAAAACTTAACGGCAACCAACCAGCAGAAAAATAAGTGGCGGGGATCATAAAGACTAAAAAGAATGCGGCTAATGTAAACCGACCATGATTAATGCATTTGATTAGCAATGGCTTGTAATATTTGTAGGTGAGCGCTTCCATATAATAGGCAAGTTTTTCACGCAGCCTTTCTAACGGTTTAAGGATGGCGTATTTACCGGGTTGTTCTGGCTTCATAGAAGCTAAATGCACCGGCAGAATCAGCATAGATTCGACCAAAGAAAACATTAATGCCGCCATTACCACGTTAGCGATTTGTACTGACTCTGCTTGCTCTTCTGGCAAAAAATAAAACAAGCCAAACACTACCATGGTAGTAAGTACTGCAAACCATACTGGTTTGATGACCACCTGAGTACCAAGTATTGCGCCTTTAACGCCGCCATGGCCCTTATTTTGATAGGTATAGATAGACTCGGCCACAATAATAGCGTCATCCACTAATATCCCCAAAATTAGGATAAAGGCAAACAGCGACACCATATTCAAACTGGTATCGGTCACTGGTAACAGCCAAATTGACCCTAGAAATGCCACGCCAATACCCACACATACCCAAAATGCTAATAGCGGGCGTAAAAATAGTAGCAGGACAATAAATACCAATAGCAGACCACTAAGACCGTTGTTTGCTAGTGTGCTCAAGCGATCCTTAAAACCGATCGACATATCATTCCAAACCACTAATTCCACGCCTGCGGGCAGTCGTGGTTTCACATCTTCTACATAACTATAAACTTCTGCACTGGTGCGCAACACATTAGGTTTGGTGGTTACATACACATCTAATGCTAAGGATGGCTTACTGTTAAAATAAGACACTACATCCACTTCTTCAAAGCCGTCGGTGACAGTGGCAATATCACCGATCTTTAAACTACTGCCGTCAAAGTCACTTTGCAGCACAATATTCTCAAACTCCGACGCTTCATATGCTTGGGCACGAGTCTGTATCGATATGTCACCATTTTCAGTGCGCAATTTACCCGCGGGTAAATTTAATGAACTGCCTTTAATTGCATTGGCAACTTGCTCAAAAGTCAGTCCAAATCGACGTAAATCAAATTCAGAAACTTCAACTGACATTTCGTAAGCGCGCGGCGAACGCAGCTCTACCACTTGAATATCAGGCCGTTCAACCAACTCTTCTCGTATCTGCTCGCCTAACTCTTTTAAGTTTGCTTCACCAATATCACCTGATAGGCCAATACTTATCATTCGGCTTTTCCATAAGCGCTCGCTTATTGTTGGCCGCTCAGACTCCACCGGAAAAGTGGTAATACCATCGATTTTTGACTTAACATCATTTAGTACGCGCAGTGAGTCGAAGCTACTATCGACGTCGATAGTGACGGTACCTAAACCTTCACTAGCGACCGCGCGCAACTCGTCAATGCCATCTACATCGCCTAATGCTTCTTCAATCCGAATACATATTTGCTGCTCGATTTCTGCCGGCCCGGCACCAGGATAGACCACATTAATGGTTATCTGGTTGAGCTTACGCTCGGGGAAAAACTGTTTATCTAAAGCTGGAAAAGTAGTGACGCCGCCGATAATAATCAGCACCATCAACAAATTGGCGGCTACCGAATTATGAATAAACCATTCAACTATTCTGCCCACTTAAAGCGCCTCGCCTAGGCTACCTTTCACTAACGGAATAACTTCAAACCCTTCGCTCAACCCAGCCACTGATGAAATGGCAATAGTTAATGCATCACTGGGCATCACTAACTGCACAGTAATTTGATCAACGACAGACTGTAGAACATTGACCTTGATTGAACGCAGTTTATTAAATTTATCAACCGTCCAAATACGATCGCCGGCGCGCAATGCGCGGCGCGGTAAAATCATTGCGTTATCAACAATACGACCACGAATTTCAGCGCGCACAAACTGGCCTATATTCAGTGGCGGCTTCGCTTCAACTTGCTTAAACGGCTCATAAACTTCAGCCACCGCATAAAAGAACCGACTTCTATCGTCTATTACTGCGCTAGTGCGCTTTATCAGTCCTTCCCACTGCCATGTCTGACCGCTAAATACGCCATTCAATAATACTGGCACGCCGTCGGTTAATGCTTGATTGCCGTGATTAATAGGCAGGTTTAGCAAGGCGACTTGGCTGTCATTCAGCGGCAGCCTGACTTCAACTTTTTCAGTGGAAAAAACCGACGCTACTTTCATGCCATTACTAACAAATTGACCCAAATTAACATAGGTTTCTTTGACTCGACCGGCAAACGGTAAGTTAATTTTTGTGTATCCCAAGTCTAGCTTAGCACTAGCCACATCACCCTTAGCCGCGGCAACCTGGGCCTCGGCACTATTTAATTGAGGCGTGCGTAAAAATAACGCATTGGCATCTTCATCGCCCAAATTGCGCCACTCACGCTTTGCCTGTAAGGCACGACCTTTTTCTAAGGCTAACGCTTGCTCGGCGTCAGATAACTGCGCGCGCGCGCGCAGTAATCCGGTTTGATAGTTTTGTTCATCAACACGCACCAAGGTATCGCCTTTGCTAAAAAACCCACCTTCAGCAAAACTTGCGCCAACTTCTTTCACCTCGCCAGTCACCTGCGACAATACGTCAATTTCAAGCCATGGCTTGACGGTGCCCTGGGTGTACACTGTCATCACGATGGGGCCGGGGCTTAGTTGAAGTACGTCTATAGCGGGGGGGGTGGCCACAACAATATCAACCTGCTCCGGTGCAGGCTTGCCATATTTAAAAAACACCACGATTGCGATGCCTACAACTAATACGGCTAGCTGCTTCAGTTTAAGCGGACTTAACTTCATTCGTTAATCTTTCCTATTTGTACAACGGCAGTGAGTGTACTCTGATATAGCAGCGAAGCACTTACTAACTTCTTATGATCTTCTTATGA
>CAWVSB010000024.1:0-46406 GCA_963933215.1 uncultured Cellvibrionales bacterium
GCGATGGCGTTGGCGACAATACCGATACCTTTCCTAACGACGCCAATGAAACAATCGATACCGACAACGACGGCGTTGGCGACAATGGCGATGCCTTCCCTACAGATCAAACTGAAACCAGTGACTCAGATAGCGATGGCGTTGGCGACAATACCGATACCTTTCCTAACGACGCCAATGAAACAATAGATACCGACAACGATGGCGTAGGCGACAATGGCGATGCCTTCCCTGCAGACGATAGTGAGAATACTGATAGCGACGATGATGGTGTGGGAGATAACAGTGACAACTGTCCCACTACGCCTAATTTCGACCAAGCTGATGCTGGCAATAATAATATCGGCGACGCCTGCGATGACGGCGATGGCTCAAACGCTGTTTGGGGCCAGAGCAATTGGAATGACTCTAACTGGCAATAATAACTAACGATTAAACTAACCCTGATAGCGAAAGGAAAACACTATGAAACTTACTCCATTAGCAATAGCGATAACGGCAATTTTTATCAACAGTGTTAACGCCAATGAAGTTGAAGAAAGTGGCGTTACAACCTTTACAACTGGCACTCCGGCTATAGCCGCCGAGGTTAACGACAATTTTGGCGCGTTAATTACCGCCATTAACGATAACGCCAGCCGTATATCAGCGCTTGAGAACAGCAACCGCCCGATAACCAGTGCTGCTGACCTTAACGGTACTTTGTACTGCATCCACGACTTAGTTGTCGATGTTGGTGCGGCTGATTTAGAACATTCAGGGGATCCTGACTATATACAGGGGTGGAGAAGCGCTGGTGTCGGCACGACAAGTGCTGGGCAGGTATTGTTTTCAAGTAATACCCAAGGCACATTTACCATCAGCGCATCGGACTATTATGAACAAAGCCATCCTTTAAGTGAAAACCCTGGCGAAGAAAACGGGGTTGAAATATTTAGCTTCACCTACTCAACGCCACTATTAACACTGACATTTACCGAGGATGGTGAAACAGACAGCTATACCGGGACGCTTAGTGCGGACGGCAATATGTTTTTCATCACAAATAGCGAAACTGATAGTTCACATGATGACACCGGCACCTTTGGCTCAGGATCGCTGACGATCGGTGTTCGCGCAGAAAGCTGTATGCCGTCGCTCCCATAATGGCTGCGAGATAATATGACTAAGTTAGCCTGAGTGGGATTTCTGCGAAGGCTACAATGTCTTTAAATCACAACAGCATTATAGAAATAGATATTGCGCACTATAAATACGTCGCCAGATAGTTCAACTTTACTAATATTGGTCGTTTTTCACTCACTGATCTGTAGCCGCGATCGTTGTACATACGAATGATTATTATCCAACTCTCAAATGCCCGCTAAACTCTGCAAAACCATTATTTCAATGGCGAATAACCGTAATTTCACCACAGGTAACCCTTAACTTAAAACGCTGTTTTCAGTATACTCTGTTGGCTAATTTGGGTGTTTTTGCTTAATAACAGACGAAATCCACCCGAAAATTGATCGGTGATGTTCCACCGATAGCCTCATCTTCCAGAGACTCTGGTCAGAGATGAGTAACCCGTAACAATAGCCTGCCGTGAGAGATTGGAATGAGCTTATATTCAGAATACTTAGATGAAATCGCAACCCGCAAGAAGGAGCTGGGATTAAATCCAAAGCCAATCGACGGTGCAGAGCTGCTGTCAGAGATTATCGTCCAGATTAAAGACACCGAAAATAAACACCGTGAAGACTCGCTGAAGTTCTTCATCTATAACACCCTCCCAGGCACAACCCCTGCCGCCGGTGTTAAAGCTCAATTCCTTAATGACATCATAATAGGTAACGAAAACGTTGCTGAGATCAACGCTGAATTTGCTCTGGAGCTATTGTCTCACATGAAAGGCGGCCCTTCCGTTAAGTCGCTGCTAGACATTTCTCTGTCTGACAACGCTAACGCTCAAGCAGCTGGCGAAGTTCTGAAAACCCAAGTCTTCCTGTACGAAGCAGATACTGGTCGCTTGGAAGAAGCTTACAAAGCTGGCAACCCCATCGCTAAAGACATTCTAGAGAGCTACGCCAAAGCGGAGTTCTTCACCAAGCTGCCTGAGATCGCCGAAAAGATCGACGTAGTGACCTATATCGCAGCTGAGGGCGATATCTCCACTGACTTACTTTCTCCAGGTAATCAGGCACACTCTCGCTCTGACCGTGAATTACATGGCCAATGTATGATGACGCCTGAAGCACAGCAAGAAATCGTTGAGTTGGGCAAGAAACACCCTAACGCCAAAGTAATGCTGATTGCCGAGAAAGGCACCATGGGCGTAGGTTCTTCACGTATGTCTGGGGTTAACAACGTGGCATTGTGGGCCGGTAAGAAAACCTCTCCTTATATCCCATTCGTCAACAACGCCCCTGTTGTTGCCGGTACTAACGATATTGCACCTATCTTCCTGACCACTGTTGACGTAACCGGTGGTATCGGTCTGGACCTGAAAAATTGGATTAAGAAAACTGATGCAGATGGCAACGTAGTTACCGACGCCAACGGCGATGCGGTACTGGAAGAAGCCTACTCTGTAGCGACGGGTACCATACTAACTATCGATACCAAAGCTAAGAAGTTGTACAACGGCGAGCAAGAACTAACTGACGTATCTAGTGCCTTCACGCCGCAGAAAGTTGAATTTATGAAAGCTGGCGGCTCTTACGCGTTGACTTTTGGTAAAAAGCTGCAGACGTTTGCTGCGCAAGCATTAGGTATTGTAGCGCCTACTGTATTCGCTCCCTCTAAAGAAATTTCTGTTGCGGGCCAGGGCCTGACCGCTGTTGAGAAAATATTCAACCGCAATGCTGTTGGCGTTGCATCAAAGACACCACTGCACACTGGCTCTGACGTTCGCGTTAAAGTGAACATCGTCGGCTCGCAAGACACCACTGGTCTAATGACTTCTCAAGAACTGGAGTCTATGGCGGCTACCGTTATATCTCCAAGCGTTGACGGGGCCTACCAGTCGGGTTGTCATACAGCTTCTGTATGGGACAAGAGAGCTCAGGTCAACATTCCTCGACTAATGAAGTTTATGAGCGACTTCGGCGTGATCACTGCCCGTGACCCTGAGGGCGTTTACCACGCAATGACTGACGTAATCCACAAAGTTCTAAACGACATCACAGTGGACGACCGCGCTATCATCATCGGTGGTGACTCTCACACCCGTATGTCCAAAGGTGTCGCTTTCGGAGCTGACTCTGGCACTGTTGCTGTTGCGCTGGCCACCGGCGAATGTGCCATGCCAATTCCTGAGTCGGTTAAGGTGACCTTTAAAGGCAACATGCAGTCACATATGGACTTCCGCGACATCGTACATGCCACTCAAGCGCAGATGCTGAAGCAGTTCAATGGTGAAAACGTCTTCCAGGGGCGTATCATCGAAGTACAAATCGGCACTTTGTTGGCTGACCAGGCCTTCACCTTCACCGACTGGACTGCAGAAATGAAAGCGAAAGCTTCTATCTGTATTTCTACTGACGATACTATGGTTCAATCTCTGGAACTGGCTAAATCACGCATCCAAGTCATGATCAACAAAGGCATGGACAACCGCGACAACATGCTGCAAGGCCTGATCGATATCGCTGACCAACGTATCACTGATATTGAGTCTGGTGAAGCGCCTGCTCTAGCTCCAGACAACAACGCCAAGTACTACGCTGAAGTAGTGATTGATCTGGACGTTATCATTGAGCCGATGATCGCTGACCCGGATGCTAACAACGAAGACATCTCCAAGCGTTATACCCACGATGTCATTCGTCCGACGTCTTACTACGACGGTCGTAAAGTGGATCTGGGCTTTGTTGGTTCTTGTATGATTCACAAAGGCGATATGCAAATCATCGCTCAGATGCTGCGTAACCTAGAGAAGAAAGGCCCTATCGAATTTAAGGTACCTCTGGTCGTTGCGCCACCAACCTACAACATCGTTGACGAATTAAAAGCTGAAGGGGATTGGGAACTACTCCGCAAGTACGCTGGTTTCGAATTCAACGACGATAACCCAAAGCAAGAAGCTCGCACCAAGTACGAAAACAAAATGTACCTTGAGCGCCCTGGATGCAACCTGTGTATGGGTAACCAAGAAAAAGCCGAACCAGGTGACACTGTTCTTGCTACCTCTACCCGTCTATTCCAAGGCCGTGTTGTAGAAGACAGCACAGAAAAGAAAGGTGAATCACTGTTGGCTTCCACCCCAATGGTTGTACTGTCTTCCATTCTGGGTCGTTTCCCAACGCTTGCAGAGTACAAAGAAGCGGTTGACGGTATTAACCTAACGTCTTTTGCTCCACCAACAGAAGACCTCAGTGTTGAGCCAATAAGGATCGTAGGCTAACTAGCGGTTTTTAATTGTTTGATCAAAAGCCTCGCAACTGCGGGGCTTTTTTGTGGATGATGATTTTCTCCCGATTAATAGCAGAGCATAGCAACTGAAATTCCATAAGTTTGTAACAGCCAGCTAGTACAAAAATTAGGTAACTCGACCTACATAAGTTAATGCTCGACCCATTTTTACATTACCCAACTCTGGAGTAAAATCGCCGTTTCGCCATGCAGCTAGACCTGCAATAATTGTTTGCTCGACAACACCATCAGACCGGTTAACTAATTGCTCATGTTGAAAGTCTTCACGATAAATAATTTCGCGCTTAGCATCTGAATCATAGTCGTTAAGGGCAGCTGGATTAATAATAGCAATATCGGCCTGGGTGCCGACATTTAAATTCCCCACATCTAAACCAAAAAACTCAGCTGGCTCAGCAGTTAAACGTTTTACCGCAATCGCGACCTTATCCAACGA
This sequence comes from uncultured Cellvibrionales bacterium, assembly GCA_963933215.1. Classification (GTDB taxonomy): domain Bacteria; phylum Pseudomonadota; class Gammaproteobacteria; order Pseudomonadales; family CAWVSB01; genus CAWVSB01. The sequence goes on from CAWVSB010000024.1 coordinate 4,853, forward strand.
CTCTTCAGCAGCCAGCTTTAAGGTCACCAAATTACCATCATAGAATGCTAAGTTGGTTAAATGTGCCCCGCTGTCGTTAAAGCCAGGCATCGTATCCTCATGGAATAACAACTCCTTAACCTTGTCGGGATTTCTATTAGCAATAATCGTATACCACCTAAAGTCTTTATCCCATTGACGAAACAACTCTAAAAAGAAGTCGGCATCATCAGCCACTGGACCGCATTGCTCAAAAAATGCTGCTTCTAACTCATTAACAGCACCTGTTTTATCTTTTTGATACTGCATATAACGAGCACAAGATTTATCCAAACTTTCCTCATGCCAATGTTCAAGCGGACACCGGTCAGCCACAATATCAACTAATTCACGACTAAATGTTTCTAACAGCAAACCTAGTGTTGATAAAAGATGGGGAAGATTCCAACCACTTTTACCCATAGTCCAATCGCGTTTAAATTGCGCAATAAAATATGGATCATTTAACAGCTCAAGCCGCCCTTCTCTATCATCTAGCTCTTTCGCTATAAGTTGGCAGGTTGATTCATATTCTTCAAAGATAGGTATGGCAACGCCGTCGCCCCAAATTTTAAATGGCATTGATAAGGCTTGCAGACTAAACCGTCCTTGAAATAAGCTAGAATTTAACAGCTTAGCCATTTTTAAAAACATTTCACTGCCTTTCGGCGCATGCGAGAAATCTATCGCCGTTAACGCAGATATCCGCAATGCTTTGCCGTAAAAACGTCCGCTAGTTAATACAAAGCGTAAAAACGTCCCTAGGCGGCTATCGGGCATTGGCGTTGCTTGCCAAACCCTATCGTTTTTTCTCAGCACATTAGTTAGCTTTTTAAGTTCTGACAATTTGGCAAACTGAGTTGGAATACGTTGATCGGTATTTGGCGCTATTGATAAATAGTGGAACGGCAGATTATCAGTAGAAAAACCGATATAACCTTGATTAACCGCATCCTCTAGCAGTTCCTCCATTTTATTAAGTTCTTCTTCTGTGGCGTCACGACTTATCGCCGCTTCTAAACCCATAGCTTGAATGCGTAACATAGAATGAGGAATTAACGGTGCCATATTCGGCCCAAGCGCAATTTCATCTAAATGTTTTAGATAATCTCCGCTGTTATCCCAGTCCATCACCCCAGCGCATTTTTCTAGTACCGACTTAGGAATATTTTCTACTCGCGCAAAGCAATCTATTATCGGGTTCTGCGTAGCTGTTTTTTGCGCCCCAAAAGCGGCCCCCAAACTGCAATTACCAACCACTACCGAGGTTGTTCCATGACGAACCACTTCGCCAAGTCCTGGCGCTATTTCTACTTCTAAATCAAGATGAGTGTGTATATCTAATAACCCTGGCATCACCCATTTGCCAGCAGCGTGTACCACATTTCGAGCATTGGTCTCAGGTAGCCCAATGCCACTGGCTGCTATCTTCCCGTCCTTAATTGCTATGTCTAGCTGCTGACCAGGCTTACCACTGCCGTCAAACACCAAACCGTTTTTAATAACCGTATCCCATAAGTCGCTATCACTAGACATCTTGCACCTCTTTGTATTTATTATTTTTCCGAGTAAATATTAACGTTGCGGTTAACTTAGACAAACTCCTAATAGCAGGATAATAACCTAGCTGACTATTTTCTTGATATAAGTATTGTTCATGCCATTGACGGTAACTTTTAGCGTGATCGGCAGCAATTGGATATGCGGTGCATAGCTTTTGACAAACGGCAGTAACAGTATTGCTAGGCAATACCTCGATACCTTTATTTTTGGCAAGGTAGGAAAAATAGTTTTCCAGCAAGGTGAATGAATTTAGTGACCACCACTTATTAATAACTGCGGTCCACAAAAACAATAGCATCAATACCGAAATTACGGCAATAATTAGTATCCGCAATAGCTCTTCAGTAGTTGATTCACCCCACCAAGATTTCACCCAATCAGACTGTTTCTCTTTATCATAATTTAAAAACAGCCGGGTCCATTGATGATTAATGGAGTCTAACCATAATCTTGCCGTATTAACCCAGCGTAAACCGCTGGAGTTCGACCAGCCCGAAAACCCCGACGGGTCGAACTCATTGCGTGTGCGTAAAGCCTGCTCTGCGCCTTCCAAAATCCTCTCAGGTGCAACCGCCGACGTCGGGTCTACTCTTACCCAACCAGTGCCGGCAACCCATATCTCGGCCCAGGCATGAGCATCCAATTCCCGCACTCGAACATAATCTTCAAACGGGTTTATCTCACCACCTAAATAGCCACCAACAGCTCGAGCTGGCACATTGCCCGCCCGCATTAGAAATACAAAGGCGGTGGCATAGTGTTCGCAATACCCCTCCCGAGTAGTAAACAAAAACTCATCGATACTATGCGCGCCTAAGATAGACGTTTTTAAGGTATAAAAATAATTATTTTGGTTAAAGTAGCGCAAGACAGCCTGAGCATATTGAAGATTATCGCTATGCTTAACGCGCAACTGTTTTGCAAACTTGCGCGCTTGTGGATTAGACGCTTGCGGCAACTGACTATATTGATCAACTTGTCGTTGCGACAAAGGTTTGTACTCACCAGAAGCCAAACGATTAACCAGGTATTTACTGCGCGACTTAAGCGGCTTAATTGAAGCTAATGTGCCATTGCTACGCCTTACGACATCACTATTTTTGGTAGAACTATCAGCTAAGGTAAACAACCAATGCTGATAGCTAGCCTGCATGGTTAGCATGTAGCTGGACCGAGCCGGATCTATTGCTCTTACATCTTTTGCTATCGAGCGCGCTTTAGTCTCACGCCATTCTCGACCATCAAAAGTATCAAACACTAGTCCGCGCCAATATTGCTCAGACAGTGGCGGCATCGTGCCATTAAACTCCACCCTAAATGCAGTAACATCAGACTTAGCTAAGCGCGTAATTGCCCCTGGGCTAAGTTTGTCATTGACACCAGTAGCGCCTTGGCCGGCCGGTAATGGTACCGACCATAAAGGCGGTACTCGAGGGAAAAACAAAAACAATATCACCAGTAGCGGCACCGCTTTTAGCATTAATATGCCAGCACGTTTAAAAGCACTTTGATAATCAGTAGCCTCGGTCTGATGTAATGACAACAGAGTTACTAATAGCAACATGCAACAAAACAACGCATATATCGTGGCATACAAACTCTGGCTATACAGTAGTCGCGTTGCCGCAATAAAAAACCCGAGGCAAACTACTACATATACATCGCGTTTAACTTTGGTTTCTAATATTTTTAAAAAGAAAGCTAGCACCAATAACGAAACAGCTGGATCCAGACTGAACTTGCCCAAATACTCGGCACTGATAGCGGCAAAGCCTAAAACTACAATAAGAAGGCGCGAAATGGTTGCCGGATAATTTAGTAGCTGACGATAAATCAGATAACGCCAACCACCACAAACTGCGCAAATTGCAAACAGCCATAGCGGTAAACCGTCTAAATGCGGCAGCACCAAAGCTATTTGCGTGAACAGTAGCCAAAAAAGTGCTGCTCGACTAATCTGTTCATCAAAACTTAGCTGATCTTTCACGGCTGATACTCCGTACTGGAAAACAGCGCCAAAGCTTCTAATACTTTGTGCAAATGAGTCGCCCCAGTGTCAGGCGTATATTCGCAGGCAGGCAGGCGTAAGCCATATTCGCAGTTTTGATCATGAAGCTTCAATGCAGCGTCACATAAAACAGACAGTCGAATTTCAAGCGCCAGTTCAGGCAGCGCATTCCAATCTAACCAGCGGGCGTCTTTGGCAGGTTCAGCATATTCAATACTCATCAACTTGTCGGTTCTGGCGTACGCCTTCCACAACACTTGCCTTGGCGTATCGCCCTCGCGCCAGTGTCTAATATTGGCCAGCTCATCATTAGCCATATGGTTGGCTTCATACAACTCACTATCATCTTGCCCTTGCCATGCCACATCCATCTCCACCGGATGCGGATAAACTGGGCAGCCCAAATCCAAATCAACCCAGCTCCAGGCACGAATCAAACCCAGCGGATAAACCGACTTAACCAACAGGCGCTGCGGTTTTAACAATCCCCGCTGCCTTGCTGGGCAATATAAAGTTAACGATTGTCGGCTCTCTATTCCTAAACTACCAACCGTCATATGAATATCCGGCCAACCGATTTGAATAGCTTGGTGCTGTTTTTTTAGCTTGGACGACAGCTCTATATGAAATGCCGCATCGTCACCAGCAAAAGGAGAATCACTCTGCAGACGCCTAATACTTAAATCGGCCAAGTTTGAAAATGCAGACAATATAGCCATAACAAACAGGCCAGCTAGAAAGAATACCAGTAGAAATATACTGTTGTTTTGATAATTAATGGCTGTTACTAACATTACCAACAACATGCTGGCAAACAAGGCACCCGCTTTTGTTGGAAACACATAAATGCGACGCTGATCTAGGGTAATACTAGGGTTTGGTTTTATGCGAGTGCTTAGCCATTTTTGCCAACGCCGTCGAGCATAGCTTTTGACGCCTACCATGACTAACTACCCAAAACCTCGGTTGAGGCCAAAACGCTATGAGATAAAGAACCTGAGCCTGACAGCATATGCGCGCTATCACGCAACCGATGACCACTTACTGCGGCGAAAATTTGCTGCACATCTTCAGGAATTACATAGTCACGCCCTTGAATAAATGCCCATGATTTAGCACAAGCAACTAACGCCAATGCTGCGCGAGGAGATAAACCAGCCGTAATTTCGGATGACTGTCGGGTAGTAAGTAATAAGCGTTGAATATAATCAATAACCGCATCGCTGATACGAATAGTTTCAACCTGCTGCTGCAATGCTACTATTTCTTGCGGCGACATAATTGCTGGCAATTTTTTAAGTAAGCTCTCCCCTGCCTTACCTAACAATATTTTTTTCTCTGCCTCAGGATTTGGATAACCTAACTGCAAGCGAATAGTAAACCGATCTAACTGGGATTCTGGCAGTGGAAACGTACCTCCTTGCCGCTCAGGATTTTGCGTAGCGATAACGAAAAATGGTTTGGGTAGCGGCCGCGTTTGACCGTCTAAACTTACCTGTCCTTCAGCCATGGCTTCAAGTAATGCGCTCTGAGTTTTAGGCGTTGCACGATTGACTTCATCAGCTAGCAGTAACTGTGAAAATATTGGCCCTGAGTGAAACCTAAATTCCGAGGTGTCTCGATCAAACACTGACACACCCAAAATATCGCTAGGCAGTAAATCACTGGTAAATTGCACTCGTTGGTAATCCATTCCAAAAACTATGGCTAATGCTTGGGCTAAAGTGGTTTTCCCCATGCCAGGAATATCTTCAATCAGTAAATGTCCTTTCGCCAACATGCAGCAAACAGCCAGATTAATCGCCTCGCTTTTACCGACAACCACTTTGTTTAGTGCTGATATCACGTTATTTAGATTTTGTTGCATTGGTCTTTAGATCTCACTGAAATAATCATTTTATAGTTAAGCATATTTGGCATAAAAAAGCCGCTAACTCAAAGAGCTAACGGCTTGAATGTAAAGCTATAGCATTAATTAACTATAGTGCGGATAAGCCACGTTGCAAATCGACTCTAAGGTCTGCAACTGCCTCTAATCCAATCGACAGACGGATTAAATTAGGTTTAATCCCCGCCTCTACTTTCTGCTCATCGCTTAACCTACCGTGAGTAGTTGTTGCCGGATGAACAATAGTGGTTTTAGCATCGCCAAGGTTAGCGGTGATTGACACAATGCGCGTTGCATTGATGAACTTGAACGCCGCCTCTTGCCCGCCGTCTACTTCAAACGACAATACGCCACCAAAAGCAGACTGCTGGCTAGCAGCAAGCGCATGCTGTGGATGGGTTGGCAAGCCTGCGTAGTAGACATGGCTAACACCTTGCTGCTGTTGCAACCACGCCGCTAAGGTCAAAGCTGACGAACTATGGGCATCCATTCGCAGACGCAATGTCTCTAGCCCTTTGAGAAACACCCACGCGTTGAATGGGGCCATGGTTGGACCGGCGGTGCGTAAAAATGTCACCAACTCTCCCATTAGCTCTTTACTGCCAACGATAACGCCGCCCATGCAGCGTCCCTGGCCATCCAAATATTTAGTTGCCGAATGAATAATAATATCGGCACCGAGCTCTAACGGCTTTTGCAATGCTGGCGTACAAAAGCAGTTATCTACCATTAGTAACGCGCCAGTGCTGCGCGCGATAGCTGCCAAGGCTTTGATGTCTGCAATTTCACTTAAGGGATTCGATGGCGTTTCTAAGAACAAAATTTTAGTATTCGGTTTTATGGCAGCAGTCCATTCATCAACCCTAATCGGCGACACGAACGTGACATCTACCCCAAATTTAACCATGTATTTGTTAAGCAAATTAGTGGTGGTACCGAATACACTATGGGAGCAAACCACATGATCGCCAGACTGAGTTAAAGCCATAAAAGCAGTTAAAATGGCTGCCATCCCTGACGACGTTGCCACTGCTTGCTCACCACCTTCCATAGCGGCAATGCGTTCTTCAAAGGTGCGCACTGTTGGATTAGTGTAACGAGAATAAACATTGCCTTCTTCTTCACCGGCAAACCGTGCGGCAGCAGATTCAGCTGTATCAAACACATAACTAGACGTAGTGAAAATAGGCTCACTATGCTCGCCTTCAGATGTTCGGCGTTGCCCTGCGCGGATGGCAAGTGTATCGATTTCGGCTTGCGCTAATGCCGCTAGTCGCTGTTGCTGGTCTGTCATGTTAAATCCTTAAATTACCTCGGCGTTATCCGCCTCAGAATTACCCGTCTTTTTACTATCGTCGTTTCTTTGGGCATCAATTTGATCTAGGTAATCCTGATCGATATCACCGGTAATGTATTCACCGTTAAACACCGAGCATTCAAATGTATCGACATCTAAATTACCACCCATAGATGATTGCACCAAATCATCTATGTCTTGAAATACTAACCAATCAGCGCCAATAATTTCGCAAATTTGATCTTCAGTGCGGTTATGCGCTATCAACTCTTTTGCCGATGGCATATCAATGCCGTATACATTTGGGTACTTCACCATTGGCGCAGCTGAAGCGAAATAAACTTTTTTAGCACCAGCTTCTCTGGCCATTTGAATAATTTGGCTACAGGTGGTGCCGCGCACAATTGAGTCGTCCACCAGCATCACATTCTTGCCTTCAAACTCAAGTTCAACCGGATTTAACTTTCGACGCACCGATTTTTTGCGCAGTTCCTGCCCTGGCATTATAAAAGTTCGACCTATGTAGCGATTTTTCATCAACCCTTCACGAAACTTTACTTCTAGCCGATATGCCATTGCCTGAGCTGCAACCCGGCTGGTATCGGGGATCGGTATAACAACATCAATATCGTGATGAGGCCTTAAGCGTTTCACTTTTTCTGCCAAGCGCTCGCCTTGGCGCAGACGAGCCTTGTAAACTGAAATACCATCCATAATTGAATCTGGGCGAGCAAAATATACATGTTCAAAAATACATGGCGTTAGCTGGGTCTTTTCGGCACATTGTTTAATATGCAACTCACCGTCTAGATCAACAAAAATAGCTTCGCCTGGCGCAATATCTCGAATTAACTTGAATCCTAGTACTTGCAATGCAACGCTTTCGGACGCGACCATATACTCTTTACCATCAGCAGTGTCGCGCTCACCAAAAACTACTGGACGAATACCAAAAGGATCTCTAAAAGCCAATAGACCATAATTAACAATTAATGCAGTAACCGCATAACCACCGCGACAGCGTTTATGGACATTACTAACTGCATTAAAAAAATCATCCGGCATAGGATTCAATTTGCCTTGATTTTGCAGCTCGTGAGCAAACACATTTAACAATACTTCGGAATCTGAATCAGTGTTTAAGTGACGCAAATCAGCTTTAAATAACTCTTTCGTCAGCTCATCGGCATTAGTTAGATTACCATTATGCGCAAGGCTGATCCCATAAGGCGAGTTCACGTAAAAAGGCTGCGCCAAAGCAGGACTAGAACTACCCGCGGTTGGGTAACGAACATGACCTATACCAATATTACCTTTAAGATTGGCCATATCTTTTTTGCTAAAAACATCTCTAACCAATCCGTTTTGCTTACGTTGGCACAACACACCATCGCCATAAGTAACGATACCAGCCGAGTCTTGACCACGATGTTGCAATACAGTTAACGCATCATACAGCAAGGTATTTACATCAGACTTACCGGCAATACCTACAATTCCACACATATTTGTCGCCTTATAGCTTAAAACTAAGCAATGAGTTTACTTTACTACTTAGGCCCGTGAAGACCACATTTCGTTAGCCCAGCTAATGACTGCCACTGAGGTATCTCTGGCCCAAGTTTCCATTAATAAGAACTTTGGAATTAATACCGATTGCTGATACCAGTCGTCTTGGTCAATCGTCACTATTGCCGGCATTAGTATCAAAATAACCAACACTACCATTGCCCCTCTTAGCAAGCCAAAAATAGTACCAAGCAATCTATCGGTGCCTGATAAACCAGTTGCTTTAACAATAGCAGCAACTAAATGATTTACCATTGAACCAACAATTAATGTGATAAAAAACAAAATGCCAAAGGCAACTATCTGCTGCAGTGAACTGGTCTGAATATAGTCGGCTAATAAAACTTGGAGATTTTGATGAAATAGCATGGAAATAACAATGGCGGCAAACCAAACAGCTAAGGACAAGGCCTCTTTAACAAAACCTCGCTGTAAACTGATCAATGCAGATAGAATAACGATGGCGCAAATCGCCCAATCAGCCCAATTCATTGCGATGGTTATCCCCTAGCATTAAATAATGGCGCATTCTATCAAAGAGATACCTGCGTCCATAGCTCGAAAGTCAAAATTTACGGTATAAATTTTTCTACCGTGGAATTTAATTTGTATTGCTTATCAATCGCTTGTTTTTTAATGTCAGCCTCTTTTAATTCAACAAAAGGCCCGACGAATATCTTGGTGAGAGCTTCACCATCTTTGGCAAACTTATCAGTAAACACCTTGTACTTACTGATACGAAGATTGACTAATAATTTGTCGATGTTGGCCTGATCTGAAAATGCACCTAACTGAATAACCCAACTAGTCGGTAAACCACTATTATCTAACACTTTGGAATCATTAGGCGACCACTTTTCGGTTTGCTCAGCAGCTAAGATTTGTTGGTATGAACCAACTGGCTTAATATTTGGATTGGGTTTAGCAGGTTTTATTTCAAACCGTTCAAACTTCGGGGCATCAGAAATAGACGCTTCAATGACAACATGACGACTTTGTTCAGTGCCCATAAAAATAGGCCAAAAAGTAATACTAAGAGCAATCAATACCGTTGCGCCCACAAGTCGCTGTTTTAAACCGTCATTCACTTAGCTCACCTTTGTCTATAAACCACTCTAAGGCAGCAGCAACCGTATAAAACGACCCGGTAACAACAACTCTATCGCCTGCGTTAGAGCTTAATAATACCTTTGATAAGGCGGCAGCAACATCCTTAGTTTGCTCGATACTACTCACTTCAAACAACTCAACTATGGAATTTAGCTTAACCACTGACAAGGCTCTGTCAGTTTTTAATTCAGCCAGCAGCCAGTTGCCCGTAATTCTAGCAGCCAACTGAGCAACTACGCCGGTCTCATCTTTATCTGCCAACATTGCTAGGACTATATGCGTTTCGCCAGTGTATTTATCTGCTGACAACTTACCAGCCAAGCTAGTTGCTGCTGCCGGATTATGCGCCACATCCAATATCCATTGCCGGTCAGCATAGTTAATTATCTGAAACCGACCAGGCAGCGCTAACTGCCCAATGACGCTAATCAGTTGTTGGCGATCAACATCAAACTTTAACAAGGCTAAAGCCTGCAGAGCTAGAGCCACACTAGGCAGGGGCAATTGCGGGATTGCCGTGGTTATCTCAGTTTCGCCGCCATCGAGGTCTTTAAACCGCCAATTAACAACATCCTTAGCGCATTCAAAGGAAAAATCATCTCCCGCCCGCAACAACTCAGAGCCTAACTGTTCCGCCACTGCCAAAATAGTATTGGGAATATCCGTTTCGCCATAAAGCAACGGTGCTTTATGCCGTGCTATACCGGCTTTCTCGCGACCAATATCTTCGCGATTATCACCCAACCACTCCTGATGGTCTAAGGCGATATTAGTAATAATAGAAATATTGGGCTCAACTATATTGACTGCATCAAGACGGCCACCGAGGCCTACCTCAAGTACCACATAATCTACTTTCGCTTTCTTAAAACAATATAAGGCCGCCAATGTGGTGTATTCGAAATAAGTAAGAGTTATGTGCTCTCTAATCTCCTCGATAACACTAAACGCTTCGCACAGCTGATTATCATCAACTTGGTGTTGATTAATACAGATACGTTCATTAAAACGCAACAAATGAGGCGATGAGTAAACGCCCACAGAGCTACCTTGAGCGGCAATAAAGGTACTTAAGGCTGCAACAGTGGAGCCTTTGCCATTGGTACCTGCCACGGTAATAACCGGACACTGCAGGGATTGAATATTGAGTTTTTTAGCAACAGCGCTTATCCGTCCTAGGCCTAACTCAATTTCACTAGGGTGAAGAGTTTCTAACCAATCCAACCACTGCTGAAGACTATGCAGCTTCATCGTCTGGCTTAGCTACCTCTGTTTTAGTTAATATTCTTAATGCGTTGCCAATTTTAGCGCGTAACTCACCGCGATGCACAATCAGATCAATAGCACCGTGCTCTAATAAAAATTCGCTGCGCTGAAAACCTGCTGGCAGCTTCTGCCGTATTGTCTGCTCGATAATATTAGGGCCAGCAAAGCCAGCTCTTGCACCAGGTTCTGCAATATTGAGATCACCTAACATTGCCAAACTAGCAGACACGCCACCATAAGTAGGGTCGGTAATTACAGAAATGAAAGGAATGCCTTTTTGGCTCATGCGCTCTATTACCGCACTTGTTTTTGACATTTGCATCAGTGATATCAACGCCTCTTGCATCCGCGCACCACCGGTTGCTGAAAAACAAACTAATGGGATGTTTTCTTCAATGGCTTTATTGGCCGCACGAGTAAAACGTTCACCAACCGCATAGCCCATGGAGCCGCCATGAAATTTAAATTCGAATGCACACGCAACCAGATCAAAGCCTTCAACTTTACCTTGCATAGCAACTAGCGCGTCTTTTTCACCAGTAGCTTTTTGTGCCGCTATCAAGCGATCTTTATATTTTTTAATATCTTTGAATTTGAGTCGGTCAATTGATTCAACATCAGCAGCAATCTCAATACGACCATCTTCATCTAAAAAACTGTTTAATCTTACTCTGCCACCAATGCGCATATGATGATCACATTTAGGACAAACATGCAGATTACGCTCTAACTCTGGCCGATATAGCACTGCCTCGCATTTAACGCATTTCTTCCATAAACCTTCAGGTACTGAGCTTCCCTGTTCACGCTTCACCAAAGTGAAATCTTTATTGCGAACTGCTGCAATTTTTTTGTCTAGCCAACTCATAGTTTTCTCCGCCTATGGGTAACGTGCTTAATCTATCGCTGTGCGCATTTCTGCTATCAATTGAACAGCTTGCTTAGCATATTGGGCGGTATCATTAATACCACCGTTGCCCAGCTCTGCCATATTATTCACTAATGCACTGCCAACTACCACTCCATCAGCTACTTGACTAACCGCCTTGGCAGACTCGCTATCTTTAATACCAAATCCAACCGCTACAGGCAGGTCTGTATATTGACGGATTTCACCAACTTTAGTGCTTACAGAATCAATATCAATATTTGACGCACCGGTAACTCCCTTTAGCGAGACGTAATAGACATAACCTGTAGCGTTAGCACAAATATTTTTCATCCGCTCAGGCGTGGTGGTTGGCGCTATCAAATAAATAATATCAATAGACTTGGCCGTCAGCGCCGCACTCAGATCGCCCGCTTCCTCTGGTGGCATATCTACGGTTAACAAACCGTCAACACCAGCATCGCTGGCTAATTGCGCAAAACGCTCATAACCGGTGACGACTACTGGATTGGCATAGCCCATTAGTACTATGGGAGTGTCATTGTCTGTTTGACGAAACTCGCTAACCGCCGCAAACACATCATGGATCGAGGTGTTGTATTCCAGAGCCCGCTCATGGGCAAGTTGAATGGTAGGCCCTTCGGCCATTGGGTCTGAAAATGGCACCCCGATTTCCAAAATATCTGCCCCCGCCTCTACCAAAGCATGCATCATTGGGACAGTTACGTCTGGCTGTGGATCACCTCCAACAATATAAGGTATTAACGCCTTACGACTACTTTCACTTAATTTTTTAAAGCACTGTTGAATCCGGCTCAATGCCATCTCCTTATAATTATAAAGTTAACCTAAAATTTGTTAGCCTATACCTAATGACAACCCGTCTAATTTGGCAATAGTATTGATGTCTTTATCACCACGACCAGACAAATTAACAATTATAGTTTGATCACTGCTCATCGTCTTAGCCAACTTAGCCGCATAGGCTAAAGCATGGCTTGTTTCCAGTGCTGGCATAATACCTTCTACTAAATTTAGTTCTCTGAATGCAGCTAATGCTTCATCATCGTTGATGCCAACATATTCAGCGCGTCCGGTATCTTTCAACCAAGAGTGCTCAGGGCCCACACCAGGATAATCAAGCCCAGCAGATACTGAATGGGTATGGCTAATCTGACCGTTATCATCTTCCATTAAGTAAGTTTTATTGCCATGTAAAATACCAGGGCGACCGGCTGACAGCGGCGCCGCATGACGACCAGTTTCAATACCGTCACCGCCAGCTTCAACGCCATACAACTTAACTGACTCATCTGCTAAAAACGGATGAAATAAACCAATCGCATTAGAGCCGCCACCGACGCAGGCAACTAAGGCGTCAGGTAAGCGACCAGTCATTTGTTGACATTGGGCACGCGCTTCACGGCCAATTACCGATTGAAAGTCCCGTACCAACATTGGATAAGGATGTGGCCCTGCAACGGTACCAATAATATAAAAGGTATCATCGACATTAGTTACCCAGTCACGCATCGCTTCATTCATCGCATCTTTAAGCGTTTTAGTGCCAGATGTTACTGGATATACTTTTGCCCCAAGTAGCTTCATCCTATATACGTTTAAAGCTTGGCGCTCAACATCTTCTGCACCCATATAAACTTGGCATTCCATACCCAACCTAGCGGCAATAGTAGCCGATGCTACTCCATGTTGACCCGCTCCAGTTTCAGCGATGATACGCGTTTTCCCCGAATACTTAGCCAACAACGCCTGCCCTACAGTGTTATTAATTTTGTGGGCCCCAGTATGATTTAGGTCTTCTCGCTTAAGATATATCTTTGCGCCACCTAGGTTGTTAGACCAGCGCTCAGCGAAATACAGTGGCGATGGGCGCCCTACATAATGGGCTAAGTCATAATCAAATTCTCGCTGAAAGCTAGCGTCATCTTTCAATTTAGTATAATTCTCTTCGAGCTCTGATAGCGCATGCATCAATGTTTCAGATACATACTTACCGCCATACGGACCATAGTGCCCACTGGCGTCAGGTTGATTTAAATACTGTTTCTCTAACATGCTTTATTTACACCTTACTTAATCGCATCGCCAGCGCTGACCGCGGCAATAAAAGACTGAATTTTATCGAAAGCTTTAATACCGGCAGCCGATTCAACGCCACCACTAATATCTACGCCGTAGGGCCTTAATTGGACTATGGCATCTTTTACATTGTCAGCATTTAAACCACCGGCTAAGACGATCTGCGACGCTTCACCTAGCGGGATTACGCCCCAATCAAATGACTGACCGGTTCCGCCCTGTACGCCATCAACATAGGTATCCAGTAAAATACTACTACTAGACGGATATTGTTCAAATGCGGTTATAACATCCTGCTGATTTTTTACCCGAATCGCTTTCATATAACGAGTAGTAAAACTAGCGCAATATGCCTCATCCTCGCTGCCATGAAACTGCAATAAAGTGAGGCCGACCGTTTGACTAGTCGCTTCGACTGTCGCCGCTACCTCATTAACAAATAAGCCAACCTTTTCGACAAATACGGGCAGCTGACAACAGATGCTAGCGGCATCTGCTGGACTTATATAGCGTGGGCTTTTCTTATAAAACACAAAGCCGAGGGCATCAGCGCCTTGCTCAATAGCAAGCAGTGCATCGTCTAAACGGGTGATGCCGCAAATTTTTACTCTCGTTCGTTTTGTCATGAGATTTCAGAGATTTAGTAACTTAAAATTAAGACATTGATATTAGCAGATCAACTATAAGAATTCTTGCAAATACTGGTCTTAAATAAGCCAAATCGGTGATTTAAATTGCTGCGGTAGGCCGAACGACTCAGGGTAGCTAACATCCACTAAATACAAACCGTGTGGCGCAGCCGTTGGTGGTGCTTTGGTTCTGTCCTTCGCTTGGAAAATCTGACTAAACCAAGCCGTAGATTGCTGCCCCTTTCCTATTACAAGCAAAGCACCTGCTATGTTACGTACCATATGATGTAAAAACGCATTGGCACATACATCGATGATTATTAAATCTTTTCGTCTTGATACTGTAATCGAATGCATAGTTCTAATACCAGTATGCGACTGGCAACTAGACGCCCTAAAAGAACTAAAATCATGCAGACCAACTAGACACTGGGCAGCCTCATTCATTGCTAGCTCATTCAGTGGCTCTCTAACCCAGGTCACCGCACCGGCATGAATAGCAGGCCTGACCGCTGTATTAGCAATAAAATATTGATAATGCCTAGCTGTTGCAGAAAACCGCGCATGAAAGTCATTACTAACAGGGACGGCCCATGTCACTACAATGTCATCGGGTAGCTTGGCGTTCACTCCCTGCACCCAAGCTTTCATCGGACGACTCACTGTCGTTTCAATATGAGCAACTTGCGCAGTGCCGTGAACGCGCGCGTCTGTTCGCCCGGCACAGTTAACACGCACGGGTTGATTCGCTACAAAAGAAAGTGCTTTTTCAAGACAACCTTGAATAGTTAGAACATCGGGGCTTAACTGGATTTGCCAGCCGTGATATGCATTGCCATTATATTCAATGCCAAGCGCTACACGGTTTAGTGGTTCATCGATATTGGCTGACATTACCCCGCTTATAGACCTTCGAGTAAGATTTTAGCTTCAGCTTTTTGCTCATCAGAACCTTGGTCGAGAACTTCGCTTAAAATTTCTTTGGCGCCGTCTTCATCACCAAGCTCCACATAAGCTTTGGCTAACTCTAAGCGAGTATCAATATCATCTTCTACTTCGTCGCCAAAATCATCATCGTCGTCTAGGTCGAAGTCAAAATCGTCACCTAAATCGATCTCTTCATCTAAATCATCATGGCTATCTAGCGCTAGGCCAGCTAAATCGTCAGCGCCATCATCATCTAATTCAAAATCGCCATCGTCGAGACTTAACTCCTCGTCAGACGTTAAATCAAGGCCAGTATCAGACTCATCAATGCCTAATAAATCTTCTAAATCAGGCAGATCGCTAAGTCCTTCGCCACCTTCTTTGGTCGCCAGCAAATCAACCGAGAAGCCATCATCTAAATCTTCTTCTAAACCAGCTACATCATTAGAATTTTTATCCATTTCAGCATCGAATTCTTCTAGACCTAAATCACCATCTAGTTCAGCACCATCGGCAGAAATACTTGCCATATCAAGATCTTCAATATCTTCAATACCTAAATCACCAGTACTATCAAAGCCTACTTCGTCGTCATTGTCGTAGTCCATTTCAGGAAATTTTTCTACCGCTGAAACTTTTGAATCTTCAGCTTCGGCAAGCCAAGTTTCAGCGCCATCAGTGTTAGCTAAAATAGTGTTGGCCTGAGTAATGACATCATCGCTACCTATCGCTTTAAGCCCTAGATAATGGATTTTAAATTGCTTAGCCATATTATTGTCAGCTAGCATTGCTAGCAGCTTAAGCCTAATATCACCGCGATGAGGCTCTCTCCCTACTGCCGTTTCTAGTATGCTTAGGGCATTAACCGAATCACCAGCCTCAACTAACGCTTGCGCCTCAGCGATTACTGGGCTTTCATCAACTGCTGCGGCTTGATCAACTTGGGCATCAAAATCATCCCACTCTCCATCTTCTTCGGCAATATATTCTTCTTCATCAACCTCAATGTCATCTGTCTTAGCGCCAACGCGAAGTTTTATAAAGAAATACACAGCTAATACTACAGCCAGTAAAGCCGCCAGGATATAAGTCAGGTTCGCCATTAATAAGTTAATAATCGAAGGTTCAGCAGTCACAATTGCATTCATTGGCTCTGTTGTCGCTGGCTTAGACTCTGCTAGAGCTTCTGCCTCAGCTAGCTCGGTACCTACTGTCTCCGCAGCACTAGCTATAGGCTGGCTAGAAACTGTATCTCCAGCACTACCTTGATCGTTTAATTCACTATTTTGCAAGCGGGAAATCTGATCATCTTTCAACTCAATCAGAGTTTGCAGTGTGCCCATCTGTTCCTGCAGCTCGACCATGCGAGCTTCTAGCTGCTGGTTCTCTCTACTTTGTTCGTCTAATCTCTCTTTGGTGACAACTAGGTCGGCACTCTCTTTACTATTCGGCCTATCACCTATTGATGACGCAAGACTAGCACCACCGGAAGCCAAAATTAGTTTGCCACCGGTATTTGAACCAGTGTCGTCGGCATTATAATCTGCTGATTTTGATGCATCTAAAGGCACGTTGGTCAGGTTTTGATTTATCCAACTCTGATTTTGTTGCTTAACTTGTTGAATAGCCATTTGACCGTTAAGTGCCGCAACTTCTTGCGCCGAAGGTAAATCTAATACTGCGCCATGACGCAATTGGTTAATATTGTCATTTCTAAATGCGTCAGGATTATCTCGTTGAATAGCGATCATAGTTTGTTGAATAGTCGCCCCATTTGGAGTTACTTGCCGCGCAATACCCCATAAGGTGTCTTCTTTACCGACGGTATAACTATTACCTGATAAACCGGGATTAAAACGGCTAGGAGTTGACCCAGTTTCAGTAACTGCAGGGGCTGATGTAGCTTGCTTAAAAGCTTCAGTGTCAACTTTTTCAGCCGCGTATAAGGGCAAGTCAAGCAATACAGTATATTCACGTAATACGCGCCCATCAGGCCAGTAAGCTTCAACAACGAAGTTTAAGTATGGCTCCTTCACTAGCTCTTTACTCGACACACTAATAGTCGCTGTGCCATTAGCCTCTTGGACAGTATCAAATTTAAGATTAAGTAAGAACGCTGTCATCTCTACGCCGGATCTTTCAAAATCAGCCAATGACGCAATTTTCACCCTGATATCTTCAGCGACATAATCACCCAAGTTGGTCAGTTTAATTTTACCGTCCATCGGCTGATTTAATTCAGAGTTAACTTTGATCTCACCAAGGCCTAATGCATTTACCAAACCGGCTGGGAATATTAGGGATGCAGCTAGAACGAGAGCACACATGGCCGTTTTTCGCTGGTGATTTTCGGAATATAAGGACATAGACCCGTTCCAATATTATTGGTTTTGTTAGCGTGGAAGCGCTATACAATTCCCCGTTAACACAATGACTTGAGAAAAGTCTTCCACTTAGTGGGCTAAGTATCGAATAGTTATAGGATTTTATCAACTAGTAAGGGGGGTTGTTAATAAAGTTTAGCTGGGCCAGATAGTGATTTTCTGAACTGGCTCACAGATCGTTCTAGTACAATGATTGCAACTAACTAGCCCGAATAATGCTTAGCATGCGTCGCAAAGGCTCGGCTGCACCCCATAATAATTGATCGCCTACTGTAAACGCTGACAAATACTCAGGGCCCATGTTCATCTTCCGCAGACGGCCGACAGGGACATCCAATGCGCCAGTCACTCTCGCAGGGGTTAAATGACTAAGCGTATTATCTCTATAGTTAGGAACCACTTGAGACCAAGTATTGGCCTCAGCTAATATTGACTCAATATCTGCCATTGGTACATCTTTAGTAAGCTTAATAGTCAAAGCTTGGCTATGACAACGCATTGCGCCAATTCTCACGCACAAACCGTCTACTGGGGTTGGATTAGCACTGCGACCTAAAATCTTATTGGTTTCAGCCTGCCCTTTCCACTCTTCACGGCTTTGGCCATTTTCTAACTCAGTATCGATCCATGGCAGCAAACTACCCGCTAATGGCGCACCAAAATACTGAGTCGGAAAATCATCACTATTCATGGTTGCTGTTATGCGCCTATCAATATCTAAAATAGCGCTTGCAGGGTTAGCGAGATCTACTGCCACACTGTTTTGGAGCGCACCCATTTGGCTGAGTAGCTCACGCATATTGTTCGCCCCGCTGCCACTAGCTGCTTGATAAGTCATAGCCGAAACCCAATCAATCAAGCCTTCGTTAAACAAACCGCCAACCGCCATTAACATAAGGCTAACCGTGCAATTACCACCAATAAAGTTTTTCACCCCATCGTTTAATGCACCGTCGATAACCGATCTATTAACCGGATCCAAAATAATCACCGCATCATCGTTCATTCGAAGTGATGATGCAGCATCAATCCAATAGCCATTCCAGCCACTGTCACGCAGTGGTTGAAAAACTTGCGAGGTGTAGTCGCCGCCTTGGCAAGAAATAATGGCATCCATCTCGCTTAGTACGGCAATATCAGTTGCATCTTGCAATGCAGAGGCCATGCCCGCGATTGCAGGCCCATTGCCACCAACATTTGAGGTAGTGAAAAAAACCGGATCAATACCCTCAAAATCATTTTCTTCCAGCATACGACCCATTAACACCGAACCGACCATGCCACGCCAACCTACAAAACCTACACGCATCATTTCTTTAAACCTTCTATTTACAGTCTTTAACTTACTAAAATTATTAGGCCTTTAGTGCAGCAACCACCGCATCGCCCATGGCAACGGTTGAAACCACTTTGTCTTCACTGGTTGCAATATCACCAGTACGAAAGCCTTGATCCAATACCACTCCTACTGCTGTTTCTATTCGATCAGCTGCAGCTGGCGCATTAAGTGAATAACGCAACATCATCGCCGCTGATAAAATAGTGGCAAGTGGATTAGCTTTACCTTGGCCTGCGATATCAGGCGCACTGCCATGACAAGGCTCATACATACCAACACCGCCTTCGTTCAAAGAGGCGGATGGCAACATCCCTATTGAGCCTGTGAGCATGGCTGCAGCATCAGACAAAATATCACCAAATAAATTACCAGTAACCAATACATCAAACTGCTTCGGCGCACGCACTAGCTGCATAGCGGCGTTATCCACGTACATATGGGTTAATTCAACCTCTGGGTATTGCGGCGCCATTTCTGTTAGCACTTGACGCCACAACACAGTTGCTTCTAACACATTGGCTTTATCAACCGAGCACACACGTTTATCGCGTTTCATTGCCATTTCAAAGGCCACTTTGGCGATACGCTTAATTTCGCTTTCATTATATTTGTAGGTGTTGAAACCTTCTCGATCACCGTTTGCTAAAGTTCTAATACCGCGGGGTTCACCAAAATAAATACCACCCGTTAACTCGCGCACAATTAATATATCCAGGCCAGCTACAATTTCTTCTTTTAAAGAGGATGCCGCCGCTAATTGAGGATATAAGATTGCTGGACGTAAATTCGCGAACAAGCCTAAGGTCGAGCGAAAGTTAAGCAGGCCTTTTTCAGGTCGCAAGTGACGTTCTAAGTTATCCCACTGGGGGCCACCTATAGCGCCAAACAAAATGCCATCAGAAGCTTTTGCTTTTGCCAGCGTTTCATCTGGGCAAGGGTTGCCAGTGACATCAAACGCAGCACCACCTAGTAAAGCCTGATCAAAAATTAGATCTAAACCGTCAATCGCTTTTAAAACCTTGACTGCCTCATCAGCAACTTCAGGTCCAATACCATCACCACCAATAACTAAAACTTTTTTACTCACAAACTACTCCAATTTCTTAATAACTATTTACTAATTACGTCAAACAACCACGGTGACTGCTGTCTCCGCACCTGTTCATAAGATTTTATCCCGTCGCTATCTTGTAAAGTAAGGCCGATATCATCCAAGCCATTTAACAAGCAGTGCTTACGAAAGGGCTCCACATCAAAAGCAATCGAGTCACCATTAGGCTTTGTCACTTGCTGCGAGGCTAGATCAACTGTTAGCTGATAGCCTTCGTCTGCGTACATTTCTGCAAACAAACTCTCTACAACATCGGCATCCATCACAATCGGCAACATGCCATTTTTAAAGCAGTTGTTGAAAAATATATCAGCAAAACTGGGCGCAATAACCGCGGTAAAACCGTAATCCTCAAGAGCCCATGGCGCATGCTCTCGGCTAGAGCCACAACCGAAATTTTCTCGTGCTAACAAAATTTCCGCACCTTGATAGCGAGCAAAATTTAACGGGAAGTCGGGATTTAGTGGCCTATTGCTACAATCGACCCCAGGTTGGCCCTCATCTAAATATCTAATCTGGTCAAACAAATTGGGACCAAAGCCAATGCGCTTAATCGACTTCAAGAACTGCTTAGGAATAATCATATCGGTATCGACATTGGCTCTATCCATAGGAGCTACAACACCGGTAATTCTCGTAAAAGCTTTCATTACTGACTCCTTATGAATTGACAAAATCGCGGACATCAACAAAATGGCCTGCGATTGCAGCGGCGGCAGCCATTGCAGGGCTAACCAAATGAGTTCGTCCGCCAAAACCTTGACGACCTTCAAAATTACGGTTAGAAGTCGATGCACAGTGCTCGCCTTCTCCTAGTTTGTCTGAATTCATCGCCAAACACATTGAACAACTTGGCTCACGCCACTCAAGACCAGCATCAATAAATACCTGATCTAAGCCTTCTTTTTCCGCCTGCTGTTTAACCAAACCAGAACCGGGCACAACTAATGCTAAGGCAATAGTACTCGCCACTTTACGACCTTTGACAACAGCAGCCGCCGCACGTAAATCCTCAATACGAGAATTGGTACATGAGCCGATAAAGACTTTATCTAACTGAATGTCGGTAATTGCTTGACCTGCTGTTAAGCCCATATATTCAAGTGCGCGTTTAGCGCCTTCTTGCTTAGCGGAATCAGTAAAATCGGTAGGAGCCGGAATGTTTGCGCCAACCGGTACCACCATCTCTGGCGACGTACCCCAGGTCACTTGCGGCTCAATACTGGCGCCATCTAACTCGACAACTTTATCAAATACCGCATCGTCATCGCTGTGCAATGTCTGCCAGTGTTTAACTGCTAAATCCCAAGTCTCGCCTTGCGGCGCAAATTCACGCCCGTCGACATAGTCTATAGTGGTTTGATCAACTGCCACCATGCCCACACGAGCACCGGCTTCAATCGCCATATTGCATACAGTCATCCGGCCTTCCATTGACATATCACGCAATACTTGGCCGCCAAACTCTATGGCATAACCATTGCCGCCAGCGGTGCCTATCTCACCAATTACTGCTAATACAACATCTTTTGGGGTAACACCTGCACCTAGCTTGCCATCTACTTTGATCAACAAGTTCTTAGTCTTTTGTTGAACTAAGCACTGAGTCGCTAATACATGCTCAACTTCAGACGTACCAATGCCATGAGCCAAAGCCCCTAAGGCGCCATGGGTTGCAGTATGGGAGTCACCACAAACCACTGTCATACCCGGCAATGTAGCGCCCAACTCCGGGCCGATAACATGCACAATACCTTGGCGAATATCATTGATCTCATATTCTTTAATACCAAATTCTTCGCAATTGTCATCTAAGGTTTCAACCTGAATACGAGATACCTCATCTAGAATACCGCCCACACCACCAGCGCGCTCACTACCTAAAGATGGCACATTATGGTCAGGCGTTGCCAGATTGGCATCAATGCGCCACGGCTTACGACCGGCTAGTCGAAGCCCTTCAAAAGCCTGCGGTGATGTCACCTCATGTAATAAATGTCGGTCGATATAGATAAGCGCCGACCCGTCATCACGCTGCGTGACTAGGTGGTCATCCCATAATTTGTCATATAAGGTTTTGCCAGCCATTGTCGTCTCCTACTAAGCGCACAAGCGCTGTTGTTGATAATTTATACTTGGCAATTCTAGGGCTTTAGGTAGAATAAAACAAATTCATATTTTTTATAGTATTGATAACTTTTAGTTATACAAATAAAGAGAGAACCCGATGGATATAGCCGCCCTAACTGCATTTGCAGAAATCGTTGATACTGGCTCATTCTCCCAAGCTGCACAAAACTTACACTTGACTCAACCGGCGATCAGCAAGCGTATCGCTAAGCTAGAACAAGCACTAGGCACTCCACTGCTAGATCGTATCGGCCGCCATATAAAACCGACAGAGGCCGGCACAGAGCTGCTAGGCCATTCAAAAAAGATATTTGCCGACATTAGCCAAGCCGAGCGCGCTATTAGGGAAATGTCCAGCGAGGTGTCGGGCAATCTACATATTGCTACCAGCCATCATATTGGCCTGCACCGGCTACCGCCAATATTAAAAACCTTTAGCGATCGCTATCCATCAGTGAAAATGCAGATCGAATTTACTGACTCAGAAAAAGCCCATACTTTGGTAAGCGACGGCGATGTAGAGCTCGCTATTATTACCCTAGCGCTAGAAGAAAATAACCAACTTAAGTCGACAGAACTTTGGCCAGACCCTCTTATCGTGATGGCCGCAACAACTCATCCTCTGGCAACAGTTAAGAACCTTAGCTTAGTCGAGCTAGCAAAATACCCCTGCGTGCTGCCAGGGCTAGATACTTACACTGGGCAAATAGTAAAAAATTTATTTGATAAGGAAAGCCTAGTGTTAGACGCGTCGATGGCGACAAACTATTTAGAGACGATAAAAATGCTGGTAAGTGTAGGCATGGGGTGGACGGTACTACCGAAATCTATGTTTGATGATAGCTTGATCGAATTGAAAATATCAAAACTAGCATTAAGCCGCCAACTAGGCTACATCACTCATAAACAACATAACCTTTCTACCGCGGCGACGGCGTTTATTAATTTACTTACCAAGGTGAAGAATTAACCACGCGCCGCTTTAGGAATTTTGTAGCGGCCATTGGCATGTGCAATTATTTTGTCGTCACACTTAATAGAGGCGGTAATAAATCCAGAGGTATAGGCCATTTCTAGCTGATCGACAGACGATTGTAGCCACATACCTAGCTCGGCGGCAGCTAAAAAATCCACATTCAGATTTATTGTTGGCAGCCCTGCGTATTTATTCATTTTATTAGCAATGGCGCACGCTAAGGCGATATCAGCAAAAGTCATTAAGGCGCCGCCATGACAAATACCAAGAGAATTAGTTTGTTGCTGGCTAACGTAAAAGCCGCAAGCAGTTTGCCCGTTAATTTCTTTATGATAAATATTACCCAGTACCTGATTAAACGGGCCGGTGAAACTAAAAGGTTCAAAACCCTCAGGTGGTGGCAAACTATTACTCATTATCAAAACATCCCTACCGATAAACCCGCTGCTAATGTCAATCCAAACTCGTCGGCACGCTTAGCGGTATCTGGCGAAAATTCGCCTTTTAATATTAATGGCGGGACTGATTTGCTCATTCCCAAACTATCAAGGTATTTGCCTATTTCTCTAGCCGCTCCGGAACCGTCGTTACCCGCACTAATTAGCAAGCCATAGGACATACCCTCTACTTTACCCATAAGTGGATAATAGACTCGATCCAAAAATTCTTTAATACCGCCGCTCATCAAACCA
The DNA here is from genome assembly GCA_963933215.1 of uncultured Cellvibrionales bacterium. GTDB lineage: Bacteria > Pseudomonadota > Gammaproteobacteria > Pseudomonadales > CAWVSB01 > CAWVSB01. Next base: position 28,749 of record CAWVSB010000024.1, read on the forward strand.
CAATTTTCGCTGGCCGCAAGTAATAGTAGATTAGCATTGCTCACATCATAAGCGACGCAATCGACAGCGCGCTTAATAATGACATCTATTTCATTATCATCTGCTAACGCAATAGCAATTGATTTTACTAAAGACTCAACCGTTCCCGATTGGCTGTGATATACCACCAGCATTTTTTTCACATCAATTGACCATCATAAATTTACTAGACCCAATTATGCCTTGCTAGTGATTACAAAACTATTGCTGTGTTAAATTCTAACGCAGACTTTGACTAATGTTATCAAGCACTCTAGTGCCCGGACACAGTTCAACTTGGTTGAGTTGATTCAGTGGCATTGGCGAGGCGCTGATCATTATCTTACGTAACTTGTGGCCAAGACTAATGCCCATTACTATTGTTAACAATAAGCGCATTTAGTTAATCACAGCAATAGCGATAATCCATCAAAGGCACAGTAGCAAAAACTGTTTCTAAAGAGATGTTAATGTAAAGTTTAATCCTTACTAGCCAAAACTACACTTGATGTATTAAAGACCAATTACCTGTTACATTAATACTCTGGTTTAACCTAAAAACAATAGTAATCCACGGTTTCTATCAATGCCAAGTAATAAAACAATTAGGACCAAAGCCATTGCCTATACTGCTATTAACTTAAAAAAAGGCAAATTCGACACTGCAAAAGTGTACCCTAGTCTTATTCATTACAATGGCCCGAATGTCGGCAAGCGGTATATCCTTAATCAAAAAGTGACTGATATTGGACGCTCACTAAGCGCTTACATATCGATAGCAGACAGTAGTATTTCTAGATACCACGCCATAATCACTGAAGATAGCGATAGATTCACTATCGAAGACACCGACAGCGTCAACGGCACATATATCAATGATAGAAAAATGAAAAAGCATATTCTTAACGATCATGACGTTATTCAAGTGGGTTTATTGATATTAAAGTATCTCGCCAATAGCAATATCGACAGTATAATCCATGACAAAATTTATCAAATGGCAACAATTGACGCTGACACCCAAATTTTTAACAAGCAATATGTACTCAATACATTAGATCTTGAATTTAATATCAGTAAAGAATCAGACCAACCCTTATCCGTAATATATTACGACCTAGATTTTTTTAAACGAGTTAACGACCAATATGGTCATGCCGCTGGTGATTATGTGCTGCAAAAAAATGCGAAACTAATCAAGCAAGTTATTGGTAATGACGGCATATTTGGAAGATTTGGTGGTGAAGAATTTGTAGTAATTCTGCCAAATACTCAGTTAGAAGCTGCGGCGAAAATTGCAGAAATAATTCGTCATCAATGTGAAATACAACTTATAGAAATAGAGCACGAAAGTAATGACAAAAACTTAGTCAGCGTGCATAAACAAACCATATCTGCAGGCGTTGCTGAAATAGCAACCGGCATGCACTCTGCCCGTGACTTATTGAAATTATCAGACAGAAACTTATATATTTCTAAACAGGAAGGAAGAAACAGGATAACTTACTAACGCACTATTTATGCGAGTCAAGTAGCGATAATAACGAGTCTTCGTCAATGGTATTAATGCCAAGTTCTTGCGCTTTAATTAATTTAGATCCGGCTCCCGGCCCCGCTACCAAAGTAGTCGTTTTTGCCGAAACTCCGCCAGCAACCTTGCCACCTAAAGCTTGTAACTGCAATTTTGCGTCATTGCGAGAAATACGCTCTAACTTACCAGTGACAACAAACGTTTGCCCAAGCAAAGGCTGCTCACTTGCATCAGGCTTTAGAATTTCTGGCCACTTAATATCAGCCGCTAATAATTTCTCAATAACTTCAAGATTATGCTCTGTACTAAAAAAGTTAACAATATGCTGAGCCACTATCGGCCCTACATCGTCAACTTCTATTAGACTGTCAAAATCGGCCTGCATTATTATTGGTAGCTCACAAAAATGATTAGCCAAATTTCTTGCTGTGGCTTCACCTACTTCACGTGCACCCAAGGCATATAAAAAACGCGGTAAAGTCGTTTGTTTACTGCTCTCGATTGCACCAAGCAAGTTATCGACAGACTTTTCACCTAATCGCTCTAGTTTAACTAACTGCTGATTCTCTAGGCTATACAAGTCTGCAACATTTGCGATCAGTTTTGCTTCTACTAATTGTTCGACCAACTTATCGCCTAAGCCATCAATATCCATGGCTTTACGTGACGCATAATGTTTGATGGCTTCACTTTGCTGTGCACGACAAAATAAGCCACCTTCGCAGCGAGTCACCGCCTCACCTTCAATACGGGAGGCTGGCGAGCCACAAACTGGACAATTAGTTGGCATTTTCACCAGTGTGGTATTAGGGGGACGTTTTTCAAGTATGACTTGTGCAACCTTGGGAATAACATCACCGGCGCGGCGAATAATCACAGTATCACCAGCTCTTACGTCTAAGCGCTGTATCTCATCAAAATTATGTAATGTGGCATTACTAACGGTTACCCCGCCGACAAAAACCGGCTGTAATCTGGCGACTGGAGTAATTGCACCGGTACGACCTACCTGAAACTCGATCGCTTCAAGTATGGTCATCTCTTCCTGCGCCGGAAATTTACGTGCTATGGCCCAACGCGGTGCTCGAGACACAAAACCCAAATCCTGCTGCAGTTCAATATCGTCGACTTTATAGACGATACCGTCTATGTCATAACCTAAGTTATGACGTTTTTCGGACAGCTGCTGATAATAATCGATACAGGCGTCAATCCCGACCACTTGCTGGGATTGTGAATTTATCTTTAGCCCCCATTGGGCCAACAGGGACAGTATTTCACTATGACTATTAGGCAATTCACCGCCTTTTACTAAACCCACGCTATAGCAACAAAATTCTAAAGGCCGCTTGGCTGTTAGCTGCGGATCTAACTGTCGTAAACTACCTGCCGCAGCATTGCGTGGGTTAACAAATGGCTTTTCACCGGTGGCTAAAGCAACTTCATTTAAGGCATCAAAACCTTTTAATGGCATATATATTTCGCCGCGTACTTCAAGGGTTGTGGGATAGCCAGACCCCATAAGCTTTAATGGTATCGAACCGATTGTACGTACATTACTGGTAATATTTTCACCAGTAGAACCATCGCCCCGAGTTGCACCACTCACCAACACACCATCTTGATATAGCAAACTGACTGCAGCGCCATCAAGCTTAGGTTCGCAGGCATATATTATTGGCCTATCATCATTGAGACGCGTATGCAGTCGCTTGTCAAAAGCAACTAAGTCGTCATCATTGAATGCGTTACCCAGCGATAACATAGCCATTTCGTGTTTCACTTGCTGAAATCCGTCAATTGGCTTAACCCCAACTCTCTGGGTCGGCGAAGCGGCAGTAATTAACTCAGGATATTTGTTTTCAAGGGCTGAAAGCTGCTGAAATAAACGATCATATTCGCTATCGGGCACAGTAGGATTATCAAGGATATAATATTGATAATTGTAATCATTAAGCGTACTACGCAGCTGTTCGATTTCTGCATGCATTTCTGTATCAATCACAAAACCGCCTAGTTAACGTTGCGCTAATAGACGTCGTTCAAACTCACTAACCCGCTCTCTATCATGGCTAATCGTTTGTTTAGTCATCACTGACTTATGCTGATCATGCATTTCGCCACCCAAATTTCGGACAATGCAATCAGCCGTTTCGACCATTGCATCAAATGCATTCATAGCGTTGCTAGGCCCAGGTAAGCGCATAAAAAATGCTATGCCAGGAGTTTTCATATGACGCATGCCATCTAAGTTAAATGTACCTGGCTCGACTAAATTTGCCACACTAAACTGATGCTTACCGCCGGCTTGTTTGGCCTCGCTGCGATGAAATATATCCATATCACCATAACGAACATCGCAAGCTAATAGTATTTCAAGTAACTTAGCACCGCTGAAACCATCTTTGTTTTTACTAATAACATTGATCACAAATACTTCTTCAAGACTCGGATCAACCGCTTTAACTTCCTCGATCTCTGGGTCACGATCGGCCTTAAACGACGACGTTTCAAACTGTTCCTCAATCATTGCTTCAGCTGGTAAAGCAGGTTCTGGCTCTAGTTCAGCACCTGTATCTAATACCATTTCTTCTTGAGCGGGTTCTTGATCAGGCTCATCCCCAATAGTTTCAAACGAGCGCACGGGGGTCATCAATATAGGAGCAGAGGAATCATCACCATGGTCTTGTTGCATCTGAGCTTCACGTTCAATCGCTTCACGCTCAAGAACGCGGGCAGCACCGCCAGGTAATTCTGAAATTTTCACTTCATCGCTATCATCGTCAAAATTCCATTTACTGGCACGCTTTGATAATTTAACTGTATTTTTCCTAGCCGTTTGCATACGCCGGAGACCATCGACCACCACTGCCAAAATTAGCAGTCCGCCGATCAATACCATCCACTCACGTAAACCCAAATCCATTACTAAAGCCCTAATTTATTTACTATCGGCTAAATAGTCTAAAAACCAATTACATTGCAGCTAGTTCAGCCGCCTCTTCTATATCTACCGTTACTAAACGCGAACAACCTGGCTCATGCATGGTTACCCCCATAAGCTGGTCAGCATATTCCATACTGATTTTATTATGTGAAATATAAATAAACTGTACTGTTTCGCTCATCGCTTTAACCATTCGAGCATAACGCGCAACATTGGCATCATCAAGTGGTGCATCAACCTCATCCAACATACAAAATGGTGCCGGATTAAGCTTAAATATTGCAAACACCAAGGCAATGGCGGTCAAAGCTTTTTCGCCGCCTGACAACAAATGAATGGTACTGTTTTTCTTGCCTGGCGGACGCGCCATAATGGTAATACCAGTGTCTAGCAAGTCTTCACCGGTTAACTCCAAATATGCTTCGCCGCCACCAAACACTTGTGGAAACAGCTCTTGTAAACCGCTATTGATCTCATCGAAAGTTTCTTTAAACCGCGCCCTAGTTTCACGATCGATTTTTCGGATCGCATTTTCTAGTGAATCCATAGCGCTTTCTAGATCTTGATTTTGGGCATCTAAATAATGCTTACGCTCAGCTTGCGACTGGTACTCATCAATTGCAGCTAGGTTAATGGCACCCAGGCGAGCAATTCTATTTGCCAACCGCTCCAAGTCTTCTTTAAATTGTGCCTCACGTACATCTTCAGACAGCTCCGCCAGCATTGCTTCTAAATCGAAGTTTGATTCTTCTAACTCGTCAACTAGAGCCTTGCGTTTAACCGTTACTGTTTGTAGCTCAATCCTACTGGCTTCAAGCTTAGTGCGAATCTCTCCGCCTTGCTGCTCGGCTTGATTACGCACCGTTTCAAAATTACGTACTTCAAAATCCATTTCTTCAAGCTGACGACGGGCTTGTGCCATACGCTCTTCAACACCGATACGCAGCTGCAGACGCTGCTCCAAGCTCACTTTTATTTCCTCTAGCGGCGCTATATTTTCAGCTTGGCTTTCAGCTAAAAACTCTCTTCGCTCGAGTAGCTGTGCTGACTGATCTTGCAACCTGGTTTTAGCATCATTAGATGAGCCAATTTGGGTTTGCAACGACTGATAACGCATAGCTATCTGGTGAGCATTGTCTTTATCGTGACGCGCTTTTTGACGTGAACTATCTAAAGTAACCCTGCTTTCATCTCTCACCATCAGAAAATCTTCACGTTTAGCTGAATCAGACTCCATACTATCCAGCGCTTGCTGCAAAAGATTTCTCGCATCTTTTACATTATCTTGTTCTTGCACCATCTGGCTGCGACTTTCTTCTAACTCGCTGCCTAAAGCTTGACGCCGAACTTGCGTTTGCTCAAGCTTAGCTTGCAACGCACTTAAGGTTGCCGCCGCACTGGTTTGCTTTGAACCTACTTCAGACTGAAGTCGCTGTAGATCATCTCTGTTTGACTCCGCCTTAGTTAAAACTTCACGATAATTTTGACGCTGCAGTTCTAACTGAGAAATTTGCTCTTCTAAAAAATTGTTGTCGACACCTAATTGCTCTAACTCTTGTTGACGTTTTAACACTCCTAACTGTGAATCTTTATCACGCGCAAGACGCAGCCAATTTGGACCCAGCCAAATACCGTCACGGGTAATAACTGATTCATGTGCTTGCAGCTGTGGACGTAAAGCAATCGCAGCATCTAAATCAGCTGCTGCATATACACTGGCAACTAAACCATTAGTGTCGTCACCAGTTATTTTCGCTGCCAGCAAAGTACCACCAGTTATAGCCGCGGATACTGGCGCACTGACACCCTCATAGAGAGTGATCGAGCCTTCTTTAAAGTCGACTAAAGATTGCGCCAACATCGATATACCATCAACCTTAATTGCTTGAAGGTAGTCACCTAATACGGTTTCAACAGCAATTTCCCAGCCAATATCTACTGACAAGCTATCGGCCAATCGAGGTTTATCGCCAAGCTGCTTAGCCGTTAGCCATGCGCCTGACGCATCATCTTGCTCTAGCGCTGCTTGCTGCAATACTTCTAATGAAGACCTGCGCCCGCCTATGGCTTGATGCTTGCTACGCAATTCGTCGAGTGTATTAGCGCTTTCATCTAATTTACTCCGCTCTTCTTTTATCGAACTTTGCGCTGCCAATAAGCCTTCGGTTATCTGCTCTGCTTCTAATTCAATTTCCGCCAACTGCTCTTGTAAAATAATGACATTGTCATCATCATCTTCTGGCTGAATTTCTTGACGCTCTTTATCAAGTCGCTCAATTCTCTCGACCAAACGCTTTAAAACTTGTTCCAAATGCTGAATACGCGACTGCTGAACTTCTGCTTGTTGACGCGGCGCGGCTGCATTTTGGTTAAACTCATCCCAGCTTTGCTGCCAGCTCTGCATTGTTTCTTCCGCGACCAGCAATGCCTCTGCGCTTTCTTCTTCTGCTTCACGGGTTAACTCTAACTCTGGCTCAATTTCTTGTAGCTCTTCAGTCCATTGCACCAAACGCACTTCATCTTGGTCCATATGATCTTTGGCTTGACGCAGATTTTCTTCAACTTGTAATAAATCATTACGCAGTTGTTTCTCGCGCTCATCGACATTTTGGATCTTTTGCTCGTCTCTAGCGATATCAGCACCAAGACTATAGAACTCACCTTGCACTGCATTAAATTGGTCAGTTTTTTCAGTATGTGCAACTCGCAGTTTTTCTATACCGGTTTCAGCAGCAACCCGTTTAGTCACTTGCTCTTCAAAAGCGACTTCAAGCTCTCTTATCACCGCGTCGTAGTTCTTGCCTTGGTAATTTAACTCCCGCCACTGCACTGCTTGTAACTGAGCTATTTGCTGTCGCTCTTCTTCTTTTAACTCTTTATAACGCTCAGCAGTTTTCGCTTGGCGCTGTAAATGTGCCAATTGACGTTCTAATTCATCACGGATGTCGGTTAAACGTTCGAGGTTTTCACGGGTACGACGAATTCTGTTTTCGGTATCGCGACGGCGTTCTTTATACCGAGAAATCCCCGCTGCCTCTTCGACAAATACGCGCAGCTCTTCGGGTTTGGCTTCAACTAACTTACTAATCGTGCCCTGCTCGATGATGGCGTAACTGCGAGGCCCTAAACCGGTGCCTAAGAAAATATCAGTGATATCTTTGCGGCGGCATTTAGTGCCATTTAGATAGTAAGTATTGTCAGATTCACGAGTCACTTTACGACGGATAGCGATTTCGCCGAAACTTGCGTACTCGCCACCTAAAGTGCCGTCACTGTTATCAAAAATTAGCTCAATCGATGCATGACCGACGGGCTTACGACTATTAGAACCGTTAAATATAACGTCAGTCATTGACTCGCCGCGAAGGTTTTTGGCTGAACTTTCACCCATCACCCAACGCACTGCATCAATAATATTAGACTTACCGCAGCCATTAGGGCCTACAACGGCCGACATATTGGTTGGGAAATTTACAGTGGTAGGGTCAACGAAGGATTTGAAGCCCGCTAACTTAATGCTCTTTAGTCGCATAAAAGGTCATTCGATTCTATTTTTTTACCCATATAAAACAACAACTTAACTTACATTTATTAGGCGCGGGCGCCAGTCTATAAGTTGTCCCTGTATCAGAGGGATAAGTGTAGCTACTTTAGCGAACTATCACTACGATTTTATCAACCAATTTACCTAAAGAACTGGTTGATTTATAACCAGATCAACAGGTTCAAGTGCTTGTGACAAATCCAAAATAACAACATCACTCTGCCAGTCGCCGCTACTAGCAATAGGATCTGAATTAAGCGACAAACGCGCGGTAACCACTACATCGTCAAATTGACTTATAGAAACACCTGGTTGCATAGCATCACTTTCATCCAAGGTAATACTCATGGGCAATTGGCTGGCAGTCAACTTAACGGCAGCCAACGGGAAGCGCGGACCATTAACCGCTCTTGCGAACAAGAATATTGTTTGTCCTGGTGAATAACTCACATTACTGCCCAAACTCAAGTTAATCTCAATATGGCTATTGCTATCTTGAGGCTCAGATTTAGCTTCAGACTCAGCGACACTGCCACTATCATTTGTTATTGCTCGCTTGGCATTATCGACTCCTTGAGTCAATATTTGGGCCTGACGACCATATGGCGGCAATACTGAGAGCGCTTTGTTCCAATAGCCAATAGCCTGCTGATAATCTGCATTCTCAAACGCACTTATACCTAACACGCCGAGCGCCGTGGTATTTGTTGGACTAATCGCTAAGGCTTTCGTTAACCAAACACGTGCATCTTCGCTCATGATACGGTTATTACCTAAATACATCGCTTGCCCAAGATTGGCCATTACGGTTGAATCACTAGGCAGTAATTTCTGTAGCTTACCAAAGGCATCAATTGCATTAGGATAATTATCGGTTGCGAGATAACCTTGCGCAGCTACAAACCACCAATCTTTTGGATAGGCACTTCTATCAGCATATGCAGCAACTTCATCAATAAAATCATTATATTGTTGCGGGTCAAAATCTTGACCTTGGTTGGCTAAACTTTGATATTGGCTAGCCAAATACCAGTCGCTAATCGCGCCCATTTTTTGATATAAACCTATCGAAACTGCAATAACGAAAAAACCAATCGTAAAACCAATCCAGCGCGGCATAGCATGGCCACGATAAACGGACTTCTCGTCGTTATAATCGCCCAATAACTTATCTTCTGCCTCTGCTTTGAGCTGAGCAAATACCGCTTGATCAATATCACCATCTGTTAACTGTTGCTCAAGGGTAATAAGGTATTCTTTATGTAAAGTAACATTAAGCTCATTACGCTCTTGTGATGAAAATTCATTACTGGCGCGAATAAACGGAAATAATACAAAGACTAAAGCTAAAACAAGGCATAACCCTGCCAATATGAGAAACATCAGTTAGGTGGCTCCTGTTCAGTTAAAATATCAGTTAAACGCTGCTGCTGTGATACATTCAGAGTAACTGCATCTTCATCGATCGCACCTGTCCTTCTCACCAGCATAAAAATAATCATCACACCAATAAGTAACCCACTAGCAGGCAGCAACCAAAGCATCGCTGTATGTTTGTTGACTGGCGGATTATATAAAACGAAATCACCGTAGCGCGCCACTAGATAAGCTTTCACTTCAGCATCAGTTTTATTCTCAGTTAATAAGCGGTAAACCTGCGCCCGCAGGTCTGCAGCTATGGGGGCATCGGAATCCGCTAGATTCTGATTCTGACATTTAGGACAACGCAGCTCAAACAGAAGATAATTGTAGCGACCGCGTAACTCCTCAGAGTTAAACTGATAGGTCTCGACAACAGCCAGCACAGGTAGGCTAAGTTGCACGACCACAATAAAAATCATAGTGTTGAAAATATTGCGCATCACCCTTCCGCTCTCAGCTTAGTCACAATAGGTAAGATCTCCTGCAGCCAGATCCTCTCATCAACCACACCTACGCGCTTGTGACGGATAATTCCTCGGCGATCTATAACGTATGTTTCAGGCGCACCATAAACACCTAAATCTAAGCCTAAACTACCTTTTGCGTCGACAATGGTTAATCTATAAGGATCGCCTAAATTTTTCAGCCATTGCTTGGCCTTAGCATTATCGTCTTTGTAGTTAAGACCATAGATCGGAATATCTCTAGCAATATTCATAAACGTGGGATGTTCAGCGCGGCAAGATATACACCATGTTGCCCAAACATTTAACAAGGCTACTTCGCCGACTAAATCTTGCTCGGTCAGTCTACGACCATCATGTAAGGCCAATAATTCAAATGGCGGTACCGGCTTTCCTATTAATGCTGTCGGTAGCTCCGTCGGGTCACCATCTAAACCGCTATATAATAAGGCCGCGAGTAAGCTGAAAATAAACAGCGGAATAAATAGTCTAAGTCTGGCCATACTAAGCGCTAGCCTCTTGCGCCGATGTCCTAGAGGCTGGCGTTTTAATGGCTAATTTCCGCTTGTAGCGTTTGTCTGTAATCGACAAAATAGCGCCAATACACATAAAAATAGCGCCAAACCAAATCCAGCGAACGAAAGGCTTAATGTGTACTCGTAACGACCAAGCGCCATCATCCAAAGCGTCACCCATGGCAATATAAATATCACGAGTAATACTTGGATCGATAGACGCTTCAGTCATCACTTGATCACTAGCTATATAGCGACGCTTTTCAGGCCATAATCGCAGCACTTCCTCGCCTGCTACACTGACAACCACTTCACCTCGATCGGCAACATAATTCGGCCCTTGCACACCTTTACTGCCTAAAAAAGTGAATTCATAACCACCTTGAGAAAAGCTCTCACCAACCGCCATACGCACATCACGTTCGCTGCTGTAGGTACTCGTCAAACTAACCCCGATAATAGTGACCGCAAACCCCAAATGAGCGAATTGCATCGCCCAATAGCTGCGGGTAAGACGTTTAGTACCGGCGAAAAAAGAGCTAGCATGTTTAGTCTTATTCTTAATATCAACAATGAGTGCTGATATCACCCAAAACGCTATGACCAAACCAATTGCAGCGCCAATGGAATAATCACCGTCCATAAACAAAGGCGCTATTAAACCAAATATAACGCAGGCTATTAACGGCGCGATTAAGCTATGGACAATTCTATTACTGTTGTTCTTTTTCCAGTTTAACCACGGCCCGATACCCATAAACATTGCCAATACAGCCATCATTGGCACAAACAATGAATTAAAGTAAGGCGGCCCCACCGAGTATTTACCTAAACTTAAAGCATCCATTAACAACGGAAACAAGGTTCCAAACAAAACCATTAAGGTGGCAACTAAAAACAGAATATTGTTAATCAGCAAAAAGACTTCACGCGACAAAAAGCTAAACTTGGCAGTGCTGACAACCGACGGCGCACGCAAGGCATAGAGAAATAATGAGCCACCCACAACAACCAGTAAAAACACCAGTATAAACAGGCCTCGAGTTGGATCTGTAGCGAACGCATGCACCGATGTTAGCACGCCAGAGCGCACTAAAAATGTACCCAGCAAACTCAATGAAAAAGCGAATATCGCAAGCAATAATGTCCAGCTTTTATAGACACCGCGTTTTTCAGTTACCGCTAAAGAATGTATTAAAGCAGTGCCTACCAACCAGGGCATAAATGAAGCATTTTCCACTGGATCCCAAAACCACCAACCGCCCCAGCCAAGCTCGTAATACGCCCACCAACTACCCAATGCTATACCAGCAGTTAAAAACATCCACGCAGCATTGGTCCAAGGGCGCGACCACCTAGCCCAGGCGCTATCTAAACGTCCACTCAATAAGGCGGCTATAGCAAAGGCAAAGGCAACCGAAAAACCAACATAGCCCATGTACAGCATAGGTGGATGGACGATCAAACCAAAATCTTGCAGCAGCGGGTTTAAGTCATTGCCTTCTAACGGGGTAAACGGCAACACTCGCTCGAAAGGATTTGAAGTAAACAAAACAAATAGCAAAAAACCTGTCGCAATCATTCCCATGACGGCTAACACTCTGGCTCGCATATCTAACGGCAATTCTTCAGACCGCAAGGCTACCGCCAATGTCCACCCAGCTAATACCAACACCCAAAGCAGTAATGAGCCTTCATGACCACCCCACAGAGCACTAACTTTAAATTGCACAGGTAATGCTGAATTAGAGTTTTGCGCGATATAGGCAACACTAAAATCATCATTAACGAATGCCCAAACCATTGCTAAGGTAGAGATTGCAATAAACACAAATTGCCCTATCGCTAACGACTCTCCAGTCCGCATTAGCGTTACATTAGATTTAGCTACACCTAGTAATGGTGTGACGGACAAAACCAATGACAAAACTAATGCGATAATTAGACATAAATGCCCTATTTCAACAATCATTAATAGTTACCTTTGTAAGCTGATGCAGGTTTCCCTGATTCTTTGGCATTATCTAAAGCTTCTTGTACTTCCGGCGGCATATATTCCTCATCATGCTTGGCCAATACTTCTTCGGCCTGCATTACGCCGCCTTCGTCTAACTTTCCAGTAACAACAACGCCTTGCCCTTCTTCAAACATATCCGGCAAAATTCCCTCATAATTGACGTTAACATCATGGGCATAGTCGGTCACCACAAAACTTATTTTTAAACTATCGCCAGCACGAATAACACTGCCTTCACGCACCATACCACCGGCACGCATGCGTTGATTTTGTGGAGCCTCACCATCATTAATTTGGGTTGGCGAATAAAATAAATTGAGATTTTCACTCAAGGCATAAAAAATTAAGCCTGCGGCAACGCTTGCGCCGACGACAATAAATAACACAATAAAAAGACGCTGCCGTCTAACCGGATGCATTAAGAACTAACCTCACTAGTGGCAGTTTGAGTGCGCAATTGGCGCTGGAACTCTTGCTTAAAAAATTGCTGTTTCGCTCTAATTGGGCTAAGCACTAAAGTTAAAATAAACACTGTGCTAATAGCAAAAACAGTCCAAACGTAAATGCCATGACCATCCATTACGATAAAATCTGCCAAACTTTGAAAATACATTATTTAGCTCCGACACTGGCAGCAACAAGATCATTAACCCAGCGGGTTTTTCGCTCGCGTTGCAAAATTTCGGCCTGAGTGCGCAGCAGTAACACCACCGCAAATAACAGATAAAAACCTAATATCATTGCAAACAAAGGCCATTTCATTACTGGCGCAATAGTCGACTCGCCAATAATTTTGATAGTGGCTGGCTGGTGCAAGGTAAACCACCAATCCACTGATTTATAAATAATAGGAATATTGACAGTACCGACCAAAGCTAAAATTGCGCAAGCTTTGGCGGCTTGCTCTTCGCGGTCAAAGGCCTGATATAACGCCCCAATACCTAAATACAAAAACAACAGCACCAACATAGATGTATTTCTGGCATCCCAAATCCACCAAGTACCCCAAGTCGGTTTACCCCAAATAGCGCCGGTAATTAAGGCCAATGCTGTCATGGCTGCACCAATCGGTGCGGCGCATTTAACCACAACATCGGCTAATTTCATCCTCCAAATAATGCTGATACCACCAGCAATAGCCATAATGTAATAACCCGCTAGCGAAACAATCGCGGCCGGCACATGGAAGTAGATAATGCGATAACTATTACCCTGTTTAAAATCTTCTGGTGCTACAGCCAAGCCGAAAAAAGCACCACCGAGCAAACAAATAGCGGCGACAGCACCAAGCCACGGAAGCCAGGCATTTGCCATTTGGTAAAACCACTTGGGGGAACCCCATTTATGAAAAAATGTCTTTAGACCCACACTTACTCTCTAAGCCAATTCCAGTAATTTCGGCCATTGATTATGGCCCTAAACGTTGTCAATAAGTTTATCATCGCTGGCACCAATACAGCCAGTTTATTCGCTTTAATCCACAACTTTTTAATCAAAAAAACCCTAACAAAAACAAGGACAAAGCTACGATTGTAAATGAATTTTCAAACCACCAGCTATGGCAAACGGCGACAGAATTAACGCCAACATGGTAAAACCACCCAACATAGCGATATAGCCGCCAAAAGCAATACCCTGCACTGCGGCATAAACCGTACTAACGCCAAAAATCAAAATAGGCACATATAACGGTAACACCAACAAAGCGACCAGTAATCCGCCACCGCGCAAGCCAACAGTTAAGGCGGCGCCAATCGCGCCAATTAAACTCAAACCCATGGTGCCGACTAACAAACTCAGTATAAGCGCCAAATAACCATCGCTAGGTAGTGACAACATCACACCCAGAATCGGGCTAAGCAACGCCACAGGTAATCCCGCCACTAACCAATGGGCAACAACTTTTGCCATTGCCATTACATAAACTGGCTGTGGACTTAATAACAATTGTTCTAAAGAGCCATCTTCAAAGTCGGACTTAAACATACTATCTAGTGACAATAGGCAGGCCAGTAATGCGACCACCCAAACTAAACCCGGCGCTAGTATTTGCAATACACCGGCCTCAGGCCCCAAACCCAGTGGAAATAAAGAGATAACAATAAGCGCAAAAATAAGTGGGTTAGCAATATCGCCTCGGCGACGCAGTGCCAGCAGTAAATCTCGCCTCACAATAGCGATAAACGCAGACATCATCGATGGCATAGCGCTATTCATCAATATCACTTGTGCTCGTAACTGCCGTTAGACCTATTTGCTTAACTTTAGCGTTGGCGCTTAAGTCCTGATGGCTAGTTAATATAACACTGCCACCGCTATCAGCATGGTCACCAATAATAGCCTCTAGCTCAGCTACACCTTGTTTATCGATAGCCGTAAAAGGCTCATCCAATACCCATAATCTAGCGCTACTCACTAACAGCCGCGCCAATGCAACACGGCGTTGCTGGCCTGCTGACAACTGAAAACACACCATGTCTTCATAGCCACGCAAACCTACTTGAGCCAAGGCGTTATCAATGTCGCCTGAGGTAATATTTTGTCTGAGCGCGAAATACCATTGCAAGTTTTCGCGCGGGCTAAGCCCCGTTTTCAATCCAGGAGCATGGCCTAAAAACAATACCTCGCGAGAAAACTCGAAGCGCTGACTGACAGCAGGTTTACCACACCAATATATTTCACCAGCAGTTGCTGGCAACAGACCACAGACAATTCTTAATAAGGTTGTTTTACCGGCACCATTAGCACCGGTAACTTGAACGATCTGCCCCGCCACAACATTAAAATCTAACCCTGAAAACAACACTCGACCGTCACGCTCGGCACATAGGTTTTCAACGTTGATTAGAGGTTCAGTCAAAAGGCTACCTGCTATACATTAACTGCATTAATAAACAATGCAGGATCCAATGGCGCAGCTACGGTGGCCTCTTCAAATCCATAGGCGTTGCGCTCACCACTTCTATCTAATGGCAAATCAGCGAAATTAAACAAATTCACGTCTGCCAATTGCGACGGCGCTATATTTTTTATTGCGTTGAATACATTTTGTACTCTACCAGGCTGATCTTTTTCCCATTGGTTTAGCATGGCCTTTATGTTTTGACGTTGTAAGTTCTCTTGCGAGCCGCACAAATTGCATGGAATTATTGGAAACTGTTTAATATCGGCATATTTTATTAAATCATCTTCTTTGCAATAAGCTAAGGGACGAATAACCACATTACGTTTGTCATCGCTTCTGAGCTTAGGCGGCATAGCTTTTAGTTTGGCGCCATAAAACATATTAAGGAACATGGTTTCGACAATATCATCACGATGATGGCCTAAGGCAATTTTAGTAGCGCCAATTTTTTCGGCAAAGGCATATAGCGTTCCACGGCGCAAACGCGAACACAAACCACAGGTAGTACGCCCTTCCGGCACCTTTTCTTTTACTATCGAGTATGTGTCTTTCTCAACTATATGAAACGGCACACCTTTCTCAGTCAAATAGCTAGGCAGTACCTCTTCAGGAAACCCTGGCTGCTTTTGATCCATATTGACGGCAACAACTTCAAAGCTAATTGGTGCTGTTTTTTGAAGATTTAGCAATATATCCAACATGGCAAAAGAATCTTTACCACCACTGACGCATGCCATCACCTTATCGCCCGCTTCAATCATATTGTAGTCAGCAATAGCATTACCCACGTTTCTACGCAGACGCTTTTGCAGCTTATTCAGTTCTAATTTGGCTTTATTAATATCTTGGATCATGGATTTACACGCTGACTATGCCAACTACAGTTTAAGTGGCTTTAAAATTGGGCGTATTCTAACGGGTTTAGCTAATATTTCCCATGCTGATAAAAAATAGCGGCAGATATAAATCGACGAATACCCTTAGGATCGAAGAAATATCCAATATCTTTGCCCTGAATTGGCAATTAGGCGCGAACCCGAATAAAATATGCGCCGCATCGCGTTGACCAGATGGGGTAGTTCAGTCTACACCTTACTACTGCGCCAATGTTGACTAGCTACAACCGCTTATAAGCGGCTTATTAATTGACAGGAAAGCCACAGATGAAAGATCCAGTTCGCGTTACCGTCACCGGTGCTGCCGGCCAAATCAGTTATGCCCTATTATTCCGTATTGCTTCTGGCGATATGCTGGGTAAAGACCAACCCGTTATTTTACAATTGCTAGAAATCACCCCTGCGCTTGAAGCATTAAAAGGCGCCGCAATGGAACTAGACGATTGTGCCTTCCCGCTGTTGCAAGACATTGTCTGCACCGACAACCCTGAAGTAGCGTTTAAAGACACTGACTACGCCCTATTGGTTGGAGCACGTCCACGTGGCCCAGGCATGGAGCGTAAAGATTTACTAGAAGCTAACGCTGCAATCTTCTCTGTACAGGGTAAGGCAATTGAAGCTGTTGCTAGCCGTGATATTAAAGTTTTGGTTGTGGGCAACCCAGCAAACACTAACTCGCTAATCTGCCAGCGCAACGCGCCAAGCATTAACCCACGCAACTTTACTGCCATGACTCGTTTAGATCACAACCGTGCTCTAACTCAGCTAGCGCAAAAAGTTGGCAGTCATAACAGCAATGTTACTCACATGACTATTTGGGGTAATCACTCATCTACTCAATACCCAGATCTTCACAACACTAAAGTAGACGGCAAAGCTGCTTTAGAGTCTGTATCTCAAGACTGGTATGAGGCTGACTTTATTCCTACAGTACAGCAACGTGGCGCGGCTATTATCGCTGCTCGCGGCGCATCTAGTGCTGCATCTGCTGCAAATGCGGCGATTGACCATATGCGTACTTGGGCACTTGGCTCAGCTGAAGGCGATTGGGTAAGCATGGGCGTATACAGCGATGGCTCTTACGGTATTACCGAAGGTTTGATCTACTCGTTCCCAGTAACTTGCCAAAATGGCGACTGGAGTATTGTTCAAGGCCTAGAAATCAATGATTTCAGTCGCGAAAAAATGACAGCGACTCAAACTGAGTTAACTGAAGAGCGTGATGCGGTAGCACACCTGCTTCCATAGTCTGGTTAAGTAATAGAATAAGGCGCCGCAAGGCGTCTTTTTTATGGTTGAAATTTGATCAAGCCTAAAGCTATAAATCGCGTGGTGATAAGTGTAAATTAACCCAATGAAAAACCTCATCCTTATCCGCTGCGCGGCGCTTATTCATTTA
>CAWVSB010000025.1:0-42679 GCA_963933215.1 uncultured Cellvibrionales bacterium
TTTCACGGTAGTGACAAAGCGAGCAACGCTGGAAGATTATCGCGCAATAATTATTACCTTTGTTAAATATACTGTATATCTATACAGTATATTTAATATCTAAAGAGGAGCGTTATAAATAGCCAGTCCTTTGAATCCGTGAGACAGGATCTCCATCACCTTATTTGTATTAAAAACTCAAACTCTCAATAAACCATCGACATAAATAGGCACTTCATCCCCTGCTCTGCCATGAATATGCTCGGCAAAGTTACTAGAAGTATTAGTAGGCTCTAGATTAACTTCTACCGTATGCGCGCCGTAACTCGCTGCCATTTCAACAAAGCCTGCGGCTGGATAAACATTGCCTGACGTGCCAATTGAAACGAACAATTCGCACTGGCTTAAGGCATTTTCTATTTCATCCATGTACTTTGGCATTTCACCAAACCATACAATGTCTGGCCGCAGGCTTTGCAGGCCGCATTGCGTGCAGCGCTGGGTTGTTGTTTGCTCACCTGTTACTTCAGTTACATCGCCACAACTGGCGCAAATACCTTTTAACAATTCACCGTGCATGTGCAGTAGGTTTTTACTGCCTGCTCGCTCGTGTAAGTCGTCTACATTTTGAGTAACAAGTAAAACATCACCGTTGTATTGGGCCTCTAACTTAGCCAAAGCGATATGTGCGGGGTTTGGGTTTATGTCGCCATTGGTTAATTGAGCACGGCGTTGGTTATAAAAGTTAAGTACTAAGTGTTGGTCGGCGGCAAAGCCTTCGGGGGATGCGACGTCTTCAACGCGGTGGCCCTCCCATAGGCCATCGGCCCCGCGAAAGGTTTGAATGCCGCTTTCCGCCGAGATACCGGCGCCGGTAAGAATAACGATTGAGCCTTTGATTTTATGGTTGGTTTTAGCTTTAGTGTTAATAGTGCTGCTTTCCACTGTATTTACCGTTGGTTAACATTGCTTAAATTAAACCCAAAACTGGCAATAGATACCATAAGATTATCAACATATTTACAATTAGATCGGAGTTTCTGCGATGAAATTTGTTATCTCAATGGCGTTTAGCACCATTAGCGATACGATAGAGCTTGCCAAATGTGCCGATGATTGCGGCTGGGATGCAATTACCTTTTCAGACCATATTGTGCACCCTGAAACCATTAACACACCCTACCCTTACACTAAAGATGGCAAGCGCCGTTGGGAGGCGTTTACTGACTGGCCCGACCCTTGGGTAATTATTGGCGCGTGTGCGGCGGTGACTAAAAACCTGCGCTTTACTAACAATGTGTTTGTACTGCCTATTCGTAATCCGTTTTTGGTGGCTAAAGCGGTAAGTACTGCCGCCATTATTTCAAACAACCGCGTGACACTAACCATTGGCGTGGGTTGGAGTAAAGACGAATATTTACTTATGGAGCAAGACTTTCATACCCGCGGTAAGCGCTGCGATGAAATGATAGCTGTTATGCGCAAGCTGTGGACTGGCAAGATGGTTAACCATGACGGCCTGTTTTACCCGTTTGGTAATTTAGAGATGAACCCAGCGCCGACTGAAGAGATACCTATTTGGATTGGCGGCATTTCAACCGCCGCCCACAAACGCGCCGCCCGCATTGGCAACGGCTGGTTAAGTGATTTACAGCCGTCTGATGAAATTATTGAGTCAGTTAAGGCTATTAATACCTGGCGGGCCGAGTATGGCCGCGACCACCTGCCGTTTGATGTAATGGCGTCGCCCAATGACGCGTGGGAGATTAACGGCTACAAAAAGCTTGAAGACAATGGTGTCACTCACCTGCTGACGATGCCGTGGGCGTTTTATCATGGTGAAAATGCCACGCTTGAACAGAAGAAAGATGGTATAAAGCGCTTCGCTGAAGATGTGATTCACAAAATGAGATAAACCCCACCACTATGCGTCTAGATAAATACATTGCCAGTGTATCCAATTACTCCCGCAGCCAAGTAAAACAGGCGGTTAAAACCAAAGACGTTAGTGTAAATGGGGTAAAAGCCACCACTGCCTCGACAAAGGTTAACGACAGCGACGATGTCACTATTTATGGCAATGCCATGCGTGCCGCTGGCCCCCGTTATATTATGCTGCATAAGCCCAAAGGCTATGTAAGCGCCAATAAAGACGCCAACAGCCCCACCGCGCTTGACCTAATAAATGAAGACAACCTTGAAAAGCTGCATATTGCTGGCCGTCTAGACGTAGACAGCACGGGTTTGCTGCTGCTAACCGACGACGGCAAATGGACGCACCGGGTTATATCGCCCAACCGAGACTGCGTAAAACGCTACAAAGTGACCTTAGAGCACCCTATTGAAGATGATTACGCCGAGCGTTTAGCCGGCGGAATGCTATTAACTGGCGAGCCCAAACCGTGTAAACCCGCCACCCTTGAAGTGATTGATTCACGCACCGCATGGCTGTCAATTAGCGAAGGTAAGTTTCACCAGATAAAAAGAATGTTTATTCAGCTAAATAACTTGGTAACAGACCTGCATCGCGAGTCTATTGGCGATATACTCCTCGACCAAAATTTAGCCCTCGGCGAATATCGTTTTTTAAGCCCACAAGAGATTGAATCTGTCTAAATGATAGACTTTGCGGTACAAGTTCTGCTTGCAGAAATTTCAAGTCACCTCGACAGTGACCAGGGCAATTGCCTGTTGGTGCTGGATGAGCAAATTGACGTCAAACAGCTACTAACGTTGCAACCCCACCCCGCACTAACCATTATTACTAACCGTTGCGACCAAGCCGCACGCTTAGCTAAACGTGAGTTTAACGTTAAGGCCAGTGACTACGACTTTAGTGAGTTTGCAGCGGGTAGCTTTAGCGCGGTGTTTCACCGCATGTCTAAACAAAAGGCGTTGGTGCATTACACCATTAACCAATGCGCACACCTGCTTACAGGCAACGGCGCACTGCATGTTACTGGCTTTAAAAACGAAGGCACAAAAACCTATATCGACAAAGCCTGTAAATACTTAGGCGGCGCCAAGAAGATTAACAAACTGGCTAAAAACGTCTATAGCGCCGTGATTACTAAAGTGAGTATTGGCCAGCCCTTAGATGACAGCGACTACACCACCTTGCGACCAGCAATGACCTTTACTACTAATGCAGTAGACACAGAGTTTGTTAGCAAACCTGGGGTTTACGGCTGGCAAAAAGTAGATAAAGGCAGCACTTTATTAGTTGCGCAGCTACAACAGCTAATGAACACCTATAACAAACCCGAATTTAAAGTATTAGATTTAGGCTGTGGTTATGGCTTTATCTCAGTGATGGCGGCGCAAATGGCTAATATGAACATTACCGCCACCGACAACAACCTAACCGCTATTTCCGCCTGCCAGGCTAACTTTGCAAGTCATAACATAGCGGGTGAAGTAATAGCCGCCGACGTTGGCGAAGGTATTAGAGGCAAATATGATTTTGTATTGTGTAACCCGCCGTTTCACAAAGGGTTTGAAGTAAACGAAGAATTAACAGAACGCTTTTTAAGCGCCGCCGTTAAGGTATTGCGTCCAAAAGGGTGTGCCTTGTTTGTAGTGAATGAGTTTATACCGTTGCCGAAAAAAGCCATTGGCATTTTTGAGCACTGTGAAGAGCTGACCACTGAAAACGGCTTTAAGGTTTTTAGATTAACCAATTAAATGTAAGTGAGATTATATGAGTTTTGTAGTTGGCCAACGTTGGATAAGTCACACTGAATCAGCACTGGGTTTAGGCATTATCGCTGAAGTGGCAGGCCGCCTGGTGACGGTGAGCTTTCCTGCTGCTGAAGAAGAGCGCACCTATGCCATCGACAATGCCCCACTAGGCCGCGTAACCTACAAAGTTGGCGAAGAAATAATGACCATGGACGATGAAAGTCTAGCGATCATTCAAGTAGACGACCACAACGGTTTGTTGGTTTACCACGGCATGACAATGGATGGCCAAGCCAAAGGTATTTCTGAATTAGAACTAAACTGCTTTGTGCAATTTACCTCGCCGCAGCAGTGTTTAATTAGCGGCCAGTTTGGTAACAACAAAGCGTTTCAGTTGCGCGTTGACACTATTAACCACACGCATAATTTACAACAGTCAGATGTATTAGGCCTACTAGGCTCGCGTACCAGTTTGCTGCCTCACCAAGTATATATAGCGAATGAAGTCGCCAAACGCTTTGCACCACGGGTGTTGCTCGCCGACGAAGTTGGCCTAGGTAAAACCATTGAAGCTGGCATGATTATTCATCAGCAGCTGCATACCAACCGTGCCAACCGCGTACTTATTGTGGTGCCAGACACCTTAGTACACCAATGGCTGGTTGAAATGATGCGCCGTTTTAATTTGCACTTCTCTATTTTTGACGAACAACGGATTCAGTCGTTAGAAATAAACGAAGGCGATGAAATGCTCGATGAATACGATCAACTCGTTGAAGCTGTCGCTGAAAATCCGTTTGAAAGTGAGCAACTTATTCTGTGTACGCTTAGTTTGCTAACTGAAAACGAAAAGTATCAGCAGTATGCTAATGACGCCCAGTGGGATTTGTTAGTCGTCGATGAAGCCCATCACCTAGAGTGGACGCCAAGCGCAAGCAGTATTGAATACCAATGCGTTGAAAGCTTAGCTAAAACCAGTGCCGGCGTTTTATTGCTAACCGCCACCCCAGAACAAATGGGTATTGAAGGCCACTTTGCGCGTTTACGCCTGTTAGACCCGTCGCGGTTTCACGATTTAGAGGTTTTCAAAACCGAAGAGCAAGGCTATGAAGAACTTAACAGCCTAGTGCAAAAGCTATTGGCTGATGACTGCGATGAAGAAGCATTAGCCGATGAACTAGCGACCTACTTAGGTGATGACTTACCGGTTAGTGATGGCGGCTTAGATAAAAACGCCATTATCAACCAGCTATTAGACCGCCATGGTACTGGCCGTATTTTGTTCCGTAACACTAGGGCTGCTATACCTAATTTCCCTAAACGGATTGTGCTCAGCTACCCATTACCTGCCCCGCCTGAATATGAACTTGCCGGCCTTGATGCGCTATACCCAGAACAACATGTACCTGAAGTGCAGTGGATTGTTGATGACCCACGCGTTGATTGGTTAAAGACCACGCTTAAAGGTTTGAAAGGTAAAAAAGTATTGGTGATTTGTGCCAGTGCCGACACAGCTGTTGGACTAGAGCATCATTTACAAATGCGTTCTGGTATTCGCAGCGCGGCGTTTCACGAAGGTTTGTCGATTATTGAACGTGACAGTGCAGCCGCCTACTTTGCTGATATGGATAGCGGCGCCCAAGTTTTGGTCTGCAGCGAAATTGGCAGTGAAGGCCGTAACTTTCAGTTCTCGCATCACCTAGTGTTGTTTGACTTACCACTTAACCCAGACTTATTAGAGCAACGTATTGGCCGTTTAGACCGTATTGGTCAGCAACACGAAATTAATATTCATGTGCCTTACCTCGAAAGCAGCGCCCAAGAAATATTATTCCGTTGGTATAACGAAGGTTTATCGCTGTTTACCCAAAGCTGTAGCGCGGCCAAGTCTATTTTTGATCATTGCGAGCAACCATTACTGGCCGCAATAGCAGCGCCTAATAGCGACATAAGCGGGCTAATTAGCCAAAGCAAAGACTATACGGCTGAAATTAAAGCGATGTTAGCTTCGGGCCGTAACCCGCTGCTAGAGCTAAACTCTTGTAATACCGAGTTGGCCGCTGAGTTAATTGAAGCGATTGAAGAAGACGAAAACCCAGCGGTATTTAACGACTACACCGATGCCTTGTTTGAAGTGTTTGGCTTAGAGCAGGAATACCATTCGGAAGGTGCGCAAATTTTACGCACTAGCGACCATATGGAAAACGATTACTTTCCTGGTTTTAATAACCGCGACAGCGTAACGGTAACCAGCGACCGTAACCTTGCCTTAGTGCGCGAAGACATGGAGTTTTTGAATTGGGAACACCCAATGATCAACGAGTCGATGGAAGCCATATTAGATGCTGAACTGGGTAATGCCACCGTTACCACAATGAGCGTAAAAGGCTTAAACCCTGGCACCTTGTTGTTAGAGGTTTTTCATACGGCTACCTGCATGGCACCTAAGCACTTACAACTTAATCGCTATTTGCCATTGTCACCGGTACGTCAGCTATTAGATAAGAGTGGTAAAAACATCGCCCACGTTATGTCGCACCAACAACTTAACGACCGCTGCGAGCATTTAAAACGCGCAACTGGCCAAGCGGTGGTTAAACAAACCACCGAGATGATTGACCAAATGATGGTATTTGGTGAAAACCTTGCCGAGAAAGCACTTGAGCCACTAGTTGAGGAAGCTCAAGAGCGTATTATTACTAGCCTTAATATTGAAATAGACCGGTTAACTGCACTTAGAGCGGTTAACCCGTCGATACGCGAAGAAGAAATTGAGTTTTTCCGCCAGCAATTAGCCCAAGGTTTAGACCATATTGGTAAAGCGATAATGCAGCCCCAGGCTATTCGATTAATTGTTACTACATAACTGGTTGTTGCTGAATAATAGGCGCCCTACCCCTTAGCATTTACTTTCCTCCGCCCCGCCTGCGGCGTTGACGCTACTGAAAGTAATGGCTAAGGAGATTTATGAGGCGGCGGCTAGGCGGTGAAACCTTAAACTGCCTTGACTTGTTAAACTTGCCTTACTAGGATGATGCGCATTATAGATGCGTACTACATATATTGCGGAGTTAACGAAATGCAGCCCATAATTGATAGCAGTGCTCCTAAAAAAGCAACAAACCTAAGTATAAACAAAGATTTACTAGCAGAAGCCCGCGCTTTGAAGATAAATCTTTCCGCAACACTTGAGCAAGCACTGACAGAAAAAGTGCGTAAACTACGCCGCAAGCAGTGGCTAGAGGACAACGAGCAAGCTATAGAAACATGCAATCAACTCGCAGAAGAAAATGGCTTATTTGCTGATAAGCACAGGATATTATGTTGAGACAGTTTGATGTTTATACAAATACAGATAAGGATACAAATAGCACTTACCCCTATTTTGTTGATATTCAAAACGACCTTATTGATACCCTGAATAGCAGAGTTGTCATACCGCTAACACCGTCTAGTAAATCTGCTAAAAGCTACCCTTCAACTCTTTGCCCTATTATCAAAATCAAAAACCAAAACTATTCATTGCTAACACACCAACTCACAAGTGTTTCTAAAAACTTTTTAAAAAATAACCAAGGCTCATTAGTTGCTAGTAGAGATGATATTGTTGCAGCAATAGACTTCTTAGTCACTGGTATTTAATCACCAATAAAAAAGAGCAACACATGGCACAAAGCGCAACAATATTTAAAGCCGACATCCAAATATCTGATATGGATAGAAACTACTACGCTAGCCATAACCTAACCATTGCGCGTCACCCTTCTGAAACAGACTTGCGCATGATGCTGCGCTTACTTGCCTTTACCATTCATGCCGATGAACAACTGCAATTTACCAAAGGCATCAGCACCGATGACGAACCCGATTTATGGAATAAAAGCCTAAGCGGTGAAATAGATCTGTGGATTGATTTAGGCACGCCTGGCGAAAAACGGATTAAAAAAGCCTGTGGTTTATCTAAAAAAGTAGCCCTTTACACCTACGACAGCCGCAGCGCGACTGTCTGGTGGGATAAAAACAAAAACACCCTGCAGCGCTTTAATAACCTAGCGGTGTATTTTATAAGTGATGAATGCGCACAGCAGCTTACCTCCCTTGCCCAGCGCAAGATGCAGTTACAAGTGACTGTTCAAGACGGTGACGTTTACTTTGGTGATGCGAGTAATAATATTGCTATAGAGCGGGAAAGCTGGAATTAGTCTAACGCTGCGAATCAAATATCGCTTAGCCTTATGCTGTTTGGGCAAATATATTGTCGCAGAACTAAAGAAAATGGAGAAATTAATAAGAAAAATTGATTTAAGTTAAGCTCTCCGTCTCTTTTATCCAACATGAATTCAATTAGGCAGGCATGGTAAAAAAAAATGTATGAAAAAAGACTGCGATGCATCTAAGCAAGTAGTGTTACAAATTGATAATTATAATGACAAAGATTTAATATCAAACTTTTAGGCAATATGTTTTACCGCTAAATACGCCGAAAAACTGATAGAAAATGATGAATGCGAAAGATAAAGTGATAAAGATTGAAAATAGTGATATCTATTTTGAAACAGCTCTAATAACATCTAAATACCAAGTGAAATATTAATTCCAAGAAAGATCCCCCTCTAATTTTAACAAATTAATTTTCTACATTATGAACTTCCTCCCCCCCATTCGCGTAGTAGTAAAAGACTAGATTTTTAATACTTTCTGACTGCTAGAATGACATCCCTATTATGTTTAAGATGATTTTACTCTTATGACCAAACATGAAATATTAATAATTGATGATCACGAGCTTTTCCGCCTTGGTCTGAAAATGATGTTACCAAATCATCCAAAAATATTGCCCGAAAATAATAAAGCCTTTGAAGTAATTGAAGCTGCGTCCATCAGCCAGGCTTTACAGATGGTCACAGCTTGCCCTTGTATTATTTTGCTAGATATTCAATTACCTCAACTTAGTGGAATTGATGGTATTGAATTATTACAGCGTAGATTTTCTGAAGCTAAAATTATTATTCTGTCGGGCAGCGAACGAAGAAGCGATATCGAAAGAGCCGCAGCGTCTGGCGCCAGAGGTTTTATCAACAAGTCAGCTGAAATAGAAATTATAATAAACACAATTAATGGGGTAATAGAAGGCCGTAAAGTCTTTCCAGATTATATCCTGGCTTCATCCGTTTTTAGCCACAAGAAAAATCTCACTGCGCGACAATTAGTCGTATTAGCATTAATTTGTGAAGGCAAGTCCAATAGTATGATTGCGGGCGAACTGAATCTTTCAGAGAACACAGTTCGCAACCATGTCTCTGCTGTTCTATCAGTATTGGATGTTAACAGTCGCTCTGAAGCTATGGTAGCTGTACGAACAATAAATAATGAGGTGAATAATAATGAGATTACTTCCTTTTATTAGAGAAACAGAAACTTTAGGAGAGCAAATACAGATTGTTAAAGATAACTATCCAGCTGGAGTAATTATTTATTTACTGACCACCGCTGTCGCCTTCCTAATATTAGACTTCACACAATATCATGGATATAGCTATTATTGGCTATCTGCAAATATTGTGACATCAATTTTCATATTAGCACGACATTATTGGCATGAAGTATTTCCAATATCCCCGATATCTAATGCTCGCTGGTTAGTGTTTTCACAAATGTTGCTAGGATCTTTATGGGGATTTTTATCATTTTTAGTTTATTATGAGCCATATGCGAACATCCTGATTTTTCTGGGACTTGGCGTGTTAATCATGTCTGCTACTATGAATAAGCAAGCTCCATACTTGCCTATATTTATGAGTTTTTTAGTTACCTCTTACTTACCGCTAATTATCGCACTAATAATGCGAGGTAACTTAATCGCATTTGGACTGGGTATAGCATCGTGCATCTATTTTTACGCGATAAGCAGCATTGCTAAAAACTATCAAAAGTCGCTAAAATCAGCTATTGAATTACGCCGTAACAACTTTCGACTGGCAGAAGATCTCAACGCGACAATGAATGAATTGCAAGATGCAGTACATGCTAAATCTATATTTTTAGCATCTGCGAGTCACGATCTACGTCAGCCCTTACATGCTATTGGTCTATTCTGTGAAACATTAAAAAACACTAAGCTAAGCGACAGCCAACAGGATATAGTCGCCCGTATTGATGAGTCGACGACGCAAACGCGGGACTTGTTGGGCGCTATACTTGATTATTCTAGACTGGATTCAGCTTTTATAGAACCGGTGATAGATAATTTTAGCTTACAGCCGTTACTGGACAAACTTGAGGATGAGCTAGGTGGAAATGCTGCAATGCATAATTTAGATTATCGCAGTCGTGACACATTATTAGCGGTAGAAACAGACAAAGTATTATTAGAAATTATTTTGCGTAACATTATTAGTAATGCAATTAACTACACATCAGATGGAGGAATACTAATTGGCTGTAGAAAGCGCAGAGATGTAGTTGTGATTGAAGTGTGGGATACCGGCATTGGTATTGACCCAGTAGATTTAAGTAATATATTTAAAGAGTTTCACCAGTTAAATAATTCACAACGAAATAGAGAAAAGGGCTTTGGTCTTGGTTTAGCTATAGTTAAAGGTCTCATCGACAGATTAAATTTGGATATTGAAGTTTCATCCACCAGAGGTAAAGGGTCCCTCTTTAGGATTACCGTGCCTCTGTCTACCTCAAGAATAAGAGAGGAAATTATTATTGATGAAATCACCGGTAATTTTGATGGTTTGCAAATATTACTGATTGACGACGATGAATCTATCCGCATTAGTATGGGTGGTTTGCTAAAGTCTTGGGGAATAGATTGTCAAGCAGCAGAGTCGAGCAACGAGGCTATAGATTTAGTTTTTAAGTACAATTTCATCCCAGATTTAATAATTAGCGACTATCGCTTGCGCGATAATCTAAACGGCCGCCAAGCGCTGAATGATGTTCGTGGCACTACCTTTGACACAATTCCCGCGATTATGATTACCGGCGACACTGATCCTTTAAGATTTATGGATGCAACCGCTGCTAACGCGCTATTGATCCATAAACCTATATCTGCATCGCAACTTCGCACCACGCTGACCACTCTACTTTGCTAAATTTATTCGCGGGCTAAATGCACAACAGCCTCACAATGAGCGGTTTGAGCAAACATATCGGCCGCTAAATATTCCACTACCGCAAAGCCTTTTTCACACAACGCTTCAATGTCACGCGCCAGCGTTGCTGGATCACACGAGACATACACTACTGTTTTTACCTGCTTACTTGCCGCTAGAGTTTTACACACTGCTAGGGCGCCAGCACGCGGTGGGTCTAACAGTACTTTATTGGTATTTGGTTTTAGGTAGTCTCTGCTCTCTTGCAATAGGTCGGCAGCGACTGTCGATATATTGGTTAAGCCGTTAAGTTTTGCGCTTTGGCCAAGGCGACTAACCATAGACGAGTTTATCTCTACGCCTGTGACTGAATGACACAGTGCTGCTAACGGCAGCGTGAAATTACCTAAGCCGCAGAACAAGTCAGTAATATTATCTTCTGGAGTTGGCGCCAGGCAGTTGATAGCAAAGTCTACTATTTGGTCGTTTACTTGAGGGTTAACCTGAGTGAAGTCGCCAGCTTGCACATGCATTTTATAGTCATGCTTGGTGCTGCTTAAAAACATTGGTTCACTTTCATCTATTTGTTCATAAATATCGTTTTGTGGGCGTAAGAATATTTGTAGATTGTTGTCAACGGCAAAACTTAGCAGCTTCTGCTGGTCATGTTTGTTTAGTTTGATTTTTGACACAAAACCAAGCAATGGGCTGCTCTGCCCGCTACTATTTTGCGCTAGCAACAGTGACACTTCAACAAACCGGCCTTTGCAAGCGGCAAGCAATGCCTGTATTGGCACAATTAGTTTTGATAACGACTCGGTTAACACTTGGCAGTCATTAATGGCGATAATTCTATTACTGGCTTTCGTCTTAAAACCCAATTGAATAGCGCCGCCTTTATAGTCTACGGTTAAGCGCGCGCGATGACGGTAGTGATATGGCTCGGCTGATATTAATGGGTGGCGAACCGTGTTGTAGTCACAGAACTTGGCTAGACGCGACTGCAAACCTTCATCTTTATGCGCGAGTTGAGCGTCGTAGTCCCAATGCTGCAAACTACAACCGCCGCAGTCTTGATAATATTCACAGGGCGCTATAACCCTCTCTTCATTTGCTGCAATAACATTAGTGACTACTAGCTCGCTAAATTTACCCCGAGTATTAGTTAGCGCAGCGCTAACCGTCTCGCCAGTTAATGCCCCGCCAACAAAGGCAACTTTATGGTCTAGTTCAGCAATGCCACGGCCGTCATGGCTCATGCGGTTAATTGTTAGCTGATGAATACTGCCCAACTGATTTTTAGTTTTGGCTGCTGGTTGGTATATGTTTAAACCAGATTTTTTCTTTCGCATAGTGATATCTGTAGTGGAGTAACTGTGGTTAAAACTAGAACAGACTTGGCGGCAACTCGTGCAGGCAAGGAATGGACGGGAAATACAAGGCTGTACGTACTGGCAAGCCATCTAATGCCTGACAGGCTTGAGTATACCGTGCTAGCTGCTCTGAGTATTGTGCAACTTGTTGTTTAATAAACTCGTGCTGGCTTTGGCCTTTAGTAGGCTGGGCACTTTTGTAGTCAATAATCCAGCGCTCGCCGTCAGCCACAAAGCTGCGATCAATAACATAGTGGTACAAAATATTGCTGCTGTTAAAGGTTAACGGCCATTCACAGACGCTGTCACTGCGGGCGCTGTCTAGCAACCAGCGGCCCTGTTCATCATTAAGGCTATTGCTGATTGCCTTAGTAGTAGCGGCTAATGCGTCGTCTAGCTCGGCTTGACCAATACCGCTATTAATTAAACGCATACGCCACGGCGCTTGTAGGCTAGCTATTTTAGCATCATTCCACATAGCCAAGTCGGTTGAGGCAATAGCTTGCAGAATTTCGTGAATAACAATACCAGTGATTATTGCTATATTAGAAGCTGCGGTCTCGTCTTCTTCTTGAGTTGCTAAGGCGTCGGCGTCGGTGCTGGTTGCTACAGTTGTGTCAACGGTTGCGGTTAGGGCAAACGCTGGCGGCAATCGTTTTAGGGTATTAATAGATGGCGTTTGTTTGTCGCCAACTGCTGCTGGCTCGGTTGCTACCACAATAGACAGCTGGTCTTTTACGCTGGGCCATATTTTAGCTAGTAGACTGTTACTGGTTGGCGCTTTCACCACGCCGTCGTCACTGACAACGCCATTGGCAATTAAATGTAAGCGCTTTTTAGCCCGGGTTGCCGCCACATACAGCAAGCGAGTATATTCTAAACTTACTGCCCTTTTTTGCTCAGCGGCCAAAAACTTATACAACGGGCTTTCATCGCCAGTGGCGTCTAATGGGCATAGCACTAAGCCAGTATCGCCATCGCTATATAAGTGTTCATTCCAAAACAATAAGGTTTTTGAATCACTGGCTGACTGCCTGTCGATAGCCGGCAGAATAACGGTGTCAAATTCTAAACCTTTGGATTTATGAATCGTCATGATTTGCACGGCATTGTCTGCGCTTTGAATTGATTTGGCATACAAGCTTTTAAGCTTGGTGTTTAAGCGTGTTAGTGAAAACCCGTCAGTGTCGCTGTCTAAAGATTCTAGCAAGTCAAAATATTGCAGCGCGTTTTGATAGTGCTCACTGCTGGCTAATACCGCTAAACCGCCGATGTCATGCCAGGCGCTTTCAATCCATTGGCGCAAAGGCTTGCGGCCGCGTAATTGCCAACTCTGTTTTAACACACCAATAACGCGCTGAAATATTTGTGCGCCGTCAGCCGTTAACCCAATACTATTTATTTTCTCATCGCTGGCGGCCAATAAGGTAGACGCAAACGAGTGTGTGGCATAGTCGGTTAGCTGATGCAGGTCTGGCAGGGTTAAGCCGCAAAATGGCGCGCGCAATAGCGCTAACCACGCAAGTTTATCGGCTGGGTTTAACAGCGCTTTGGTCAGCGATAGTAGGTCGACTATCACTTCTGTTTTGGCCAGAGGGTCTATGTCTGTTGCCTGCCATGCAATGTCGGCATTTTTTAGCGCGGGAATGATGTCAGCCAAATGATTACGCCCACGCACTAGCACTGCAATGCTGCCACCAGGGTCTACTTGTTGGGCGTAGTGTATTTCTTTAACCACGGTTTGCGCTTCAGTTAAGCGGCCCGTGTCATTGGCACAAATAGTAACGGTTACTTCGCTATTGTTGCCGCTGTCCTGGGCGGCTACTGCTGGATAAAAAGGCACAGCGCCGCGAGAAATGTCGGTGTAACGTGGAAAGGCTTGGTCAAATACTGTGTTATTCCATTCCACTACAGCTTGGGTAGAGCGAAAGTTTTGCTCTAACTGTACATCTAGTAATGGTAAGTCGCCAATACCCTGCTCTTTCGCTTGTAAAAACAGCCCTACTTTAGCGGCTCTAAAACCGTAGATAGATTGCATGCCGTCACCAACGACAAACAGTGTGCGCGGGTTTTCTGGGTCTAACTCGTTTTCTTCAATCCAGTTGTTGGTGAGCTTACGCACTAAACCAAACTGCATTAAGGCGGTATCTTGAAACTCATCTACTAGGATATGACGCAAGGTATGATCCCAGCGCAAGCGAGTTGTGGTTGGCGCTAAATCATCACCAAGTGATAATAAAGCAGCGCTGGTTATTTCTAAGTGGTCACACTGGCCAGTTTGGGCAAACACCAATTTTAAATGGCCCACGCCGTGGTTCAATAAGCGCGTTAGCGGGCCTAACAAGGCCCATTGATCTTCGCCATAAGCTTGTGCTGGCAACTGGGACAAAATGGTTAAGGCTTGCTCTAAGCCTTCGCTATTAGAGACGGCGCCAATTAATTCAATACACTGTTTTTTCCGCAGGGTGTATAACGCTTTTTCTTCTTTGTCTTTGGCATCGCCGGGGGCAGGAAAACCGTTTTTCTTATTCACTGTTTTTCTGAAGGTGCCGCCAGCAGTTAGTAAAAAGTCGACAACGGCTTGCCATTTTACTAATTCTTCTGCGGCCGGTTCAGGTAATTCAGTGATACCGCCAAGACTGGCGATGGCATGTGATTTGGTGGCGTCATTAGCCGCTAGATGACCGGCTGCATAGTCAATTAACTGGCATAAGTCTGACTCATAATCGAACAGTAACTCTGCCCCATTATGAATTTCTTCTTCAATCCACTTATGTAAATCAGCACTTAGTTGTTGCTTGGCTAAGTCATCGTCGCTAAAGCTTACGGTATAGCTTAGCCATTGGTCGCGTTTAGCTAACAAGCCTGTGAGTAAGCCTTTTAAGCGTTCAACATTGTTATCTACATGCAGTAATGCACCGGCGATGTCGTCGCTTAAGTCTGACTGAGATTCTAAGTTAGCTAATAAGTTATCAACGGCTGCGTCATATAAATGCGCGGCGTTATCAACGGCTTTAGGGCTACTGCCAAACTGACTGACTATCGGTTGCTCGCGGGTGATTGACTGACACAAGCTGTCGATTGTTTGTACCCGAATACGCGCTGGGTTTTTCGCCAGTTCCCAATTATGATGATTACTATTAACTAAAGCTGCTTGGGCTAAATGCCAGGTTAATACTTTATGAGATTCTGCCGGCGCATCTTGTTGACCGCCTAATATTAAAGCGTCAACTACCCGCTCGCGCATTTCGGCCGCGGCTTTGCGGGTAAAAGTAATGGCTAGCACTTGTTCTGGTTTTTCTACTACCGCCAATAGCTTTAACAATCGCTGGGTTAATAGCTCGGTTTTACCCGAACCAGCTGGTGCAGTTACGCAAATTGACTGGCTAATATCTAGCGCTTGGTCGCGGGCGTCTTGATCAACAGCAGTCATGCGCTCTGCTCCGCTGAATCTATGCGGCACAATGGTTGTAGCCCGCAGTAGCTGCAGGCCGCTACATTGATGGGGCTAACACTGGCATAACCTTCACCGATTTCGGTCACTAACTGCAATAAGGCTACCCGCCAATGTTGGATTAAATTGTCCCAGTCAGGGAATGACGAATTTCTAACTTTGTCTAAAGTGCTAATACCAGCTGTTCCTAACGCCGTTGCGCTAATACCTTTATAGCCTAGGTTACCTGCTTTTAAACTGGCTACGGCGAGGCCGCTATTGGTAACATCACTTTCAGTTAAGGATTGCAGATACATTGGTAATTGTGGCTCTAAGGGACGCTCGCTAAGCCAGTCATTAATATTGACGCTGCCAGTTTTGTAGTCCACCACTAGGGTTTCCCCTGTTGGTGATTTATCGAGTCGGTCTAGGCGCACATCAAAGCTCATACTGCCAATGGTGATTGTTTGTTTTTCTTCGGTTGCGACCACACTGAAGTCGCCTCTCTGGCCTTCTACTTCTAGCCATTGGGTTAATAAACTGACTAAGCGCTGCTGCTCTAACTGTTTGAGCCTTAAGGAGATGGTTGGATTACGCAACGCTTCCATTCCTTGCTGCGCGCAGCTTTCTATCAATACTTGTTTAGCAGCATCATCTAACGCTGCTAATGCAGTGCTGTCTTTAAGCTCTTGCCATAACACTTCAAGCGCCCGATGCACTATTACGCCGCGCTCGCGTGGGTCTATGCCGCTAACAGGTTCTTCTAATGGCCTTACATTGAGGCGGTATTGAGCATAGGCTTTAAAAGGGCAATGGGCTTGGTCTTTTAACAGGCCAGCGCCGCCGCGGGGGGTTTCATCAACTAGGCTAATACCCTGTTGGTCAGATATCTGTTCCAGTGGTATCGCGTCGAGTACCGGGTCATGAGCCAAAAATTGCCAAGGCTCTGTAGCGGCAATACTGCTTTTATTTTCTTCAATTAATGGGCTTAACTTACAAGCTACATCATCTACTGCCGCGGGATAGCTGACGACAATTTCACTGGCGGCGGTTAAATATCCTTTAGTGAGATTGCGGCTGTAATCAAACTCCCGCTCTAAAGATGCATTCGGCATGGCAAGTTGTTGCTGTAATGCTTTAGGCAATAAGGGATTGGGATTAGGTGAGGCTGGCCACTGCCTGTCATTCATGCCCATTAGCCATAAATAATCAAAGGTTTGACCGCTGCCTTCTAGCCCGCCCAATACTTGTACTTGCGCCGCACTAGTTTGACGGTGATAGGTTTCGCTGCGCAGATGGCGCTCGAATAATTCTAGCGCTTTGGCTTGGGGCTGGGGTTTCAGCACTAGGTCAAAACTGATAAAACTTTCGACGGCTTCTTCAAACGCTTTAATTTGCTGATATTCATCACTGCTAGGGCTGCGGCTGCCAGGCCAGTTCCATTGTTTGAGTAGCTGCTGAAAGTGGTCGCCCCACTGTTTAAGGGTTAACAATCTATTCCCGCGTTTTATTTCTCGCTGCGCTTCACTAAGTTGCAGTAGTAGCTCGCAAAATGAGTCGATACTAATTTCATCACCGTGAAAGCGCTGCGCTAAGCTGCGCAGCTTTGCCAAGTAACTATCTTTATTACGGGTTGCGATTAACCTAGCCAATAAGGCTTCACGCTCCATGCTTTGATTACCAGCACCAACATAGGGGCTAGTGAGTAAGCCGCCCCATTGGTCTTGGTCAAGCGATGAGTTTACTGCGCGCAATGCTTGCAGCGCAGCTGCCACCACTGGGGTTTCTGCCAGTGGTGAGCCTGCCGACATATCAAAGCTGTCGGTTATCGCAGTATTGCCAACACTGATACTGGAGGGCTTGAAGACGCGGGTGAATATTCGGTCGACGGTTTTACGGCTGGCGTTTAAATCTTGGGCGATTACCGCAATAGACGCACCCGGATTAGCATCTAAGGTGGCCTTGGCCCAATGCGCGGCCTGAGTTATTTCAGCGGTTTTGTCATCAACAGTAATAATCTGCATGGCTGACTGGTGCTTGCGCCAGCTAAACTTAATTACCTCAGCGCTGGCATTACCCACCAATTTTAGCTGCAGCGGGCTAGGCGCTTCAAACCCCGCCAATACTAATTGTGGCTCCTTGTTGCTGTCACTGGCTAAGGCCTGCGCCACCGCCACACTGGCATCGACAAAGGCTATATAGTCAGACGAGCGAGTCATCGCCAGATAGCTTTGATACCACACTAGCCAAGTTTCAGAGTCTTCATTGAGGCCGAATTCAAATTTATGCTCATCAATATTAAGCAGCCAACTGCGAGTAAGCTGGTAGGCCTCTTGCGCTTTGCTAGCGGCTGATGCAGGTCGCAGCAAAGTTTGACTGATCTTAGACTGAGCAATGCATTGCTCCCACAAACACAGGTCTTGCTGCTTCGTTAGTAGTTGTTTGGCAGGAATGCTACCGACAG
The DNA here is from genome assembly GCA_963933215.1 of uncultured Cellvibrionales bacterium. GTDB lineage: Bacteria > Pseudomonadota > Gammaproteobacteria > Pseudomonadales > CAWVSB01 > CAWVSB01. The sequence continues at coordinate 18,037 of CAWVSB010000025.1, forward strand.
CCATCAGTTGCTGCCAATGTTGATTTACCCAAGTATCGATGGGCAATATGCGCGGCGTCTGCCAGGTTTGTGGTGCACCAATCGCAAGCTGACCTTCAATATCAGCCATCAAGCGCCGGCTTAAGCGCCGGTTTGGTGTAAGAATTAACCCGCCCTGCTCGATAATGGGCAGTAATAGCGTGGTTTCTCCGCTGATATTGGTAATGCTTAAGTCCATATAGGCTCGTATTTTGGCAACTGGCTAAGAGGTTTTATTGTGGTGGGAAAGCACGCTCAGGTCTAGCGCTGAAAGCCTTATAGGCTAACATTTTCATTTAAATACACAGGGCTGAATAATTGTTTTACAATGCCGCAGTTTTTTATAGAGTTGGTTTTAAATTATAGCTATACTCTTCCTTAACAAATTATTTTAACTCATTGTATTTATTGGTTATTTAGATGTCACAAGCAATAGAAAACATAAACCTCGTATCCTTAGAGGTATTGATTACGCCTAGCAAACTAAAAGAGTCTTTACCGGTTAGCGACAAAGCGCGCGACACTGTTCTCTCTAGCCGCCAAGTGGTAAGAAATATTTTAGACGGCAAAGACCACCGCATTTTTGTCGTGGTTGGCCCCTGCTCAGTGCACGATATTAAGGCAGCAAAAGAGTATGCTCTTAAGCTAAGCGCATTAGCTGATGAAGTGTCTGATACTTTGTATATCATTATGCGAGTCTATTTTGAAAAGCCGCGTACTACGGTTGGCTGGAAAGGTTTGATTAACGACCCATATTTAAATGACACCTTCAAAATTGAAGACGGTTTGCATATTGGCCGCCAGTTGTTGTTAGACGTAACTGAGATGGGTTTGCCCACTTCTACTGAAGCCTTAGACCCTATTTCACCCCAGTATATGCAAGACTTAATCACTTGGTCTGCTATTGGTGCACGCACCACTGAATCGCAAACTCACCGTGAAATGGCCAGTGGCTTGTCTTCAAGTGTTGGTTTTAAAAATGGCACTGACGGCGGTCTAGAAGTTGCGCTTAATGCTATTAACTCTGCGGTTAAGCCACATCGCTTTTTAGGTATGAACAACGATGGTGAAGTGGCTGTTGTGCACACTACTGGCAACCCTTATGCCCATATGGTGTTGCGTGGTGGCAGCAGAGGGCCAAATTACGATTCAGTGCATATTAAAATCACTGAAGATGAATTGGAAAAAAACGGTATTCGGCCAAATATTATGGTTGATTGCAGTCATGCAAACTCAAACAAAGACCATAATTTGCAGCCGCTGGTAATGGAAAACGTAGCCAACCAGATTTTGGAAGGCAATGAGTCAATTATTGGATTGATGGTTGAGAGTAACCTTGAAGCAGGCAATCAGTCGGCCAGTAACTTAGATGAGTTGCAATACGGCGTATCGATTACTGATAAGTGTATTGACTGGGAAACCACTGAAAAGTCGTTGCGCGAAATGCGTCACAAAATAAAAGATGCACTGGCAACGAGAAATCGAAGCCAAGTCTAAATAAAAAGCCCTGTCATACAGGGCTTTTTTATAACTAAGCAAAAACTGAGTTATGTCTTAACACAATTAAGCCTGACCAAACGGCTGGCGCGAATAAATAGCAATATCACCGGTGTTAGCTAGCATCTAAGTAATGGCTAGTCTGTGCCATGCAGGTTCTATTTCTACCTTCCCGCTTGGCTTGCAATAACGACTGATCCGCTCGACTAACCCATTGCTGTTTACTTTCACCAACTTCTAATTGCGCCACACCAATTGATACAGTTATCACTAACTCTTCGTGCATGATTGAGCTTTCAATCACTTTGCGTAACTTTTCTGCAAATACAGCACCAGCTTGTATATCTGTGTTCTCTGCAATAATCACAAATTCTTCACCGCCGTAACGAAACAGTGAGTCTGACACTCGTATATTGTCAGATAAAATCTTCGTAAGCTTTATTAATATTTCATCACCAACATAATGACCATGAGTGTCATTAACCGTTTTAAAATGATCTATATCACTTATCAAAAGCGTCGTCGGCAGATTTGAACGCTGGAAGATATGATAAATACTGGCCATACGATCGTTCATTACCCGCCGATTAAATACTCCGGTTAATGGGTCTGTGGTTGATAAAATAGTTAATTTTTCTCGCTGAGCTTTAGTCATTTGAGCAAAAATAAATGCAAATGCGATATTTATAACCAACGAAATAGTGGCAATTATTGAAGTAATCACATCAACGGCCGAGATTAAAGTTGGAATAATAAGACTCAGAGCGATAATACAAAGAACCAAAGCGCCGCGTGGGTTCATCATATAGAAGGTGCCTACAAATGCTGGGAAGGCCCAATAAATTTGTCCAACGCCCTTTATATGAACAGTAATTACACTACCCAGCAAAAACGCTAGTGATGTCAATACCCCGGGTATTTTTACTTTTCGAGTGGTGTAAACATAGATAAACAAGACGGCCATGCCGGATGCTAGCACTGCATTCCATAGCGCTAAAAGATGATCTCCTTGCAGTATACGCAGTATGACAAATGGCAATACAGCCACCACTGCCAGAGCGCTGAGAAACAATAATAAGTTCTCTTCTACCCTACGATTACCCTTAAACATTTACTATCCCAGTTGACAGTGGCTTTGGCGCGCACCTATATTTCTATGCGCTTAACTTAAGTTCGGTTGCTGATGTAACTAAGTTATTAGAAAATTATAGGATATAAATTGGGATTTGCTAATGTTATTTGGCTAACTGGAAGGAATAGCAGCACAGACGGTTAAATACCTATTACTATTTGAAATAGGCATTTTCTGTGACGGTATGGTCGGTAATATCCTTTACGCCGGCCAATTGAGGAATATTATCCAGTAGCGTTTTTTCGACGCCACCCTTTAAGGTTTCATCAACCATGCCGCAACCTTGGCAACCACCGCCAAATTTCAATACTGCAAATTTGTCTTCAGTTATTTCAACCAAACTTACCTCACCACCATGAGACGCTAGTGACGGATTTATTTCGTTATATAAATAATAATTTACCCGATCCTCTACTGGGCTATCTTCACCCAGCTTTGGTTGTTTAGAGTTAGGCGCTTTAATGGTTAGCTGCCCTCCAAATTTGTCTTCGGCATAATCAACCATGGCCTCATCGAGAAATGGCACACTGCGAGCTTCAAAAAAACCAGTAAAACCGTTGTACTGAACTTGGATATCGTCTTCGTTAACATCGCCCTCACGACAGTAAGCAATGCAAGTTTCAGCTTTGGGTGTACCAGGCTGATTAACAAACATTCTGATACCTAAAACCTCGCCTTCTTGCTTTCCTAGTAGCTCTCCCAAATAAACCTGAGCTGACTCGGTAACTGTAATATTGACCATTGTTATAAATCCTAATAATTAATACAGTAATTGTACGCCATATTGTGAAAAAAGTACGAAAGAAGTGCGATAAAAAATCGCTTAGACTCTCTGTATTGCAAAGCTTTTCTGCTAAACTTCAACGCATACTTTATAGCTATAGAACAGATAACTTTTTATGAGTAATAACAGCACTAATCGTACGGAATTAATCACCAACCTATTGAAAGAGCGTATTCTCATTATAGATGGGGCAATGGGTACAATGATACAAGACTATCGCCTTGAAGAAGCTGATTATCGTGGCGAGCGCTTTGCTGATTTTCATCTAGACATTAAAGGCAATAACGAACTGTTGTCACTTACTCAACCGCATATCATTCGCGATATTCACACCGCTTATTTAGAAGCTGGTGCAGATCTTATTGAAACTAATACCTTTAACGGCACCAAAATAGCACAATCAGATTACGAGCTATCGGCGCTTTCTTATGAGCTCAATTTGACCGGCGCGAGGCTTGCCCGTGAAGCTGCAGATGCGATGACGGCCAAGACGCCTAACAAGCCGCGACTTGTAGCCGGAGTGCTTGGTCCCACTCCAAAAACTGCATCTATTTCACCAGATGTGAATGACCCTGCTGCCCGCGCCATTAGTTTCGATGAGTTAGAAGAAGATTATTATCAGTGCGTAAAAGCCCTGGTTGAAGGCGATGTTGATATATTAATGATTGAAACTATCTTTGATACCTTAAATTGTAAAGCGGCAATTTATGCCTGTAAGCATTTCTTTGATGACACGGGTATTGAACTACCATTGATGATTTCGGTGACTTTTCCTGACACCAGTGGCCGCTTATTATCTGGCCAAACGCCAGAAGCATTTTGGAATGCAGTCGCTCACGCCAAACCGTTAATTGTTGGCACCAACTGTGGTCAGCGCTTTAAAGCAATACGCCCTTTCGTTGAAGAGCTAGCTAACTCAGCTGACTGTTATTTTAGTGGCCACTTTAATGCTGGCCTCCCGAACGAATTTGGAGAGTACGATGAAACGCCTGAAGACATGCAGGAAGACTTGGCAGACTTCGCTGAACGTGGCTTTCTAAATCTAGTTGGTGGCTGTTGTGGCACTTCGCCTGCGCATATACGCGCGATCGCAGAGGCAGTGGAAGACGCTGCCCCACGGGTACCGAAAACACCTACACCGGCTTGTCGTTTAAGCGGCTTAGAGCCATTTAATATTACCGGTGACTCTCTATTCGTTAACGTTGGCGAGCGTTGCAACGTTACCGGCTCTGCACGATTTAAGAAATTAATTATTGAAGACGATTACACCACCGCATTAGAAGTAGCCCTGCAGCAAGTAGAAAATGGCGCGCAAGTGATTGACGTCAACATGGACGAGGGGATGCTAGATTCCCAGGGGGCGATGGTAAGGTTTTTAAACCTAATTGCATCAGAGCCTGACATCTGCAAAGTCCCTATTATGGTTGACTCATCTAAGTGGGAAATCATTGAAGCCGGACTTAAGTGTATTCAAGGCAAAGCCATTGTTAACTCTATTAGCTTAAAAGAAGGCGAGGACGAGTTTAAAGCTAAGGCACGTGAATGCTTACGTTATGGCGCGGCAGTAGTAGTAATGGCTTTTGATACTAAAGGCCAAGCCGATACCTTGGCACGCAAAATAGAAATATGTGAGCGTTCCTACAATATTTTGGTCGATGAAGTTGGTTATGCGCCGCAAGATATAATTTTTGACCCAAATATATTTGCTGTCGCCACCGGAATCGATGAGCACAATAACTATGCGGTAGATTTTATTGAAGCGACTCGCTACATAAAACAAAATCTACCTCATGCCATGGTGTCTGGTGGTGTGAGTAATGTGTCGTTTTCATTTCGTGGTAACAACCCGATGCGCGAGGCTATTCACTCGGTATTTTTATATCATGCGATTAAAGCTGGAATGGATGTGGGAATTGTTAATGCTAGCCAACTGGCGGTTTATGACGACTTACCAGATGAGCTGCGTGAAAAAGTTGAAGATGTAATATTAAATCGCAATGACAACGGCACTGACGCATTACTAGAAATCGCCGACAAATATAAAGGTGACGGCAGCGCCAAAGCTTCCGTAGAAAACCTTGAATGGCGCGAATTACCAGTTGCCAAGCGTTTAGAGCATGCTCTAATAAAAGGAATTACCACTTTTATTATTGAAGATACTGAATCGGCAAGGGTATCGTTTGATAAACCGATTGAGGTTATTGAAGGGCCGTTAATGGACGGCATGAACGTGGTTGGTGATTTGTTTGGCGACGGTAAAATGTTTTTACCGCAAGTGGTAAAAAGTGCCCGCGTCATGAAACAAGCAGTTGCATATTTACAGCCATATATAGAAGACGACAAAACAGCTGATAGTCGCAGTAACGGCAAAATTATCATGGCCACTGTAAAAGGTGACGTGCATGATATTGGTAAAAATATTGTCGGCGTTGTACTGCAATGTAATAACTTTGAGGTTATTGACCTTGGCGTAATGGTTTCTTGCGAAAAGATCTTAGTCGCGGCGAAAGAACATAATGCTGACATTATCGGCCTAAGCGGTCTAATTACGCCATCGCTAGATGAAATGGTTCATGTGGCAAGTGAAATGACTCGCCAAGGTTTTAATATCCCATTAATGATTGGCGGTGCAACTACATCTAAAGCACACACTGCGGTAAAAATTGAACCTAAATACGCTAATGATGCAGTAATATATGTGTCGGACGCATCGCGCAGTGTATCAGTATCAACTAATTTGTTAAGCGACACTTTGAAAACGAATTTTGTTGCTGGCATTCACGAAGATTATGAAAAAGTTCGTATTCGTAACGCCAATCGTAAACCCAAAGGCCAACCATTAACGATTGAACAAGCGCGGATTAACGCACCTGAAGTTCAATGGGATAAATATACGCCGCCAACACCGCAATTTATTGGCAGCAAAAGTTTTGTCGACTATTCACTAGAGACATTGATTGAAACTATTGACTGGACTCCGTTCTTCATGACCTGGGAGCTAGCGGGTAAATATCCGAAAATTTTAACTGATGAAAAAGTTGGCGAAGCGGCGACTAACTTATTCAGCGATGCACAAGCGATGTTGAAAACATTAGTTGAAGGCAAAAAGTTATCAGCTCAAGGCGTTATTGGATTCTGGCCTGCAGCTAGCCGTGGCGACAATGTCGTTGTGTACAGAGATGAAACCAGAACTGAAGAGTTCACTACGCTTTACCACTTGCGCCAACAAACGGCTAAAGCCGGTAATAAACCAAACTTCTGTTTGTCAGACTATATTGCTCCTGAAGATTCAGCTATCAAAGACTACATCGGCGGTTTTATTGTTACTGCTGGAATCGGTGTTGCCGAAATTGCTAAAAAGCTAGAAAGCGAATTTAATGACTACGATTCCATATTAGTTAAGGCCTTAGCTGACCGCTTGGCAGAGTCTTTCGCCGAACACATGCACCAACGTGTGCGCACAGAATTTTGGGGTTATGCTAGCGATGAATTATTAACTAATGCTGAGCTTATCAAAGAGGGCTATCAAGGTATTAGACCGGCGCCTGGCTACCCTGCTTGCCCCGACCATACTGAGAAGCAGGATTTATTTAAGCTACTCGACGCCGATAACAATATTGCGGTTGAGCTGACTGAATCATTAGCGATGGATCCAGCAGCCTCTGTTAGCGGCTTTTACTACTCTCATCCTGATGCCACCTATTATGGACTAGGTAAAATTGGTAAAGACCAGGTCAGCGAGCAAGCACAGCTGCGCGGTATGGAACTATATGAACTAGAGCGCTGGTTACGTCCGAACCTTAATTATGATGACTAATATAAGTTAACGTAATTACCTAATGTGACAGGGATAATAATGACCGAACATAATGACACCGAGCAGACTGACGAAAAAGACGAAAAACCTAACCTACTACAAGTAATTGCTAGCGTTTTAATGGCAGGTCTTGGGGTACAAAGTAAAAAAAATAAGGAGCGTGATTTTAAGCATGGCAGCTTTAAAGCTTTTCTTATTGTAGGGCTAATAGTGACGATTTTATTTGTGGTAACCGTCGCGTCGGTAGTTTCTACCGTACTTGATTCTGCAGGCAAATAAAAAGGCGACTAAAGCCGCCTTTTTTATGTCAACAAACCCTTTACTAAGTTTGGTTACTTAACCAAAATACAACTGTCGCAACAACAATTCCTATAGTCGCTACTGCAGTCCAAGCGTCTGCTGCTGAGTCATCATGTTTAGTTTCTTCTTGGCTCATTATTACACCTGTCACTGTCTGTTAAAGTCGCTGAGTATTATGCAGCATTAAGCTTTTACTAACAACAATAACCAAGCCAGAAGGTAATAAACCGGCTGTTTTACGTTGATATAACATCTCATTCTGGTATCGTTGCGGGACGCAATTGATGGTTGATTTACCCACACTAATTATCGCTATAGTAATGTAAAGATAGCGATCCACTACCCATAATATTGGTTTAATAATGTATAAGTACGACGATACAGACAAGCAAATACTGGCAGAGCGAGTTGAGCAATTTCGCGGTCAAACAAAGCGTTTTTTAAGCGGCGATCTGACCGAAGCGGAATTTTTACCGCTCCGATTGCAAAACGGTTTATATTTACAGCGCCTAGCTCCAATGCTGCGTATTTGTATCCCTTATGGCATGCTCAATTCTGCTCAAGTTCGCACCCTCGCCCGAATTACCCGTGACTATGACAAGGGTTATGCGCACATTAGCACCCGTCAAAATGTACAATTAAATTGGCCTAAGCTTGAAGATATACCGGATATTCTGGCAGAATTAGCAGAAGTAGAAATGCATGCAATTCAAACCAGTGGCAACTGTATTCGCAACACCACTACTGACCAATTTGCCGGTGTAGCACCAGATGAAACGGAAGACCCACGCCCTTGGTGTGAAATTATTAGGCAATGGTCAACTTTTCATCCTGAATTTGCCTTTTTACCACGCAAGTTTAAAATTGCCGTTTGTGGGTCAGAGTCGGATCGCGCTGCAATCAATATGCACGATATTGGTCTTGAGTTAGTAAGTAATGATAACGGCGAGACTGGCTTTAAAGTACTTGTCGGCGGTGGCCTAGGCCGTACCCCGGTTATCGGTAGTGTGGTACGTGAATTTTTACCTAAAGAGCATTTACTTACCTATTTAGATGCAATTTTACGTATTTATAACCAATACGGACGTCGCGACAACAAATACAAAGCTAGAATCAAAATTTTAGTTCGGGCTATGGGTGTTGAATCATTTGCTGAGAAAGTTGAAGCAGAATGGGCACGCCTGAAAGATGGACCGGCAACCTTAAACGAGGAAGAGATTACTAAAGTAAAATCTTACTTCACCGAACCTGCTTACCAAATAATTGATGACAGCACTGCTAGCGCGGCACTGATAGCGCAAGGCGTTGACAACAAAGCTTTTGCTAACTGGCTCAAGCGTAATGTGTCAGCGCACAAAAAAGACGGTTATGCGGTCGTTAATTTATCGCTAAAACCAACAGGCATTGCGCCAGGTGATGTCACTGATAAGCAATTGGCGATTATCGCTGATTTAGCCGATGACTACTCCTTTAGTGAAATACGTAATACCCACGAGCAAAATATTGTGCTGGCAGATGTGGCTAAAAGCGACTTATTTGCGCTTTGGGAAAAAGCCAAAGCAGCAGGCCTAGCAACGCCAAACATTGGTTATTTAACTGATATCATTTGCTGCCCTGGCGGTGATTTTTGCGCCCTGGCGAATGCTAAATCGATTCCAGTGGCAGAAGCTATTCAGCGCAAATTTGAAGATTTAGATTATGTCTATGATCTTGGTAAAATAGATTTAAATATTTCAGGTTGTATGAATGCTTGCGGTCACCACCATGTGGGTCACATCGGTATTTTGGGAGTCGATAAAAAAGGTAAAGAGTTTTACCAGATTTGTTTGGGCGGCAGTGCTAGTAAAGATGCATCTATAGCTAAGATTTTGGGCCCCTCATTTGACACTAATGATGTCCCTGCCGTGCTCGAGAAAATACTAGACGTTTATGTGGCTAAACGCAGTCATGTTGATGAGCAGTTTATCGATACCTATAAGCGTATTGGTATGGCGCCATTTAAGGAGTCCGTTTATGCCTAATCTTATTAAAGGCAGTGAGCTTATTGCTGACGACTGGGAAGTATTGGCCAAAGATACTGCCCTAGACAGGGTATTAGAAGATGGCAAACTTATTGTGCCGCTGCAGTATTGGTTAGCTAATAGCGCAGCGCTTAATACTCGAGGCAATATTGGCGTATGGCTAGACAGCGACGAAGATACTGACAATATTAAAGATAGCTGTAACCATTTACCGGTTATCGCTATTAACTTCCCAAATTTTGCTGATGGCCGTGGCTATTCTTATGCCCGCCTACTCCGCGAGAAATATGGTTACAGTGGTGAATTACGCGCCATTGGTGATGTATTAAAAGATCAACTATTTTTCTATAAACGCTGTGGCTTTGACGCTTTTGCAATGAGAGCTGATCGCGATGCGGATGCGGCTATTAGCAGTCTAAAAGATTTCTCTGATTCTTACCAAGTTGCAGTAGATCAGCCAGAGCCGTTATTTAAACGTCGCTAGGCAGTGCTTATTAGCGGCTAAGAGCTAGCTTAGCCGCAATTGATCATTGCATTCACTGAGCAGACAAATAATACTTAAGCGCTCTAAGACACTCTAGTAAGCTTTATTAACAGGGGGTTATAGCGTTCTAATGGAAGACACTTCCTTCACTTTTGCTTTTTTCGTTATTTTTTGTGGGGCTGCAGTTCTTGCAACGATTGCTCTATATACACGCCAGCCGCTTATTATCGCCTATATTTTTCTGGGCGCTATTGTTGGACCTTTTGGTTTAGAGTGGATAGATGACCTGAGCCTGTTAACGGATATCTCAAAAACAGGCATCTTATTTTTATTATTTTTACTGGGCTTAGATATGCAGCCCCAAGCACTATTGACAGTTATTCGTAAGGCAACTCTGGTCACTGTAATGAGCTGCCTAATTTTTGCCATAGCAGGTTATGGCATAGCATTGAGCTTTGGCTTTACTCAAACCGAAAGCATTATCGTGGGCGCCGCGATGATGTTTTCCAGTACGATCATCGGCATCAAGCTTTTACCCACTACGGTGCTGCACCATAAACACGTTGGTGAGCTAATGGTTGGGATTTTATTGCTCCAAGATTTAATTGCAATTTTTGTGCTAGTTGCACTACTGTCTGGTGAGGGCGGTGAGCTGAATCTAAGCGCGTTTGGCGGCGCTATAGCATCGCTACCGATATTAGTACTGGTCGCCTTTGGCGCAGTTAAGTATCTAATATTGCCACTAATCGGTAAATTCGACCGTTTCCATGAATACATTTTTTTACTCGCTATTGGCTGGTGCTTAGGGATGGCAGAGTTAGCCCACTTTATGGGTTTAAGCGGTGAAATAGGCGCATTTTTAGCAGGTATTGCCTTAGCGACAAGCCCTATTTCTCAGTATATAGCGACTAGCCTAAAGCCATTGCGAGATTTTTTCTTGGTGTTGTTTTTCTTCGCTTTAGGCGCTGGCTTTGATTTAACCTTAATTAGCTCTATTTGGCTGCCGGCCATAGTGATGTCAGTTGTTATATTAGGGCTGAAGCCAATTGTGTTCCGCTTGTTATTACGTCGGATGAGCGAGACCAAAGGTTTAGCCTGGGATGTAGGTTGTCGACTGGGACAGATTGGTGAATTTTCATTATTAGTCGGTTATTTAGCCGTTGCTCAAGGCTTGTTAGGTAAAGATGCTTCCCACTTAATTCAAGCAACGGTAATTATTACACTATTATTATCTAGTTATATTGTCATTTTTAACTATCCAAACCCTATCGCCATTAGTGACAAATTAAGACGCGACTAGTCACTAAAAACAATCGAAAAAGTGACTGGCACCGCAGTAGCGATGGATGGTAAACCAGCCAATTCTTGCAGCTTAGCAATTCCGTCAACATAACCAAAAGCAGCGGCATTAATAATAACAGGCGTTACCGTTGTGGCACGCAACGAATCGTCAGCTTGTTTAGTCACTCGAATAGCAACTGGTATATTTTGAATTGCGCTATTGAGAGCAAACTCACCATCAATGGTCATCAGCAGAGATTCACCAACTTCCATAGCGGCAATATCACTCATCTTCATCACTTTGGCGCTAAAATTTGCAGCTGGGTTGTTAGCAACATCAAACAAATATTTACGCATCCGTTCATCTCGAATACCAATCCCCGTCCAGATACTATCTAGCGGCACTGATACCGCAACGCCACCGTCTGATTGCAGTGATCCAGTAAGGCCTGAAAAACTATGATTCTCAGCAAAACTGCCACTTTTTATACTAGTGACTGTCAGCGTGGACTGATCAGCAACTAAGTCATAAGCCGAAGCTAATGGCGCGCCTAGCAAGGTTATTGTCAATAAAATACCTGTTTTCATAATCACCTCATTATAGACAAAAAAAAGCTCAGCAAAAGCTGAGCTATTGATAACTTTACACCCATTAAATCAGGCTATCTAACTCTGGTACAGCGTTAAATAAGTCTGCAACTAAACCGTAATCAGCGACTTGGAAAATAGGCGCATCTTCGTCTTTGTTAATCGCGACAATAACTTTACTGTCTTTCATACCAGCCAAATGTTGAATAGCACCAGAGATACCAATGGCGATATAAAGGTCTGGCGCAACGATTTTACCCGTTTGACCAACTTGCATATCATTAGGTACGAAACCAGCATCTACAGCGGCACGTGAAGCACCAACACCAGCACCTAACTTGTCAGCTAGGTTGTATAGCATTTCGAAATTCTCACCATTTTGCATACCGCGACCACCAGATACGACGATCTTGGCAGATGTTAGCTCTGGACGATCTGACTTAGCTAACTCTTCACTGATAAAGGTTGAAGTCCCTGCATCGTGAGCACTAGCAACAGCTTCTATCGCGGCGCTGGCGCCCTCTGCTGCCACTGGATCGAACGCTGTACCACGAACAGTGATAACTTTAACGGTATCGCTGCTTTGAACTGTAGCAATACAGTTACCGGCATAGATAGGACGCGTAAACGTATCGGCACTTTCTACTGAAATAATTTCAGAGATTTGCTCAACATCAAGTAAAGCTGCTGCCCTTGGTGCGAAGTTTTTACCAGTGGTAGTGGCTGCAACCAATACGTGGCTGTAGTCCTTACCAAGCTCAGCTACCAATAAGCCCATATTCTCGGCTAATTGATGCTCATAAGCTGCATTATCTGCTACTAATACTTTGCTAACACCAGCGATTTTTGCCGCCGCTTCAGCTGCGCCGGCGCAATTACTACCAGCAACCAGTATCGCAATATCACCACCAATTGCGCTAGCTGCAGCAACGGTGTTTAAAGTAACGCTCTTGATTGAAGTGTTGTCGTGCTCTGCTACTACTAAAATACTCATATCAGATTACCTTCGCTTCATTTTTCAATTTGTCGACTAGCTGCTCAACGCTTTCAACCATAATGCCAGCTTTACGCTCTGCAGGCGGCGCAACAGACAAGGTTTTAACGTTTGAAGCAACGCTCACACCCAATTCATCAGGTGTGGTCACTTCCATAGGCTTCTTCTTCGCCTTCATAATGTTAGGCAATGACGCATAACGAGGCTCGTTTAGACGCAAATCAGTCGTTACAATCGCTGGCAGTGTTAAACCAACAGTTTGTGCACCGCCGTCTACTTCACGAGTAACATTTACTTTATCGCCATCAACAACTACTTCAGAAGCAAAGGTACCTTGCGGTAAACCTGCCAAGGCAGCCAGCATTTGACCAGTTTGGTTGTTGTCGCTATCGATCGACTGTTTACCAAGGATAACCAACTGAGGCTGCTCCTTATCGACAATGGCCTTTAACAGCTTAGCAACCGCTAAAGACTGCAGCTCTTCGCCCGTTTCTACCAAGATACCACGATCAGCACCCAGCGCTAAGGCTGTTCGAATCTGCTCTTGAGATGATTTTTCACCCAGTGATACCACCACAATTTCAGTCGCAACACCTTTTTCTTTCAGGCGTACTGCTTCTTCAACTGCAATTTCACAGAATGGGTTTAATGACATTTTTACATTTGCTAAGTCGGCGCCAGAACCATCGGCTTTTGGGCGAACTTTAACGTTGTAATCAACTACTCTTTTTACCGCAACGAGAACTTTCATGAATATTCCGTCTGTCTTGAATAATATTTAAGGACAACTAATTTGTAACAATTATTGATGGTATAACTTACAAAATAAGCTGCGTTTGAGTCCCATCACATGGGCTAAAAAACGGCGGATATGGTGCCGCTTATGCCTCTAAAGGTCAAGAATTTATCGTCAATATCGCCTCTTTGATCAAGTTATAGTCAGTATTTACGACCTTTAACTGATACATATACGATAATTTTAGCGATCTAGACCATCCTTACCTCTGAGGTGCTGGCGGGGGTTAAATCATGTAGTTATACTGCACTTATAGTATGGTTATATAATATTTTAATGATCTGAGGAGTGAGTACGTGGAACGTGAAGCCATGGAGTTTGATGTTGTTATTGTTGGTGCCGGTCCTGCTGGTTTAGCGGCTGCCTGTAAAATTCGCCAATTGAGTGAAGACATCACTGTTTGTGTAGTCGAGAAAGGTTCCGAAGTCGGTGCGCACATATTATCGGGGGCGGTACTAGAGCCTCGCGCTATGAATGAGCTGTTCCCTGACTGGAAAGAGAAAGGTGCGCCACTGAATACTGAAGTCACAGAAGACAAGTTCTTTATGTACACCAGTGCTACCAGTGCGATCAAATTACCTAACTTCTTGATCCCTAAACCTACCCATAATGAAGGTAATTATATTGTTTCCATGGGTAATGTCTGTCGCTGGCTGGCTGAGCAAGCTGAAGAGCTTGGCGTTGAAGTCTACCCAGGCTTCGCCGCCGCTGAAGTACTTTACAACGAAGACGGCAGCGTTAAAGGTATTGCCACGGGCGATATGGGTGTTGCAGAAGATGGCAGCCATAAAGCAAGCTACACCCAGGGTATGGAGCTGCACGCTAAATACACCCTCTTCTCCGAAGGTTCACGCGGCCATTTAGGCAAGCAACTGATGGAGAAGTTTGATCTCAATAAAGACAGCGATCCGCAGCATTATGGTCTTGGTATTAAAGAAATTTGGGATATCCCGCCTGAACAGCATCAAGAAGGCTTGGTTGTGCATGGTTTAGGCTGGCCGTTGGACGAAGGCGGCGCAACCGGTGGTGCTTTCTTATATCACGCCGAAAACAACCAAGTATTCGTCGGTTTAATCACTGACTTGAACTACGAAAATGCAAACTTGTATCCGTTTGAAGAGTTTCAGCGCTTTAAGCTCCACCCTGAAACATCTAAATACCTTAAAGGCGGCACGCGGATCTCCTACGGCGCACGCGCTTTATCTAAAGGTGGATTAAACGCCCTACCGAAAATGAATTTCCCCGGAGGTATTTTAATTGGTTGTGACGCGGGTACATTAAACGCCGTTAAAATTAAAGGTAATCACACGGCAATGAAAAGCGGCATGATTGCAGCTGAAACGGTTGTTAAAGCTCTCCAAGAAGGCGAGGCTAATACTGACCTAACTACTTTTGCGGACAACTTTAAGGCGTCGTGGGTTTATGAAGAGTTACACCAGTCGCGCAACTTCGTTGGCATCATGCACAAGTTTGGTACTTTAATTGGCGCCGGTTTGATCTGGATTGAGCATAATATCTTTGGCGGAAAGATACCTCTTAACTTTAGAGACAACACCACCGACTATGGCGCAATGAAGCCAGCTAAAGACTGCAAGAAAATTAACTATCCTAAGCCCGATAACAAACTGACTTTTGATCGTCTGTCTTCAGTATTTTTATCCAATACCAACCATGAAGAAGATCAACCGTGTCACTTGAAGCTAACTGACCCTGCCATACCAATCAAACACAATCTACCGATGTTTGATGAGCCAGCACAACGTTACTGCCCCGCTGGTGTGTATGAGGTAATCGAAGAGCCAAATGGTGACAAACGTTTTCAAATCAATGGTCAAAACTGTGTCCACTGTAAAACTTGTGATATTAAAGACCCATCGCAAAATATTACCTGGGTAACACCTGAAGGCCTTGGTGGGCCCAATTATCCCAATATGTAGCTACCCCAATTGTAATCACACCTGCCATAAAAAAGCTCGGTATTAACCGGGCTTTTTTATATCTATTAGTTTTATAACTTAAATACCCTTTTCGCGTTTTCACTTAAAAACTTAGGCCACACCTCATCCTTAAACGGCACTGCTGGCATTTCCTTAAATATTCGCTCTAGCGATATTCCCATCGGATAATAACCGGCATACATTATTTTATCGCTGCCGCGGGTATTGGCGTAATGGATAATATCTTTTGGGTAATACTTAGGGGTAAAGGCGCTGGTCATATAATAAAGGTTTGGATATTTCAGCATTAGCTTCCACGCTAATTCAGTCCAAGGCTCGCAGCCATGACGCATGACAATTTTTAGCTCGGGGAAAAACCAGCAAACCTCATCGATCAGCTCTACTTTTTGTGGCCCCATTGGCAACCGTGGCCCCGGCACGCCCATACAAGGGCAAAACGGAATATCCAAATCAATCAGCGCCGCATAAATCGGATACCACTTTTTATCGTTAACCGGAACCTGGGGACATAGACCGGACGGGAAACCGGTAACCGCTTTAATATCAAACTGTTCTTTTAGCCGACGAATCTTCCTAACTTCATCCATGCCGTTATTAGGGTTAGCCTCATAAGAGTTAATAAACCGATCTGGAAAGCGCCGGCAAGCCTCTTTAGCCACTTGATCGCTGTCATCAATACCCTGCATTGCAATAGCGATATTAAACTGGTCCATCAGGGCGATAGTGTGCCCAATATAATCATCTTGCGCACCGGCTACAGGAATATCTTTAAACATATACTGAGCCGGCATCAGCATTTTCTTACTTTCTTCGTCCATTAACATGGGCTGCATAAAATCATACCAACCGCTGTTGTCCGGTCCAGGTACATTTAACATTAAATCAATCACGCTGTGATCATCAGGCATTGTCATAATCTCACTCTACTCTCGCCTTCTTCAGCCAGGCCTGTTAACTGTTCACTTATTAGCCACAACTTGCCGGCTGCTGCTTTATCGCGTGCCCATCGTTTAGGCTTTATCGGCTTACAGTCATAAAAATATAAATCATTGAATACTATCGCCTCGTCACTGCTAGCTAACCAAATACTCGATTGCGCGCCCTTCGCTACTGTGCGAAAAAACGGCCTTACTAAATTAAATACCGCCTTAGCAAACAACCCATTTTGGGTACCCAAGTTAGTCGATACCGCGCCAGGATGAAGACTATTACAAACAACATCAGTGCCGATAAGCTGCTCGCATAAGCTTAATGACATCAGCATATTGCAGAGCTTAGAATGGCCATAAGTACCAAAAGTAGAAAAACCTTTAGCATAATTCAAATCATCAAAACGTATTTTTCTAACAAAGCCATGGGCCGCAGATGCCACATTCACGATGCGACCTTGTGGCGCAGCGATAAGCTTAGGTAATAGTAAATTTGTCAGCAAAAATGGTCCTAGATGATTGGTCGCAAACATCAACTCAAAACCATCTGCGCTTAACTCACGACTGCTAGCAACAATACCTGCGTTATTTATTAACACATCAATATGGTCGACGGCATTATTAATTAGCGCTGCCGCTTCTCGCACGCTGTTTAATGATGACAAGTCACAAATAACCAGCGAGCAATCATCACTCGCTAGCTCGGCTACAAGAGCATTACCCTTGGCCTCACTTCGACACACCAACAATAGCTTAAAGCCTTGCGCTGCCAAAACTTTGGCAGTCTCTTTGCCGATACCATTGGTAGGGCCTGTTATGACACAAACAGGCGCAGAACGTTTTTCAATAACACTCATAATCGGTCTTCTATGCTAGTGCTAGTCTAATCTTATCGGCCATTGCCGCAATGCTATCCATATCACCCATCTCGCGGGAATGAATAGCTACCTGAGCACCGTCAGATTGGGGGATAAAGTGCATATGGTAATGAAAAACGGTTTGCCCAGCCGCTGCCCCATTAAGCTGATGCACCCCGATGCCATCTGCGCCAGAGGCTTGTTTTACCCCATTGGCGATGGCCACCGATACCCGACCAACTTCGGCAATATCGTCAGCCGAGGCCTCAAGTACGCTGTCATAATGATTTTTTGTAACTAGTAAGGTGTGACCACTTGATGCGGGCATTACATCCATAAATGCCATTACTTTGTCATTTTCAAATACGATTTGCGACGGTACTTTGCCCGCAACAATTTGACAAAAAATACAATTATCATGACTAGCCATAAAAATCCCTTATAGTAATTTTATTACTGAGTAGTTTACTTAAATACTAGCCCCGCTCTCTTACCGAATAGTCATAGACGCAGGTTTTACAGATTCTCGCTTAAATAAGCTAATAAATCATCATGATGAGTTTTGGTTTTAAATTTATCCATCATCTGCATTAAACGCCCGTCTTTACCGACGATGAAAGTTGTTCTGACCACACCCATGAATTCACGACCCATGAATTTCTTCAAGGCCCAGCAGCCATATTTCTCAGTAATTGCATGATCTTCATCAGATAACAAAGTGAAGTTCAGCTCTTTCTTTTCAATAAAGTTCTTCAGCTTTTTCACTGGATCAGGGCTAACGCCTAAGACTACTGTGTCAAACTTAGCCAACTCTTTTTTGCTATCTCGAATGCCGCAAGCTTGAGTAATACAGCCAGGGGTTAAGGCCTTAGGATAAAAATATATCACGACATTTTTCTTACCTTTAAAATCTTTTAACGACACTTTGTTGCCGTCTTGATCTTGTAAGGTAAAGGCTGGTGCCATATTGCCAATTTTTGGGTGTGTCATTTACTATCTCCGTTAATTATTCTAATAAATCATCTTTATCTATTAAAGTTTTAGGTAATGTTTTTTTAGTTTTCGCACCTAACATTTCTAATTTTTCTGCGCGGCCCAATAAATTGCCGCGACCGGAAGAAAGCTGATTAACCGCCTTCTCATGAGCTTTGTGTGCATTATCTATATGTTTGCCTACATCTAGCATGCTACTACTTAATAGTGCTATTTGGTCATACAGTTTACCTGCTTGACTAGCTATCTCTTCGGCATTTTTACTCTGACGTTCATAGCGCCAAATACTTTGTATGGTTCTCAATGTAGCGAGTAATGTAGTTGGGCTTACTACAATAATATTACGCTCATAGGCATCTCTAAATAGCTCCGGGTCTTGTTCAAACGCTGATAGAAAAGCCGCCTCTATAGGGATAAATAGCAACACAAAGTCGAGCGTCTTTACGCCCTCCAACTGCTCATAACTTTTAGTACTAAGCTGTTTTATATGGGTTTTAATGCTGCTCACATGAGCTTTTAAATGCGCTTTACGCAGACCTTCATCGTCTTCGCTACAGTAGCGCTCGTAATCAGTTAACGAAACTTTGGAGTCGATAACAATATCTTTGCTGTCGGGTAGATGAACAACAACATCGGGGGCTTTTCTGCGCCCATCGTCATCGACAAAGCTGGTTTGGGTTTGATATTCATGACCTTTACGTAGACCTGATTCCTCAAGTACTTTTTCCAGCACCACCTCGCCCCAGTTGCCTTGGGTTTTAGACTCTCCTTTTAGCGCTTTAGTTAGGTTTACCGCGTCCTGACTGATCTGATTATTTAAGTTTTTTAAATGGCCGATTTCGCTCAGCAGTGACTGTCTATCCTTACTCTCTTTGTCGTAGACAAATTCGACCCGCTCTTTAAATTCCTTTATTTGCTCACGTAAAGGATTAACGGTTAAATCAACCGTAGACTTATTCAGCTTGGTAAATTTCTCGCTTTTCTCGTCAAATATTCTATTAGCTAAATTTTCAAACTCTTTACTTAAATCGTGTTTCGCCTGCTCTAGCAATTTCAACTTTTCTGCGGAAGATTTACGTTCCTCATCACTGGTTGCGTTCGCTGCCGCTAATGACGCTATGGCAGAACTTAACTGCTGTTGTAATTGATCTTTAATCTTTATAGTTTCTAACTGCTTAGCTTTTTCTTCAGCCAGCTGCTCTGTAATAATTTCTGCTTTAGCCAGAGCTAATTTTGCTACCGCAAAATCATTAGCCATAACCTTAAGTTGATTTTGCAACTCAACATTTTGCATATTTTTTTGCCGCAATAAAAACAGCGCAGCAACCAATAACACAGCTAACACTGTCGCAACAAGCACGAACACCAGAGGATAATTAATAATAATCTGCAACATAATGCCTATCTTAACGTCTTTAGTAATTAAGCTATTGTAGAGCGCCATAGAGCCTTCGCAAAGTCTTGATTTGCCTTATATGGGCTATAGCGTGACAATAAGACATATATTCGTGAACGAGCTAACTAAATGTTTTTAGAAATCAGAAAATCCCCTGCTATTTTTATTCAAAACAAAGACATGGGGCTTAATTACGTGGCTCAACTCACCAGTAATATTCGAATCAACTTAAATCTTGTAGCTGAGATATCTATTTACAGCATAAAAGAAGATAAACAACGCATGCTGCTAGATGGCACTTCATTTTGGGTACCAAAGGATTCCCATGCAGTGCATTTAGAAATGATGTATACCCACTCTACCCATAGAGGAAATTCAAAGGCGCCGAGTGAACACACGGTAAATGAGCGCTATTTTTATAAGCTATTGTTTTTGCCCGATGAGATGGCAGAGTTTGCTAGAGTTCGTGATGCGCTGGACCGTATTACCGTTTAAAGTCCAGCGTCCGATGGCGAATAGGAAATACGCCTTCTTTTCGATCAGTAAAGTAATATTTTAAGGTGCGCCCAACGATTGGAAAAGCAAGTTGATCCCAAGGGATATCTTGTTCGTTAAACATGGCCACCTCTAAACTCTCAACGCCAACACCATATTCTGGCTTTGATAGCTCAGCTTTATAAAAAATATAAAACTGACTGATATACGGTAAGTCATACAATGTATACAAGGCCAAATCACTGACGACAGCGCAGGCTTCTTCATAAGTCTCACGTATAGCGGCTTGTTCAGTTGATTCTGCCATCTCCATATAACCAGCTGGCAGTGTCCAAAAACCCTTCCTCGGCTCTATAGCGCGCTTACACAATAGTACCTGGTCGCCATAGGTGACCAAACAACCGGCGACAATTTTGGGGTTTTGGTAATCAACAAATTCGCATGACTGACAAACTGCCCGGGATTTATTGTCACCTTCAGGTGTTATCTGTGTTGTAGCACTGCCGCATTGACTACAAAAACTAATTTCAGGACCAGTATACAAGAAGACCTCGACTATCGTAGTTCGCGGTATTGACCGCTGGAAAAAACTAACGGTTTACCCGTCATTCTGGTGTTCATTGCAATAACTTCGCCCACCAAAATCACATGGTCTCCACCCTCATAACTAGCCCACATTTTACACTCGAATGACGCTAAGCAATTTTTTAACACTGGCTGGCCACTTTTGCCTTGACGAAAAGTACCGACAGATAGTTCGTGCTGGCCTTTTTTTGCAAAGCCATTAGAAAGACCCATCTGATCATCTGCTAATACATTAACTGCAAAGCCATCAGCTGCTTCAAAGGCAGCAAAACAATCTGAATTTTTTTGGATACTCCACAATACTAAGGGCGGATCAAGCGATAGTGCAGAAAACGAATTAGCGGTCATGCCCAAAGGCGAAAAACCTTTTGGATTGGCGGTGACTACCGTCACACCGGTAGCGAAACGGCCAAGCGCATCACGCAACTCTCTGGGATCTAAACTCATTTAACAACAGCCTCAAACATCAATTTATTAACCCACTATGATAAATGAAATATTAACCAAAGGCTGTAGCTAAAACCTTACATATTAGTAAAAATGAACTTTATTCTAAGCAGAATTAATCAAGACCAGCGATTAGCGGCATCTACATCCGATTGACGCTGCTGAACCCAACTTTCACCATCCTCACCTAGTTCTTTTTTCCAGAATGGAGCGCTGGTTTTTAAATAATCCATGATAAATTCACAAGCAGCGAAAGAGTCACCGCGATGGGCGCTAGCAACAGCCACAAATACAATTTGATCTGTAGGTTTCAATTTACCGACCCGATGATAAACATCAATCCCTATTAAATTCCATTTTTCGCCAGCTTGTTCGGCAATCTCGGTAATAGCCGCCTCGGTCATACCGGGATAATGCTCAAGTTCTAAAATATCGACGTCTTTATCGTTATTGATATCACGGACATAGCCAACAAAATTAGCCACTGCACCAACAGCAGGATTTAAAGCATGTAGCTGACGTAATTTAGTGCCAACAGAAAAATCGTCTTCGCCCACTGCCACTGTAATCAGCATAGTCATTATCTAGCCGCCCGTTACCGGTGGATAAAATGCCACCTCGTCACCGTCAGTCACAGGGTATTGCGCATCCACTATCTTCTGATTAACTGCAATAATAACGTTGGCTGCAGTGAGGACATCACGCCATTTCGGCGTATGGATATCAATAAGCGTATCGCGTAAATCATTTATGGTCGTCAAGCCTGTGGCCGCCACCGCAACGTTAGACTGCCCTAGTTCGTCTTTAAATCGACCAAAAAATAATACTTTAATCATATTTCTGCTTTCCAGTCACCACTGCGGCCGCCACTTTTCTCCAGCAGTTTTATATCGCTAATTACCATGCCTTTGTCCACCGCTTTACACATATCGTAAATAGTTAATCCGGCAACAGATACCGCGGTTAAGGCTTCCATCTCGACGCCGGTTTGCGATGCTAATTTACACATTGCGGTAATTACCACCTCATTTGCCCCAGTGTCGGCCTGCAAGTCAACCTTCACTGAACTGAGCATTATGGGATGACATAGCGGAATCAATTCAGCACATTTTTTAGCCGCTTGTATGCCGGCAATACGGGCAACGGCAAATACATCACCTTTTTTATGCGCACCGCCAGTAATCATAGCTAGGGTTGCAGGCAACATTTTCACCCGGCCTTGAGCCACAGCAATACGATGAGTTACAGCTTTATCAGACACATCAACCATGCTGGCATGACCGTGTTCATCTAAATGGGTCAACTTAGTCAATCTTATACCCTCAATTGTAATTCTTCACTTACCCGGCCTTCTCTTTTAACCGGCACTGCTACATTTTTATTTATTGAGGTATAACTGTACACCCCGTTATTTTCTAGCCTGCGAGCCATCTTGCCGCGAGCCATCAACAAGTGTAAATGTGCAATACACTCACCTAAGGCCAACACTATTTGCGATTTATCTAATTCGCGTTTAAACATTATCGGCAACAACTCTACCGAGTTACGGCCAGTCATACAGGTGTATTCAAGAACATCCAAATGATCTTCATGGTGGTCAATTAACTGTTGTAGACGCTCTTGCACACCAAAGAAAGGCAAACCGTGGGCTGGTAAAATCAATGTGTCATCAGGTAACTCCTTAAAACGCTCATGAGACTCAAGCCACAATGCCAACGGATTCGCCTCAGGTTCAATAGCCAATACGCTAACGTTAGAGGTAATAGTGGCAATGATTTGATCGCCAGCCAACAATACTTTTTTATCGGCACTGTACAAACACGCATGTTCGGGCGAATGCCCTTCCCCCACCATAATTTTCCAAGGGGTATCAAAAATTAACTCATCGCCTTCCCGCAGGCGATTGAATGCCACTGGCATTGGCTCAACCATGTCGGCAAAACCTCTGGCGCGCTGCCGGAAGCCTTCAACAAACTCGTCAGCTAGACCGGCACGACGCAAAAAGTTTTCCGTAGTCCATGCTAAAGATGAGCCCGAGCTTTCGCTAAAAGTCCGACCGGAAAAATATTCGCCAAAAGACATATACAAAGGCACCTGCAGTTTTTCCGTCAACCAGCCAGCCTGACCAACATGATCCGGGTGCATATGGGTTACGATCACCCCGACAATCGGCTTTCCATCTAGCTCGTTATCAAATATCTGCTGCCAATACTGCTGTACGTTATCGCCTTTAATACCTGTATCGATAATAAGCCAACCGTCACCGCTATCGAGTAAGTACAAATTAATATGATTTAGCGACATTGGCAGCGGCATTCTTAACCATTTAATACCCGGAGCAACATCAATCGTTGCACCAAATTCTGGCGGCGTAGTAAACGGGAAGTCCAATGCGTCGGCATTACTCATAAAACAGTATCTCTTTAAAATTAGCGCATAAGTGTAGCGTATATTGGCGCCTATTCTTAACATATTTAAGTTAACAATCGCTATATTCTACTTATATGCCTTAACATTTACATTTGGTATTATTAATTTGCATATTTATAAAAGGCAGACTAATGAGATTATTTTACGCTTTCGTTATCGCCGTATGTACTGCTTTTAGTGGTGCTAGCTTTGCGCTCAATCTGGGTGACGTACCGGAGTCGGCCACTCTGGGCGACGCATTGGATTTACGCATACCAATAAAAGCGGACGGCCTTGATGCCGACCAAATAATTGTAACCATCGCGCCGATTGAATTACACATTAACCAAAAGGTTGATTATTCGAGTATTCCCAGCGATATAAAACTAACAGTTGATACCGACGATAAGGGGATTTTTGCCTTGATAACAACTCAGAGGCCGGTTAATCAGCCTTACATTGAATTCATCGTCAAATTACAATCGCCGACTGGCACTTTGTATAAACGCTATCAAGTGATGCTGGACCCTTAACTGCATTGACTAAATTTTAGCCAAAAAAAACCCGCAAACATTATGTTATGCGGGTTTTAAAATTGGGGTGGCCGACGGGTCTTGAACCCGCGACATCCGGAATCACAATCCAGTGCTCTACCAACTGAGCTACGGTCACCATTAAGTCATTCACTTGATCGGCCATCTGTGCACCTATTCATGGTGCGCCCGACAGGATTCGAACCTGTGACCGTCCGCTTAGAAGGCGGGTGCTCTATCCAGCTGAGCTACGGGCGCAGAGACGAATAACAAGTGAAAATGGTCGGGGTAGAGAGATTCGAACTCCCGACATCCTGCTCCCAAAGCAG
>CAWVSB010000026.1:0-41981 GCA_963933215.1 uncultured Cellvibrionales bacterium
TTTCACGGTAGTGACAAAGCGAGCAACGCTGGAAGATTATCGCGCAATAATTATTGCTTTTAACAAATACACTGTATATAAGTACAGTGTATTTAATTCCCAGGGAGGGGTAGTTATGGCTAGTCAATTCATTGAAATGGTAAGACGGGATATACGGTTGCGTGGCTATAGTATGCGTACTGAAAAGACATATATTCATTGGATTAAGCGGTATATTTATTTTATCGATAAAAAACACCCTAATGATTTTGGCGCAAACGAGGTAACGGCGTTTTTATCCCATTTGGCCAATGATAGGCATGTTGCAGTAAATACTCAAAAGGTGGCACTTAATGCAGTCGTGTTTTTGTATCATAAGGTGTTAAAAAAACAGTTAGGTGATTTAGGTTTTAGTTTGGCCACTAAGCAACGAACTTTACCGATAGTGATAAGCCCAAACGAAGTAGGACTTATTATTAATTCGATGCCAGATCCATATAAGCTAGTAGTTCAGTTAATGTATGGCAGTGGTTTACGGGTGTCGGAATGTTTACGTCTGCGGGTTCAAGATGTAGATTTTTATAGAAAGGCTTTAGCAATTAGAAATAGTAAGGGTAATAAGGATCGACAGACTTTATTGAGTAACAGCGCTATTCCCGCTCTGCAAGATCAAGTGGCAAAAGCTATAGCGGTTCAAGACGCCGACAATACCCGCGATTTGGGTAGTTCTATGCCTGTGGCACTTGCTCGTAAGTATCCTTCGGCTTTTAAAACATCTGGTTGGGCGTTTATATTTCCTTCAAGAGGTTATTGTGCACACCCAGTAACGGGTGAGATGTGTCGTCATCATTTACATCAGAGTGTGATCAGAAAAAAACTTAAGCAAATAGTGACTCAGGTAGGGCTGACCAATAAGCGTATTAATTGCCATACTTTTCGGCATTCGTTTGCTACGCACATGTTGCAGGCGGGTTCGGATATCCGGACAGTACAAGAATTATTAGGTCATAATGACGTTAAAACTACACAGATATATACGCATGTATTGGGGCAGCATTATGCTGGAGCGGTAAGTCCTTTGGACCGGCTGAGCTAATAGTTGATATTAATGACAGATAGACAACGAAAAATTATCCACGTTGACGCTGATTGCTTCTATGCGGCGATAGAGATGCGAGACAATCCTAGTCTTGCCGATAAGCCGGTGGCTGTTGGTGGGTCTACTAACCGACGTGGTGTTATTTCAACCTGTAACTATGCGGCGCGTGAGTTTGGCGTGCATAGTGCTATGGCAACGGCTACAGCGCTAAAACTTTGTCCTAGCTTGGTGCTGGTGCCCTCACGTTTTCATGCGTATCGGGAGGCGTCTTCTATAATGCGTGAAATATTTTTTGAATACACTAGTTTGGTTGAACCGCTGTCATTAGATGAGGCGTTTTTGGACGTTAGCGAATGCACGCAATGCCAAGGCAGTGCCACTTTAATTGCTGAAGAAATACGTCAGCGTATTTTTGAGCGAATAAATATTACTGTGTCGGCGGGCGTTGCCTCTAACAAATTTTTGGCCAAGGTAGCCAGTGATTGGAATAAGCCCAACGGTACTTTTGTAGTACCACCCGGTGATGTTGAAGCGTTTGTATTGCAGTTACCTGTGAAGCGAATTTTTGGGGTGGGCAAGGTTATGGCTAAAAAACTTGAGCGCTTTGGCGTGATGACTTGTGGCGACTTGCGTCAATTTACGGTGTTTGAATTAGTCGAGAAATTTGGCGGTTTTGGTAAGCGGCTGTTCGATTTATGCCGGGGTGATGACAATAGGGCGGTTAAGCCCAGCCATAGGCGTAAGTCTTTAAGTGTTGAAAATACTTTTTCGGCGGATCTGAAAACTAATTTAGCCTGCCAAGAAAAACTGCCTGCACTAATAGCAGAGCTGAACACTAGGCTGGCTAAAGTGGGAGAAGACTATTTGGTAACCAAGCTTTTTGTGAAGCTAAAGTTTGATGATTTTAGCCAAACAACGGTTGAGTGCTTGGCGACTAAGGTTGATGAGTCAATTCTGCAAGACCTATGTGAGCAAGGCTATAAGCGCAAAACCAAGCCGGTGCGGCTGTTAGGTGTTGGGGTTAGGTTTATGGATTTACGCGAGCAAGAAAATACCGAGCAAATAAACCTGTTTGACGAGTAGTTTTATAGTTCTAGGCAACGTAAATATTACCTTAAGGCATATGCATAGGCCCCGCTTTAACTTATATTGGACGGATAATAATTTTACTATAAGAAGGTAATATGGCGACTATTCATAAACGACAAACTCCCCCCAATTTACTCACCATGATGCTTGAGCCAATTCGTACAGTTGCTCAGCTTGGTCGCCTAGTCGCGGCCCATCCTTTACTAAAACGTATCCCTAAGGGTGATGGCCATACGGTCTTGGTGTTGCCGGGCTTTATGGCCAGCGATAGCTCTACTAAGATATTACGAAGTTATTTAATGCACTGGGGTTATGACGCCCATGGTTGGAGCTTGGGTACTAATGTTGGCGTTTCTGGGCGCTCAAAGATTGAGCAGCAAGTGACAGCGTTGGTCTTAGACTTGGCAGCTAAGGCCAATGGTAAAATTACTATTATTGGCTGGAGTTTAGGAGGGGTAATTGCCCGTGAAATTGCGCGCGAATATCCACAGCATGTGCGCCAAGTTATTACTTTGGGTAGCCCGTTTGGTGGCCATCCCACCGGCACTAGTGTCTGGCGGCTGTATGAAAATATTGTTAATGCCAGTGTCGATGACGACGAACACAATGACCGGCTCAAGATAATTCCTCAGAATATTCCTGGTGTACCGAGTACGGCTATTTATACTATTAATGATGGCGTGGTGTCTTGGCGTATCGCCCGTGAGAAGACTAACCATTTAGCTGAAAACGTCCATGTGTTCAGCAGTCATTTGGGGTTAGGTTTTAGCCCGTCGGCGTTTTATGTTATCGCCGACCGCTTGGCGCAACGCCAAGGTAAATGGAAACCCTTTAGTAAAAAAGGTTTGCGACGTTTAGTGTGGGCATAATGTGGCTTTGCCTTTAATCGCGTAGTGGCCGGCAATCTGCATTTTGTAACGAATTAACTAGAGTGTTTTTATGATTATTGATTTAACCGGACAGGTGGCGTTAATTACCGGTGGTACGTCGGGTATTGGCGCGGCTACGGCTAGGCAGCTAGTTGCCAGTGGTGCAAAAGTGGTGGTGGTTGGTATTGACGAAGAACTCGGTGCAGCCTTAGCGACTGAGCTAAATACTAATAGTAAGCAGCTGATGTTTTTGCCGGTAGATGTCACTGATGCTAGTGCATTAGCAGACGCTTGTAATAAAACCGTAGAAGAATTTGGTCAGCTGAATATTATGATGAACAACGCTGGCCGCGGTAGTTTAGGCGAGACGCCTGATATTCCTATTGAAGAATGGCAAGCAGTGGTTGAGCTAAATTTAAATGCCGTATTTTATGGTTGCCGCGCAGCTATCCCACACATGAAACGCATTGGTGGCGGCTGTATTATTAATACCGCGTCACTGTCGGGTACCCGCGCCGACCATGGCTTCTCTGCTTATAATGCCGCGAAGGCAGGGGTGATAAACTACACCCGCGCTCTGGCGTTAGACCATGGTAAAGACAATATTCGTGCTAATGCCATATGCCCTGGCTGGATCAATACGCCGTTAACCGAAATGATTAAAGATATTGACCCGCTGGCAGCGGCTTGGAATAAAGCGATTCCGCTTGGCCGTGCAGGCAGCGCAACAGAGGTGGCTAATCTAGCCTGTTTTTTGGCGTCGCCGTTGGCCAGTTATATTACTGGCGCACAAATGCTAGTAGATGGTGGTTTGGGCGTGAGTAATGGGCAGCCCAATATTACTCACATACTGTCTACTCTGTAACTAGGTTATTACTTGGGCTGTAAAATGGCGGCTCGTTAATAGATTTTTTTATGCCGCTTAGTGTGGGCTCAACTTTAACAAGGTAAATAATGAAAACTGTAAAACTTGGTAAATCAGACATAGACATTAGTGAAATTTGTTTGGGCAGCATGACGTGGGGGCAGCAAAACAGTCGTGCGCAAGCCTTTGAACAAATGGACTATGCGCTAGAGCAGGGGGTCAATTTTTTTGATAATGCAGAAATGTATCCGGTGCCGCCTAAGCCTGAAACACAGGGTTTAACTGAACAGTACATGGGCGACTGGTTTACCAAAACCGGTAAACGACAAGATATAGTACTGGCGACTAAAGTTGCGGGTCGATCAGAAAAAATTCCAGACTTTACTCATATTCGTGGCGGTTCACGGCTCAACAAAGACCATATTACTCAAGCATTGGAAGGCTCGCTTAAACGCTTGCAAACTGACTATATAGATCTGTACCAATTACACTGGCCTGAACGTAGTACTAATTATTTTGGCATGCTTGGCTATAAGCAGGGCGATGACGACAATGCGATAACCATTGAAGAAACCTTAGACGTATTAACGGGTTTAGTGGCCTCGGGTAAAGTTAGGCATATAGGTTTGTCGAACGAAACCCCATGGGGCGTGCACGAATTTTTGCGTGCCGCTAGCGACAGAGGTTTAGAGCGGGTGGTGAGTATTCAAAACCCTTACAATTTATTAAACCGCACCTTTGAAGTTGGTTTGGCCGAAATGGCACTGCGTGAGCAAGTGTCGATGTTGGCTTATTCACCGCTGGCGTTTGGTTTACTGAGTGGCAAATATGCCAATGGTCAGACACCTGCTGACGCTCGTATAACTTTGTTTGAGCGCTTTCAGCGTTATACCGGCGAGCAAAGCGTAAAAGCTGCAGACGCTTATGTGAATTTGGCGCTTGAGCACGGTTTAGACCCTGCCCAAATGGCTTTGGCTTTTGTTACTAGCCGCAGTTTTGTCAGCAGTAATATTATTGGCGCAACCACTATGCAGCAGTTGCGCAGTAATATTGCTTCAACTGAATTAACCTTACCTAAAGACTTATTAAAAGCTATAGAGGCAATCCATGTGCGTTATCCAAACCCTGCGCCCTAAGGTTTAAACGCTTTAAACCTGAACGCTTATCGGTGTTACGTTGTCACCACTAGCGTTGCCTAGGTCGGCTAATACTTCAGGGTTACCCTTGCAGGCTTGCATTATGGCGTCTTTGTTTTCGGCTAGGTAAATACCAAATTCTTCGGCTTGCTGTTCATCCATACCAGGAATTTTTTCTAACATTAGCGCGGTAAACTGCTCGCCAAGCTCAAGCATTTTGTCATGGGCGTCGGCTTCTTTTTTACTGTTAAACATACTGTTGTCTCTGTCACACATCCACTGGGCAATTACGGCCATGGGGCACCTCGGGTTAATTGGTTAAAGAATCTATACTGTATTTATATACAGTATAGATTGCAAGTAAAAATTAGCCCTAATATAGCGTTAGTTGGCGACTTTTAAGGTGATGCTAAAACAGACGCCAGAATTGTCGGCTAGATTTTCTGTCTTTATAGCGCCCTGATGAAAATCTACAATTAGCTTAACAATGTGTAAGCCAAGGCCAAGATGTAAGTCGCTACTATGTTGTTGCCTAATTGACACCATTGAGTCAAATAGTTGGTTTTTCATATTAGCCGGAAGCAGCGGGCCTTGATTACTCACTGTTAACACGCAGTCGGTTTTACTGGCTGTTAACGCTATTGTTATCAGCCCTTGGTGGGGGCAAAAGTCAGCGGCGTTATCTACTAACTTATCTAGCATCTGCACAATTAAGTCGGGTACCCCATTAATTAGACAGGGCTGACTTTGGCCGACTAACGTTAGGTTGTGGTCGGTATAGATCGACTGATAGGCACTAGTTACTTCGGTTAATAGTGGCAATAAGTCAAAATTTTCTGAATGCTGCTGTTTAATACTTTCATCGAGCCGGCTGGCTTCGCTAATAGCGGTTAAAATATTACTTAATCTGCTAAGCCCTTGCTGCGCGCGCTGGGTGTAAACGTCCCGCTGAGTTTTATCATCGTCGTGCTCTAGGTTCTCTAGTGACGACTGAATAACCGCTATCGGTGTGCGCAGTTCATGGGATAATTTTCGTGACAGGGTACGTAGGTAATCAATGTATTCTTGCAGCCGTTCTAGTAGCTGCTGGTACTGGCGCGACAGCTCACCAATTTCATCACTGGCTTTACTGGCTGTTAAGGGGTTGATAGAGCCGTCATCGTTAATAGCGTTTTGCACCGCTTGGCTAAGTTTACCAATACGGCTCGACAACAAGGTGGCGTAAGTTAATAGGCCCAGCAGTGAAATAATAATTGCCAATGCACTGTAGTAAAGCAATTGGCTAAACGCTTGATCAGTCTGGGCTAATAAGCGGTCGCTGCTCTGTTCGGCAATTATTACGCCAACAATGTCATTGCCGACTTTAATCGGTGTGGTAACCGACAATATAGAGGTGTTTTTGCGGCCACTACTGTTATACCAATGGGAGGCGGCATTACCATTGAGGGCAGTGATTACTTCAGTTCTGGTAATACGTCCTAAGGTTGGTTCTAACGGTTTGGCGTCGAGTAAATTTTCAGTCAGCAGGTAGCGATAGAATTTTTTTAATAACCAATTAGTTTCTTGCTGGTTACTAATAAAACTCATACTGCCAGTTGCGGCGCGCTGCCATTGCTGTGCATCGACAATGCTGAGTTTTATACCGTCAGTATTGAAGATACTGAGCGCGTTAATAGTCTCTATAGGCATAGCGATTAATGGCGGCGGCGGGTTGGTACTTTTGGGCGAGTAATTACCAATCCAGTGGTTTAGTGAAGTACTGGCGGCGCCGCTTTGGTTAACAATGGCAAAGCCTAGCCCACGGCTAACTAACTCTTTCGGAATACTCAGTTCAATTCGATAGCCTTGCTTCGTGTCTAGCCAGTAGGCATTAATGGGGCTGTTGTTAATACGCGTGTGGTTATTACGATCTTTGTTGATGGTAAACCCACTAATAGCCCCTGGTGCGCTAGCCGCTACAATATGTTGGCTTATGTCAGTACCTGCTTTGGTCGTTATTCGCAGATGGTCGCCGCTGCCATATGTCGATATTTGTGGGTTGTGATAAACAATAGCAGGGTCATTAACGGTTATTAGTAGGTAGATATTTTTATCACTAGCAGCAGCTTGATAGCTAAGTGAAAAACGAGGGTTGCTGGCGCTGGTGTAGCGCTGATTGATCGTTTCAGGCCAGTCATCAACGTAGCCATCTACTACCTTAAAGTCTTGGCTGGGTGGTGCGTAAATTATGTCGCGGTAGTTATAGTCGGTAGCAATGTTCAACCGCGCTACTTGGTTTGCCATAGCATTGGCAATGGCTTGGCTGGTTGCTAGGGCAGCTTGCTCTTGGCTGCGACGTAATACATTTTGCATTTCACCGACAAACTTCATGCCGGCCCATGGCAATGCCAGTAGCAATAATGACACTAATAATAGTTGCCGCTTTAAACTCATTAAGCAGCTTTCCAGCGATAACCCATTCCATAGGCTGTTTCTATTGCGGCAAAATTATCATCAAGTTGACTAAACTTTTTTCGGGCCCGTTTTATATGGGAAGTAATGGTATTGTCGTCTAGTACTACATTAGCCGCATCCATTAATTGCTGACGACTTTTTACATGGCCAGGGTGTTTAGCTAAAGCATGAATAATCCAAAACTCGGTGACGGTTAAGTCAACCGGCCGCTCCTGCCAATAAATTGTCATCCGTTCCAGATTCAGTATTAAGTCTCCTTGGCGAATAATATCTTCTTTTTGTTCTGGTTTGCGCAATGCTTCTACCCGCCTGAATAAAGCCACAATCCGCGCTAGCATATGGTGCAGGCCTATATCTTTAGTGAGATAGTCGTCGGCGCCAAGGCGCAGGCCTGAAATGACGTCAAATTCACTGTCACGGGCGGTAAGAAAAATAATAGGCAGCTCTGCCGATAGGCTGCGCAGTTCACGGCATAAATCGAAGCCGCCTTCAATTTCATCCTTTAGCCCAACGTCAATAATGGCTAAGTCGGGCAGGCGGGTGGTAAAGGCCGCCATAGCGGTGGGCCTGTCGGGGTAAATGGCAACGTCAAAGCCGTGACGAGTCAGTGCATCACGATAATTTTCAGCAATAACTATTTCATCTTCAACAATGGCTATTTTTTTTGGCATACCGTTACTGTCTCGAGATGTCTGCAGATTCGTTCAATGAGATAAATAGTCCCAGAATTATGGCTGGGTCACAACCGATTGCCACAATTGATCATATTTCTTCATCAGTTTTACATTTCTTATCTTATTGCTGCCACCACGGCTTGGTTTACTGCAACTCAGTTTCACAGCGCCGGAGCACAGCATGTTTAGAAGAAAACGCCTACCACCGTATTTAATGATTGAAGACAATCCGATTTATTCCAAGCCTAAGGCTAGGCGCTGGCCGCTACTTATTTTGGTGTTAGCGCTGATTGGTGTTTTGTATTTGGTGTTTGTGTCGCAACGTTCATGGGCATTGGAGAAACCGATAAAACTTAATGAAGTAATGGCAGGGCAATTATTGTTTGACGCCAGTTCCGGTTATGAATCTTCAGTGCAGTTATCTAGCCAGGTAGAGTTTCAGGTAAGTGGCTTGATTAACCATGTAAAAATTAAACAATCGTTTCACAATAAGTCACGCGAGTGGAGGCAGGCAACGTATGTATTTCCGCTGCCAGACAAGGCTGCTGTTAATAGTATGAAAATAACAATCGGTGAGCGCCTCATTGTCGGCAAAGTGCATGAAAAACTAGTGGCCAAAAAGATATACATGGCGGCAAAAAAAGCCGGTAAAAAAGCGGCTTTAACTGAGCAGCAACGGCCTAATCTGTTTAGCCAGCGGGTGGCTAATATAGCGCCCAATGAAACAGTGACGGTGATGTTGGAATATATTGAGCCAGTTAGCTATCGCGATGGCTTATTTAGTCTACGCTTTCCGATGACACTAACGCCGCGTTACGTCCCTGCCGCCATGTTGCTTGAATTAACAGATGCTGACTTAGATATCGCGGTGTCTGGTGCGGGTTGGGGCTTCTCCCCCGCTAATATTCTCGCCGACACCACTGATCTACTGCCGCCCTTTAGAAAAGTGGCGATAACAGCTAACGACAAACGTAACCCTATTAGCATAAATGTGAATTTGGATATGGGGATGACATTGAAGTCGGTAGATAGTTTATTTCATCCGATTGTGCTGTCGAGAAAAGAAGATAAATACCAACTTAAGCTAGCCGGCAACACCGCTTCTATGGACAGAGATTTTGTATTGCAGTGGCAGCCCGATGTGGGCACTGAGCCAAAAGCTGCGCTGTTTAATGAGACGGTCAATGGTGAAAACTATGTGCTGTTAATGGTGTTGCCACCAGCGCCGACGGCGCTGAGTAAAATACTGCCAAAGGAAATTATTTACGTTGTTGACACCTCTGGTTCAATGGGTGGCGAGTCGATCAAACAAGCGCGGCAAAGCTTAGCTTTTGCGTTAGAGCAATTGTCGCCAGCAGACCGCTTTAATGTGATTGCGTTTAATTCTTCTGCAAAGCAGTTTTACCCCAGCGCAGTAGCGGCTACGCCAAACAATATTCGCAGCGCCAAAGCACAAGTAAATAAATTACAAGCTAATGGCGGCACTGACATGATGAGCGCGCTGGAGCTGGCGCTAACGGGCGATGACGATATCAACAGCTTACGCCAAATTGTGTTTATCACCGATGGCTCGGTCGATAACGAAGACCAGCTATACAAGTATATAGCGGCTAAGTTAGGTGCTAGCCGGTTGTTTACTGTCGGTATTGGCGCAGCACCTAATAGTTGGTTTATGCGTAAGGCGGCTGAGTTCGGTCGCGGCACTTATACCCATATTGGTTCTAGCAGCGGGGTATATAGCAAGATGGCTGCGTTATTTTCTAAATTGAATAGTCCAGTGGCTAATAATATAAACATTGCTTGGCCAGTGGGCTTTAAGACTGAAGTTTATCCCCAGCGAATACCAGATTTATATAGAGGCGAGCCACTAATGGCGGTGGCAAGGGTTACTGGTGATGGGGCGGCTAGTGCAACGATAAAAGTCAGTGGACATTCGCCAACTAACGACTGGTTAAGAGCGTTGACTTACACCAGGGCTAGTAAAAACAGCAAAGGTGTGGCGACGCTGTGGGCTAGGGAGAAAATAGCCGCACTAATGGATGAAATAATTAGCGGTCAGGCTGAAACTGAAATTAAGCCAAAGGTTGTCGCAGTAGCAGTAAGGCACCAGCTACTGAGTAAATACACTAGTTTTGTGGCACTAGAAGAAAATATTTCAAGGCCAATTGATGACGCGGTTAAAAATAGCAAAGTAGCAAATTTACTGCCCTATGGCTCGACCATGAAAACCCACAGCTACCCACAAACGGCAACACCCGCTTTGCTGAATATTGCCTCTGGCAGTGTCTTGCTTATGTTCGGGCTAGGATTTTTATTATTAGTTACTCGCTGCAGCGATGACCAAGACGTTGTTTAAAAAACATCAAAGACTACTCGCAATCGGTTTATCTATTGTCGCGATTTATTTAATAACACGCGGTGGTTGGATATTAGCAAAAGCAGAATTAGCACAAGTTTTACTAGAGCGGTCTTGGCGTGGTAGCCAAACTGGTGAACTCAATTTGCCTTGGCCATGGGCTGATACGTGGCCCGTTGCCAGGTTGCAAGCAGCAGCTAAAAATGTCGACCTGTATGTGTTGGCAGGCACTCAAGGTAACGCTTTAGCTTTTGGGCCAGGCCATGATATGGGATCAGTACTGCCTGGTGACAAAGGTTTTAGTGTGGTTGGCGGGCACCGCGATACGCATTTTAAATTCTTACAGCAACTAACGCTGAACGACGAAATGTGGGTAAGTAATATTAACGGCGCCAAGATCAAGCTGCGTGTGCGTGAGATTACGGTTGTTGACACCTCTAAGTATCCGTTGTTGTCAGCACCGCCCCTATTTTCTGTCGACGGCCGGATGTTGACGCTAATCACTTGTTATCCCTTTACCGATTTTGTTCCCGGTGGGCCGCTGCGCTATGTAGTGACCTTGACTGATTTTTAAACCATTATTTTGGTGCTAGTTATGAGTATACGATCAACCACCTTATATAAAGCGATATCACCACAGCAGTTAACTGAACTAAAGCTTAGCAAGCATAAAACGTTAGGCTTGGACTTTTCTGGTCAGCAGAATATCTATCTTAAGTTGAATAAACCCTATGCTGAAATGATTGCTCGCCAGTGGCATCTACCCTTATTTGGGGCGGCATTTATTATTAGCGTTAAACTACCTAATGACTTTTTGAAGCAATTTATTATTGAGTCTTTTGGTTTGGCCGAGCA
Organism: uncultured Cellvibrionales bacterium; assembly: GCA_963933215.1. Classification (GTDB taxonomy): domain Bacteria; phylum Pseudomonadota; class Gammaproteobacteria; order Pseudomonadales; family CAWVSB01; genus CAWVSB01. Next base: position 11,377 of record CAWVSB010000026.1, read on the forward strand.
TAGACAGTACTGCGTGCCTGCGGTTGAATTGAGTAATGTAAACAGGCAGCTATGCGAAAAAATACATATAATTTCGGGTCTGGTGCAGCATCGCGTTGGCGCTGCCAATACTCATATCCCACTACTTAATATGACAGAACTAAGGCATTCAGCATAATGGCCTTAGGTGTTGCCATAGCCGCCGCCACAATTGGCCATAATTTAACCCTATATTGTCTTTATTCCATCATAAAAAAGTCTTGCCGCCAGGTTGTAATGAAATTGTTGAAAGCACAACAACCAATTCATTAAAACCTGAGGTAATAAAAATGAAAAAATTATTAAAAAATAAACTCGCTGTTACTACTGTAGTCGCCATGACCGCATTCGCTAGTGTAAGTAATGCAGTGTCTGAAACAAGCGGCATGACAGAGGTGAAAATGGGTAGTGCATTTGTTAGTGGTGCAGTATCGGGTGCGATATTAGGCGGGCCAGTAGGCTTTGTTGTAGGTGCCTTGGCAGGCGTTTATGTTGGAGAGAAAATTGAAGATGGTGAGCAATTAGCGGTAGTCAGTAGTCAGTTAGTAACAACAAAGAATGAGATTGCACTATTGTCTCGCCAGTTAACGATGATGCGAAAGAGCAATCAGCAATATGCCCAGCTGGTGATGGAGCAACTTGAGTTTGCGATGTTGTTTAAGACAAACCAAAGTCAGTTAAGCGCCGCCGGTATTAAGCGTCTGCAAAGCTTAGGCGGATTTCTAAGCAATAACCCTGGGGTCGTCATTCGCCTGGATGGTTACGCTGACCCGCGTGGTAATGCAGACGATAACCGTGAATTGTCACAGCAGCGCTTGGCTGCAGTAGCCGAAGTATTGCATGCGCAAGGCGTTGCTCATCATCGCATTGATAGCTTAAACCACGGTGCTTCTCAGTCTGTTGCCACTGCGGGTGATGTTGATGCTTATGCTTTTGAGCGCAAAGTCACTGTGCAGTTAGAGACTGACAATAAGGCTAGCGCTGTAGCAAGCGCGCAATAGTATAAAAGTCGCCACTAGGAGGGCCGCCTATGGGCGGCCTTTTGTGGTTAATTATTAGTCGAATAACATCGCTTTAAAAACATCGAGCCGGGCATCGCTGGCGTCGCGATTAGTAAGATACTTAACATGCTCTGCGGGCTTCGCCGAGGCCGATAATTCAATACTCCACAGTGGGGCTATTTGGTTTGGCACCATTGAATAGCGCACGTCGATAACGCGGTTGGTATTGTTGGGGTCGATTGCTAAATAGTCGATAGAAAACCAGCGGAAACGCTCTATGTCTTTTGCCTGTTGCGAGCTTTTATCCAGCCATGGAAAGTCTCTGTTGGTATCTAATTTAGCCGCCCTGTCACCGATAAATATTTTGGTGTTAATGCCAGCCCTTACTGCATCTACATAAAAATACTGGTCGTATTCATAAACAACTTTCCATACCAATATATTGCCAAAGCTAGGTTTTGCCTCTAAACGAGTTGGATTATGGCCACGCTGCTGTGCAATTTGGTAACCCACTGCAATGGCTCTATCATGTTGCAGTAAGCCTAGGCTTGGGTATGTCACTGCCCAAAGCAGTGCGATACGGGCTAACCAAGGATTCTTTTTTAGCGTTGCCGCTATAACCAACAGTAGTAGCGGAATAGTAAATAATGGGTCAATCACTGACACCATATTCCATGCTATACGAACATCACTAAACGGCCAGAACAGCATCGTGCCATAGGTGGTGCAGGCGTCTAATAGGGCATGAGTAGCATAGCCTACAGTGCAATAAAGATAACTTTGCTTAAAACTGAGATCTTGCCTTTTACCAATAAGTTGGTGCAGCACTAGGGCACAAATCAATCCGCCAATGGGAATAAATAACAAGGAGTGGGTAAAGTGGCGATGGTATGTTAAAAATAATAGTGGGTCAGTCGATGAGCGGATTAGCACGTCTAAATCTGGTGCCATACCGCCGAGACAACCTAGAATACCGGCGCTAACAAACTGCTTTTTTGATATTGATTGAGCGGCAGCGCTACCGACAACTGCTTGGCTTACAGGATCCATTAAGTAACTCGATGTAGTGTATGGCTGGGTTTAGTCGGCGCCATCAAAATAGTGAATAATTTTTTTTAACACTTTTTTATCATTGCTATTCAATTTAGTTTTTTGTTTGTAGTGCAAATAAAACCGTAGGCGTTGAGTACGACTAAGTGCAAATTTGGCTACCTTATCAATGCAGGCTATATCTTTAATGATACGGTGTTGCAAAAATGGCCATGGCCAAAATCGTCCCACCGGGCAATCAATAAAATAGGCGGTAGGTAGCGTTTCTTTTGTCACTAAAATATTACGCCATTTTAAATCATTATGAGCAAAACCTTGCTGATGCATTTTTCTAGCGGCATCGGCTATTTGTTGGCTAACGTGGTTTAGCCACTGTTTATTACGCAGTTCAGGCTGGTTTGTCTCAGCTAGAACAGACAAATCGACAGTATTTGCAACTTCTTCAGTAATAACGCAGCCACGGTAATTGTTAGTGCTAGTTTCACCATAGGTAACTATAGGAGGTGTACTGACACCAATTTTTTGGAAAAAAACTAAGTTTTGCCACTCACCTAAAATACGGCTATTACCAAACCATTTACTTAGCTTGCCACCGCGTGCGGTATAGCGTTTTACATAATAATTCTTGTTGTTGCAGCTAACCTTAATCACTTCACTTATAGGTGCGCTGGTGATTTTTTCGCCTTGCAAGTCAAACACTGCATCGATAGATGCAAAAAGTGCTGCCGCTGGCGTGTTAGCAAAGCTGTCGGTGATTGTCCAATAGGGTTTAGTCAATGATTAACCTGTCGTTATAATTGTCATTATTAGCGCATAGTAGCAGCTATGTTGCGGGAATTTAACTTGGATATTGAGGTGGCGAAGTTATTCTAAATGCAGAGCAATAAAGCTATTTCAATCTGCGGAGAAAAATATGGCGTCACTAAAACTGGGGCTGCAGTTAGGTTATTGGGGGCAGCTTTACAATCCTGCTCAAGTCGAACTAGCGCAAGCAGCTGAGCGCTTAGGCTTCGACTCGGTGTGGACGGCGGAATCATGGGGTAACGATGTTTTTACGCCGTTGGCATGGATTGGTGCACATACGTCTACCATTCGATTGGGGACGTCAGTGGCGCAGTTATCAGCGCGCACACCGGCATCATGCGCAATGGCGGCAATGGCTATTGACCATATGTCTGGCGGTAGAATGATGTTGGGCTTGGGTGTTTCTGGCCCGCAAGTGGTAGAAGGTTGGTATGGCCAGCCTTATAGTAAACCGCTAGCGAGAACCCGCGAGTATGTCAGTATTATTCGAAAAATATTGGCACGAGAAGAGTATTTAACTAACGATGGCGAGCATTATCCGTTGCCATACACTGGCGAGGGTAGCTGGGGTTTAGGTAAGGCACTTAAATCTATTACGCATCCGCTGCGAGCAGACCTACCCATTTTCTTAGGCGCAGAAGGACCAAAGAATGTCACCCAAACTGCAGAAATAGCCGATGGGTGGCTGCCCCTCTATTACTCGCCCTATCGGCAAGAAGTGTATGCCGAGCAAATAAAGAATCGTAAGGAGGGGTTTGAGATACCAGCCTTGGCCTTAGTAAGTGTTACTGACAACATGGCAGAGGGCTTATATCCGGTCAAAGCCATGTTGGCTTTTTACATCGGCGGTATGGGTGCTAAAGCAAAAAACTTTCACAAGGATCTAATGGGTCGGATGGGGTTTGAAGAGGAAGCCAATCATATTCAAGAGCTATTTATGGCGGGTAAGCGCGACGAGGCAATTTTAGCAGTCCCCGATCAATTTGCCGATGAAATATCTCTGGTTGGACCGAAGGGGCGGATCAAAGAAAAGCTGCAAGACTGGGAAAACTCGCCAGTCACCAGCTTGTTAATCAACGGCGATGAACAGTTATTGCAGGATATGGCTGAATTAGTGCTGTAAATCTGTTGAGTTGGCTTTATTATAGGTCAATTGTTTGCTGAGATTAGCTGGCTTGAGGGGGGTAGGTTGCTAGACTATTTTGCGTTATTTCTATTGTGTTGTTCGAGCTTGATAGTGTTTTACGGCATTATTGCTATTCATGACATTCCTTATGAGCTGGCCAAGTCGCGCAACCATCCACATCAAGATGCTATTCATCAAGCTGGCTGGTTAAGTCTATTTACGCTGCATGTGCTGTGGCCATTTATTTGGATTTGGGCGACCCTATATAGGGAAGATAGGGGCTGGGGCTTTGCTGATCAAAGAAGTTCGAAAGAGTATATTGATAGATTGGAAGCGCGGATAGATCAATTAGCGACTGAGGTAAAACAGTTACAAGCAGCGCAACCATCCTCGCCAACAGCAGCTAAGCAGTCTAATAATCAGTCAACAGTAGGCGGAGAGTAATAATGGAAATGTTACTCATGCTTACCTATGCAGCCCTGTGTATTACAGTGTTTAAAGTCTTTAGGCTGCCACTGAATAAATGGACTGTGCCAACAGCAATACTAGGCGGCGTAGTGTTGATCAGCTTTATTATGCTGGTGATGAATTACAATCACCCGCATGCAGATGCCACGCGAGAATATTTTGTTACCACGCCTATTATTCCTAATGTAAGCGGTACGGTAGTGTCTGTTGAGGCCAGGCCGAATGTTCCTCTGGAGCAAGGTGATGTGTTGTTCACTATTGACCCAGTACCTTTTCAAGCGCGGGTGGATTCCGTTAGTGCGCGCTTGGTGTCGGCTGATGCTGATTTAAAACGGGCAAAAAAATTATCCGCTAGTGGATCAATTAGTAAACGTAATTTGGATCAGGCCCAGGCGACGTATGATGATTTAGTAGCCCAAGCCATAGAGGCTGAATATCAGCTAGAGCAAACGATTGTTAAAGCGCCTACAGCTGGATTTATTACTCATGCATTTTTACGCCCTGGCATGCGCGCTGTTGCCATGCCCTTGCGACCAGTAATGGTGTTTGTTAATCGTGACGCGGTTTATTACACCGCATTTTTTAGACAAAACAATCTATTGAGAATAGAGGCGGGCTTAGAAGCTGAAATTGCCTTTGATAGTATTCCTGGTGACGTGTTTACCGCAAAAGTGTATTCGGTAGTGCCGGTGATGAAAGAAGGCCAGCTGCAGGCATCTGGCGATATGATGTCATTAGCGCAAGCGCCATATCCTGGCCGGGTGCCGGTATTATTGGAAATGACAGATCCGCGCTTTGCAAAATTTGCTGATCGAATCCCTGGCGGCGCCTATGGACAAGCTGCGGTTTATAGCGAACATGCCGAGCATTTCGCTATTATTAGGCGCGTGCTACTGCGCATGGCCTCGTGGATGAATTACTTATTTCCATTTCACTAGTAGTAAGCTACTGGCTAATTTTTTCTGCCGTAAACAGTTGATACAGATAGTTTGTTAGCTTACCTGCTAACTGGTCTTTAGCGCGCTGCGCCACCATACCTTTGTCAGTGGCAGAAACTTTGATTGGCCAGCGTTGCTTAGCTTGAGTCTGGCCGTTTTTCACTAGGCTTAATTCCAATGAACCTCGCAGCCAATACCAGTCTTGCTTTTTCTCTACTGGTTCAGTGTCCAATACGCCTTCAATAATATACGCAGAGCTTGCCGATACCTTAGAACCCAAGCTAGCAATGGCCGCTTGTAAGTCTGCGTTAAGTTCTGCTGGCGTTGTGTTTACGTCAAATACTAAAACAGCTAAGGCCTCGCGTATTTGGGTCTCAATCAACGCGGCACTATTTTTACTGGGTAAGCCGTTGCCAGTTAGTACCGATAAGTTACGGTTTAACTGGGCGCGTTCTAGCTGTAGCAGACGTGCTTTGTCTAATGCCGATAAAGCGGCCACAGGGTTGTTGGCTTGGTTAACGGCGTAATCTCGCAAGTCATCAGTCTGCTGGTCGATGTTTCTAATCGCGTCGCGAAAGCGCTTGGCGGCAGGTGCTTTTTCTAATGCAGCTAAGCTGAAGTGTGGGCCAGTTTCAGCCCGCCAATGCGCAACTACTTTGGCGCCTTCTAATATTTGGCCGGCAAAAGTATTTACGCTGCGAGCGGCGCGTTGTTCGTTATTCACTTGTCTTGTGTCACCCGCCGTTGTAACCGTTGCTTGGCTAAAATCTATAGCGCTGTCTTCAATAGAGACTTCAAAGATACGAGCCAAGTTGGCTAGTGCGCGGCTATCTGCTGAGGTTTGCTCGTCAGCAGAAGCACTGGCCGTTAAGTATTTTTCTTCTGGATAGTTTTCTGGCGTTGCGCTAATCCAGCTGGGTTGCCCGCCACCGACAGCGCAGCCGCTGAGCAGTAATACGGCGCTTATGCTTGCAGTTGCTAGTAACTTGATCGAATCAATCATTTTAACTCTCCGGTTTAACGAGTTTTGTAGTTATACAATTGGGTGCCAAGGCTGTTACCTAGTATGACGGCTTTTTGGCCTTTGGCCAGATTTAGCACAGTATTGTTTGACGTGTCTTGATTGCCAGCAGCCGAGCTGTCGACAGCTTGACTGCTGCTAACTGGGGCAACATTGTTGCGACCAAGCATAATAGGGTAGTTTCCAGCAGGCACCGTAAGCCGTGCGATTTGAATATTAGACGGCAGGGTATTCCAGCTTCGCACGTCGGCTATTTCGGTTAAATTGGCAGTAATTTCAGTGATGATTGCTAGAACCGCAAAGGCGCTAGAGTCATTTTTCTCGTTTTTCTTGCGCGCTTTTGCCACCATTTGTTGTTTCGCAACTACACGGACTAAAGTGGTGGCGGTTATTTTTGGCATAGCTGCGTCAAGATCTTCTCTTACTAATTCGTCTACGCTTTCGAGCAGCTTAGTTGACGTTTGATATTGGCCTACGCTTAATAAGCTTTCATTCATTGGCGCGCGAGAATTTCTATAGCGTGGCACAGCTATTGAGACGAACTGATCTAAGCCCGGGGCATAAATAGAAATTTTTGCTTGCTTTTTGGGGCTTACCAAGCCTTGCCAATAAATAGCGATAACCTCAGCTTCATCACTTTTTGGGAAATATGCGTCGCGACCAAATCGGTTAACATATTGTTGATATTCGTCGCTGATGCCGACACGTTTAGTCATCCGCAGTAAACTGTCTTGCAATGCCGGTGGTAATGTATGACCGCGTTCGGTCATTAAATTAGCAGCCCTACGATAAGAGATTAGTGCATTGTCCCACTCGGTGCCTAGTTCATAAACTAAGCCTGCTATCATTCTTGCACTGGCTAATTGGCCAACAATTTTATCGTCATAGACAGGCTGTCGCATAAGCACATCGGCTTTTAGTATTTCTACCCTGGCACCGTCGAGATCTCCCAGTGCCAAATAATTTAGTGCCAGTAGTTGTTGGGCTAATATTTGCTCTGCTGGTGAACCAGGGTAAGCGCGCAGAGTCTCGTTAACCGTTGCGGCGCTTAATGCTTCACGGACACTAATTGCTTGTAGTAGCTCCATTAAGGCAGTTGCGGTTTGCAGGTCAGTAATACTGCCTTCAATGTCGCCATTCAAATGTTTGAGCATGCCAAGATTTAGTAAATACTGGGCTTTATCACGATCAGAGGGTTCTAGCGCTTGCATTGCACTCAGTGCTAATTCTGGTCTGCCTTGTTGCAACTGATCAGTAATGCTGTTTACTTGCCATTGCTGTAAAGCGCAGCCTGGTAACAACAGGGCCGCGCTAAGTAGAAGTACTTTAGTGAAATTTACGCTGGCGCGCATACAGATAACGTCAATAGTTAGTATCTAAAAGACGCGTTTTTTACGAATTTTTTGATTTTTTTCTGACCCAGCCAAACTTTACGGTTATCGGCCATGCTGATCATGGTTAGGTCAACTTGGTAGTAGCGCACTTGTTCTTTACCTTCCTTGTCAATAATGGTGTTGATCTCACCTTTAAGCATAAAGTCGGCGCCCATTTCTTGGCCTGCTGCGTTACGTGTCGCTTCAGTCGAATTGAGGTCTTGGTCGACTCTCTCGTCGCGAATCTCACTGCGTTCATTGCTTGATGCAACAAAGTCTATGCGGCCAGAGTTAACTAGCGCTCGTTCCATGTCGGCAACAAAAGTACGCACGTTAATATGTTCGTGGCTTAGGTTTCTTATGGTCCCAACGATAACGGCAGGAGAGTTGCCTTGTTGGCGAATAAAGTTGTCAACCCAGGGCCGCGATAGTGCATCTTGGATCAGCTCTTCTGATACCAGTTGCGAGTCGGTGTCATTCCAAGCACCACTTAAATCAATTTGCTCACCTGCATCGACGCGTTTGACTGAGGTACCGCCGCAAGCGCTAAGGACTATAGTTGATAGGCTGATAATACCGATTGCTAACCATTTATTCATTATTGCTTCTCCTCAATAAAACGACTAAAAACAGATGTCTGTTGTTGGCTATAGTATTTTTGGAAGCCTTCACTCAGTGAGGTGGCCGTCTCTAAGGTTTTATCAACTGCTTCCATGTCTAGTTCAGCAAAGGAAAAAATATCGCCGGTATTGTCGTCTTTCCAGTGCCCCATAATCTTTGCACCACTAAGTGCTAGCTTAGTTTGGGTTTTAATTTCGCGTTCTACACTGGCGTCTAACTGGCCAGACGCGCTAGCGGTGTAGTCATTTAATGTGGCTTCTATATAGGAGGATAATACTCTTGCAATTTCGGCCCTAGCCCGGCTGTCGGCGGTACCTTTTTGCAATGAAAAATCGCCCATCGGCGATGCCATGCCAAGGCCTTGAATTAGGCGGCCATCATCGTCGCTAACTGCCTGTGTGCCTTCATTTACCCAATCTGGTGCACCGCTAATGCCCAAATCGCTTTTAATGTTAGTGCCGCCGGCACATGCCATTAGACCGAGGCAGAATATGCCAATAATTGATGACTTAGTAACTGCTGTTAATGAATTCATGATGAGACTCCGATGATCATGTTAAGTCGTTTTTATAAGTAGTGTTGACAGTATTTGTCTGTGCTAGACAGCCGCATGACCCTATAAGTTTCAACGATATAACAATTATAAACGATTATAGGTAGAGATAAATAGCCTAGTTATTGTTAAATGTGGATCTAATGAGGAAGTTTGCGGATAGCGTCAATATTAATCAGTTTTCAGTTAATAGTGGCATAGTTGGGCTGTTACCTTGGTAGAAAAGACGTTAGCATTCGATCACTTATGACTGCCCTTTTATTACTTTATCTAGTATTACCTGCCTTGGTTATTTATAGCTGTAGCCGCTTTGCGGTGTTAAACAGCATTGGCGTGGTTGTATTATGCTATGGGGCCGGTATTGCTATTGCGCAACTGCTACCGCTGCTGTCTAGCTTAGGCTTGTCGGTAACAGTTGATACTAATTCCCAGGAACTACTGATGGGTTTCTGCATTATGTTTGCCATGCCAATGCTGTTGTTTTCTACCAATGTAAAAGATTGGCTCAGGCTTGGTCCAACCACAATACTGTCTATCTCATCATCTGTTTTTGCCGTAATCAGTATGAGCTTTATTGCCGGCTTGTTGTTGAATGACCAAATAGTCGAGATGTGGAAGTTAGTAGGGATGTCGGTTGCGCTTTATTTAGGTGGTACGCCCACCTTGGCGGCAACTAAAGAAGCCTTAGAGGTTGATACCAATTTCTTTTTGCAAATCCATTCATACGACACAGTATTAACGCTGGGCTATGTTGTCTTTATGGTGTCTGTCGCGCAGCGAGTATTTAATCGGTTTCTGCCAGCGTTTAGCTCACCGGTTACCGCCGGTGAGCAACTAACTGCAGTTGGAGACGGCGTTGAAGATATTCAAAAATATAAGCAGCTAATGTCTTTGTCGGTATGGCGACAAATGTTGCCGGCGATTATTGTGTGCCTAATTATTTTAGCAATTGTGGTGGCTAGCTCGGTTGCCGTTTTCAGCCAAGCTAATATGACGGCGATAATGGTTGGGTTGACAGTGTTAGCGGTAGCCGCGTCTTTTAATAAGCGTATCCGTCTGGCGCCAAATACATTTGAAGTTGGTATGTATGTGGTATTGGTTTTTTGTGTAGTGGTGGGGTCGCTGATAACACCTGACCTATTTGCCAGCATGAGCCTACCTTTGGCTATGTTTATTTTATTGGTGGTGTTTGGTTCATTAATAATACATCTAGCTATCGCCAGATTATTTAAAATTGACTCTGATACGACTATAATAACATCGGTCGCATTAATCTGTTCGCCGCCATTTATTCCAATGGTAGTGGTAGCACTGAAAAACAAAGATATGCTGTTATCGGGTATAACAGCAGGTGTGTTGGGTTATGTATTAGGTAACGTACTGGGCGTTGTAATTGCGTATTCATTTAAAGCCCTGATGGGGTAATGGTAACTGGAGAAAACTATGGCGCAGGCTAAAACTAAAACATCAGCTGATAAATTATTTACTGGTGAACTGCCGGCAACAGGTTTGGCCAAAGAAAAATTACTAGGTGGCATGCAGCAGCTTGCCAGCGGCGACGCCGACTTTAAACATGGCAAGGTGTGGAGTTTGGTGTATCACAAAGATGAAGAGCATTACGACACCATTAAACAAGCACACAACATGTATTTCTCGACTAATTACTTAAATCCGATGGTGTTTAAAAGCTTAAAACGCTATGAGACAGATGTAGTGCGAATGACTGCTAATATGATGCGCGGTGATGAAAATGTTGTTGGCACGATGACTTCAGGTGGTACTGAAAGTATTTTGATGGCGATTAAAAGCTATCGTGATCGGGCGAGAAAGAAGAAACCGTGGATTTTTAAACCGAATATGATTGTGCCAGAAACGGTGCATGTGGCGTTTGATAAAGCGGCAAAATATTTTGATGTGGAAATTATTCGGGCGCCAGTTGGTAAAGATTTTAGGGCTAATATTAAGGCCACTAAGAAACTCATTAACCGCAATACTATTTTGCTGGTGGGCTCGTCGCCGTCATATCCACAAGGGGTGATAGATCCGATTGCTGAACTTGGACAATTAGCCTTAAAGAAAAAACTACCCCTGCATGTGGATGCTTGTTTGGGTGGGTTTATGCTGCCATTTCTACGCGAGTTAAATTATCCAATTGCTGACTTTGATTTTTCGGTGCCAGGGGTAACATCGATTTCAGCCGATGTGCATAAGTATGGTTATGCTGCTAAAGGCGCTTCAGTAATTATGTATCGTGATATGAGTTATCTTCGGCATCAATTTTTGGTGGTTACCGGTTGGTCTGGTGGTATTTATGCATCGCCAGCCTTACTTGGCACGCGGGCCGGCTCTGCTATTGCAGCAGCGTGGGCGTCAATGCAGAGTATTGGTAAAAAAGGCTTTTTAGAGATGTGCGACGCCACCATGAAAATCACCCAGCAAATGATGGCGGGGGTTAACGCGATTGATGGTTTAGAAGTTCTGGGCGAGCCAGATATGAGTGTGTTTTCATATCACAGTACTAACTCAAAAGTGAATATTTTTGCGGTGGGTGATCAGATGGAGCAGCGTGGCTGGAATATTAATCGCCAGCAAAAACCCAACGCCCTGCATGCAATGGTAACGATTAATCATGATCAAGCGATTGGCCAATATCTACAAGACTTACAAGACTCCTATGACCATGTGGCTGCCAACCCAGACTTAGCTTACGAAGGTTCGGCTGCCATGTATGGAATGGTATCGGCAGTGCCACTGAAGGGTGTTATTGAAAAAAACGTCCTAGATATGATGGAAAGTTCTTATACTCCTGGTACTGACTCCTTAGAAATTGGTAAAGACGATGGCGACCAAGATTTGGCAATGCTGTTAGGTACTGGGTTTGTAAAAATAGCTGATAAGGTCAAAAATATACTGCGTTAAGTTATAGCGATAGCTAGTCTCTAAGTGTTGTTAAGGCTGATGCTGTCTAGTTGCGCTCAACGGCTTATAATGCTGACGCGCTGATAATAATGGCTGCTTTTGACTAGGCATTTATCGTTGATGCAATGTTGCTAGATTCAATTTTAGTTGGCTAACTGTTCAAATAGAGTTTGAACCCATTGATATAATCCTTCAATAGCGTCGGTCTGCTCTTCTCGACTTGGCGACACCAGCCAATAGGTGTCGCCATTATTATAGGTAGTCGCTAATGGCGAAATTAACTTTTCACTATCAAGCCATAAGCTCACTAACGGAAAAATACCAGCTGCAATGCCTAAACCCTCAGCAGCTGATTTGATGGTGGCCATATAGGAGTCGCAGATAATACGATTCTGCTGTTTTGGTATTGGGTGACCAAGTAATAGTGACCAGTCGCTGAGCTCTGCTGATATGGAAAGTAGCCGATGGTTTGCCAAATCATTAATATCTATTGGTCCATGCTGGTCTAAATAATTTTGACTACAGACAATTGATACATAGCTGTCGCCTAGCTTTCTACAATCAAGCCCAGGCCAATTGCCATCGCCAAAACGAATGGCGGCATCTAAAGCTTCGTTTTCAAAATCGACTAAAGACATGCGGGTTTCTAAGCGCAATTCGATGCCCGGTACGAAGTCAGCAAAGGATAAATAGTTAGGGATTAGTAACTCTTGTGCCAAAAACAGCGGTGTACTGATATTTAACGCTTTAGTTTTAAAGCGGCGTTCTAGCTCTAAGTAGCCTTGCACATGTTCAAACAGAATTCTCTGGGCGACCTTTAGATAGTATTGGCCAGCGGGCGTTAGTGTTAGCTTGCGAGCTTTTCTTTCAAATAGCTCAAGTTCTAGCCAGTGTTCTAAGGCGCCAATTTGCTGACTTATGGCTGGTGGTGTTACATGCAGTTCTTCGGCGGCGTCTTTAAAGCTGAGCAGGCGAGCAGCGGCCTCAAATACTGGCAGCCATTGTATAGGTGGTGTTTTCTTATAATGCATAGGTCTCTATAGATAAGTTTTTATATTCTATTAGTCATTATTTATAAATTGAAAGTCATTTTAATTAAGATAACCTAATCTGAACTATTTTAGAAACAAAAATGGCGGTATCAGTATGGTAGCTCAATCAAACCACCCGGTGGCCTTAATTATGGGTGCCGGTGATGCTATAGGCTCGGCAATTAGTGAGAAGTTTGCTGAAAACGGCCATGTAGTGTGTATGGCGCGACGTAATAGCGATAAGTTAGCACCGTTGGTAGAGCAATTAGCTAGCCGTGGCTTAGCTGCCCATGCCTTTAGCTGTGACGCTAGAGATGAGCAGCAGATTGTTAATTTGTTTACTAATATCGAGCAAGATATTGGTGAAATCGATGTTGTTGTGTTCAATGTGGGCGCAAACGTGCCTATGAGCATACTGGACACGTCGGTGCGTAAATTTACCAAAATTTGGGAAATGGCTTGCTTTGCCGGGTTTTTAACCGGGCGAGAAGCTGCCAAAACGATGCTGCCACGTAACCGCGGCACCATTATTTTTACCGGGGCTACCGCTAGCATGCGCGGCGGTGCTAACTTTGGAGCCTTTGCTAGCGCCAAGCATGGCCTTAGAGCATTGGCGCAAAGTATGGCGCGTGAGTTAGGTCCAAAAAATATTCATGTTGCTCATGTGGTTATTGATGCCGCGGTTGAGACTGATTGGATTAAACACAATCACCCCGCTTATGAAGAGCTGGCCGCGGCTGACGGGATTGTGAAGCCCAAAGATTTAGCCGCAAACTATTTAATGCTACATAAACAGCCCAAAAACGCATGGACATTTGAATTAGATGTTCGTCCCGCCACAGAAAAGTGGTAATTTTTACTAACTAATATAGGTAAGACTGATGAGTATAACCGTAGATTTTTACTTCGATTTTGGCAGCCCTACAGCGTATTTAGCCTATAAACGCTTACGCCAATTAAAACAACAATACACCTTTGAGATTAATTATAAACCAGTATTGTTAGGTGGTATTTTTAAAGCCAGTGACAATCAATCGCCGGTTGCTAACCCAGCTAAGGGCGCCTATATGTTGACTCATGATTTGCCACGGTTTGCTGAGCGTTACAATGTACCGCTGAAATTCAATCCTTTTTTCCCTATCAACACACTGCTGCTAATGCGCGGTGCATATGCTGCTATTGAAGAGGGCTGTTTCGAGGTTTATGTTGACACTTTATATAGTGGCTTGTGGCAACAGGAGTTAAATTTGGGCGACGCTGAAATTATAAAAGCTACTTTAGTGGCGGCTGGCTTAGATGCCGATAAATTGATGGCCTTAACCCAGCAGCAGCATATTAAAGATGCGTTAATAGTGGCTACGGAAGAAGTTGTGGCTCGCGGCGCTTTTGGCGCACCGACTATGTATATCGGTGATGAAATGTTTTTTGGTCAAGATCGTATAGACTTTATTGAAGAGAGACTAAAGGGTTAAAGGTAGACTACAGCGTTAGCTTATGACCAGGTAAGTTGAACGCTGTTTAAAGCAGGTATGTTCGCTATAGTGAGTTTATATTTGGCTAAGGCGGCAGTGGGATTGTACGCTATCAACTTTAACAATAGGTCAGTGCCGCGCCTGCTATGTGACTACTCTCTATTACTGGGTATGATGTTGCTCACTGTGGTGAAATAGCCAAAACAACTAGCGAGATAAAACTATCACCTTTCTTACTTATATTCTTGACTGGCTGCGTAAGCTGCGGCCAGTAATGTCGACTAGCTTGCCACATATTGCATCTTATACGCGCGAACTGCCGATTAGCCTTACTCGTATGTATGAAAATGCAATAGATGGTGAACATCTGCCATGGCTTCATAGTGAGTCATTTTCTCATTTAGAGATTCTCGATAAAGGTGATTGGGGGTGGCGCGCCAAAGGTAACTTTGTCCCTAAGTCGTTTATGAATAGCATGGAGTTAGAGTTACGCCTAGAGCGCGATAAAAACTGTTGGATTACCCGAACCACTGCGGGTTTAGGTAAAGGGACTGAAGTTTGGACCCATGCCTTTGAGTTAGAAGAAAATAAAATCAAAATTGTAGTCGATTTTTACATACCTAAACTGCCCAAATTCTTAAAGGCTTTGTACGCAAGTCAGTTGGTGACAACCTACGCTAAATTATACGATGAAGATTTATGGATGATGGCTACCCGTCAACATGAGTTAGATAGAATTAAGGCGGGTAAGGCGATTGAAAAAATCGATTCACTAGAATTGGGCATGCTGGTGGATCTACAACAGCAGTTGCCGCTAACTTTCAGTTTTAATAATAATCCTTATCGGTTAGTGGAATTAGGCGGTGAGTTACTCGCATTTTCAGCAACTTGCCCACATATGTTGGGGCCGCTGCAAGACTCTGCCATTGAACAAGGAATAGTGGAATGCCCTTGGCATGGTTATCAATTTGATGTGCGCAGCAGAGAGTGCGTAAGTGGTGCTAAGTGCAAGCTAGCGCCTGCGCCGACAATATCTATTGGTAAAAATACCGGCGTAGTTACTGTCTCTAAATAACGTCAATTACTCTAGTGGAATTTTCGGTATTGATAGAGGCGACAGATAAAAACAGTACTTACGCTATTATTTAATATTACAAGTAAGGCTTTAGGCTGGTAATGTTAACACCAGTGTTAGATTAGAAGAAAGTCACGCTGTCGATTTAATATACAGTTGGCACTTTGTAAGTATTGCTATCAGTGCACTAAAAAGCTAAACAATCTGGTGCCGATGGGCTAGCTGAATTAACTCGGCCAAGGATTCAAGTTCTAACTTTCTAAGTATGTTGCCTCTAAATACATAGCCGGTCTTAGGACTGATATTTAATTTGTTGGAGAGACTCTTCATTGAATCTCCTTGCGCCAAATACTGGAACACTTCAAATTCTCTATTCGTTAACAACTTGAGTACGTTTTCTTTTTTATTAAGCTTATCCAAAGCTATCTGGCGATATACATGTTGACTAAGATATTGTTCCCCCGCACACACTGACTTAATAGCCTGAATAAGCTCCTCGGGCGCACAACGCTTAGATAAGAAGGCATCGGCACCGGCGTCAAAGCTTTTAGATATAAAAGGCTCTATTTCGTTAACACTCAAAATCACTATCTTAATTTCAGGCTGCATAGTTTTTAATTTTTTACTAAGCTGCAAGCCATTCATATCATCCATATTGATATCCAACACAGCAACATCAATAGGCTGTCGCTTGGCGTAAGTAAGTACTTCTTTACCGCTGCCAAACTGCGCCACTATATTGTTTTGACGGTCTTCTGCCAGCAGCATGGCAAAGCCTTTCCTGACAATAGGGTGGTCATCTACCAATAGTATCTTTCTTTCAGTCATTACTGCGCTTACTCCTGATTTGCATCTAACGGCAGCTTAATCTCAATACAACAACCCCTATCGGGTGAGCTGATAATAACCATAACTCCGCTCAATATCAGCAACCGCTCGTCTAAGCCAACAAGTCCATAGCCCTTTGGTTTGTCGTTAGTGTTCATGCCACAGCCGTCATCAGCCACCTTAATGATCACCTGCGAGTCAATCAATTTCACAGCCACCATAATCATTGTTGGATTAGCATGTTTGACGGCGTTGTTAACCAGCTCCTGTATCGCTCGGTAAATAGTAATGGCATAAGTATCGGGTAAAGAGTCAATATCAGAATCAACCACCAACTGGGATTTAATGCCCAAATCGGTAAGTTTAAACAAATCCAGACAATGTTCGATCGATACTTTTAAGCCAAAGGTATCCAACGTTTCAGGTCGAAGCCTACCAATCAAAGAATGCACAGAGGTATGCAGTCGATCCACCAATAGCTGAGTTTCTCCGGATAATTCATCGACCTTAGGATCGTCTGCTATGCGGTTAGATACCAGTTTAGTATTGATACCTATAGCTGTAATTAATTGGCCAAATTCGTCATGGAGCTCGCGAGCAATGTGTCGATAATCGTCTTCCTGCAAGTTTATCAACTTACCCGCTAATTGCCGGATTTCAGCAGTTTTTTCATGTAACTCATCGGTACGTTCTAACACCCGTTGTTCTAGCCCATGTCGTTGATCTGCTAGATCACTTAATGCTTTTATTCTACCTAAAACACTGAGGTGGCGGCGATAAGTATTTTTCAAATAAAACCAACAAACAACTCCCGTTGCGATAACCAATATAATCGACAGGGATATGTCCCAGAACAATAAGCCATTGGCTGTTTGCAGTATTAACTGAAAGGGCTGCCCAAAGTCGTCAAGTTCACTCTCAAATTTTAAACGACCAAATTTAATAATATAAGGCGGCTCATTCAATGCAGGTAATACTTCGGTTATAACCTCTCCGGCGATATTTTGATAATTCAATTTAGCGACAGCTCTCGGGGCTTCATTATTAGCTAATTTAAGGAGCTGATCAGTTCTAACTAATATAGAGACGGCAAGACTTTCAATGTCGCTAGCTTTATCCGGATCAAAATCAGGGTATGACTCTAATGATCTAAATAGAACATAACCCTGACCACCTTCAGCTAGAGTAAAAGGTCTGGTCGCTACAGTTTTACCTGTTCGGATAGAGGCTAGTAATGCTTTTTTTAAAAAAGGTACTGCGAACATGTCTAACCCTATTACCATTTCGGCATCTGGGTTTGAGGATTCACCAAACAGCGTTGGGTAATAAGCTGCTACTGAGTCAACCTCATGAAACACTCGATTTTTTTCATAAGAGAAGTCCTTTATTAGAAAATCAGTGTTTCCCTTATTTCGTTGTAACTGTTGGAATACATCTCGTTTATTAGCGGGCACATATTGCTGAATACTCACTGAATAGATATGTGGGAAAGCCAAGCGCATTTCAGTAGCATATTGGCGAACAGCTGGAGAATCACCCGTAATACGCAGTATGGACGCAAAGCCTTCTATCACGGTTTCATTAATACTGATTTTCTCATACACCGCGTCATAAGCGTGGGAAGATTCATCTTCAAACGATCGCCTATTTTCAGCCAGTTGTGAGGAAAGTAGCAAAAATACAAATACCACTGCCATTAGTAACCATGACGAGATAATCAGCCATACACGAGGGCTAGATTTCACATAATGCTGAAAGCTAATAAAAATAATTGGAGCTTGTCGGCTCTCCGTGCCATCCATGCAAGCTAATTCCTCTGGTAGTGACTCAACGCAAAGCTGCGCCGTGTTTATAACTACGAAGGTCAACGGTAAATGAGTTATTCGTAGTGATCAATAGGAATTTTTCTATATATACAAAGTCGCCTTCTTTATAAGAAATTTTCTTAGACAATAATTGAACTTTCCTTATTCCTGAATATTACGATGAAGTCCATAGTAGCGTTATAGATTTGAAATCATAGATTTTCCCTATGGATAAGGCAGGATGCTGGCATGGAAGCATATTATTTAACACCTAAATCATTTGGATATGATAATTGGAGATTCACAAAGGTTAATAGGCAATATTATAGTGAAGTTATTTAATTTTATCGTAGGATTGATACTTCTTCCTTTTATATTGATTATTGTCATTCTACTGGTGATTTCCAGGTTTATAAGAGGTTAATTGGCACTAGGTAAAAATGAATAAATTAGGTAGGGTTAAATTTATATACTAACTGAACTGTGAAACTAATTTTTAGATTTATATATGTGCGGCGCTTTAACCTACAGACAGTCCAATTATAACTTTGCCGACCTTCTTCCTCTTGGTGAAGATGACGTTACGGCGTTGCGCGCTCCTAGCGCTGACATAAGACCTACTATGGTTGTTCCTGTTGTCCACAATATGGATGATGAGAGCAGGCTGTTAGAATTTCTGCATTGGGGCAGGCAAACGCCCCGGCTACCCAAACCCTTAATCAATGCTCGGGCAGAAACAATTGACGAAAAGATAACCTTTAAAACAGCCTTTGAAGATCGACGATGCATAGTCGCCGCTGACGGTTGGTATGAATGGGTCGATGTTGGCAAACCAAAGAAACAGAGAGTGTTTTTTGAGTTTCCAGATAGTCGTGTGTTCTATCTGGCGGCAATTAAAGGTAGTGGCTACCAAAAGATACCCAAGCAAGCTAAATGGGAGCAGACGCAGGCCGTCATTATTATTACTACAGGGGCTGGCAAGGCTGTTACTGATTCTGGCCATCATCGCCAGCCTGTGTTGTTAGATACTGCTAATGCCAAGCTGTGGCTCGATAGGCACTATCAAGGCGCTAAGCAATTGTTAGACACAAAAAATTACGAGTGCTTGACGATAAGGGTAGTGGATGGTCCAATAGTTATTTGAGCTACCTTCATTAGTACAAGTAAATTGGGTTGCAGCCCCCTATTTATTAAATTGCACTGGTAATAAAAATCTCATCAAAAATAGGTAGGCCTTTAATATTTTTGGCAGTAGGGATAGCTGAAACGAGCTGTAACTTATTATTTATTATATGACGTTAGGTTTTGTCAGCTAGCTAATATTACTTTTAGCAAAAGTCACGATGCGGATTTAATGTTCAGTTGCCACTTTTTAAGCATTGATGATGCTCATTAGCAGCTAAAAATCCATCAAAGCTTTTAGCTATAAATGGTGCTACTTCATTCACCCTCAATGTCACTATTTTAATTTCAGGGTGTTTAGCATTTAATTAAGCACTTCTTGACCACTACTAAATTGCGCCGCTATATTGTGTTGCTTGTCTTCTGCTAATAACATAGCAAAACCATGCCTGACGATAGGGCAGTCGTCTACCCGCAGTACCTCTCTCTTGCTTATACTCGCACATTGTCACTTTTGATTAGCGGCAGTCTTATTTCTATGGAGCAGCCCCTACTGGGAGAGCTGGTAATATCCATAACCCCACTCAATGCCAATAGCCTTTCTTCTAAACCTACAAGTCCATATCCTTTTGACCTGCTGTTAGTCTTCATGCCGCAGCCGTCATCAGCCACTGTAATGATCACTTGTGAGGCAACTAATTTTACGCTCACCGTAATTACTTTTGGATTGGCATGTTTCACCGCATTGTTAACAAGTTCCTGTATTGCGCGATAAATTGTAATTGCATAAGTCTCGTGCAAAGAGTCAATATCAGGCTCAATCACTAGTTGTGATTCAATACCCAGTTCATTAAGTTTAAATAAATTAGTGCTATGTTCTATAGCTACTTTTAAACCAAAGGTATCCAGTGCTTCAGGTCGAAGCCTACCAATTAAAGAATGAATCGATGTATGCAGTCGATCCACCAATTGCTGAGTTTCCGCCGATAATTCATCCACTTTAGGGTCGTCTGTTATGCGGTTAGATACCAATTTAGTATTGATCCCTATCGCTGTAATTAACTGGCCAAATTCGTCGTGGAGCTCATGGGCAATATGTCGATAATCGTCTTCCTGCAAGGTTATCATTTTACCTGCTAACAGGCGTATTTCAGCTGTTTTTTCATTTAATTCATTAGTCCGTTCTAAAACACGTGTTTCAAGCCCTTGTCTCTGGTCCGCCAGATCATCTAATGCCAGCTGTCTATCAAGATTGCTTAGGTGATGGCGATAACTATTTTTCAAATAAAGCCAACAAAAAGCGCCTGTTATAATAATCAAGAGAATGATCACAACTACTTCCCAAGCCAAAAACCCATTATCTTTTTGTATTATTAACTGAAAGGGTTTTCCAAAGTGATCAACCTCACTCTCAAACTTTAAGCTGCCAAATTTGATAAGGTAAGGCTGTCCATTCAATGCTGGTAATACTTCAGTTATCATCTCTCCGTCAATATTTTGAAAGCTCAATTTAGTGATAGTTCGAGGCGCTTCACTATTTGCTAAACTAAGAAGTTGGTCAGTTCTAACCAATATAGAAACCGCAAGTCTCTCTATATCGTCAGCTATATCGGGGTCGAAATCAGGGTATGCATCTAATGACTTAAAAATCATATAGCCCTGACCACCTTCTACTAGCTTAAAAGGTCTAGTAGCGGCAGCGTCCCCTGTTCGTATTGACTTGAGCAATGCTTGTTTTAAAAACGGTACTGCAAACATATCTAACCCTAAAATTATTTTAGAATCAGAGGTTCTAGATTTACCAAATATCGTAGGATAATAAGAGGCAACCTTGTTTACTTTGTGAAATACTCGATCATTCTCATAAGAGAAGTCTTTTATTTTAAAGTCAGCGTAGCCAGCTTCTCTACGTTGTTGTTCAAAATCCTTTAGTCTATTGTCAGAAACATATTGATGAAAACCTAACCAATAGATATGTGGAAAAGCTTGCCTTATTTCAGAGGTATATTGATAAATAGCTGGAATATCATCAGTAATGCGTAACACAGAAGAGAAACTTTCCAATACCGTTTTATTGACACTAATTCTTTCATATACCGCGTTATATGCGTGGGATGCCTCATCATCAAACGCTCGCTTATTGTCTGACAGCCGTAAGAAAAGTAGCAAGAACACAAATACAACAGTCATCAGCAGCCATGACGAAACAATCAGCCATACCTGTGGGCTAGATTTCGCATAATGCTGAAAGCTAAATGAAGTATGTTGGCCACCTGCGCCGTTCATAGCTACTAATTCCTGTTCAAGTGATTCAATTTAAGTCTAGGCAGTATTTATATGTATGAACTGCCACGTTAATTGAGTTATTCCTAGTGAGCAACAGGAATTTTTCTATACTTTTATAAACCTATCCAGCCCGGTAAGGAAAATATTTAGGGTCAGCGTAATAACTCTAAATAATATGGTTAGTTTAGACCTTCGTTTTTACTTTGTCCCCAGACATGCGCACTGAGCTATTAGCGTACTATTTACTGATATTTAGTGGGCCGGCGGAAGTTGAGTTTACGAAATAAAATATTGCTTCAATTATGATTTATGACACTGCAATCACAATGGAGTTACATTGACTCAAAGTCAAAAGGATTTTATTGATGGCTATACATTTATATGACCAGCTCCACATGGTGGGAAGATAGTAGATCTAATATTGAAATTTTAATACGATATTGTAGGTTTAAACATAAGTATTACAAAAAAAAGCCTAGTCAAACCTAATATTATTAATAGACTAGAAGCTAAGCTCTTTTAGTGCTTTTTTTGTATAAAAAGCTATAATTTTTCAATGTGCAATTAGCCCCCTAATATTTTTAGATACTATCATCTACATTCAAAATTGACCCTTATGCTTGCCGTCCATTTGCCACTGTCGTACTGACGTACGTTACATTTCTTAAATAATGCACTTGATACACTGCCGCCGATTTTTTCACAATGCCAATCTGCTTTTTTCATAATTCCCCTTTCTGCATCATGGCAAGCCTCATTTTTAGTTTCGCCTGAGCCGGCAAGATATTGTTTCTCTGTTGCATTAACTGCCCCTGCGCTAATACTTGTAAAAGCTATGGCCAGTAGTATTTTATTTTTCATAAGTGTTTCCTAATTAACAACAGAAGTTCAATAATTTTATTATTACCAATCTCTAGGACGCCTTAAGTCTCTAATTTTACTTTATCCTAATGCTTACGTTTATTAAAACTACTCAAATAGGTAGTTCTAGCTTGTTTAGTTTCTGGGCGATGATTTCTGACTGTTATTGGCAGAGACATACTTGAGATAATCAAGGAGTGATTATATCTGTTCAAGCAAGGTTGGTTTCATTCGATCTAGGGTTTCTATCTTTGGCCACAATGTTTTACTTAAAGGCCATTCTTTTTTAGTATGTAGGCGGGCGCCTAAAGAAATTTATAACCAGCAACTTGTCTGGCGGATGTTTCGACATTTACCCAGTAAAAATCTATGAGTCTGTCCTTGAATGATATTTAATAAATAGGTTCTCTCTCACCACTGAGATCATAATTAAGCCAATGCTGACGACAATTAAAAGTCTTTGTATACTTTAAGTGCGGCTAATTTTTTCCCAGCATAGCCATTGAAAAACCATGTCTCGTAAGTGTTATTTTGACTTGGAGTGACTTATATTCGGTGGACATTAGCATCGAAAGATTCCAGTGTGGTGTCCCATCTTGATTTGCTTCTGCGACTCTAAAACCGTCAATATAAATTCCTTCTCGATGCAGTTTTGCTCTGATGCAACTCCACATTTGAACTAAATGTTCTTGGGCCTCTCTTGGGTTCGTATCGTCATACTTTAGGGTTTCTATTCCGCATCTATTTAATCGAGCGTGCATTCTTGACAGCGTAGCGATTGTGTAAAACTCACCGATATCACCTAGCTTTTTTGCGACGAATTCAAAACTATTTGTTCGAGACATTAATTCAGCACAACGAATTGCGGGGTTGGATACTGGTCAGTCATATAAGTCTTTTAGACAAAATAATTCGTTACCATCGTTACTCAGAAAAGTACTTTCTAGATAAGCGATAGTATTTGCCTTCTGCAGTTCTCTACTATTTTGAGTTCGACTGCTAAAATATTGGCTGGAATACTTATGCACTAAACCAAGATCTCGCGCCACAGATTCAACTGTTCTAATACGCTTTACACCAACTTGACGATTCCATTAATTTTCACAGCCAATAAGGTTGATACAGGTGGTAATTATGCCGTGATGATCTGTTGATTTTGGTGAATCGATTGCATATCTAGCAGCTAATTTTATACAAGCGTTAAAGCCATTTTATTGGTCAGTTTTATAGCCAGCAATAATCGCTTTGCATTGATTGACTTTTTCTCTGGCAAATAACAGTAGTTCTTGTGCGGATGCGCCAAGATTTAGATCTTCCATTTGTAGCCTTCATGAAGATGACGAAGTTCGATATTAGCAGTGGCAAAATCTTGATTCTTAGAAATGCGGGCATAGTTAGATGCCACTGAGATAGCAAATAAGGGATTTGCTTCAAATATGTCAGATCTGAACTAACGACAGGCAAGGGTGCCGAAATTTTGGGGAATCGATTCCGTTATATCGGCTGGGTGTTGTAGCGGATCTGTCCGAGGTGTGGCCGATTATGACCACTTCAGACCGTTTTTCGAAGTCGAAGGGAAACGCTAGAGACCATGGTATTACTGGTCTCTAGCGGTCTAGAATAGTCTAGACAGTTCCTTGGATTTGGTGGAGGCGGCGGAAGTTGAACTTAAATCATAAATTATTGATTTAATTATATTTTGTTATACTTTATTTTCCGTGGTGTTACATACAGTGTTACATTAGACTAAAGTCAAGACAACAAACCTGTCTGTAACTTAAAATTACACTTAAGCCTTAATACTAAGACTTTACTCGCTGAATGTTTTCTTTTGGGATAGTTTCGTACTCCTCAAAATCAAAAGCATTTTGACTAACAAGTCCTCTAATATAAAGTTCTGCTAGTATTTTATACGGCGATGGAGCATCAGCGTTTACTTGTCGAATTGTAATGTCTATATCAACCCCGTCCTGACCAATATACCTTTTAATATGATGTGATAAAAAACTTGGGCAATATCCAATCATTGATTTAGGTTTATCTGTTCTGAGAGCAAGGGCATTTGGAAACTCATTTTGAATGTCATCCATAATGTAAAGTGGCGTCCCAACTTTAAGACTTGAAAAATTCTCACTCACAGCACTATCCACATGACTAATGCCACTGACAAAAAATTTACTTTTATAGACACCATTTTCCATGTCTGGCAGGGAAAAAACTCGAAGAGAATCAGTTCCTCTAACTCCTTGAGAAACACTCAGGATTGATAGTGGATCTGAGTCCTTATCCATATTTAGCCATTCTAAAAATGAAAAATATTCAGGTCTTGATTGATTAAGTAAACGGTTAGCGAACAGTGGGAAAAGTTCTTCAGATTCATATGTGGTGTCTAAAGCCGTCATTAGCCCAAACGGAACAAACTTTTCTGATTCTAGGGCCCCTTTAGTATATTCAAAGGAGTATCTATCAGATAACTTAGACAATTTGCCAACAGTACGCCAAACCTTCTTCAGGGGGTCATTCCACTCAATGTATAATGAATTATTCATAGTTCACATTTTAACTTTATCAATCTTTCTTTATTCAAAATCAACATTTTCGTCGTAAATTCGACAGCCACGCTTGATATAAGCTCGTCGGGAATTTTTTCAACTAAAGATCTTATGTTTTCATCGCTTAATTTGGCAAGTTGATCAATCCACGACTTTGCCGCAATTGGAGTGCTAGATGCCCAGGTTTTAAATGCATCAATAGTGCTTAGCGGCTTCGTATCATCCTGCCTTAAATATAGCGATGATTTCGCCCTAAGTATATACGCATCAATACTGCGGCCTCGATCACTCGTGCTTAGCCTATCCTTCATATTTTCATCAGTTTCATTTCTGCCCAGACTAGAAGCATGATCAAAGCTTGGCGCCAGGTGCACCGTTCCATCGCTAGTTAGTATGTAGCCCCAGTTTTCCATGTGCCTATCTTGGTTTGCGATGAGAGTATCTAGTAATAAATATCCTGTAAAAACTTCTTCGGCCGTTTTAACTCCAAATATGGAGTCCCATCTTCTTGGCTTGTTGGGCAATCTTTTTGTGACCGCCTTAACTCTGGAAATGGTATGCTGCTTCGCTATCGAGCGTCTATTAAGGCTCCCGTGGGATGAAGAGATTTTAAGTAATAGCTCGTTACCGTGAATCAGCCTACCACCATCTGGTACAAAGGTATTGCTTAGGACTCCAGCTTTCCCAGCTTCAGTAGCTAGGTGATAGCCTGCATGAGGTAGATCTATAGCATCTGCAATATGGCAAGCCAAGACTTCAGCCCAATTCTCTCCCGTATTAGGTCTACCTTCTTTAAATAGGAACTTTTCGTTTTCTGAGTCTATTACCCAGTGTTTCGCTTTTGTACCTAGCTGCTCAAAGTCCTCAAAGACTAAGCCTTTATTTGTTATGTCGTAAACTTCAAATTTATCTGAGCTCAATTCGCCAGCCTTGTATTAATTCTAGTTAGAGTATCAAATTTTTAACCAACTGGTTCGAAACACTAATATCATAGTGGTAGTTTTCAGACGGAACAATATAACTTAGTAGGGTATATTTAGAAAATAAGCTATCGACAGTTTGATTTAAGACTCCACAGGACTTATTCAGCCATGAAATAAATGGGGTCAGAGTCGATTGTTCTGTAATAACAAAATCACAAACCTAAATCGCAGGTCTCTCTATGTGTGGCGCACTAACCTACAGGCAGTCCAATTATAGCTTTAGTGATATTAACCCTCAGGGTGAAGGCGATTCTATGCTTTCGCTTCCACCTAATACTGATATAAGACCTAGTATGACTGTTCCCGTTGTCCACAATAAGGATGATGATTATAGAACGTTAGAGTTTCTATATTGGGGTAGGCAGACTCCAAGACTACCCAAGCCTTTGATCAATGCTCGAGCTGAAACGATCGACGAAAAGCCCACCTTTGAAAATGCTTTTAGGGATAGGCGTTGCATAGTGGCTGCAGATGGTTGGTATGAGTGGGTGGATGTTGGTAAACCTAAGAAGCAGCGAATGTTTTATGAGTTTCCAGACCGGCACGTTTTCTACCTTGCCGCTATTATGGGCAATGGTTATCACAAGATACCTAAGCAAGATAAATGGGAGCGAACCGCTGCTGTTATTATCGTCACTACAGGCGCTTGTGGCGTTGTTTCTGATTCTGGTCATCATCGTCAGCCGGTGCTGTTAAATACCGCTAACGCTAATATATGGCTTGATAGGAGTTATGCAGAGGCCAAGCAGCTATTAGAAACCAAAGACTATGATGGATTGACGATTAGGGCGGTAAATGGCCCTGTAGCATATTGAGCTGCTTAAAAGATTCATGTCTTTTCTATACTGCCTATTTGGGTAGTTTGCTTTATTAGTAGCGATGCTATTCTCTCTTCTAGTCTTTAGTGAAAACAGACTTGGAGGACGATCATGGATGATCATATGCTGCAGCTTGTAATATATACTTTTCTCGTTGTTATGATGGCTTTGTTCTTCCATGTAAAATAAGCACACTTCATCACCGTTTTATAGTTGTGGTTCAATAGTTTATGAAAATACCCCCCCTGGCAAAAACTGAGGTTTTAACAGGTTTTACTCTTGTGTAAATGTTGAGTTTTGTTGAGTTCTAGGCGGTAGCAAATGTTAAGTTTTGATAAGTCCTGACTCATTGGTAAATGTAAGGTTTTGCTAGGTTTTCACCGTTGGCTAAACCTTGTGTCTGTTGACCGCTAATCCCCACCCGAATCTTTACTTATCTGGTGCTTAAGTTGATTACAAAAAGTCATTATATTGCGAGTACTGATCAACAGAATAGTGCACCGAGAAACATAGCTAGATTTTGTAGTTGTGCGGTTATGTCCATTAACAGATAATGTCACTGGCTAAAATAATTATACTCAAGGGAAATCATGAGAAATCTAAGTTTATCAATTGCTACATTTTTTATTGTTATATATTCGTCGCTAACTTTTGCGGATTATGTCCGTCCAGGCGGCAAGCCTGATGTAGCTACAGATGGATTAGTAGTTTTAAAAATTCATGGCACCCCAGGGGAAAACTCTCGATTTAAATCTAAATATCATATTCAGGTTATCTTCGTGCAAATAGATACGTCCACCTATACGAAGCATTACTTTACAAATGATGAAGAGATTATTGTAAAGTTTCCAGCTGGTGAATGGTTTCTAGCGGGTGCTTATCCAAGCATGATGACAGTGGATTTTGGTGTTAGTGACACTGAGTATAAGCCTGAAGCTGCTTTGCCAATTAAGCCATTTACAGTAGAGGCGGGTAAGGTTATTTATGGTGGTGAATTAATCATGAGTGGGCTTCAATATCAGAAACCATTTAATGGTTTAAATGACGATGATATTGGCTATCAGTTTGTTGATAATTTTGAATCAGCCAAAGAAAACACGAAAAAAGCTTTATCTAAGAAGAAGTATCGCGACTATCCCGAAATGGAAAAAGGGTTAGTTGAGCTAATAGAGTAATAATCAAATTAGCTTCATTCATTATCAGCTAACCACTCTTCATTACTCTGTTCTCTAGGATGTATAGGAATGATATTACTCTCACCCTTATATCCTTCTACCCTTATTACCTTGTTTCCGTGGTTTGGCGTACCCGTGGTTGAATCTGGCTCTAGACTTTGTTGCGTATGGCTTTGTGGGGTTTCCTTGTCGGGTGTTCTTGTCGGGACATTGTCAGGAGCTTGTCGGGTAGTTGTCGGGTAGTTGTCGGGTGATTTGATTGGGTTTTCGCAGCAATACGAGCTGAGTATTTCTTCATAGCTTATTTCTAGCATTGCTAAGTTTTCTTTATCGAGCTTAATGCCATCGTTGCATGTTCCTGTAAGCAGCACATTTGATAGCTTGCCCATGCAATCATGAAATGCTGATAGTCGGATTGGTAATGGAAGGTCTAGCTTTACCCATAATTTGTAGAAGCTCATCCTATGGCTAACTCTGAATTGTTTGCCTGGTAGACGTTGACCTTTGTTGCCATTCTTGGTGGTTCGATCTCGTGTTAACGGTACGGTATAGGTTAGGCGGGGGGTCTCACCAGTAAGTATGTTTTTATAGTGCAGGGTGATACCACTTTCCCTTTTGCCATTACCTACGTCATAGATGCCAGCGGTATAATATTCGTAGCAATACGAGACTAGGCCAAGCTTGGTGATTAATTCTTGCTCTATCAAGCGAGTGTATTTCTTAAGCTGTTCCTCATCTATAGGTGTTTTACTTTTAGGCGTAATCACTAAGCGTCCTTGCTCTATCGCTAAGTAATCACCACGATTAACTAGCTTTGGAATCAATATTTCTGGGGGCATCGTGTCTTCCATGACTAAGGCGCTATCTCTCTCACCTTTAATAGTTCCATGTCTTTATAGTAAATGTCACCAGCATGATCTTCCTGCCTTAGAGCGCGCTCTATGGCCTCCTGTGGCGTATCAGCTTCCACTGTTACGGGGGTGATCTTTTTGGTTGAAAATTCAACTAGAAAATTCATGCTGCCACCCCCTCGGCGATATTGATTAACACATAGCGCGCATTGCGGTGGTTATTACCTTGGGCGTTCTCAGAGACAGTCCAAACAGTTTGTATTTGGTGGCCCAATTCGCGTAATTCCAGGACCCTTGGCGCGGGACTCATAACATCCAGTTCTTCACGCATTTCGATAGTAGTTAAACCTCTAGCACTACGCTCTATTAGTGCGGCGAGTATTCTTGCTCTCTGTGCTGCATAAGTTGTATTGTTTCGCTTGCTCATAATTGATTCTCCAATTGTTAGCTAATCACTAAAGCCCTTTGTGTTGAGTACAGAGGGCTTAAGCACTCTTACTAGGCTGCGTTATTATTTTTGGATTGTGATTCAGCGATACGCTGCTCTAGCCATGCGTTAACTTGAGATTCAAGAAAGCCAGACGCCCTGTCTCCAAGTTTGATTGGGGCAGGAAAGCGATTTTTAGCTACGAGAGAATGAATATGCGAGCGTGAAAGCCCGATTCTTTCCCTCAGCTCGGGGAAGCGTATTACCCGCTCATTGGCTGAGATTTTTTGGGTGGTGATTTCATTAGTTTTAGGCATATTATCAGTCATGATTTCCCTCCTAGGGCGTTATCGACAACTGGAATATAGGCGTGTTAATTATTGTTTTGAATAGACCGAGCTGGGAGAATATACAGTGTGCTGGGAGACTGCACTTTTTAGCTTTTTAGCTTTTTATTATACTCTCTGATCCAGTTATAGACTGTTGTGTATTTAACAGGAACTATGACGTTTGCTATTTTTTCTGCTGCGTCAGTCATGTTTTTATAGTCCGCTTTGTTTGTAATGTAGTGTTCAATGCACTCTGATTTCATGGAGTGATTTTCTTCATGACGTTTGTTCGCGGCTTTTTTTTGTCGTTTGCTAAGGCTGCGCTCTGCGCCAAATTCCCAAGCACACTGTCGCTCGAAAATATCCATTGGGCTGCTTCGTAATCCTACTTCTCCAAAAGCCATTTGAGCTTTGATCATTGCTGTGCTGGCTTCTATTTGTGTTTTCGCTACTAGCGCATTAGATAGTTCGAAAATTAAAAGCGAAGTGAATAGATCTAGCTTTTTTTCAGGTGCTAATACCATTCTGTCTATAAGGTAGACCAATGGAAATGTATCACTCCTATCCAAATAATCGGAATTATCTATTAGTATATTTATCTCCTCAAACCTAGCTCTCAAGTCAGTGTTTGATAGATTCGGAAAATTACCTGTCAACAAATCCTGCATTTGTATAAATGGCCAGTGAAAAACATGGCTTATATGGGTCGAAGAATAGGCGTCTGAAGGTAAGTCTGAGGTTAGTAATATTTTTGCAGCGTCAATTAGTTTATCCATGGTAGTTCCTTCTCACTCCCATTAAAAACCCCAAACCAAGGGCAGTGGGTAGCTGCCCCTTTTGCTCCGTCGAGCTAGGCTGGGTAATAGTGAATTACGAATTACTACAAAATTCAAGTCGCTCTGTGTTTGGTTGTTTAAAAGTTGCCTGAAAGCACATTGTTTGATGTAGCTATTCCTAAATTACCCATAGCAGCGGTTTCTATGTGTTTGGACCAGTTATCCATTAACACCTTACGCTTCTCTAAATAATCACTGCGATTGTAAGCCCTGCGTACCTCGTTTGAATCTACGTGGGCTAATGCTGCCTCGATCACATCAG
>CAWVSB010000027.1:0-37459 GCA_963933215.1 uncultured Cellvibrionales bacterium
CCGCCAGTAATATGGGCGAGTGCTTTAATCGGCATGGCTTTAATGAGCGCCAATAAGGCTTTCACGTAAATACGGGTAGGGGTGAGCAGGGTTTCACCTAAGGTGCTGTCGCCGAATGGGGTGTCTACTGATTCACCACTGATTTCTAATACTTTACGAATCAGCGAGTAACCATTTGAATGAGGGCCGCTAGAAGCGATACCTAAAAGGACATCACCTGATTTAACGGTACTGCCGTCAATTATTTCAGACTTTTCCACCACCCCGACGCAAAAACCGGCTAAGTCGTAGTCTTCACCCTCGTACATCCCAGGCATTTCGGCGGTTTCACCGCCTATAAGTGCACAGCCCGATATTTCACAGCCGGTTGCAATGCCACTGATAACAGCCGTTGCGGTATCTAAATCTAGTTTGCCAGTGGCATAATAATCTAAAAAGAATAATGGTTCGGCGCCGGTGACGATTAAGTCGTTAGTACACATAGATACCAAGTCGATACCAATAGTGTCGTGTTTGCCGATTTCTAATGCGAGGCGTAATTTTGTGCCAACACCGTCGGTACCAGATACTAATACGGGTTGTCTGTAGCCCTCGGGGATTTCGCACAAGGCACCAAAACCACCTAAATTACCCATAACCTCAGGGCGATATGTCCGTTTTGCATGGGGTTTAATACGTTCGATTAGTGCATTGCCAGCGTCGATATCTACGCCGGCGTCTTTATAGCTCAAAGAAGGTGATGCTTCAGACTTGCTCATTCAAATATTCCACTGGGGTTGGTTAAAAAGGCGTCGCTATTTTAGCAGGTGGACCGGCGCTGCACCATAATTTGAATTGGTTTTTGTTCCAAGCTTTAAATCACTGCTAGAATGGCGGTCTACTGCGTTTTAACAGTAATCATATGGAGAATAATTTGTTCATTACCCGCCTTGTGCTGCTTTGTGGCATGGCTTTGTCTGCGGTTGTAGCATTCAATGCAACAGCCAATACTGTTGAAAACTTATATATTGAGAGCGTTCCTGTTGCTGATCAGCAGGCAGCTGCCCGCAGCGAGGCCGCGACAGCTGGCATGGCGCCAGTGTTGGTTAGAATATCTGGCAGCAGCACGGTGGTGCTAAATAGCGATATTCAGCGGGCAATAAAAAACGCAGTGCGCTATTTAACTAAGTTCTCTTATCAAAAAACCCCACTAGCGGCTGATAGCATTGCTGAGGGCCCACAGCCGCTGCCTTATAGTTTAGAGCTGCAATTTAGAAAACCAGCAATATTGGATTTATTGCGATCGAGTAACGAGCCTATCTGGGCTGAAGATCGGCCGGCAACGTTGGTATGGTTAGTGGTTGATGACTTGGCTGGACGCAGATTGCCGCTAGGGGATGATGAGACCGAGCTTAGGCAAATTGTCGAGGCAAGTGCTGCTAGACGCGGATTACCACTTGTTTGGCCAGTGTATGACTTACAAGAACAGGCGACGCTGAACTTGGGCTCGTTATGGGCGGCAGATCCTGCTGCGATTGCTTTGGCGTCCCAGCGTTATGATGTTAGCGGTACGCTGCTTGGCCGGTTGCTAGGAACGTCTGATGGTAAGTGGCGAGTCGCATGGGAATACAATTTTAGTGGTACATCCACTTATTGGGATAGCGAATGCAAAATGTTGGCAGATTGTATTAACGGTCCAATTGATGCGGTGGCAGAGTTGTTGTCGTCACGTTATGCCTTGATCAGTACCGACCAAGGTAATGTGGCAACGGTAAAAATAGTAGGCGTTAGCTCGTTTGAAGATTACGGCACTTTGTTATTTTATTTTAAACAGTTAATTGCTGTTAGTGATGTTGCCTTAAGTAGCATAAAAGGTGATGTGTTTGAGTTTACTCTTGGCTTGACCGCTAATCGTACCAAGCTAGAAGAACTTATTAGCTTAAATAAGCGACTGGTACCAGTGGCAACCGTAGAAGGTAGTGATGAGACGATTAGTGATAACAGTTTGGTATACCAATGGCGTTAATTAGGGCGTTGGTTAATTTTAACGTATCAGCAATAATTTTTGCTCAAGTAAGGTTGTCTTAATGCAACAGCTTACTTTATCTGTTGGTCTGAATGATGAGGCTACCTTCGACAGCTTTTATACCAGCGACGCTAACAAATTAACGCTGAATACACTTAGCGGTAGTTTACATCAAGAAACAGACAGTATGATTTATCTCTACGGCAGTGCTAGTAGTGGTCGTTCGCACTTATTGCAAGCAGTGTGTTGCGAGGCAGATGTACTTGGCTTATCTGGAGTGTACCTGCCGCTTGCCGATATGCAGCTGTATAACCCGAGTGAAATTTTTGAGGGTTTAGAGTCACAGCAGGTTTTATGTCTAGATGATATTGATATTATTGCTGGTAATGATCTGTGGGAACGTGAAATTTTTAATTTGTATAATCGGGTATTAGCTGTTGGCGGTTATGTGGTGTTTTCAGCAAATTGTGCGCCTAAAGCATTGGCATTAAAGCTGCCCGATCTACAGTCGCGCCTAGCTCAGTTTCTAGTCTTAAAAATTCAGTCGCTAGCGGATGAAGAAAAGCAGTCTGCGTTGCAGTTGCGGGCAAAAATACGTGGTATGCAGTTAGATGATGAGGTGGTGCGTTATATGTTACGCCATGGTCAGCGCGATATGACTTATTTAATAGATGGCCTTGATAAGCTAGACAAAGCATCTCTTAATCAGCAGCGGCGAATCACCATACCTTTTGCAAAGCAAGTATTACCGGCTGTCAGCTAGCATGAATAAAGAACTAATGCCTCAGCAAATTGATCAGTTAGCCCTGCTTATTAAAACTCAATTACATGAGTTGACTACTCGAATAGACAGTTTACATCAGCAAGCAGAGCCAGTTGTGTTAGATCAGCAAAGTATCGGCAGAGTGTCGCGAATTGATGCGATTACGCAGCAGCAAATAGCAAAAGCCGCTGAGCGCCAAGCGATAGAGAAAATAAAACAATTACACGCCGTGCAATTAAAAATATCAGACGATGATTATGGTTGGTGCGAGGCCTGCGGGGACGCGATTGGTTTTGCACGCTTGTCTGTTCAGCCCGAAGTCATAAAGTGTTTACGCTGTCAGCAAGCTGATGAGACAAGTAGCTAAGCGATGTCATCTCAGCAACAGCCATATCCGGCTCCGCGTTATTCTGTTTATGTCCTAGTAGTATTATTGCTAGCGTATATTTTGTCGTTTATTGATCGCAATGTACTGGCAATGCTGGTTGGACCGATTAGGCAACAATTTGAAATTTCTGATTTTCAATTCAGTATTTTGCATGGCTGGGCATTCACAATTTTTTATATATTTTTGGGTTTACCTATCGGCTGGCTAGCCGACAGATATAGTCGTAAATGGATTATTACCGGCGGCGTATTTTTTTGGAGCATAATGACAGTCGCTTGCGGTTTGGCAAAAAGCTTCGGTAGTTTATTTGTTACCAGAATTGGCGTCGGCGTGGGCGAGGCGGCCTTGTCGCCGCCAACATATTCGCTATTGAGTGACTATTTCCCGGCTAATAGATTGCGCTGGGCGACGGCAGTTTTTGCCACAGGTATCACCATCGGCAGTGGTAGTTCTTACATTATCGGCGGTCAGGTCTATGAATACTTTGCTGGTTTAGATGAGCTGGTGGTACCGGTATTAGGGCAGTTTAGTGCTTGGCAGGCAACTTTTGTGGCGGTAGGGCTGCCCGGCTTATTATTAGTATTGTTATTGCTGTTTGTAAAAGAGCCGCCACGGCGTAAAGCGAATGCGCAAGATAGTGGCAAAGAAGTTCCAGTCAAAGAAGTACTGGCATTCTTAAAACAACATTGGCAAGTCTATACCGCCTTAATGATGGGGGTGTCGGCCATGTCTGTTATTGGCTATGGCACGCTTACTTGGTTTCCCGAATTTTTGCAGCGCAGCTATGCTATGCCTAAAACTGATGCTGGTAATTCACTTGGATCTATCTTTTTAATAGCGGGTACTGCGGGCACATTATGCGGCGCATTTTTCGCGACATTGCTGGAAAGATTTGGTTATAAAGACGCCAATATGCGAGTGGTTATGCTGGCAGCTCTAATCGCAATGATGCCTGCCGTGGCTGCGCCATTAATGCCTGAATCAGAATATGCTTTGCTATTAACTTGGCCGGTTATCTTTATTCACTACACTCACTTTGGTGTGGCAGTAGCCGGTTTAGCGATTATTACTCCAAATCGGATGCGCGCGCAGGTTGCTGCCTTGTTGTTATTTTTAACCAATTTATTCGGTTTGGCCTTGGGTGGTAGCTTCGTCGCATTTTTCACTGACTTTGTTTATGGTGACGACTTAGCTTTAGGTAAGTCAATAGCGACGGTGTCGGCGATTATGTATCCGCTGGCGGCAATATTAATTGGCTGGGGTTTGCGCGATTATCGAAACATGCTTGATTACAATGAGAGGATTGTGTGATGAATAAATTATTAATTCTGGCGACAGCTGCGACCTTGACGGCCTGTACTTCAGTTGATTCCCAGGTTGCAGTAAATTCGTTACAAAATAGTGCAAATGCTGTTGCTGTTAGTCAGCAAGCAGAGGTCAATCAATGGTATAGCCAGGGCCAAGCGGCTGTCGCCCAGCGTGCTAACATTCCACTCAATACTAATAAAGCCAAAAATGTTATTTTATTTATTGCCGACGGCATGGGCATTTCAACCATTACTGCCACACGTATATATGACGGTCAAAGCAGGGGTGAGACAGGTGAAGAAAATAGTTTGTCGTTTGAGATATTTCCTAATTTAGCGTTAGTTAAAACTTACAATACTGACGCCCAAGTGCCTGATTCAGCTGGTACTGCAAGTGCCATGAATACTGGCGTAAAAACAGGCATTGGCGTTATTTCTCAGGCAGCAGATCAAGACAATGACTGTTATGGCCCAAGCATCGATTTCCCTAAAACTATCGCTGAGATCGCCGAGGCAAAAGGCTTGGCAACAGGCGTAGTGTCAACCGCGTCAATTACTCATGCAACTCCGGCTGCAGTTTATGCCCATTCACCGACCCGTGACTGGGAGGCAGATGCGAATGTTCCGGCCGACAAAAGAGCTCTAGGTTGTCAGGATATTGCCCAGCAACTGATTCAGTTTTCAACCGGTGACGGCATTGATGTAGCACTTGGCGGAGGTAAACGTTATTTCTATACCATCGATGATGATGGTGGTAAGCGTGAAGATGGTAGAGACCTAGTTGAGGAATGGCAGCAGAAATATACTGATGGCGCCTTTGTGACTAATGCTGAAGAGTTGAGTCAAGCGACAAAGACTAACGACAAGCTCCTTGGACTGTTTAGCAGCAAACATATGGCGTTTGAAGCCGATAGAAGTGCAACCCAAGAGCCGTCGTTAACTGAAATGACGTCATCAGCTATCGACGTTCTAAGCCGCAATAAAGATGGCTATTTTTTGATGGTAGAGAGTGGTCGAGTTGATCATGCTCATCATGCGACCAATGCTTATCGTGCTTTAACAGATGCTCAAGAGTTTTCCCGCGCTGTGCAAGCTGCGGTTGAAACAGTGAATTTGGATGAGACCTTAATATTAGTCACTGCCGACCACTCTCATGTCTTCACCATTGCTGGCTACCCCGAGCGGGGCAATCCTATTTTAGGTTTTGTTGCTTGGAGTGACGGTGGTTCGCGCGAATATACTAATGCCGCCGACGGTAAGCCTTATACAACTTTGGGTTATCATAACGGACCGAATGCGACTACCGATGGACGTAAAGAGGTTACTGAAGGGGAAGTGTTGAACGATAATTATTTGCAGGAAACAGCAATAGAAATGAGTTCAGAAACCCATAGTGGTGAAGATGTTGCCTTGTTTGCTGTTGGCCCTTGGTCGCATTTGGTAAACGGCGTGATAGAGCAAAATGAGATTTTTCACATTATTGACCATGCAATGGGGTTGACTAAATAGTCTTCAGATAAGTAACTTCAGTCTAGCTAGTTTTATGATGGATCAGCGTTAGTAAAAAGGGAGCCAAATCACTTTGGCTCCCTTTTTTTGACTGCTTTTTATACTTTACTTTTTACCCATCAAGCCTTGAATAGCTGCTGGTATGTCAGCTGGGAAGACAACAGATTTAGCATTGTCTGAAGTCGATAATGCTTGTAGCGAATTAATATATTTCTCGCCTAATAAGTAAACTATTGGCATTTCACGCTCACCAATTGCCTCAGTTACTAGCTCAATAGATTTCTGACTGGCTTGCGCCAGAATAATTTGCGCTTCCGCTTCTAACTTAGAAGCTTCTAGCTTTCCTTGTGCGTCTAAAATTGCAGCCTGCTTGTCGCCGTCGGCGCGAGTTACGGTGGCTCGTCTGGCTCGTTCAGCGGCTGCTTGCTCTTCCATAGCATGTTGCATAGTACTGGACGGGTTGACGTCTTGAATCTCAACCGTCTTCAGCGTGATACCCCAATCGGAAATGTCATCTGAAATAGCCGCTTTTAGTTTTGTCTTAATATGTTCACGCGAGGATAGCGCTTCGTCTAATGCCATCTCCCCGACGATTGAACGCAAGGAAGTCTGCACCAAGGTTTGGATTGCAATTACATAATCTTCAACACCATATACTGCTTTTTCGGGTGCGCTAATATTGATATAGGCCACTGCATTAGTAACCAATATGGCATTATCTTTGGTAATTACTTCTTGTGACGGGATATCCATCACAATGTCTTTAGTAGTAATTTTATGAGAGACGTCATCAACGTAGGGAATGATGAAGTTTAATCCTGGCATCAACGATGCATGATATTTACCAAGACGTTGCACAATCCACTTAGACCCCTGTGGCACTTGGCGAACGCCCTTTAATGCAGTAATAACTACAAAAGCAAATAGTGCTAATGTGACAATTAAGCCTGAACTCATGATTTTCTCCGATTAATTAAATTGTTAGTGCTTTTTGACTAATAAAACATTGTTTGTGATATCGATTACTTCCACGCGATCACCAATCTCTAGCTCGCTATCACATTGGATTTCCCATTCATCTACCCCTAATACCGGCGCAGGGAAGCGGAGCCGACCTTTTTTCTCACCAATAGGTGAAGTTAACACAATGCCAACTTCACCTTGAATATCTTGTTGGGTAATCTGAGCGTTGTTATTAAAGCCGGCTCTAGGTTTAAAGTACTTAAACCAGCCAATTGCTAATAACGAAGATACAAACGCCCATAAAAAAACCTGCCACATTGGATCAAGCCCGGGAACAATGTACAAGGCGATACCTACAGCAACCGCTGCTAGCCCGAACCAGATAATAAAGAAGCTGGCTAAAAAAACTTCGCTAATAATTAAAGCGACACCAAATACAATCCAGTGCCAAGGTAGTAAAGTCATTTCCATCGTATATCTCCGCTTTTACCATCATAATAATGGAGGCAGTTGTTAAGTTATCAAGAGTAACACAAGCCAATGTGCCAAAAGTAATTGCCATTATGCATAGGTGGGCTGAGTTACAAAAGTGGGTCTGATGTTAAGGTTAAGTTATCTCATAGGTATATTTACGCCGTTGTCTCAAACCAATGAATGTTGGACACTGGTTTATAATTATTTAATAGCTCCAAAAAGGATGTGCATATGACTTCTCAAACAAACGGTCGAATAGTTATTACTGCTGTGCTGGCGTTACTGTTTTCCTACTCTGCCTACAGTGAAGAAAGGCTATCAACAATACGCGTCAGTGGCGAAGGCCAGATTGTAATTGCGGCCGACATCGCGATGATCAATGTGGGGGTGGTGAGAGAGGCCACAACCGCTAGTGCAGCATTGACTGCTAACAGTGAAGCCATGACTAAGGTTTTGGCAGCTATGCAGGCTCGAGGTATCGAAGATAAAGATCTACAAACCGCTAACTTTAATATTTCACCGCGTTATTATTATCCACCGCATAAAAATGGCCAAGAGCGCAAGCCACCCAGTATTACTGGTTATACGGTTAGCAATAATCTCTCTATGCGGATTCGCGATTTAGCCAGTGTCGGCGATATTCTCGATCAAGTCGTTACGCTGGGGGTAAACACTGGTGGCAATATTCAATTTGCCAACGACAACCCCAAGCAAGCCTTAACCGCTGCGCGCGAAGCGGCGATCAAACAGGCGATAGCGAAAGCCAATACTTTAGTGAATACCGCAGGGGTGAAATTAGGTAAGATTCTCAGTATTTCAGAGAATTCTCATGGCACCAGTCCGATGCCAATGATGAAAGCTAGCTTTGCCAGTGAAGCTATGTCTGACTCAGTACCCGTAGCGGCAGGCGAGAACGCTTATTCAGTAACCGTGAATATAGAGTGGGAAATTGACCAGTAGTGTTAAGCGATATTAAGCCGTTGCAAAGTTTTTATACTGGCGTATTAGTTTATTTAGTTCAGGAATACATGAGCCACAATTACTGCCGCATTTAAGTTGCTCGCCAAGTGCCTGCTGAGTGCTAGCGCCATTATTAATAGCGTTGATGATGGCATCTTCACTAACTTTAAAACAACTACAGATATGCTTGCTAGTATTGCGCAGTTTGTATTCTTCACCGGTTAACATTGACCAGTGCGAGGTGCCTATCAAGGACTTCTCAAATAGGCTCGTTAGCCACGTTCTCTGCGGTAGTTGATGCTTTTCTCGATGACAATAAACAGCCATTTCTAACTGTCGACCACTATGGCAAATAAAACGTTCGTCACCTGCTAGCGGGTTGGAAAAGTGATCATAAGCAATAGCTGTAGAGGTATTGGCAGAAATATATTGTTGCCAATCGAAATCTTCAGAAAGCGCCACATGGTAGAGATAGCCACTGTTTTGCGCCAGACTTGAACAAGCCCAATAAATAAAGTTATCGCAATCGATCTTACTCCTTGTCAATATGCTGGCCCATTTGGGAGTAGAGACTTTTACCATATCTATCGGCGTATATTTCAACTCCGGCTGGCCAGATATTGGATCGTTAATAGGCGCGATTAAGCTATCGATGCGGGCATTGCCGCTGTATTGATTGTTCCAGTGTATTGGTATGAAAATCTGCGCGGCATCAATATCCTTGTCGATATCGGCAATAACTAGCGCGCTGCCATATTTTGATGAAACTTGGACTAACTCACCTTGCTGTATGTTTAGTTGGGTTGCGGTAGTCGGATTGATGGCGGCAAAAGGTTGGTCGCTATGGTCTAGTAAGCGCGGCGCGCGGGCGGTGCGAGTCATGGTATGCCACTGATCACGCAGCCGGCCCGTGTTAAGCCATAGCCGATTTAGGTTGCCACTTGGCAGCTCTGCCTTAACACTAACAAAGCGTGCCTTACCATTCTCAGTGTTGAATATGCCGTTTTCAAATAAGCGGACGACGCCGTTGCTTGCTGGAGTCGTTACCGGCCATTGGATAGGATTAAGTACATCATATTCTTGTTCAGATAAATTCGCCAAACCGCTAATATCAAAAAAGCGCTGCCCGTTATTTTTAAAACCACTAAGCTGAGCGTGTTCAACAAAAATATCTCTGGCTGTCTGATAACTAAAACTAGTACTAAAGCCCATCCTCTCGGCTACTTTAGCTAATATCCACCAATCATCTTTGGCCTGTCCTAGCGCCGGCTCTAAGTTGCGTTGGCGAGAGATGCGTCGTTCTGAATTAGTTACAGTCCCCGACTTTTCACCCCAGCCAGTAGCGGGTAATAATATATTTGCTGTCGCAGTGGTGTCCGTCTCCTCAACGCAGTCAGACACGATGACAGTGTCACAGTTTTCTAGTGCGGCTTTTACTTTATCAGCATTGGGCATGCTGACAACCGGGTTTGTACCCATAATCCAAATGGCTTTTATTTCACCTGTTGCCACCGCATCAAATAAATCTATCGCTTTTAATCCAGCTGCGGTGTTGACTGAATCGCTCTGCCAAAACTCAGATACTAGAGCTACATTGCCGGGTGCGTAATCCATATGTGCAGCTAATATGGTTGCTAAGCCACCAACTTCACGTCCGCCCATAGCATTGGGTTGGCCGGTAATAGAAAATGGGCCAGCCCCAATTTTACCTATTCTACCGGTGGCTAAATGACAGTTTATAATTGCATTGCATTTGTCGGTGCCGGTAGCCGATTGATTGATGCCCATAGAATAAAAGCTAATGGTATTAGCCGTTTCCGCATACCATCGGTAAAACGTCACTATGTCGGCTTCACTAACTCCAGTGGTTGCGGTTACCGCTTCAATAGTTAACTCAGCGGCTGCGCTCAATGCAGCATTAAATCCTTGGGTGTGATGACTAATATAGTCTTTGTTTAATTTTTCGTTATTAGCCAGATAATTGAGTAAGCCGTTAAAAATAAAGCCATCTGAGCCCGGCGCAATAGCCAAATGTAAGTCAGCAATATCACAGCTAGCCGTGCGTCGTGGGTCGATCACTACTATTTTCATTTTTGGGTTTTGTTTTTTCGCCGCGACCATACGTTGGTATAACACCGGATGAGTCCACGCTGCGTTAGATCCGGTCAATATTAGTAATTCACAATGATCTATATCTTCATAACTGCATGGCACTAGGTCATTACCAAAGGCTCGCTTGTAGGCGGCCACAGCTGATGACATACACAGTCGTGAGTTGGTATCGACATTGGCAGTACCAATAAAACCTTTGGCCAGCTTGTTGGCGACATAATAATCCTCAGTAAGTAGTTGCCCAGATAAGTAAAACGCGATCGCATTAGGCCCATATTTCTCACGTATAGACATGAGTTTGGTTGCTACTGTGTCAATCGCTGTCGACCAGTCGACCTCTTTACCTTCAATTTGTGGGGCTAGCAGTCGGCCATGATTGCCCATGGTTTCGTTTAGCGCCGTGCCTTTTACGCACAATTTTCCTAAATTAGCTGGGTGATTTTCATCACCAGAAACTGCTATTAAACGGTCGTCTTTAACTGTTGCTTTGACGCCGCAGCCTACGCCGCAATATGGGCATGTTGTTTTTATTGTGCAGATATTTGCCATCTGTTTTATAGCGTTATCTGCACATGTTCAACCACAATACTGGCGTCATAAACCGGTACTGATACTTCGTCGTCTTCAAGACATTGACCGGTGGTTAAGTCGTAATGTTGTTTATAAAGCGGTGAGGCTACTGTTATGCGACCATTTATGTCGCAAATAATACCTCTCGATAGCACATTTGCTTTACCGATTGGATCCCAGTTACCGATGGCATAAACCTTGGGCTCGGGTTTGGTTAGATAAAATAAGGCGACTTGCTGTCCATCTATTAAAGCATTGATACCAGAACCTGCTACTAGCTCTGACTGGCGACAAACAGTTACGGTAGATAAGTTTTCTTGTGCGTTGCTCATTGGCGTATCTCTTAAGCGATCTTTTCAAGGGTGAGTTTTTCTTCTTCAGTGGCGGGGCGAGGTTGGCCACGCTCTTGGATAAAGACAATTTGCTCATCGTCCGCAGTAGAGTTTACAAACTGTTTAAAACGCTTGAGTTTTTCTGGATCAGCAATAGTGGTTTTCCATTCGCACTGATAGGTACCTACAATACGCGTCATTTGCTCATCTAGTTCATTGGCAATGCCGAGTGAATCTTCGATAACTACCTGTTTTAAATACTCTAAACCACCGTCTAGATTGTCTAACCATACCGATGTTCTCTGCAGCCTGTCGGCGGTGCGTACATAAAACATTAAGAAACGATCAATATATTTAATCAGCGTTTGATCGTCTAAATCAGTGGCAAATAAATCTGCATGGCGCGGTTTCATACCACCATTACCGGCCACGAATAAGTTCCAGCCCTTTTCGGTGGCGATAATGCCAAAGTCTTTAGATTGTGCTTCGGCGCATTCGCGGGTGCAGCCAGATACACCAGACTTCAACTTATGCGGAGAGCGTAATCCTTTGTAACGGTTTTCTACATAGATCGCCATAGCGACACTGTCTTGCACCCCATAACGACACCAGCTACTGCCAACACAAGACTTAACTGTTCGCAGTGACTTACCGTAGGCGTGGCCGGTTTCAAAACCGGCATCAATTAATTCTTCCCATATTGCGGGTAGATGTTGCAACCGTGCACCAAATAGATCTATGCGCTGGCCACCAGTGATTTTGGTATACAAGCTATACTTTTTGGCGACTTCACCCAACACAATTAATTTGTCTGGGGTTATTTCGCCAGCGGCAATTCTTGGCACTACTGAGTAGGTGCCATTTTTTTGCATATTAGCAAGAAAATTATCATTGGTGTCTTGTAGTGGTATATGTTTTTCCTCAAGCACATAGTCGTTCCATAGTGATGCCAAAATAGAACCCACTGCAGGCTTACAAATTTCACAGCCTAGGCCTTCACCATGTTTGGTAATCAATTGCTCAAAGCTAGTGATTTCTTCGACTTTTATAATGTTAAATAAATCTTGGCGAGTGAAAGCAAAGTGCTCACAAATAGCCGTGTTAACCTCTAAACCGCGCGCTAGCAGTTCATCGTCTACTAAGGTTTTCAAGAGTGCACTACAACCACCGCAGCCAGTACTGGCTGCGGTACTAGACTTAACATCGCCTAGTGTGCAGGAACCAGCATCCATGGCTTCAATAATGTCGCCTTTACTCACATTATGACACGAGCAAATAGTTGCAGTGTTAGGCAGCGAGCTAACACCTAGGCTAGGTGCAGCGCCAGCGTTATAAGGCAGAATTAAAGTGGCAGGATCTGCCGGTAAATCAATAGCATTGAGGAAATATTGTAATAACGTATCGTAATCAGAGCAGTCGCCAACCAATACAGCGCCCAGTAATTTTTTACCGTCGCTACTGACAATAATACGCTTGTATACTTCAATGCCTTCGTCGCTAAAGGTATAAGTGAGCGAACCTTCTTCTTTGCCATGGGCGTCGCCAAGTGAGCCAACATCAACTCCCATTAGTTTTAGCTTAGTGCTCATATCAGCACCTTGAAATGGCACTTTGTCATCGCTTAGTTGGCTAACCGCGCATTCTGCCATGCGATAACCGGGTGCAACTAAACCAAAAATTCTACCGCCGAATAGGGCGCACTCGCCAATAGCAAAAATATCCGAGTCGCTAGTTTTACAATGATAATCAATTTCTATACCACCGCGCTCGCCAACCGTTATACCGGCGTCGCGCGCTAGTTGGTCGCTGGGACGAATGCCGGCAGAAAATACAATCATATCGGTATCTAAATGCTCGCCATCAGCAAACTTCATACTAAGGCGAGTGGTGCCATCTTTTACTGGCTCTATCACTTCAGTTGCTTTACTGGTGTGGACTGTTACGCCTAGCGCTTCAATTTTGCGGCGTAACATGGCGCTGCCGCCAGCGTCTAACTGGACGCCCATCAAGCCTGGGGCAAATTCAACCACGTGGGTTTTAAGACCGATATTTTTAATCGCGTTGGCCGCCTCTAGCCCTAGCAAACCACCGCCAACCACAACTCCAACTTTGGCGTCTTCCGATTGTGCTTGAATCATGCCCAGGTCATCAATGGTGCGATAAACTAAACACGGCTTTTGGTCATGACCTGGCACCGGAGGTACAAACGGATAAGAGCCTGTTGCTAAAACCAATTTGTCATAACTAAAGCTTCTGCCGCCTTCAGTAATAACGGTTTTATTATCTCTATCAATACGACTTACGGGGTCACCAAAATGTGCGTCAACACCAATATTTTCATAATGTTCACGTGTTGTTAACGCCAAATCTTCTGCTGCACGACCAGAGAAAAACTCAGATAAATGAACACGATCATAGGCTGGACGGGGCTCGCCGCCTATCACGGTAATTTTGGCTGCTACTTCAGATTTAGCTAAAGTCTCTACATAGTGATGGCCTACCATGCCATTTCCAACTACAACTATATGTAACATTTTATATTCCCTAATCTTAATATTGTCTTATGCGGCTTCATCGGATGACTTTTTAACCGACACTAGGCCGAGTTTTTTTTTGCCATTGCTGGCTTCAATTTTTGCTGCAGTGTTAGCGGCTGGGTTAGATTGTTTTTCGTATAAGAATTTCAATACGCTTTGTCTGTAAGCATTAAATTGCGCATCATCAGCGAGCTGCACGCGGTTACGTGGACGAGGTAAATCTATTGTTAGTATTTCGCCAATCGTTGCAGCAGGGCCATTGGTCATCATCACAATTCGGTCGGACAACAGTACGGCTTCATCAACATCATGAGTGATCATGATGACGGTATTGCCAAGA
This sequence comes from uncultured Cellvibrionales bacterium, assembly GCA_963933215.1. GTDB lineage: Bacteria > Pseudomonadota > Gammaproteobacteria > Pseudomonadales > CAWVSB01 > CAWVSB01. Next base: position 14,261 of record CAWVSB010000027.1, read on the forward strand.
TTTTGTTGTATTTCCATTAGTGAATCTTGAAGGTGGGCCCGAGTTAATGCGTCCAGTGCGCCAAATGGCTCATCCATTAATAAAACTTTTGGTTGCATTGCTAAGCAGCGAGCAATACCTACCCGTTGTTTCATCCCGCCGGATAGCTCTCCCGGTAATTTCTTCATAGCATGATCCATATGCACCAAGGTAAGATTATGTTCCACCCATTGGCGGATTTCAGCTTTCGATTTAGTTTTTTTAAATACGCATTTAACCGCTAGCTCAACGTTTTGATAGACCGTTAACCATGGCAGTAAAGCGTGGTTTTGAAAGACAACCGCGCGATCAGGCCCAGGCTCATTGACTTCTTTACCTTCCAAAATTACGCCACCTTCGCTGGCCTCGTATAGGCCAGCGACAATATTTAATACAGTAGACTTACCGCAACCTGAGTGACCAATAAGAGAAATAAACTCGCCTTTTTTAATGCCCAAGTTGACGTCTTGGAGTGCTCTAAATGGCTTGTCATCAGTTGGAAACTCGATGCCCACTTTAGAAATTTCTAGGTAACAATCTTTCATAACAGTGTCTCTTTAAAAATGTCGTTAGTGCAATGCTTGTTAATGCAATTCTGTTAACGCAAGGTAGCTTGCTTATCCCAAGAAAAGCGTTTTTGAATTAACAACATTAAGTGGTCTAAAATAAAACCAATGATGCCGATGACTAATACCGCAACCATAATTCGACCCAGTGAATTAGATGAACCATTTTGAAATTCATCCCAAATAAATTTCCCAAGGCCAGGGTTTTGCGCCAGCATTTCAGCCGCGATTAGTACCATCCAACCAGTTGCTAGTGATAGCCGTAAGCCGGTAAAAATATGAGGAATAGAAGAGGGGATGACGATAGTTTTAACGTGGACTAAAGGCGATAATCGTAATACGCGGCTAACATTAATCAGATCTCTATCGATACTAGATACACCGACTATTGTATTAACTACTGTCGGCCACAAACAGCATAGGGCTACCGTAAATGCCGAGGTTAAAAATGCTTTATCGAAGATTGGATCGTCGCTAACGTATAAGGCTGATACCACCATGGTGACTAGTGGTAGCCATGCTAGTGGCGATATTGGTTTAAACGTTTGGATGATAGGATTGATACTGCGATAAGCTGCATCGCTTAGCCCACATAAAACCCCTAACGGTATGGCGATAACAGAGGCGACAAAAAATCCGAATCCTACGGTGTAGAGACTTGTAAAAATTTGATCAACAAATGTTGCCTTACCGGTGTAATTTCGAATTTTTACTATTGCCTCTGGATCTTTTGCTAGTTTTATCGCATTGCGTTTTTCTTGCCGTTTATAAAATGCCTGCTCTTTTTCTCGTTCAGCATAGTGTTCAGTCATTACACCTTTAGATTGCGTCCATACTTCAGTTGGCCCCGGAAACTGACCGAGAGACGTCACTATATTGGTGGCTGTAAATTGCCATAACAATAAAAACAGCCCGATACCTATAGCTGGGTACAATGCAGCATTGACTAGTTTTTTTGTAAATTTCTTAACTTGATTTACGGTCAATATAATTAGCCGTGGTTCAAAATCAGCAGTAGCGTTGGGTTGCATGGATATTCCTTGTTTACTACCTGTCATGGCTTACGGCCTGGTAGGTGAAAGTGTATTTCGCTATTAATCGGCTAAAGTGTTTCGGCTTTAAGTCCAATAGGAAACTTCTCTAAATAAGCGTTAGGTTTAGTGCCGTCGTAAACAATTTCGTCAATGAATTCACTCTGTGGCAAGCGAAAGCCAGTTTCGGTAGTCAGCGATGGGAATTCAGCAGCAGACATCAAACCTTCGTTAATTAATTCCTGTGCTGCAGTCGCATAGATGTCTGGACGATAAACTGATTTAGCTACATCAAAATACCAATCATCTGTTTTAGGTTCGCTAATTTGGCCCCAGCGACGCATTTGTGTTAAATACCAAATCGCATCTGAGTAGTAAGGGTAGGTAGCGAAGTAGCGGAAAAATACATTAAAGTCTGGAACTTCACGCTTATCGCCTTTTTCATATTCAAAGGTGCCAGTCATGCTGTTAGCAATTACTTCATAATCAGCACCAACATATCTGCTTTGGGATAATATTTTTACTGCCTCGGCGCGGTTGGCATTGTTGTTTGCGTCTAACCATTTGGCGGCGCGCAACATGGCCTTAACAATTCTTACTGTGGTATTGGGGTATTTTTCAGTAAATTCTTTGGTCATCCCAAATACTTTTTCAGGGTTGTTTTTCCAAATTTCATAGTCGGTAATAACCGGAACACCAATACCTTTAAATACCGCTTGTTGGTTCCATGGCTCGCCAACGCAATAGCCGTCAATGGTGCCCGCTTCTAAAGTAGAGGGCATTTGTGGCGGAGGAGTGACTGATAGCAGTGCCTCAGCGTCAATGGTGCCGCTAGTGTCACCTTTGTGTGGGGCGTAAAAACCAGGATGAATATTACCTGCAGCTAACCAATAGCGTAATTCATAGTTATGAGTTGATACCGGGAATACCATACCCATTTTAAACGGCTTACCGGCATCTCGATAACTATCAACTACTGGCTTGAGTGAGTCTGCTTTAATTGGGTGAACAGGCTTACCGTTTTCGTGCGGGATATTTTTTTTCATCTCAGCCCATACACTATTTGATACGGTGATGCCGTTACCATTTAGATCCATGCTCAAGGGTGTAACGATGTGGGCTTTGGTACCATAGCCTATAGTGGCAGCTAAGGGCTGGCCTGCTAACATATGAGCGCCGTCTAGCTTGCCGTCGATAACCCCATCAAGTAGTACCTTCCAGTTAGCTTGTGCTTCTATGGTTACGTACAGTCCTTCGTCTTCGAAGTAACCTCTCTCATAGGCCACTGCAATTGGGGCCATATCAGTTAGCTTTATAAAGCCAAATCTAAGTTCGTCTTTTTCTGGCTCTCCAATCTGAGCTAACGCAGAGCAAGACAAAGTTAACAGGCAGACTTTACTTAACCACTGGCTAGCAGATTTATATTGCTGATTGTGAATTAACATCTTCATAAGGTTTCCTATAAGTTTTAGCCATAAAAAAAGCCCACCTGTTTTTTCGCAAAGCAAAAGAACATGGTGGGCTTCATTACCCGGCGCAATACCAAACGGCTTGCTAACAAATTGTGATAGTTACTTGTTTGTTACCTTAGTAGTTACAAGAACTGTGCCATCTTTTTGTAAACTTCGAAAATAAGTAATTGATGGGTTTGCGCGCTTTTTTCAATGCAGTCCGACTTGAGAGCGCTATTTAACAGTGATTTTTTTATTAAGTTGCACCTATAAGGTGCAACTAGTCTCCCAGCATTAGGTCACTACCCAGTTCAATATCTCCTAGCATCCACGGGGTAGTATGGCGTCCCTGTGGTTTATGATCTTGTGATGGGTAGGGCTGATTTAATTTGGTGGCCGCTTCACGATATAGGTCGGTACGAAAACATTGCTGTGCCAGCGCTGCGGTCTTTTCTTTTTCAATCGACTTACCCAGCATTGGCGCTAATTCAGTTAATATGGTTTCTGCCTGCGAGCGCCAAGGAAAACCGCTGCAAAAACGCGCGAATACATGAAAGTTGTCATGTTGTTGCGCTGGCGTTGCACGGTTTTGAACTAACTGACCGGTTAGTGAGGGGCGCAGATATTTTTCTGGTAAGTCTAAATATTCACTAGCGCCGATTATCGTCACCGCCTTTTCTCTATTATCTAAATCCTCTAGCCATTCACAAGCTTGCATAACCGCAAGGCGTAGACGCAAGTGAGTGGTTGGGTGTTTTGTATGCCACGCTTCAAGTGTGCCTAACACTTTGCTTGGTGCGTTATTCCAAACCTCAAAACCGGTAGTCGCTATGGTACCAATGCCATAGTCAACTGCGATCGTATTCCACGGTGAGCCAGCACAAAAGCCATCAATCACCCCTTGAGCTAAGCTATCTATCATCTGCTCAGGCGGCAATACGATAATTCGCACGTCAGTATTTGGGTTTATTCCACCAGCTTGTAGCCAGCGCCGGAGTAAAATTGTGTGATTAGAAAATGAATGTACGGTAGCGAAAGTGAGTTGATTAGGCGCGTCTTTATCAACTATCTGTTTAAGCGCTTTGGCATTACTAAGCGCACTTTGATTATTAACGTTAAGCTTTTGTAGTTTACTCCACAGCGATGCCGAGACAGTAATTGCGTCGCCGTTAAGTGACAATACTAATCCAGTAATCATTGGTGCCCTAATGCCTGCAGCACCAAGGGTTGTCATTAACGGCATGGCTGCTAGCATTTGACAGGCGTCGAACATGCCTGCAACGGTTTTATCGCGAATATTTGCCCATGATACTTCACGCTGTAAGGTAACATTTAGGCCCAAGTCTTTGTAAAATCCTAGTTCTTTGGCAATGATCAACGGTGCGCTATCAACTAGGCGCATATAGCCAATGTTGATGTCTGTTAACTCAGCGGGCGGGAGATTTCTAATTGTAGTCATATTCATCTGCGACTCTTTTTACGCCTTATTCAGAATTTGGATAACAGAATTTGCGGCTTGCAACATGGTCTGATTGGTATCCATCGCCAGCTTACGCAAAACCCTATGCGATTCTTCTTCGCTCACTTTGCGTTGTGCCATTAACAGTCTTTTAGCTTGATCAATAGCAGAAATTTTTTCTAATTGAGTACGAGTTTCATTTAATTCATGGCGCATCGATTGATATGATTTAAACTGAGCGATTGCGACATTGATAGCGGGCGTAACAGTTTTAGTTTCAACGTCACCCATTAGGTAAGCAGTAACACCTGCACGGATAGCATCTTCAATATACTGTTCATCACCTTGTTGGGAATACATAACCACAGGAATAGGATTGTGGTCATTAATAATCGATAAGCTATCTAATACATCGCGTCCTGGCGATTGCAAGTCGATCAGAATAACCTCTGGTTTTAGTTGTTCTATTTGCAATAACAAACCAGCTGCTGAAGGTAATAACGCGACTACCTCAAAACCCTCTAACTGTAGTTTTTCAACCACGCGGTTAGCCCGGTCAGCCTGGTCATCGACAAGCATTACGCGTACAGGTTTAGGGGTAGCAGTTACAGTCATTTCATCAGTCAGGTTTATAAGTCAAAAACAGAAGCAGATTTTATCTGCTTCCTGTCGATAGTGCGACTTGTGTTTTGATTAAAATTTAAAATCCATAGTAAGCCAAATCTTATCGGTATCGACGCTAAAATCTTCAGCTTCATAAGCTGCATATTTTAATTGCGCTGTAAGATTTTTATTTACTGGATAAGTTACTATCGCGTCAATTTCTGAACCATAATCGATATTGCCCTCGTCAGAAACAAATTGATGATAGATGACAACGAGTTTTGCTCTGCCGATTTTACCGCCAACTTTAAGGTAAGTATCTTCTATCCCAGTAGTTGGCGTGTTCAAGAATTTATCTGCCCAACCTTGAAATTTATGCAGAGTAGAAAGTGGTGTTTTAAAGGCGGCAATACCGTCGTCACTACCTAATAGCTCATAACCTATCAAAACATCAACCGGTGATAAATTTAACCCTAGTTCAGCCGCCATATAGTCAGCATTATAAGAAATGGGATTATCCGCGTTGTCTGATTGAGTAGCATAGCTCGCTGCCAGTGAGACCATCCCGATATTACCTTTATATTCGACCCCATAAGTTGTCGATGAATTAGCTGCGGCATCTTCGAAATCCAAAGCGTAAGCAAAACCCGACAGAGTATGACCTTTAGTCGGCATAAAGTTAGCGATAAAGATATGCGAATCTGAATCCCAGGTGTCCGCTTGTGCGGCGCTGCCGTCTGGGCCAAAAATACGACTTACTTTTGATAGGTAAGCATAGTCGACAGAAAACATGTCGTTGCCGGGTAATTTTAAACGGACTGCGTCGAATGTTTGTTCGTTTTGACGCCATGCCACCCCACCAATGAAACGCTGCGCTGAATGATTGATGCGCTGGCGGCCTAATGCGGAGGAAAAGTCTTCGCCGGTATAGCTGAATAAGGCTTGGTTTATATCGGTGCCAGCTGGATCGGCCACCACAGGGTATTGCGTATTACCATTAACTACGCTGTTATAGTTTGCATCGCCGATAACCGACACATCATCCATTTCTACTGTAAAACCAAAGTCATTATAGACGGCAGACTTATAACTTAGACGTGTTCTGAGTGTTGACGCCCCAGCTGTTTTATCGATGCCATTTTGGTCTACATATTCGTAGCGATAGCGAAAAGATAAATCTGTTTCACCGTTACTAAGCATTGCACTAACACTGTCAATTTCCTCAGCGTTAACACTACTTAACAGCGAGAGGCTGGTAATCGCCAGTGCGAAAGTTGGTAGTTTAATAATAGCTTTCATGATTTGATTCCCCTGATTGATAAAGTAAAAAACAAAAAAGCCCACTCATAACATCCAAGTTTTGGAGGTTATGAGTAGGCTTCTTTACCTATCGGGCTAAGTTATCTTTGTAATAACTAATTCAAGAAACGTGCCAACTCCTAATTGCCATTTTTGTATGCGCTATAGGTGTTAGTGAGTTTAAAAATAGCAAATAGCGTAATAAATTAGTGCACCTAAGGTATTTAGGACGCCAGTTTGGGGCATACTTTTCTGGTGTTTTCTCAGTTGATTATTTATCGCTAAACCAATGTTGCGTTTTATTGGCAAAATAAACTAACGACAACATCACCGGTACTTCTACCAATACGCCAACAACAGTTGCCAATGCGGCACCTGAATGAAGGCCAAATAGAGAGATGGCAACCGCAACGGCTAATTCAAAAAAGTTAGAGGTGCCGATCAAGGCTGCAGGCGCCGCAATGTTATAGGGCAGCTGTAGTTTTTTAGCTAAAAAGTAGGCGATAGCAAAAATGCCATAGGTTTGTATTATTAAAGGGATAGCGATAAGAACGATAATGTGGGGTTTGTCGATAATAGTTTGTGCTTGAAAACCAAAGAGCAAAACTACCGTTACAAGTAGCCCGATAATTGATAGCGGCTTTAGTTTACTAACAAAATTATTAATACTGTGGTCTGACGCACTGGAGTTTAATTTTGCGCGAGTAGCTATACCGGCTATTAATGGCAGTAACACATACAGCACTACTGATAACAGTAAGGTCTCCCACGGTACCTGTATATCGCTAACGCCAAGTAACAGTGCCGTCAGTGGAGCGAAGGCAAAGATCATAATGATGTCGTTGATAGATACTTGTACCAAGGTATAGTTAGCGTCGCCTTTAGTCATTTGACTCCACACAAATACCATCGCAGTACACGGCGCAACGCCGAGTAAAATCATCCCGGCTATATACTCATTTGCTGATTGCGGATTAACCCAACCGGCAAAAAACACTTTAAAGAACAGCCAGCCTAAGGCGGCCATAGTAAATGGCTTAATCAGCCAATTGATAACTAATGTTAATGCCAAGCCCTTAGGTTTTTTACCAACGTCTTTAATCGAGGAAAAATCTACCTGAATCATCATCGGATAAATCATTAGCCAAATCAGTACGGCGACGACAATATTCACGTGGGCATATTCTAACGTTGCAATTAGGGCGAAAATATCAGTTGCGATTAAACCTAATATTAGCCCTGCGCATATACTTAGGCCAACCCATAGTGATAAGTAGCGTTCAAATAGCCCCATGTTACTAACTCCTAAATTGATCGCTGATTAACCCGTTGGCTGATTTGGTCGCTGGTTTCAACCCGCTCTGAATATCGGTCAACTAAATAATCTTTGTTGTCGCGGGTCAGTAAGGTGAACTTCATCAGTTCTTCTAATACATCGACAATACGGTTGTAATAAGGTGATGGTTTCATTCTGTTATTGTCGTCAAACTCCATAAATGCTTTTGCCACTGACGACTGGTTAGGAATTGTCAGCATGCGCATCCAACGGCCCAGCACGCGTAGCTGATTAACCGCATTAAATGATTGAGAACCACCGCTTACTTGCATAACTGCTAGGGTTTTTCCTTGAGTGGGTCTTACCGCACCTATCGATAATGGTACCCAGTCAATTTGCGATTTCATAATACCAGTCATGGCACCATGGCGTTCTGGCGAGCACCATACTTGGCCTTCAGACCATGCCATTAACTCTCGCAATTCAGCAACTTTTGGATGAGTGACTTCATCACCATCGGGCAGAGGTAAACCTTCGGGATTAAATATTTTAGTTTCTGCCCCCATAGCATTTAGTAGCCTGGCAGATTCTTCTATTACTAGACGACTATACGAAACGTTTCGAAGTGAACCGTATAATAATAAGATACGTGGTTTGTGTTGGCTCACATCAAGGGTAAAGCTATCAACGCTAATATCTGGCTGCTGCTCGGCATGAAGATTAGGTATGGATTGATCGAGTGTGGACATTATTTAGCTCCTAATTTTTCTAGGGCAGCGGTTAAGGCTACTTTATCGTTTACATCAATATCTATAGTGAGTAATTGTTCTACCCGCTGGCTTATAGATAAAATGGTTTGTTTAAAGGCAGCGGCTAGTTCCGCCTCGCTACCTGCTAGCTTTGAAGGATCACTTAGGCCCCAATGCACTTTTACACTAGCGCCAAACCAAATAGGGCAGCTTTCCCCCGCGGCGGAGTCACATACGGTTATTACAATATCTGGAGAGAAGTCTTCAAATTCATTCCATGACTGGCTTTGTAGGTCATCAGTGTTAATGCCTGACGCGGCTAAATACTTTAGCGATAGCGGGTGAACTTCACCAGCGGGCTGGCTACCGGCGCTTTTAGCCACAAGTCTTCCTTGGCTAAGCTGGTTAGTTATCGCCTCAGACAAAATACTTCGGCAGCGATTATGGGTACATATATATAGTATTTTCATAAGTAGTGGGTCTAAATAATGCGCTAGCAGCAGCTAGCTAGTGATTTTTTTAAGTTACTTAACTCTTTTCTGTAAAAGTCAGTAGTTGTTTGCGCCGTCGATGAAAGAACATCCCTCGCCCAATCGGGCAGCGTAGGGTGTAGTTTGTAATACACCCATTTTCCGCGTCGTTCATCTATCAATATTTCGCATTTACGCAGCTCTGCTAAATGACGGGAAATTTTAGGTTGGCTTAACTCAAGCGCATTGGTTAAGTCACAAACACATAGCTCTCCATTTAAACTTATTAATAGCAGTGACTTAAGCCGCGTTTCTTCGGCTAAGCATTTATAAAAGGCTACTGGATTAATCATCTATACGGCTCCAACTTATATATGGAATATCATATATATGATATTCCAACTGTCAACTGTTGCTTAGCTTGGTGTGAATGATGGTCTGTTACAGGGAATATCTGTTAGCAAATACGAACGAGCATTAGCTTGTCAGCAGTTGGCTAGCAAGTGGCAACTTAGTCGTGTTTTTTATTTCTGTTACCGCAAGATGAGAATGCACTTCACCAATCATCGACAGTTCAAGTAGTTGGTTGCGAACAAAGTTTTCGTAGTGGCGTATATCACGCACTAAAATTTTTAGCATGTAATCCCAGGCGCCGGTCATGGTGTAGCATTCGACAACTTCGTCAAATTGTAGAATGCCCGCTTCAAAGTTTTCTAAATGCATCCGGCCCGCTTCTCTTAAGTTAATGGTGGTAAAGGCGACTAAGTCTATCCCCAGCTTTTGACGGTTTACTATGGCTACTTTTTTCTCTATTACGCCGCTAACTTCTAGGCGGTTAATACGGCGCCAGCAAGGTGACTGGCTCATGTTTAGACTTTCTGCAATATCGGTAGAGCTACGATTAGCGTCTGTTTGCAGTATTTCTAAAATCTTTATGTCTTCTTTACTTAATTCAATCATAAGACTAAAAATTCCTGTAACTAATAATAATACGGTTAATTTAGACCGTTGATACTAAATATAAGTCTATAAAAGCATAATAAATACAAATTAGCGTCTTTACAATGTCTAGAGTCTTCACCAAGTTTAGCTAATAAGGTTTTGCTAATGATAAGTACCAATAACATGCCGCCCTTAAAAGATATCTCGCTTGACGATAAATACAGCCTAGACCATACCAAGGCCTATATAACTGGCATTGAAGCACTGGTTCGACTGCCAATTTTGCAGCATCAACGCGACCAAGAACGGGGCTTAAATACGGCAGGTTTTGTATCGGGCTATCGTGGCTCGCCTCTTGCGGGGGTTGATCAGGCCATGTGGAAAGCCGAGAAGTATCTTGAACAGCGCAATATTAAGTTTGTCCCCGGTGTTAATGAAGACTTGGCGGCTACGGCGGTTAGGGGCAGCCAAGAGGTTGGGTTAATACCAGGCAGTCGATTTGATGGCGTTTTTGGCATGTGGTACGGCAAAGGCCCAGGGCTTGACCGCAGTATGGATGCTATTCGTCATGCCAATGTGGCTGGCACATCTAAGTTTGGCGGAGTGCTAGCGGTGGTTGGTGACGACCACGGATGTAAGTCGTCTACCTATCCGTTTCAATCAGAGCATTTGTTTACTAGTCTTTCAATGCCGGTGTTGGCGCCAGCCAATGTGCAGGAGGTATTGGACTTAGGTATTTTTGGTTGGGAGCTATCGCGTTATTGTGGATGCTGGGTTGGCCTAAAAGCCATTACCGAAAATATGGACTCGGCGATTTCTGCCGAAATAGATCCCAAGCGAATTAATATTAAAATACCTGAGAATTTTGAGTTGCCTGCTGACGGTCTCCATGTGCGCCTGCCTGACACCCCTCTTGCCCAAGAAGAGCGGCTAAACAAATACAAAATTTATGCTGCATTGGCATTCGCTAGAGAGAACAATTTAAACCGTATAGTTATCAACAGTGACGCGCCTAAGCTTGGCATTATTACCGCAGGTAAAAGTTATCTCGATGTTTTACAAGCCTTTGATGATTTAGGTATTGATGAAACATTAGCTGCAAAAATTGGTATACGTCTTTATAAAGTTGGTATGCCATGGCCATTAGAGCCGCTAACGACTCACGAGTTTGCCAAAGACCTAGATGAAATTTTGGTGGTGGAAGAAAAACGCTCGGTGATGGAAGACCAGCTTACGGGTCAGCTTTATAACTGGCCGTTAGATAAGCGCCCACGCGTTGTGGGTGAATATGACGAACACGGTAATGACTTGCTGACGAATCTTGCTGAGCTAAGCCCTGCGATGATCGCCAGAGTCATTGCTGCTCGACTGGCGCGCTATTACACCAGCGACACCATCACCGCTAGGGTTGAATTTATTAATAGCAAAGAGCAAACCTTGGCCAAGCCACGCATAATTTCTTCGCGTGACCCGATGTACTGCTCTGGCTGCCCACATAATAGTTCAACCGTGGTGCCTGAAGGCTCTATTGCTGGCGGCGGTATTGGCTGTCATTACATGAGCACCTTTAGTGAAACTCGTCCCGCTCATGGTTTTACTCATATGGGCGGAGAAGGTGTTACCTGGACCGGTATGGCACCATTTACCACCACCAAACATATATTTCAAAACCTTGGCGATGGCACTTACTTTCACTCTGGCGTGCTTGCTATCCGTCAATCAATTGCCTCAAAAGTAAATATTACTTACAAAATTTTGTTTAACGATGCAGTGGCGATGACCGGAGGACAGCCCCTTGATGGCAGCCTTAGTGTGCCGCAATTGATTCAACAACTAAAAGGCGAAGGCATACAACGCATAGAGCTGGTGTCAAATGCACCACATAATCATAGAGGCTTGGCAGATGCTGTTGTTAGCGTAAGCCATCGAGATGATTTAAATACAGTACAGCTATCATTGCGCGAAACCACTGGTACCAGCATCTTAATTTATGAGCAAACCTGTGCCACTGAAATGCGCCGCCGGCGCAAACGTGGCGTGATTAAAGACGTGCCAGATAGAGTATTTATCAATAGCGCGGTATGTGAGGGTTGTGGCGATTGCAGTGTTAAATCAAATTGCTTAGCGGTGGTTCCAAAAGAAACTGAATTGGGGCGTAAGCGCCAAATAGACCAAGCGGCATGTAATAAAGACTATTCATGTACCAATGGTTTTTGCCCAAGTTTTGTTACCGTCTCAGGCGGGCAGCTTAGAAAAAATAAAGCCGCAGACTCAGCGGTCGAGTTCCCCGCATTACCTCAACCACTGTTTCCAACTCTTGATAGACCCTGGAACATATTGGCAACCGGCGTTGGCGGTACCGGCGTACTAACCGTTACATCGGTTTTATCAATGGCGGCGCATTTGGAAGGTAAGGGTGTTGCGACGCTTAACCAAACAGGTTTGGCGCAAAAGTTTGGGCCGATAACGGGGCATTTACGTATTGCGAAAAACCAAGAGGACATTCATGCGGTGCGTATTCCTGCTGGCGATGCAGATTTACTATTAGGTTGTGACTTGATCGTCAGCGCAATGGACGATGCGTTGGCCAAGCTTAATGTTGCGCGCAGCTATGCGGTTATTAACGAAACACTGTCGCCAACGGCAGAGTTTGTTAAAAACCCTGATGCGGTGTTTCATGATGCGGCAATGAAGCAAAGTATTTGTGACGAGTTAGCTGAAGACAGGGTGAGTTTTCTTCCCGCCACCGAAATAGCCAGTGCACTATTAGGCGACACTATAGCGACTAACTTTTTTATGCTGGGCTACGCCTACCAAAAAGGTTTAGTGCCAGTAGGTGAAGAGGCTATTTATAAAGCCTTAGAACTCAATGGCGTTCAAGTAGCGTTTAATCAACAAGCATTTTTGTGGGGCAGACGTACAGTAGTTGACCAGCGTGAAGTTGAACGAATTGCAGGGATACACGACAAACGGTTTACCGCGCTTGAATCACTTGATGAGCTTGTTTCTTATCGCAGTGATGACTTGGTGTTATATCAAAATCAAGCCTATGCCAACGCCTTTACCCAGCAAATCAATCTAGTTAAGCAAGCGGAGGCTGCATTGAAAGATGGCGACAAATTTCTTTTTACTAATGCCGTCGCTAAATCACTTTATAAGGTAATGGCCTATAAAGATGAATATGAAGTTGCGCGGCTGTTTACCAATGGGAAGTTTCAACAAGAGCTGCAAGACAAGTTTGAAGGTGACTACAGTTTGAGTTTCCACTTGGCGCCGCCGTTATTTTCAAAAAAAGACCCTAGTACTGGGCATTTACGAAAAGTAAAACTGGGTGCTTATACCCTTAAATTATTTGGCCTGTTAGCGCCGCTTAAATTTTTACGTGGTACTAGGTTTGATATTTTTAGCTATAACCCCGAGCGTAAATGCGAGAGGGAGTTAATAGGCGAGCTTAAGCAAACCATAACGGAAGTGCTAAGTGGTTTGAATGAAAACAATATTGACCACGCGGTTGAAATTATTCAGTTAGTGCAGCAGGTGCGCGGCTATGGCCATGTTAAAGCCGCTAATTATAAGCAATATAAATTGCGGTTAACCCAGCAACTTAAAAGATATAACAATGGCGATGTAGAACTATTTGAAATCCCCGTAATGAACGTTGCTTAAATTATTCCCTAAATTAACAATAGTTAGAGGCAGTTATGAGTGTATTTTCATCCCCGTCGTTTGATCAACACGAACTTGTGGCATTTACAGAAGACCCCGCAACGGGGCTTAAAGCGATAATTGCTGTTCACGACACACATTTGGGCGCTGCCCTAGGTGGTTGTCGTATGTTTCCTTATGCTAATGATGCTGACGCACTTGAAGATGTCCTGCGCTTAAGCCGCGGTATGACATATAAGTCTGCCTTGGCAGGCTTGCCTATGGGCGGTGGCAAAGCGGTAATTATTGGCGATCCTTACACGCAAAAAAGCGATGCCTTACTTGAGGCCATGGGAGAATTTATAGACACCTTAGGGGGTAAGTATATTACCGCTGAAGATTCAGGCACCTGTGTTGCTGATATGAAAATCATTAAGCGAGGCACCTCTTTTGTTAGTGGCGTTAACGATGATGAAAAGTTTGGCGGCGACCCATCGCCATTTACCGCACTGGGTATTTATTGTGGTATTAAGGCAGCGCTGAAACATAAAACTGGTTTGGATTCTGTAAATAAGCTAACAGTGGCAGTACAGGGCGCAGGCACTGTTGGTTGCTACCTTATAGAGCTATTGGTTAAAGACGGCGCTGAAGTGTATGTAGCCGACATTAATCACGCTAACCTAGAAAAAGCGGCATTGCTTGGCGCAACACCAGTAGCTGTTGATGAAATATTAAGTCTAGCGGTTGATGTGTTAGCACCCTGTGCAATGGGCGGGGTTATTAATGATGAAAGTATTGCCACCTTGCGCGCCAAAATAATAGCGGGCGGTGCTAATAATCAGCTAGCGGAATCTCGCCATGGTGAGTATTTACGCCAGCAAGGAATTTTATATGCCCCAGACTTTGTTATTAACGCGGGAGGTGTCATACATATACATCATCAACACATGGGCACTGTGGTTGACAGTAGAGCGCATATCGAAAATATTAGTAAAACCTTGCTGCAAATATTTTCATTAAGCGATAGACAAAATTTGTCCACGGTTGACGTTGCTGAGCAGATGGCAGAAGCCAAATTTAAGAACACGATTGTTGTTGAAAAAGTCGCCTAATTATTTTTGTCAGTCCTGTTTGTCTATTGTTACGGCAATGTTTTTAGTGCTGCCGGCAAACCATTTTTGAACATAAAGCGTGCCTACAATGGGCGCTTTACCTTCTTCAGGAACTTCTTGGTAACGGACAGAGTTTTTGGTTTCTTTCTCGTATTCAAAATTAACAATGACTTTTGACATGTGAATCCTTTTTATTGGGTTGCTGGGTAAAAACTATAAAGCCTTAAGCTAAAAGTTGTGGCATGAAAAAGGTGGCAAGGCTTAGCACAAAGAAAAAACCCGCCATGTCTGTCACCGTTGTGAGAAGTGGTCCAGCCGCTACTGCTGGGTCTATTTTGAACCGCTTAAGTATCAGCGGTACAGTGCCCCCAATAGCAACCGCTAAAATTGTATTCATTGATAGGGCTAAACCTATAACAAGGCCTAGATACATATTGCCTTTCCAGATCCATGCCACTGCGCCGATGATTATGCCTAGAGCAATACCATTGATGATGCCGACCCCTAGTTCTTTTTTAAGTACATAAAACAAATCACGCGGTTTGGTTAACCCTAGCGCTAACTCACGCATACTAACACCAACGGCCTGGTTACCTGAACAACCGCTCATGTCAGACACCATGGGTAAGAACACGGCAATAGCGATAACGGCAACTAAGGTTTCTTCATAACTAGATATAACGCTCGCTGCAATAATGTTTAACACAATATTAGACGACAGCCAAACCAAGCGACGTTTTGAACGCAGCCAGGTGGGCATCGATCGCAGTTCGTCGCCGACACGTTGTCTTGACATGCCTTCATGTTTAACACGTTCTAATTCGGCGTATGACAATTCTATGCGTGAGACTATACCTAGAATCAATCCGTTTTCGTCTACTACGGGAATGCCTAAAAATGGATGTTCGTCGAATAACAGCGCTATTGTTTCTTGGTCTGTATCAGGGCTCACCGAAATGGCGGGCTGCATAATGTCGCCCAGTATTTGCGAGCGTTTAGCTCTGATTATTCCTCGCAGCGAAATTACACCAACTAGTTTGTTGTTCTCATCAATTATATATGGGTGCTGGCCATGATGACGCTCAAACTCGTTATCTTGCTCTAATATTTTTTGTAATACCGTGGCAACAGTATCGGTGTCGCGAAAGGAAAAAGCCTTTAGCTCCATTAAGCCACCGGCGGTATCGTCAGCGTATTGAGATAGTTTTCGTACTTCCTCGGCTGCGTCGTCTTCCATTTTAGCTAATATGGCTTCAGCATTAGTGGGCGACAAGTCTTGGATGATGTCTGCTTGGGTATCCGTTTGCAGCTCTTCCATGATTTTGGCAGCAACGCCGCTATCAAGGTTTTTCATTATAGTGACAGCAAATTCTGCTGGCGCTTCTTCAACTAGCTCGGCTGCCGACTCTGGCGGCAGGGCGGACATGAACTTATCGCGTTCTTGCGGCTGCATTTTAGACGCTTGACGTAAGCTTTCTTGTGACGAAATTTTATCGACTAGCTCAACAAGTTGTTGCGGATCAGCTTGTTCCATCGCGTTATGCAGGCAATCATCATTAGCACTGTTGTCGGTTAGTTTCTCGTTTTTAGCTTTACTCATGACAAACTCTCTGACTTTAATGGCGGGCGCTGATTTTTTAAGCAATTATTGGAATCGCTAAATCGCTAAATCGCTAAATCGCTAAATCGCTAAATCGCTAAATCGGTAAATCGGTAAATTGGTAAATCGGTAAATTGGTAAATTGGTAAAAAATATCACGAAACTATGACACTTATAAGGCAGTTATTTAGGTGCTTTAATCTTCTTAGCAGCGCTAGTGGTATCTTCTAAACGCAATATAGCGTCAATGTAAGTCACAAAGCGACTTAAATACTGAGGCGATAAATCACGTAGTGACTCTAATGACCTAACTAATAGCATATGCGGATTAAGTGGGCCCAGGTTTTCAGGGCGTAAGGTAATCATTTGCTCGACTAACTTATCGGTGTCGTACTTTTCTTTAAACTGTTTAAAGCTATTAAACGATTTTAACTCAGCGGCTTTGTTTGTTTTGCTAATAGCTGTTTGTTGAGACGGACGCTGAGAATTCTTCACCGCCGTTGACTCAATTAAGTTAAGCATGTCGCTAAAGCTTTCTTGCGGATTATCAACAGCTTGGTCTTGCTCTTGGTTTATATAATTATTTAAGGCTGCTAATACGGACGGTTCAATGTGTTGCTGCTTGTTGGCCAATTTATTTAATTCACCAAACTGACAGTTCAGCATTAACAGCTGTACCTGCGCAGAAGCCTTAGGCTGTTGTTCAACAATCTGCTCGGCTAAGGTTTGAGCCTTACGGTGGGCATTATCAAAATCTTGTTGATAGCTGCTTAGTGCAGACGCTACCTTTTGGTTTAAGGCGTCACTCACGCTTTGTTTTGCAGTTTGTGCTTTTGCCAGTAATGTTGCTATATAAACAAAACGGGCAGGGGCGAAATTATTGGCCTGAATCTGTTTCAGCGCGGTAAGCTTTGATTCTAATTCGCACGCCAACTCAGTCATTTAACTACTGTGCGCCTTTGGGTACTGGCGCCATTTCAACCCGGCGATTTTTAGCACGACTCGCATTGTCGGTGTTTTCAACCACGGGTTGTTGCGCGCCAAAGGCGGCGGCAAACACTAACGACGCCGGCATCCCTTCTTCAATTAAAGAGCGCGTAACCGTTAAGGCGCGTTGGGATGAAAGCTCCCAATTGTCTCTGAAATGTAAATTACCTTTTTGAATAGGGCGGTTATCGGTAAAGCCGCTTACCATAAGCATCTCGTCGCGGTCATCTAAATACACTTGCAGCGGCGCGACTAAGGTTTGTAATAATTCTCGGCCTTCTGTTTGTAGTTCTGCCGAGTTGGTCGAGAACAAAACGCTGCCACTAATACCTATTTTCCCGTCACGTAGCGTTATACGCCCGTTTGATAAAGGGTCGGCCAAGGCTTGTTCTAAGGCCATGCGGCGCTGCTCTTCTGCTTGGCGTTTTTGTATTTCTTGTTCTAACGACTGTGCTAGCTCAACTTGTATGCCTAAAGTCCAAACCAGCAGCAATACAAATACGCCCACTAAACCTGCCATTAAGTCGCCAAATATTGCCCATACCGGCGTGTCTTGTGAAAGGCTGTCGTCTAGCTCTTCCACTAGCTGGCCTCGCTAAGTTGGCGCATTTTTTCGAACACTTCTTTTTGCGACAACAAACTGTGGTCAATTATCTCTCTTGCTTGGGCAACGTAATAGCCCATTTGCTCTTCGCTGCGGGTGTTGGCTTTATCCATTGACTGCTCAATGCGATTTAAATGCTCAACTAACTGAGTGTTCGATTCGTTATACAGTTGTACTGCCGTGCCAAACGACTCACCAAGGCTGGACAATTCAATTGCACTGCCAGCGAACTGGTCAGCCACTTCTGATATTTTATTCAACTCACCATCTACATGGCCGCTAAACTGGGTGCCAACTTGGCTTAGCATAGTGGTTGAGGTAGTCACTAGTTGCTCTACTGCGTCGCGCTGTTGGGCAGATGCTGCATCTAATGATGTTGAAAGAATGGCTAGTTGCTCCATCATTTCTTTGCGCTCGGCCAGTAAGTCGTTGTCGCGTTCAATATTGTTGGAAATCTCAACCCGAAGTTTTTCAATAACGTCAGCCGCCGCTTTTGGTGTTTCAGACGCGGTTTGAATCAAGCGCGTCATTGGTTCTTCAAGTTCTTTACCTAAGTTACTGATGTGAGATGCAAAGGTAGTCTCTAAGCTTTCTAGGCGTTCAAGTGCGGCGCTGGCGCGTTTGTCTTCATCGTCACGTAAGGTTGAAAGCTCTTTGCCTAAGGTGCTAGCCAACTGGTCCATCTTGTGGCCGGTTTGTTGCCATTGCTCACTAAGCTCATTCGATAAAACACCAAAGCTTGCGGTAGAGCCTGCAATAGAATCTTGCTGCGCCGTACTAATATCTTTTAGCTCATCACCGATAGTTTTAGTGGTTTGTTTAAATTGCTCACTAAGCTCGGCTGATAAAACACCAAAGCTTGCAGTGGCACCAGCCATTGACGCTTGTTGTGCGCTGCTTACATCTTTCAGTTCATGGCTAATTGTTTTAGCCACTTCTTCAAGTTGTTGCGTGGCGACCGAGTTCATTTTTTCAATCGATTGCTGTTGCAGCTGTTGTTGGCTTTGCGCTGATTGCTCAATAGCACTAATAGTGGTTTTACTGACATCGCTTAGCTCGCTAACTAATGCACTATTGGCATGTTGCTGCGCGGCCAGCCCGTCTTGCCATGCGGTGGCGACTTCACTGCTAGTTTTGCCTAAGCTTTCAGACATGGCTTGTAATTGCTGCTTGGCCGTTGCGGTTAAATGCTGTTGTGAGTTTTTGGCCTCTTTACTAATTTCCGCCATAGTTTCAACAACCAAGGGCTTAATGCTTTCGCCCACTTGGCGGCCACTTTCAGCCAAGCTTTCGGTTAATGACTTATCTACCGATGCCGCCAGCGCTGTGTAAGCGCTTTGTACCTGCTGGTGAAAATCATGTTGATTATTGGTTAATTGCGCGCTTAATGTGTCACCCATTTGGGCAAGGCTTGCGGCCACTTTTTCCAATTGCTGAGCAACATTTGGTAATGCTGCCGCTTGCGCTTGCATCGCGTTATAGGTTTGTTGGCGGTTATACACTAACGAGAAGTGTCTAAGTACCGTGCCAATTTTAGTATCTAATAGGCGGGTGGCATTCATGCGGTCGCGGCGGCTTAAGGTAGAGCTTAACCCCAACATGGCTGAAGCAGCTACGCCGGCAACCGATGTACCAAAGGCTAGGCTTAAACCATTAATAGGCGCTGCCAAACCTTCACGAATGGCTTGTAGTTCGGTGCTGCCTTCAAGGGCAAATACCGCGCCTTGTAAAGTGTCTACCATGCCAATAAACGTACCCAGTAAGCCCAGCATTACTAGCAGGCCAACTAAATACGGTGTTAGTACTGGTGCGGGTAGGGCAACGCGTTCGCTTTCAATGCGCAGACGCACAGAGTTTTGTAATGAGCCATCTAGCTTGCCCAGCCAAGCGCCCAGCTCGGTTATATCATCGCGCAATTCTTCTAGTGCACCGTTAAGCGAGTCAGTGGCATGGCGATATTTACTCAGTTCTACAAAACCGATGCCATAAGCCAGGCCAATAATTAAGGTGACTAACAGGGCGAGTACGTCTGTACCGATAAAAATACTACTGGTCCAGACAATGGCGCTGGCGCCTAAAATAAATGCAGCTATAAAAAGTAATCTACTCATAGTGGTTTAGTCAGTCTCTTCATCAATTGCTTCAATTAGGCCAAGTACTGGCAGCAGGTGTACTTCTACTTCTGCTAGCAGTAATGCCTGTAAGTCGTTGCATAACTGCTCATGTAGTTGCTGTATTTCTGTGGTGCTGCTTGCGCCTTCGCTAAGTTCACGCTGGGGCTGTTGTATTGCATAAAACAGCGGCGCAAAGCGCTGTTTTAATACATTGCTTACCTGTGAAAACACACTGCGTGAATGAATAAACAGCGTGTCATCTAATACCGCGTCTAGCTTGGCAAGTTGGGCTAGCTGTTGTGACACACCGCTAGCCGCGTCTTGCACAAAGGCCCGTAGTTTTTTCACTTTGGCCATAATTTGTTTCTGATGCAGGCTGTAAAAGTCTAAATACGGCTTTAGGGCTTTGTTTACATCGGTTAACTGCAGTGACTCAAAGCCGGGTAGTTCGGCCCACAATAATTTTTCGCTAGGGCTAAAACTTTCTAATATGCCGTCTACAATAAGCGCATGAACGCGCAAAAACTCTTGTTTAGCTTCCAGCGCGCTGCTATCGGCTGGGGCAGCGCTTAATTGACCTAAGTTACTGTGAGCATTAGCAATTTTTATCGAACCCGACAAATCAATCAGTTGTGACAAGCGCTCGGCAAAGCGATTGTGCTCAATGGCATCGCTAGGTACATCCAGCGCAGACAAAAAGCGGATCATCCGAGCGTTAATAGCGGTTGGCGTGGCGATTTGCGTCACTAAACTTAATTACCTAATGGATATGGTTAAGACTAAACCCTAAATTTGGCCGCGGTGACGTGCGAGATGAAACGGGCCTTAACAGAGGTCTTTATGTCTGAATGGTTACTATTTTTGCGGGGTTATTATGGCGATGTTACAAGATTATTCAAGCTACTTGAGCCTTGATACAGAATAAGTTTCTGGTTGAATTTTGATCAATTGTTAAGGCTGTTAAAGAATGCTTTAGTTGCATCATCTGCAGGGTAGAAAGCCCCAATTCGTCATTCATCAGTGGTGATGTCTTGGGGCGTGCCAAAGGTCGATATAACGTTAAATAAGCTCAGTTCTAAGCCATTCACACTTATTTCCAAAGGGATAATCGGCAGTAAACTTGCCGCAACTGGCTCAAATTCATTCATCAAGCTGGCTAATTCAATCAGTTGGCCAAATTTCGCCTGCAGCGCAGGGTCTGGCGACGCTAATTGCTCGCTTTAAGGCGGTGAATAAATGGCGGGGCGGCTTGATCCCAGTTTGTTATGTATTGGCGCAAGCCTTTTGGGTGAATAGTAAGCAGTGCAAGGTTAAATTCGCCGTCGTTGCCTATATCTTCCAGCACTTCGTCAATATCGCCAGCTAGGCCAAATCTAACAGCGACAACTTGCGTTGTTTGCGCCATTGACGACACACAAGCTTAAACTTTTATGGAATAGGGCCTGCGGCTTGAACAGATGGCATGGCTTGTCCTCAATAACGCTAACAACAATGAGCAGAGCTTAACTGAAAATAAACTAAAATCTATAACCCCTAGGGTCGTTGAATCTATCCACTCAAAAAGTGACGATAAAGGCTCACACAACAGGAGAGTGAAAATGAATGAACGTAATCCTGAACGTAAAATTGCAATTGCCATACTAATTCCATTTACCCTACTAACGCTGAACACCATTTTTGACGTAGGTTATCTCGGAATTTTTGAATATCACATTCATAGCTCCGCCGGTTGGAAAGTGATAACCGACCTAGTAATAGCCTGCTTATTAATATTGATGTGGTTAGTGCCCAACGCCAAACAATGCGGGCGCAACCCTTGGCCTTATGTGGCCATAACATTAACCTTTGGCTCGTTTGGCCCATTGCTGTATTTGTTGTTGGGTAAAAAACAAGCGTAAGTCTAAATCTAAACTTAATCGAGTGCGCCGACCTTTGTGGTTTCGGCATTTTTTTGTAGGTCTAAAGTTTTACAGTGTGTTTATTTTCTTGCAGTTTTCTAATAGATGATCAATGCCCCTTTTTACTCCCTGACGCTATAAATTGACTAGTCATAATTACTCCTCTCTAGGAAATAAATATACTGTATATAAGTACAGTATATTTATAAAAATCAATTATTAATGCGCGATATCATTCTAGTCTTGCTCGCTTTGTCATCGGAGTAAAAATAAATGCTAATAAAATCAATAAGATAAAAATTAGTGGAAAAAATAACCGGACCAGCTAAAGTGATTAATGTGCATGCTCGCTTTCTGCCGAGCCAGCTAAATGGAATTGTATGAAAATACTAATTAAAACAAAGGGATAGGCTAAGTCGTGAAAATATCAAAAATTACAAAACGAGCATGCCTCATATACAAATGTTAAAATTTACAATATGACTCTTTACGCAAAATATATTATCGAAGGATATAGGCCGTTAGCACTGTTTATATTTTTTTTTGTAATATATGCGCTAGTCTCGATATACTTGAATCTTCCATTAGGTGAGGCTACCGAGATAGATTGTAAAGTAGAAAAAGCTGGAGTTATTCTCCATAAAAGTGGTCATCATCTACTTTGTAAAGATTCAAATGGAAATCTAATATTTCCTAATTACAACCTACAGGATAGAGAGGGCATACTTAAAGAAAAAGTAGTTTCTATGTCTTGTAGAAAAACACTATCGGGGAAAGCCGTTTGCGAAATACCCTAAAATATTTTAACAAGGCAAAGCACTTCCGCTTCGCTCGGACGCACTTCGTGCGCCCGTGTTTGCGGCGTTATGTAACACGGAGAGTTTAGTGAAAATTATATCTATAGCATTCTTAACCGCATTAATCGCTTTCCCATCCTTTTCCTCTGAGAGCAGCTCTATTGGATATAAAACAGTTGATCTCGCTCTTCAAGCGCTGAAAAATAAAGCCGGAACAAAACTAAGTGTCCAAGGCGGTTGGACTATTATTGAAGATCAAGAAGATTCAAATTTGGTTTTATGGTCGTTTACTCCTGAGTCGCATTCTGCTCACCCTGCGGCGATAAAACGCAAAGTCCTTGAGAAAAACCAAGCCATTTACATTCAAATGTCAGCACTCTGCCAAGCTAAAAAGGCAGATTGCGATAAATTAATCGAAGAGTTTGAGCAACTAAATAAAAACATCATGAAAGGTTCTGGGTAAGTGTTACATAACAAGTTGCTCAAGTTCGTTCGTAAACTCACTGGGACAATTAACAGTTGGCTTGGCGCTTCGCGCAAGTTTAGCCAACCGTCAATTGCCCCTTAGCAAAGCGTTA
>CAWVSB010000028.1:0-33359 GCA_963933215.1 uncultured Cellvibrionales bacterium
CCACGCAATACTTCCACGCGCTCTAAATCAAACAATGGCGCACGGGCTAATTGGTCACGGCCATAAAAAACACCGTCGTTATACATACCAACCGATTGCTCAAACCCAGGGTTAATACCTGAAGAAATACCACGAATGGTAATGCTGGTTGAAATGCCCGTCTCATTAATAGAGAAGTTGGGCACAAAAGTAGACAGGCCTTCTAAATCTACAACACCGGCATTAGACATTTTCTGTGCTGAGATAGCCGAAACTGATACTGGAACGTCTTGTAGTGATTGTGCACGCTGCTGTGCCGTCACGACAATCTCTTCCAACATTTGCGCTGACGTTGTCGCACTAGCACCAGCAGCTAAAATTGCCACAGCTAGTTTTGTGTACGCAAAACGATTGGTTTTTTTCATACTTAAATCCCCACGTTATTAATATTATTATAAGTAATTGGCTTTTAGTTCAGCCACTCGTCAATTTCACATAGATTAAGGCTTAAAACAATAGCCACTTATTGCGTGTGGATAAGTATTGATTACCTTTAACCGCCAAAAGCTTATCAATACCTGACAAAAAAAACGCTCTGAAGGAAAATCCTTAGAGCGCTCGCGGCCTTAATGGGCTGTGATATGGTGATTAACACCAGTAACCAAAGTATAGCTTAAGCGCAGCCCATCGCTTTGACCGTCTTGTGCTATAACTAAAGCTACTGGTAACTAATAATTATATAAACCCAAGATGACGGTGGTTTAAGCCAAACTCAGATAACAAACTACGGTAATTATCAATGCGCCAACTAGATTAAGCGCAAACCCTTCCCGCGCCATCACCTTGGTAGTCACCAAGCCACTACTATAAATAACGCTGTTTGGCGCAGTAGCAACGGGTAACATAAAGGCACAACTTGCGCTCATTGCCGCTGGCACCATTAGTAAGACCGGATCTATATTTGCCGCCATTGCGGTGGCCGCTAACAATGGCATTAGCAAGCTGGTACTTGCCGTATTACTAGTAGCTTCGGTTAGGAAGGTTACCGCCAAGGCAATGGCGGCAATCATCACGATAACGGGTAAGGCACTAACGCCTGAAATCTGCATCGCCACGTCTGAACTTAAGCCCGAATACTGGAAGGCTTTAGCAATAGTGATACCGCCAGCAAATAACAACAACACCCCCCAAGGAATTTTAACTGCCGACTCCCAATCTAGCAGCCTGCCACCTTTGCCATTAGGGATAGTAAACAGCGCTATCACCGCTATAAATGCTACCGCAGCGTCGTTGGCATTAGGCGAGTTAAACCATGCGCTCCAACCGCCAAAAGGATCTCTGCGGGTCATCCACGCCAGCGCTGTCAGACCAAATACCCACATCACTCGTTTTTGCGCAACGGTCCAACTGCCCTCTTTAGCCAGCTCTACTCCGGGGTGACCCCCTAAGTTTCGACTTAGCCACAGAGCCATCACCGGCACTAGCAATATCACCACCGGCACCGCCCAGCTCATCCAGGTAAAAAAGCCTATTTCACTACCAGTATGGTCTTTATATACCTGCATAAAAATCAAATTAGGTGGCGTTCCTATCGGCGTACCAATGCCGCCAACCGATGCGGCATAAGCAATACCCAGCAATAGCGGTATCGCTAACCGATCATCTTTCGCTTTATCTAATACCGCCATAGCAACTGGTAACAACATTAACGTGGTGGCGGTATTAGATATCCACATACTTAAAATAGCGGCCGCTGCCATAAAACCAAATACTAGTCTTTTGCCGCTACTGGCCCCAAACAAGCCCACCATAAACATGGCAACACGATAATGCGCACCGCTGTATTCCATCGCCTTAGATAAAATAAAACCGCCTAGCAACAGCAAAATTAGAGGAGAGCCATAGGCTTGCGCCACCTGCAGGCCGTCTAATACCCCCAGCAATGGCAGCAACCCCATTGGTAGCATGGAAGTAACAGGAATAGGTACAGCCTCACTAACCCACCACAGTAAACACCAAATAGTCACGCCAGCAGTTGCTGCCGCCTCGTGACTAAGCCCCAGGCTCATACATGCGACGTAGGTAATTACTGCCACTATCGGCCCCAGCAGCAATAGCAGACCTTTATTTTCGCTCAAACTTTATTCCTCTACTTTTGTACTATTTTTATACTATGCAAACTGTACTTAAAGCCCACCCTTGTTACTATAGGGCGTCAGCAAAGCTATAGATTATGAGTTTTGCCCTTCACAAACAACCGAGCCTTAACAAAAGCATCGAATGAATCAAACTATAGCCCAATATCCAAACAAACTTATTGACCGTTTCGGTCGCCATATTAATTATGTCCGGCTATCGGTTACCGACCGCTGTGATTTTCGCTGTGTTTACTGCATGGCAGAAGAAATGACGTTTTTGCCACGCAAAGAAATTTTAAGCTTAGAAGAAATTGAAATTATCGCCCGCGTATTTACCGAGCTGGGGGTTAACAAAATTCGCCTAACTGGCGGCGAGCCGCTAATAAGAAAAGGTGTTTTAGGGCTCACCCAAAAGCTAGGCGCGTTAACTGGCTTAGAAGAGTTAACCATCACTACCAATGGTTCCCAACTTGCCACCATGGCAGATGACTTAAAACAAGCTGGCATTAAGCGTATTAACATTAGCCTCGATACCTTAAAAGCTGACCGATTTAAAAGCCTAACCCGCACCGGCGATTTACTCAAAGTACGCCAAGGCATCGATGCTGCGTTAGCCGCCGGCTTTGAGCGGATAAAAATAAATGCCGTATTGCTTAAAGGCCGTAACGATGACGAAGCAGTTGATTTGGTTAATTTTTGCCGCAAGCACAATTTGGATATTTCGTTTATTGAAGAAATGCCACTAGGTGTTATCGACGAGCACGATCGTGCAGTCAGTTATTTATCTAGCGATGAGCTAAAGAAAACTATCGAGCAAGTACACACTCTTACTGCCAGTAGTGATAAAACCGGTGGCCCTTCTAAATATTATCGGATGAGCGACAGTGATATAAAAGTAGGTTTCATTTCACCCCATAGCCATAATTTTTGCGGCGATTGTAATCGCGTACGAGTAACCGTAGAAGGTAAATTGTTACTCTGCCTTGGCAACGAACACTCGGTGGATTTACGCGCCATATTGAGACAACCACTTGGTGATGCCAGCACTATTAAAGACGCAGTGAAAACTGCCATTGTTGATAGCATGACAATCAAACCTGAACGCCATTATTTTGATTTAGATAATGAACCGCAAATTGTCCGCTTTATGAACGCAACTGGCGGTTAAGTTAGCCCGCAATTATTTATACCAAGGATTCAGTAATGCCCCGTAACACCTTATCAAGCATAGATGCCACCTTAGAAGCGCTAAAGACCCAAAACTATATAGCCAGTGAAGAAATTGCCAGTGCAGTATTTTTGGCCTGCCAGCTAGGCAAACCACTACTGGTAGAAGGTCCGCCTGGCGTTGGCAAAACAGAGCTGGCCAAAGCTCTAGCACAAAGTTTATCGGCCGAGCTAATTCGCTTACAGTGCTATGAAGGCTTAGACGAATCCAAAGCATTGTACGAATGGAAATATGGTAAGCAGCTGTTATACACCCAGATTTTAAAAGAGAAGCTCGATGATATTGTTGGTAGTGAGTCGAACTTAAATCAGGCGCTGGAAAAACTAAAAAGCGTTGATGATATATTTTTTTCAACTGAGTTTTTAGAACCACGCCCGCTGTTGAAAGCACTGCAAAGTGAAAAAACCAGTGTATTACTGATCGATGAAATTGATAAAAGCGACGAAGAATTTGAAGCATTATTGTTAGAAATATTGTCAGACTTTCAAGTCACCGTGCCAGAAATTGGTACCATAGTTGCAATTCATCAACCGCTGGTAATTCTTACCTCGAATAGCACTCGTGAGCTAAGCGATGCATTAAAACGCCGCTGCTTACACTTATTTATCCCGTTCCCTGAAAAAGAGCTGGAACAAATTATTTTGCTCAGCCGTGTACCAGAATTGTCACAAGCGCTAAGTGCGAAGATGGCAAACTTTATTGATCGCCTGCGGGAGCTAGAACTTAAAAAGCAACCTGCTGTTAGTGAGACTATTGATTGGGGCCGGGCATTATTGTTACTACATGCCAATAGTTTAGATGCTACCGTTGTCAGCAATACCCTTAACCTTATTTTAAAACACCAAGAAGATATTGATAACGTTCGGGCCGATTTAGATAGCTTATTAAAGGACATCTAAGTGGACAAAGTTCTACTAGGGTTTATTGATGTGCTGCGCCGGGCGGGAATTCCCGTTGGTATTAATAATGCGCGCACCGCCCTAGAAGCTGTCAGTATTGTTGGCTATGAGGACCGCGAGCGTATGCGCCTGGCGTTATCAACCGTCATCGCCGCCGACCAACATGAACGCGAATTATTAGATGATTGTTTTAAACACTATTTTTTAAGTAGCGACAATAACCCAACACAAATGCCCGAGTTTACTGACGAAGATAGTGCGGTCAAGGATGCCCCAGCTAATACCGACCAGCAAAAAAAACCAGCACAGCTTGAAAGTAATGACGCTAGTGCTGATCTCCGCTCAGATATTCTTAACGATTTACTTGCAGGCGATGATGATGATTTACAGCTCGCCATACAGCAAGCCAGCGCAGCGATAGACAGCGATCAAATTCGTTACTATACCCAACGCGGGGTTTTCACTCGTCGCCTACTAGAGGCTCTAGACTGGCCACAACTACAACAATCTATTATGGCAATGGAAGAAGGCTTAGAGGAAGGATCTGGCGGCGCTGGTGGAAGCGGTAGTGGCTTAGGCGAAGCACAAGAATTGTCAGCCCGTATGTTAGCCGCAGCCCGCGACCAAATTGATCGCCAATACTATTTGTATGCCAAACCACAAACCGAACAGCTACGCGAGCAACGTCTGCTGACCACGCCGATTAGAATGCTCAGCTATAGGGAACAAGATAGTGTTCATACGTTGATGCAAAAAATTGCCCGCCGACTGAACAAAAAATATCGTCGTCGCGCCTTAGTTCACCAGCGCGGCAAGCTCGACGTGCGCGCAACACTGCGCCGCAACATGGCATTTGACGCTACTCCGTTTATTCCACAATGGCGCAAAAAACATAAAGATCGGCCGCAGGTTTTTGTTATTGCCGACATCTCAGGGTCGGTCGCGGCCAGCGCTGGCATGCTACTTAGCTTTATGGCTAGCCTTAGTGAAATTCTGCCAAAAGTACGCAGCTTTGTTTTTTCTAGCGCTATGGGTGAAGTCACCGATTTATATAAGCAGCTAGACATTAAAGACGCCACTGAACAAGCCAACAAGCGCTGGGGCAGTGGCGTAACCGACTATGGCAGGTCATTTATTAATTTTGCCGAGCTTACCCAAGGGCAAATTAGACGTAATAGTACAATTATTATTTTAGGCGATGCACGCAATAATAATGGTGACCCAGCTATGTGGGTGTTCAAAGATATTGCTCGTAGTTGTCATAATATTTACTGGTTAAACCCCGAGCGAAAAAATATTTGGGATACCGGTGACTCCATCATGAGTGACTACGGCAAACATTGTCACTCTATTCATTTGTCTAACACCCTTGCCGACTTAGAAAAGTTTTGCGACTATTTACTTAAGAACAATTAGAATTGCTAAAACGTTCATAAAAATACAAAGGCACACTATGAAACTAGCAAAAGCTCTACTGCTATTTAACGGCTTGTTTTATGGTATCTATGGAGCCATGTGCTTTATCGACCCGAACACAGTGGCTAATTTGGTCGGCTTTAGCTTGGGCCATACCGCAGGTCCAGTTGAAGTTATGGCCATGTATGGGGGCCTGCAATTAGCCGTCGGCATTTATTTAACGGTAAAAGCTAAAGACGCACTCAGCGCTCCACATGGTTTGGAAGTATTAGCAGTATTAATGGGTGGTTTAGGTATTGCGCGATTAATCGGCCTAACCATATTTTCGCCAGACTCCTACAACCTTACGGTTGGCTGCTACGAAGTAGCATGCTGCCTACTCGCTATTTACGCCAGAAAAAGACTGTTAGCAACACAATAAGAGTAGCTATATCCCTCACCACTCATAATATCGTTTGGATGGTCTTAGTCATTGCGAATATCACGAGGCGAATAAAAAGGACGCCATTGGCAGTCCTTTTTATATGATCTACCACTACTCTATAGTCCGCTGAGGCAAGCCTGGCGCATTCCACTTTCCATCATTGTCGGCATCGATAAACACTGGATTAGTAAATGCCATCGGCGTTAGCGTTGGCGCTAGTAGGCTATATAACTCGTTAACTTGGCCGGTAACCTCAAATATCACAAAACTGTCATGGGAAAAGTTAAATTCAAAGTCCTGCTGGCTATTGGCGGTGACGCTGCGTGTTTCTTCAAGCACTCCATTTACATAAATTTTAAGGGTATCCAGCGGCACCCAAGAAGCAGCAGCTATAGCTACCTGTAAACTTACATCACTACCGCTGAGCATTTTGGATACACCTATCGCTTGCGCTGTTTTAATTTCGCCAACTTGTTCACTTACAGTAATTAGCGGCCCAGAGCTACCAAACATTTGTCCATCGCTAATAGCATTAATAAAAGTGTCGCGGTTAAAATTGGCTAAATTGTCATCGCCTACGTATACATAATTACGTGGCATAGCCACCAACTCGACGTTGCCATGGCTATCACTATTGGCACTGGCAAAAATAATTTCACCTTGCTGTAAAAACGAAAACCAATCTTGACGCAATACTTCATAGTTAGTGAAAAATGCAGCTAGAAACGAGCCATTGGCAATTTCAAGCAAATCGATGTCAATATCACGCAGGCCAGTATTCGGGTCTTTTTCAATCAGCGACTTATTGTTGTCACTGCTTAGAGGCAAGCCGGGAGCATAGCTATTGCCCGCCACTAAATGATCAAGATAGTAGGAGTCATCATCTTTTATAGCGGCTTTTCTTGCGTGGTTCATTTGTAAAATAACGTGTTCACTATCACTACCAAACATGTCAATCAACTCGCGAATACGATTACCCTCGTGTTTTAGTAAGCCACCAGAATATTGAGTCTGTTTAAACTGCATAGGAAATACATTGGCGTGGCCGTAGCTATAAGGCGTCTTAGGTGTACGGGTCAATGACGTTAACTCTGTGCCCGCTATAACGGCAATATCAGCGCCTAAGTTTTCTGCTGTAATATCATTCTCATAGGCGTAAATAATATTATGCTCACTGCCTACCATTACGTCACCACCCTGAGCCACAAACGATTTCAGCCGCTGCCTGACTGAAATTTTAGTATCGAAGCTTGGCGCTGAATGGACATGGAAATCACTGCTTAACCAGCCGTCGCTATTCACTTCTCGACTTGGCAGTCTGGCAACTAAGCTAATAGTTTCCCCTTGTTCAATAGTAAGCTTTGTTTTTGTTAACCCGTATTCTAAGCCACGAGTGGCATACACCTCGTATTCACCCGCAGTGATCGCATAGGCTTCAGCAGCGCTTTCTTGGCCTGACAGAGACACATAGTTAACTGCTAAATTACTGCCAACTAAAATATCGCTCATAGCAAATTCAACGAGATCATTATTAAACAAAGGATCTAGCGTGCCATTGACCCCTTTAAATACTAAGCGCACTGGCGCGCTGGAACTCAACTCAATACGAGACGGTTTAGTCGTACTAATTTTGTCGACCACGACGGCGCCACTATTTATAGCAATAACTTTTGCTGACAAGCTTTGCCATTGAGTCTTTACTTCAAGCTTAATAGCGTCTAGCCCTTGAGGTAATTTAACAGCATAATTACCCTGCGCATCGGTCAATACTGTGGTAATTGGCGCACCGTCTAAACGACTAATTAACAGTCTCGCTCCCGCCTGATCAACTGAACCACTAACAGTACTACCAGCAAAAATCTGATCAGTAATGCCGGCCACATCGCCAGACTTACTCAACCATAATTTTTTCTGCATGGTGACTTTGTCGCCAATAGCGATATCCATAAACTGGCTTTGGGCAAATTCTAATAACCCTAATTTATCTTCGCCACCTAACCAAGGCTGTTGGGTAAAAATACCCTGCAAAGTATAATCAGAGTGGGCCTGTGCAAAGCGTGGCAATGAAAACATTTCACCGTCGGCAGTTTCCAAGCTGGCTGTAGTTAGCTGCAACCCATAGCTAATGCTAGGACTAAGATTTTGAGCCCCTTCAAAAATAATTGTATCGGCAGGAAGCATTGCCTCCACTGCGGACAGGCGATCATCGCTGCTAAAATCAATGTGCTTAAATCCTGACGAATAACTTGGATGGCTGGTCGACAGTACAAATGGCGTTATCGAGCGATGTACATGCATGGTTAAAACACCTAACAATGGCACCGCATCTCCTTCTTTAGTGCGGGTGGTTAGATAGTTAATATCCAGTACTTCAGCGTCTTTGCCCAAAGTGTAGGTGGTAACAACATTTATGCCATCGGATTGTGCTTCGACAATTAGCGCCGCCCAGTCTTCACCTTTTGCCATCGATATATTGGTCACGTTTAAAGCACGATATTGATCGATATTGATCATTAAATGATTAAACGTCCACTGATCGTCGCTACGCCCACAATAGCCAACGTCAATCAACACACCGCCCTGTCCGGTCAATCCGGTATCATGATTCTGATCGCTTACTGCCGCGCACAAAATACCGTTAGACAATACCCAATCATCCACTCCGGCAATGGCATCGCTGCCACCAAGCCTGTATTGGGACAAGTTGTCTGCAGTAAGGCGCACCGCCACCACTTGATCAGCAACGCTGTAACTACTGAGTAGACTGACGACTAATGCAGCAATTATTGTTATTTTTTTCACATTTTTGCCTACAACATTATTTTTAGTTCACGAATTCTATAACGGTTGTGTCTATATTCATAATGACTGATTATAAATCTCCATTTATAGAGGTTTTAACTTAGAGGCAGCTAGTAATGATCGAGTGGAGTGAAACTCAACTATTAATTCGTGATGCGGTAAGAGATTTTTGTGAGAAAGAAATTGCGCCAAATTTAGACACGCTAGAGCATGGTGATACACCGCCTTATGCCGTATTGCGTAAAATGGTCACCACTTTTGGCATGGACGAAATGGCTAGAGATAATTTCAATAAAACCATTGCAGCGGAGAAAGCTGGCATTGAGGCCAAGCCAAGTACAGCTGATGACGACAGCGTAGAAGCTCGTACCCGCCGCGCTGATAAAGCCGCCATGACGATGCTGCCGACCATAGAACTATCACGCTACTGCCCGGGCATGGTAACCGCACTAGGGGTAAGCCAAGGACTAGCAGCTGGAACTATTATGTCCAAAGGCACTATCGCCCAAAAAGAACGCTGGGCATTACCACTGTTAACATTTGAAAAAATTGGCTCTTGGGCAATTACTGAACCTAACTCAGGTTCGGACGCATTTGGCGGCATGAAAGCGACCGCTAAGCGCACAGCTGATGGTGGCTATATACTCAACGGTAATAAAACCTATATTACTAACGGGCCTTACGCAGATACGATTATCTTTATCTGTAAATTAGATGAACCCGGCGTCGAGCCCAAGCAGCGCAAGATTTTGAATTTTATTCTAGACAGCGGTATGGAGGGCTTAGTTCAAAGTAAGCCTTTTAACAAAATGGGAATTCACTCTTCTCCAACCGGCGAGCTATTTTTGCAAGATGTGAACGCTGGCCCCGAGCGCTTAGTGGGTGAAACTGAAGCAGGTAGCGGTCGATCTGGTGCTAAAGATACTTTCTCGGCTGAGCGTGCGGGAGTATGCGCAATGGCTTTGGGTATTGTTGAAAAATGTTTGGAGCTTAGTGTTAAGTATGCCAATGAGCGCATTCAATTTGGCAAAAACATCGGTCAGTTTCAGCTTATTCAGCTCAAGCTAGCAAAAATGGAAGTAGCAAGAGCTAATCTGCAAAACTTGGTATTTAGATATATAGAGCTTATTAGCTATAACCGCCGCCCTACACTTGCGGAGGCATCGGCAATGAAACTGTATGCCGCGCAAGCTGCTGTTGAGGTGGCGATGGAAGCAGTACAAATTCATGGTGGCAACGGCTATATGGCAGAATATCGAGTAGAACAGTTAGCAAGAGATGCTAAAATTTTACAAATTTATGGCGGTACTGATGAGATTCAGATTACGGCTATTGCCAGAGACTTGTTAAGTCGCGGATAAATAAATGACTAATACACAGGCATAAAAAAAGCAGGCTTAAAGCCTGCTTTTTTTATGCCCCAAGCTTAACCCATGGTTAGCCATAACGCGTGTATGATCGCTGGTATCCAAAAAAGAAAACACAGTACAACGTTGATGATTAAATCTTTGCCTGCGCCCTTTTTCAAAAATACTGCTATCGGCGGAACCAATAGCGATAAAATAATTAAAACCAGTTTGTTATCCATTTATCTCTCCAGTACTTTGTTATCAATTATTTTTATAATATTTACTACTAATCTAGAATAACACCACTTTTGAGCGCTAACACCCTGCTTTGCTGCTAGCCATTATTTAAACCGTCAGCCAAACTTGATTAAGCGGCATCATCCTGATTAGAAGGGATTTCTGACCCTTCTTGCGTTAACAATACGGTGAATCCAGCTACTCCGCAAGGGTGTGGATTTTCTGCTAAAAATTGCTGACTGCCATGATCAAACTTCTGCATTTGCAATTTCATTGCACAGATCACTGGGTGAATTTTCTTTGCAATATCTTTACGTTCAGCATCACCAAGTATGGCTAACTTGGCGCCAACTTGTTTCAAGCTGTCTCCACCATAAAACGGGAAGCATAATTTAAGTCCAGCTAACACGGCCATAGTCTTTATGTCGTCAACACCTGCATTGGCAGCCATTCTGTCTAGCTCATTTTTAATGATGCGAGAAGGCATTAGCGGGGTCACGTTATAAGTAGTCATCGTACAACTCCAAAATTATTATTGGTCAACGGCGTTAATTCTACAGAGCTGAAAGCTATTAACTATAAGGGATGTAAGAAACCCTATCCGGAAAAATACTTACACTTTATGGTGCTTAGCTTAACCATAGCTTAACCATAACTGAAGTGTAGCTGCTGCCAGTTGGGTCTCGCTATTTTCTCAACCCGCAATTAGTGGTGAAGAGTAAGCCGCCCGACACTATCACAGCGTTTAATAACAGCTAAGACGGTCTTCTATAGCGGCCAACCGCCCATCATCTACTGGGTAATTTTCGCCTTATGTTAATCGTAACGATAGCTTACAATGACGACGATAAGATAGGAGCAAGTCATGAGGCCATATCACATTCGTCGGTTAATCGTTGTTGCCAGCATTAGCGCAACCATTACTGTGTTAGTGCTCAAAGTTTCAGGCTACCTATTATTGCCAACCACCGTAGCAAGCAAGAGCAATGATCTAAAGTTCACCAGCATTAGTGCGGGCATCGATAGCTCATCATCGCTACCTAGTGGCCAATCTGACACCACTCTTCGCTGCTTAAATGGCTTTGCTATGTTAAAAACTAAGCAGAGTACTCAGCACTCGTTGATTTTGGCAGACCAAATCGGCTTAGCCATTAAGTGCCAACCATAAATAACAGACTTTGATTACACTCACACAATCTATACACTGAGCCGCGGGGTACATCTGTGGAAGAAAAGCCCAACTGACCAGTTACTTTGAAGGACTAAATTTTGTTAGACAACCTCCAGCAGCGATTAGCTAAACTAAGCGAGCCGAAAAATATTGGTAAGCTAAAAGGAATTCGACGCGGCATTGAAAAAGAAAGTCTGCGTGTCGATCAAAAAGGCCTACTATCACAGGCTGACCACGCGCAAGGCTTGGGCTCGAAACTTACTAGCCCTTCTATTACCACTGACTATTCAGAAGCGTTATTGGAATTCATCACTCCTGCGCTTACCACACCTGAAGCAGCACTTGACCACCTTGATGATGTTCATCGATTTACCTATTCACAAATAGATGGTGAGCTATTGTGGACGTCTAGTATGCCCTGCATATTGCCCAACGACAGTGACATTCGTTTGGCGGATTACGGCACATCTAATATCGCAAAAATGAAAACGGTTTACCGCGAAGGTCTAAGCAACCGCTATGGCCGTGGCATGCAAACCATTGCCGGTATTCATTACAACTTTTCTATGTCTGATAGCTTTTGGGAATACTGGCATCAAGAGCAAAGATCTAATGCTAGCTTACAAGATTTTAAAACTGAATCTTACTTTGCTTTAATTCGTAATTTTCATCGCTATAGCTGGATGTTGCTGTATTTATTTGGCGCATCGCCAGCTTTGTGCCAAACCTTTTTACAGGGTAAAAAACATAATCTGCAAACACTACATGAAGGCACGTTATATGAGCCTTATGCAACATCACTGCGGATGGGCGACCTGGGCTACCAAAGTGATGCACAGGAGGATTTATTAGTTTGTTACAATCACTTATCAACCTATATAGAGTCTTTGCATGAGGCCATTACCACCCCACATCCCGATTATCAAGACATCGGTTTAAAGGACGCTGATGGCAACTATAAACAGCTTAATACCGCACTGCTGCAAATTGAGAACGAGTTTTACAGCACTATTCGCCCGAAGCGCACTATTGGCAGTGGAGAAGCGGCGCTTAACGCATTACTTGACCGCGGCATTGAATACATCGAAGTGCGGGCACTGGATTTAAACCCTTACCTGCCGTTAGGTTTAGACAAAACTCAGATGCGCTTTTTAGATACATTCTTAACCTTCTGCTTGTTACAACCGAGCCCACTATTTGACCACTCAGAGTGTCTCAACAATAAAGAAAATCTTACTATTACTGTTACCCAAGGGCGAGATCCGGAGTTAATACTATCTGCGCCTAGTGGCAAAATTAGTCTCCGGCAATGGGCCACTGATATTCTATTAAGCATGCAACCAGTAGCAGATTTACTCGACACCACTTTTGACACTGGCGAGCATAATACTGCCCTAAAAAATCAACAGCAAAAAGTTGTTGATAGCAGCTTAACCCCTTCTGAGCAGATCCTTAATACCTTGATCGCAGATAAAATTAGCTTTTATCAGTTCTCCATGGAGCAAGCTGAAAATCATGCCAATTACTTTAATTCTCGCCCTCTAGATGAAACTGTGCAACAGCAGTTTATTGCCGAAGCAACCTTATCTTGGCAGCAGCAGACAGAAATCGAAGCTAATGATAATGAAGACTTTGAATCTTTTTTAACCAGTTATTATCGGCAATATAACCGCGACTAATGAATTACCTGGCTCATTTTCATCTAGCTGGCAACGATCCCGGATTTATTGTTGGGGCGTTGCTAGGTGACTACGTTAAAGGCCCGATAGCACATCAATATTCAACAGAGTTTTTAAACGGTATTATTTTACATCGTCGCATTGATCGATTTAGCGACACTCATCCGGTGCAACAAGCAGTACACAAAGTATTCCCTGCAGAGTTCAGGCGCTATAACGGAATTATTTTTGATATGTTATGCGACTATTTTTTAAGTAACAACTGGCAGCAATATGACCAGCGTCAATTAGAAAAGTATTCAGCTAACATTTATCAAATCTTAAACGATCATCAGCATTTACTGCCTACCAACGCCAGAGAATTTAGCCAACGATTGCAACAATATGATCTACTTTGCGCTTATAAAAATCGAATGACTATAGAAAAAACGCTTAATAGCATCGGCAATCGTCTTAGCCGAGCTAACCCGTTGACTGAACTTATTCATAACTTTTGGACAGTCAGTGAAGAACTTGAAGAAAACTTTCATAGTTTTTATCAACAACTGCTAAGCTATAGCCAACAGCAAAAGCATCAGTTAATTGACCAATAGGAAGACCATGTTGCCAACTGCAAAAAATACCAATCTACTTATTTTTCTTGGCTGCGCCATTGCGATGAGCGTTGCTTATTACATGCAATACCAAATGGGCCTTGAGCCTTGTCCACTATGTATGACTCAGCGCATTTTTGTTATGGCAACAGCCCTGATCGCTTTAATTGCATTCATTCATGCCAGTCTGGGGCAACATTATAAGTTTTACAGCGGATTTAGCTTGCTAACCAGCGTTACTGGCGGCGGCTTTTCTATGCGCCAATTGTATCTACAAAGCCTACCACCAGAGCAGGCACCAGCGTGTGGTCCCGGCTTAGGCTATATGTTAGACAACTTTCCGTTGATGCAAGCCTTAGAGATAATGCTCAAAGGTGATGGTAATTGCGCCGAGGTAATGTGGATCTTTATGGGTGTTAGTATTCCCGGCTGGACACTAGTGGCCTTTACTATCCTGGCAGCAATCAGTATTTGGCAACTACTGCGCAAGAATTAAGTTTATACGCTATATTGAACGGGCTTGATAATAGATGTACGTTTTCTAGCCTGCTTAACTAACTACTTTAACCCACTATCAATTTAACCAGCTACAGAGAAACTAATGGTAAAGCAAAGTTCTAATCAAGAGGAAATATGGCATAGCATTGATGCTATGCTGAAAGGCTGGCTAGATGGGCGCAAGCAAACTCTAGAATTATATTGCCAACTCAGCGACTATCAAAACCCTACTCCCGAATGGGAAGATGTAGCGGAATTTATGCAAGTGTTGCTGGACTACGTTAGCGCCGGACATTTTGAGATCTACGACAAGCTGGTGAGTGAAGCGCAGTCGTTTAAAGACAGTAATATGAAGTTAGTGGATATTCTTTACCCCAAAATTCATGAAACCACCCAAGTGGCTCTAGACTTCAATGACAAATATTCGGGTCGGAAAGCTTGGGAGAGTCAACTCAATGAGTTTAACTTTGATGTCACTGAACTAGGTAAGCAATTAGCTATCCGCGCCGAATTAGAAGATTCACTGATAGAGCAACTACATAATAGCCACAAACCTGAATAAACGGTTGTCGGCAGTCAAAAATTTATAATTAATAAAAAGCCCAGCTAATGCTGGGCTTTTTTGTTATTACTAAATCGTCTTATTGCTGAGCAATCGACAATAATTCTACTTCAAATAACAACACTGAATCTGGACCAATTGCGCCAGTGGCGGCAGGACCGTAAGCCAACTTAGATGGAATGGTTAGTTCCCACTTAGAACCAACCGGCATTAGCTGTAAAGCTTCAGTCCAACCAGGAATCACTGCATTAACCGGAAATGTCGCAGGCTCGTTGCGGGAATAGGAGCTATCAAACTCAGTGCCATCAACTAAAGTACCGCGGTAATGAACAGTTACGCTGTCACTTGTGCCAGGCATATCACCCTCGCCTGTAGTAATAACTTTATACTGCAGACCACTTGTCGTTGTTACTACGCCTTCTGCTGTTGCATTCTCAGCAAGATACTTAGCACCTGTTTCAGCATTAGCGCTACTCAAATCAGCCTGCTCTGCCTCATGTGTAGCTTCAAGTTTTTTAATCATATTATCACGCGATGCATTAAAATCAGCTTCGCTAACTTTGCTAGCTGCGCCGCTGTGAGCGTCATCTATGCCCGCTTTAAGCGCCACTATATCAACGTCAAAGCCGCCATTCACAAGTTGCTCAGCAATGGTGCGACCCATACTATAAGACAACTTTTGCTCGTCATTATCTAAGGCAACGACTAAGGCCTCTGCTGCTTTCTCATTACAACCAAAAAGAACTAACGCGGAGAAACCTACCACCGCAACTTTGTTTAACTTACTCATAATATTTCCTATTTATATAATTTTCTTTCATTCAGGCCAGCCGCATCAGACTATACGTCATTAGCTTCTCGCCCTAGTACGTCTATTAACCTAGTTTCACCAGTTAAGGGTAATGCTGCGACTAACAATATACCGATATTGTGCCATTTAGGCTGCTTTAAACCACTTAGCCGCAAATAAAAACATAAGTTTTTCACTGTGGCTATGACATTATCCACACTTTCAGTGCTAAACCCATTGGCAAAGCCATAGATTTCAGCTTGTTCATATTGTTCCGCTAATATTTCCAGGGTCAATGTTTGCTTTGCTAATAAATCTGCTTGCCCACAGCCATTAAGCTTTAACGCTAATCTCGCTTTACGGAGCGGCAAAATAGCATCTGCTCTTAATTGCTCAACCCGAGTATCAGACAATAATTGAGTAAAAAATTCCCTGGTCAGTAACTTTCCTTCTCTGCCCTGCCAAATACATAGCAATAAAAGATTCACATCTAAGCCAAGCTCATTTTGTAAGTGTAAACATTGCCCAGCCACATTTGGCTGATTATAAAAGCCTACACTAAACTGCCAGAAAGGATTATCTAATTGGGACACACAAACACCTGTTTAAATATTGGTTTTCATTATGCCCTAAAGCAAAAAATAAAATCCAGCTATGCTCCAGCCCTGCTACAATCGCGCCCCATGATTCGACTCAACAAAGTATCTTTGCGCCGCGGTCTACGCGAACTATTTAAAGACGCCAATTTCACCATTCATCCCGGTGACAGCATTGGGGTGGTTGGTAATAATGGCAGCGGTAAATCTAGCTTATTTTCTTTATTACGCCAAGAATTCGGTACTGACAGCGGTGACTTAAGTATTCCGCAAAACTGGCGTATTGCCCATATGAGCCAAGAAGTCAGTGCAACTAACCGCGCTGCTATCGACTTTGTGATGGACGGTGACGAAAAGCTGCGGCAGCTAGAAACTGCCTTAGCTAGCGCTGAGAAGAATAGCGACAATGATGCCCTGGCGATACTCCATGCCGAGCTAGATGCTCATGATGGTTATCTTGCCCCAGTGAAAGCCGCGCAATTATTGTCAGGCTTAGGCTTTGCCCAAGCCGACCATACGCGCCCAGTTGCCGACTTTTCTGGTGGCTGGCGCATAAGGCTTAATTTGGCGCGTACCTTAATGTGCCCGTCTGACTTAATGCTACTGGATGAGCCAACCAACCATTTAGACTTAGACACCGTTGGCTGGCTCGAGCAATGGCTAATGCGCTATGAAGGCACTATGTTGGTTATCTCTCATGACAGAGACTTTTTAGACGCCACTACCCAGCGCACTTTGCAGTTTGAACGTGGCACTTTGGTGATTTATAAAGGCAACTACTCCAGCGCCGAGCAGCAAAA
The DNA here is from genome assembly GCA_963933215.1 of uncultured Cellvibrionales bacterium. Lineage (GTDB taxonomy): Bacteria > Pseudomonadota > Gammaproteobacteria > Pseudomonadales > CAWVSB01 > CAWVSB01. Next base: position 17,162 of record CAWVSB010000028.1, read on the forward strand.
AGCTGAGCGTCTGTCCCAGCATCAAGCCATGTTTGAAAAACAACAACAGCGAATTAGTGAGATTGACGCGTTTGTTAGACGCTTTAGAGCCAAGGCCACTAAGGCAAAACAAGCCCAAAGTCGGTTAAAAGAATTAGAACGTCTAGAAAAAATTGAAGCAGCCCACGTGGACTCTCCATTCAACTTCCGTCTGCCCTGCTGGCCAAGATTATCTGACCCGCTGCTAAATTTATCCCATGCTAATCTTGGTTACAGTGCAGATACTACCATTGTCAATAAAGTCGATATCAGTATTCGACCCGGCGACCGTTTTGGTATTTTAGGTCCAAACGGTGCTGGTAAATCCACCCTACTAAAAACTCTTGCAGGAATACTGCCACCACTAAGCGGTGAGCGTGTGTGTGGAGAGCATTTACGCATCGGTTATTTCACCCAGCATCAACTGGAAACCTTAGACGAAGATGCCAGCCCATACCTACATCTACAACGTTTAAATGAAGCTGCAACCGAGCAAGAAATTAGAACCTTTATTGGCAGCTTTGGTTTTGACAATGACCAAGCGCTAAACACTATCGAGAATTTCTCGGGCGGCGAACAGGCTCGTCTAGCGCTAGCGATGATTGCCTGGCAACAACCCAACCTACTAATTTTGGATGAGCCAACCAACCATTTAGATTTAGAAATGCGTCACGCCTTAACTGTTGCTCTGCAGACTTACGAAGGCGCAGTAATTGTCGTATCGCATGACCGTCATTTGCTAAAGAACACAGTCGACCAATTTATTGTAGTTAATCACCGTAAGGCGCTAGATTTTAACGGCAGCATTGAGGACTACCAAAGTCAGCTAAGTAGCCCTGATGATGCAAGTAAACCCAGCAGTCGTGAAAAAACAGATGATAAAAAGAACAAGCGTAAACAATCAGCCGAGCAACGTAAAAAGCTACAACCGCTGCGTAACGAAATTAGAAAACTAGAAAAACAAATGGCGGCGCTGGACACGACTTTAACTAGCATAGAACAACAATTAGCCGACAGCGATTTGTATCTGAACGAAAACAGCGACAAACTTAAAAAGCTATTGCTTACCCAAGCACAGCAGCAAAAGACCATGAACAATACAGAAGAGCAGTGGCTAACGCTTGAAGAAGAACTTCAAATGGCAGCAGACGAAAGCACTACTTAATCGCTTTAAAACTTATCTAACTCACGAAATATAACAGTAAATACCGATAGCTCATCAATATCTTCCCGTTCAACATTCTCAACTAGCTCTGCAAAACGGATAATTTTGCGTTTATTATCATACTGCCAGCTAGCAACTAGCTCTGCGGCATCGTTGCTGTCAGCGCTAGACGCTGCCAATACGTTGCTGGTTATTTTTCGGGTGTAACTTTCTAAGCTGTCTAAATGCGCATGCCGAGCGGATTCTTGCCAAAAATTACCCGGAATGATTTGTCCCACTCTGCGCATCAACCGCTCTAGGCCCAAAATAGCGCAAACGTTAAACCCTACCTCCGCGACAAATTCTAAATGCCGTTCAGTATCGATAGCTGCAGATGCAAATCCGGCGAGGATAAAAATAGCATCTAGATTACAAATATATTGTGCTGTCGCTTGCGGCACCCCATGTTCTTCCAATTCGCTTTCAGCCACTTTTTGCCGAGCGCCCCATACTGCTGGCTGTAAACTTGGTAATTTGTCGATAGTAGGCTTTATTGTTTCGGTCAATAAAACAGGTAATGGCTCGTTCTGATGGGCTAAGTTATAGCGCAAGATAGAACGAGTCACCCGATTACCTAATCTCATTAACTGTAAAAATGACCGATACTGAACAGCGCTATCAACTTTATTATCCAGCAATTCCAGTTCAACCCATATCCTATCTAAATCTAATACTTTTAATGCAATTAAGTAGGCCTTGGCCACCTCTGCTATGTTGACGCCAATGGTCTCTATTAATCCGTAAACAAACAACAAACCCATTCGATCCACGAGATCGTTGGCAACACGCATGCAGACAATTTCTTTACGCAAGCGATGATTTAATACCGCGTCGCTAAATTGCTCCGCTAACTGAGTAGGAAAATACTCGCTAATAACAACATCAAATTCTGTTTCAATACCAAAATTTTCTGCCAACAAAGCTTCTTGTAACTCTATTTTTGCATAGGAGATTAGCACCGAAATCTCTGGACGAACCCAAGACTTTTGGTCTCGTTCGCGCTCTTGCAGAGTTTTAGTATCGGGTAAATATTCCAATCCAGGGTCTAGTTTCCCCACCGCCTCAAGCTCATTCATAAACCGCAAATAGTTATGGTCGCTAGATTCTAAGCGTGCCATCGCTAAACTAATCGACAAGGTTTGCCGATAATTATTTTTTAATACCTGAGCGGCAACCTGGTCTGTCATCAACACCAACAATTTATTGCGCTGTTTTTTAGTTAGATCATCGGCGGCAACAATTTCGTTTAGCAATATCTTAATATTCACTTCATTGTCAGAACAATCTACTCCGGCAGCATTATCAACAAAGTCGCTATTACAAATACCACCAGCCAAACAAAACTCAACCCTACCGCGTTGAGTCATACCCAAATTACCGCCTTCACCAAAAACCTTACATCGCAATTGACTACCAGTAACGCGAGTTTGGTCGTTTGCTTTGTCGCCTACCTGCTCATTAGACTCAGCGGTGGCACGAACGTAAGTACCAATCCCGCCATTCCAGACAAGATCAACAGGCGCTTTTAGCAACCGGTGGATAAGCTCAGTTGGCGTAAGCTTGGTTTCCTTGATATCAAAACATTTAGCCATTTGCGGACTAATGGTGATACTTTTTGCACCGCGATCAAACAAACCGCCACCTTTGGAAACGATGTCTAGATTGTAAGCTTCCCAACCAGCACTATCGGTAAATAAGCGCGAACGTTCAGTCCAGCTTTCAGCCGCATCGGGATCTGGGTCGATGAAAATATGTTTGTGGTTAAACGCCGCCACTAGACGAATAGTTTTTGACAACAACATCCCGTTACCAAACACATCGCCCGCCATATCGCCAATGCCAATTACATCAAACTCTTGCTCTTGAATATCAACATTGAGCTCACGAAAATGGCGCTGCACCGCAACCCATGCACCACGTGCAGTTATACCCATTGCTTTATGGTCGTAACCATTACTACCACCAGAGGCAAATGCATCGCCCAACCAAAATCCTTCGTGCTCGGCAATCTCGTTGGCTATATCAGAAAAGGTAGCGGTACCTTTGTCGGCGGCAACCACAAGGTAAGGATCCTCACCATCTAGGCAAACAACATTTTCCGGACTAGTAACTTCGCCCTGCACTCGATTGTCGGCAAGACTCAACAAGGCGGCAATATATTCTTTGTAACAGGCCACTCCTTCCGCCAAAAACTCACTGCGCTCACTTAACTGCGCAGCGCGCTTGGCAACAAACCCACCTTTGGCTCCTGTTGGTACAATCACTGCATTTTTTACTTGCTGCGCCTTCACCAGACCAAGTATTTCAGTACGATAATCTTCATATCGATCTGACCAGCGCAGGCCGCCACGCGCCACCGTACCACCGCGCAAATGCACTCCCTCTAAGCGGGTAGAGTAAAGATAAGTCTCAAACATTGGTCTAGGCTTAGGTGCAAAAGGCAATTCTGAGGTTTTAATTTTCAATGCAATTGGTACTAGTCCCTTACTCTCGTCTATAGCAAAATAATTAGTCCTAGTAGTCGCCAAAATAACATCCAGATACTGCTTAACAATCTGATCTTCATTAAGATTACTAATGCCATCACGTGCTTCGCTAATTTTTTCTATCAGCCGCGCCTCACGCTCTCCATGTTGTTCTTCCCGCGCCGCTAAACGAGGGTCAAACCGGCTGCGAAATAAGGCAATTAAATTACGCGCCACATCGGAATGCTTAACCAGTACGTCGGCAACAAAAGCTGTACTCACCAAACTACCTAACTGTTTAAGATAATGGGCGATAGTTCGCAGTAACGCTACCGAACTCCATTCTAAGCGCGCGCCTAATACTAGCCGATTAAAGGTGTCGTTTTCAGCCCGTTCCTCCCATACCGCCATAAATGCGTTTTCAAATAAATGGCTTACCGAAGCAACATCTAATGCGCCATCTTCGTTGAGGGAGAAACGCAGGGTAAATTCCAACATCCATACTTGGTCAGCACCCGCTGGGGAAATTTGATACGGATGCTCAACTAATACTCTAAACCCCAAATTTTCTAGTTTTGGAATCATGTCTGACAATTCTATTGGTTCGTGCCGCCGATAAAGCTTTAATTGCAATACATCACGCTCAGCGTCAGCCCGACGAAAAAAATTCATGGCGATATGCTGTCGGTCTTGCAACAGATGGTAATAACTCAGATCACTGATAGCGAGCTGGGGCGAATGACTATTTTGATAAGCCTTGCTAAACGCCCCTGCATGCATTTTCTCTAACGCGACGGCCTCCTCATCGCCCCACTGGGCATGAATAAGGTCAGCAAAACTTTCCTCCCAACCTGTCGCTAACTCGGTAATTTTCCGCTGTAACAATGCATAATCTAAAGCGTGGGTAACATCTTTTTTTATCCGAAAAACATAGCGAATGCGCGCGAGCATTGAGTCTGGCAAAAAGTGAGTTTCATATTCGCTAAGTTCGCCACCCAAAGCGTTAGTCAACACATCCTCAATACTTTCACGTAGCTCAGTGCGCATAACGTCACGGGGTAAAAACACCAAGCAACTAACAAATTTCTCAAATGGATCGGTGCGTAAAAATAGTCGCACCGAGCGCCTCTCATAACTTTTCCAAACACCCAGTAAGGTCGCTAACAGCTCATCGCGTGAGCTTTGAATAAGATCGTCTCTAGGATGACTTTCAATAATTGCATTAAAGGTTTTCCCCGTATGACCATGCACATCTAACTGCGAATGCTCGACTAGCCAGTCTCGTTTGACTCGTACTAAGGGTATCAAGTCGGTGCTAGTATGATAAAGCATCGATGTGTAGAGACCTAAGAAGCGATGTTCGCCAATGACTACTCCGGCCTCGGAGTAACGCTTGATAATAACGTAGTCAGAATATACCGGGCGATGCACGGTTGAACGAACAGAAGATTTAGTAAAAGCAATACTGATATCCGATTCATACATTGAACCAAAGCCTTTGCTCAACTTAGATAACTGAATCTGTGGCAATAATGCACGGTGTCGCATTAAGCCAAGCCGCCGGTCATCCAGCTCACCAATAGTAACCTCGTTATCTTCATGCCCTAACTGAAAGCATGCGTAGCCAAGAAAGGTGAAATTGTTATGCCGCAGCCAGCGCAGAAATAGAATTTCTTCAGGATCTATCTTAGCGTCAGGATAGTTCTGATGAACATGTTCTAATTCACCAATAATCATATCCATCGCGTCCAGCATCACCGAGAAATCGTCAACCACCAAGTTGACATCTTTCAGTACTGAATGCAGCTCAGCTTGAATATTTTGCTGCTGCTCAGGATTGCGATTAGTGGTGACGAGCACAAAACCAAGATCCTCCTTGGTCGCGCCCTTTGTATCTGGATCACAGAAACTCTCAAGGCAACCTTTGGCGTCGCGGGTTAACCATACTTGGTTGCTTTCAAACTGATGAATATCCAGCTGCAGGCGGTTTAATGCCATACGAATAGAATCGACTAAGAAGGGCATATCCCGCTGCGTAAAATACACCACCGAATGCCGACAACTCCAGCCATCTGCCTGCACTGACGGATTAACCACACTGACCCCCGCCTCACCGTGGGTTCTATGCTGAGCAAATTTAAATAGTCCAAAAAAAACCCCGTGTAGCTCCTCCGCTGACCAATCAAGTAACGTTTCTTCAGGGTGGGGATGAATAACTTGAGGTAAAAACTGCTGATAGACTGCCAGCACCTCAGCTTTTAAACGCTGTTTGGCTAAGCCGCTTATTTTTTCAATTAAAGCTTCACGCAGTGTTACCGATGACATATGTCCCCTTAGCTTTTAGCCATGCTAGCTCAGCGTATTTGCCGACCAGTAACCGATAGAATAACGACTGCATTACATTCTTTATAATTTTGAAAATCTCTACGCACAAAAATATTGCGCCTAATCAGAATAGACTCGCTGTTTAGTTTACACAAGAGATGTTTACCACCCATACATTAACTCAGCTATTTTGTCGGCTGCCCGTGCCGCCCACTGCCGGTAGTAAACAACTTGGCGCCAGTGTGAGTTTCGCCACTGTTAACCACCGCTACGCCTTTCTCAAATTCTTGCGCCATGGCTGCATCAAACTCATGGTCAAACTGCTCCAAGGCACTGAGGCGATCGCTGCGCATACACACTTGGGGGAATTCACATAGACTTGCAGCCAACTCTTGGGCTTTTTCCAACGCCTGCCCTTTGGGTACAACGCGGTTTACTAATCCTATTTGTAAGGCCTCAGCGGCGCCTACTGGACGACCGGTTAAGATTAAATCCATGGCGCGACTTTGCCCAATTAAACGCGGCAACCTTACCGTGCCGCCGTCGACTAGCGGCACTCCAAAGCGGCGGCAAAATACGCCTAGCACAGCGTCCTCTGCAGCTACGCGTAAGTCACACCAAATAGCCATCTCTAGACCACCCGCTACGGCATAACCCTCTATGGCAGCGATAACGGGTTTAGTTAATTTCATCCGAGTTGGGCCCATGGGCCCGTCGCCGGTAGCGCTTAGTTTGTTTTCTCTTCCTTGTATTTCTGCCGCCGCTTTAAGATCTGCGCCAGCGCAAAAGGTTTGTTCGCCATATAGGACGGCAACATAAGCAGCGTCGTTGGCGTCAAACTCGCGCATAGCCGCAGCGATAGCAGCAGCTGTCGGCCGGTCTACCGCATTGCGATGCTCGAACCGATGCACGGTAATTGTCATTACATGATTCGTTAATTCGCTGGAAACTAACATTGTAACTCTCTTAGACTTGGAGACTTATGACCGCCGCCAGTTATGATATTTCTGTACCCAGTTTAATAATCCTTCTGGTTTGCGAGCCTTGCGCCAATTAGCGGCAGCAAACTTATTAGCCTCCAACATAGTTGGATAAATATGAATGGTGCCCATAATTTTACCAAGGCCTAAGCCGTGTTTCATCGCCAGTACAAACTCACCAATTAACTCGCCGCCGTGAGCACCAACAATGGTTGCGCCTAAAATTTTGTCTTTGCCGGGCGAGGTTAGCACTTTAACAAAACCAATCGTTTCGCCGTCGGCAATAGCTCGGTCATGTTCGGCTAAGTCATAGCGGGTTACTTCAACCGCAATGCCTTGCTCTTTGGCGTCAGTTTCGTTCAGCCCGACTCTGGCAACTTCTGGATCGGTAAACGTTGCCCACGGTACAACAGAGTAATCGATTTTGAATTTTTTAAATTTACCAAACAATGAATTAACTGTGGCAAACCAAGCTTGATGCGATGCCATATGAGTAAACTGATAAGGACCCGCTACATCTCCGCAGGCATAAATAGTTGGTATGCTAGTACAACCATATTCATTAACCGCTACTGTACCTTGTGGGTTTAACTCAATATTTAACGCTTCTAAACCCATATTGGTGACATTAGCTTTACGCCCAATAGCGATTAACACCAAGTCAAACGGAACGCGAACATCGTCTCCATCGCTTTCTGCTAGGCACCAGTTTTCGCCATCGACATTCTCGAAGGCTGTAGTTTTATGATTAGTTAATACGTTAATACCTTCGGCTTCAAAGCGCTCAGTCATTAGCGTAGAAATTTCTTTGTCTTCACGCGGTAAAATTCTTGGCGCCATATCTAACTGAGTGACCTCTGCCCCTAAGCGAGAAAAACTCTGCGCTAGCTCGCAACCAATAGGGCCGCCGCCTAGCACTAATAAGCGTTTAGGTAGCTCGGTTAGCTCCCACACATTATCTGAGGTGGCGTAAGCGACTTGATCTAAGCCAGGAAATGGCGGTACTAAGGGGCGCGCACCGCTGGCTAAAATGATATTTGGTGCACTAATAGTCTGGCCGTTAACTTCTACTTCCCACGGCGAGATTATTCTAGCTTCGCCCTGTTCGCAATCAACACCTAAACTGGTGTAACGCTCGACTGAGTCATGGGGTTCGATAGTTTTAATAATATTATGCACGCGGCTCATTACCGCCGCAAAATCAACTTCGCCACTGGCCTTAATGCCATAGTCTTGTGAGTTATTAATGGTATAACTTGCCTTGGCAGAACGAATTAACGCTTTGCTTGGCACGCAGCCAGTATTTAAGCAGTCGCCGCCCATTTGGTGCTTCTCAATCAAAGTGACTTTAGCTTTAACCGTAGCGGCAATGAGTGATGACACTAAACCGGCAGAACCAGCACCAATCACAATTAAATTAGTATCAAAGTTTTTTGGTTTTTTATATTTGCGCAAAACAGCATTAGCTTTAATGCCGTTGAGAATCTTTTTGGCGATTAACGGGAACACCCCTAAAGCAACAAACGACATGATAAGCGCTGGTGATAATAAGCCCGATACACTTTCTAACTGACCGAGCTGAGTGCCCGCATTAACAAAAACAATCGTTGCCGGAAGCATCCCCAGCTGGCTAACCCACATAAAACGCAGTGTTTTAATTGGCGTTAAACCCATTAGTAAATTGATAACAAAAAATGGAAATAATGGTACTAGCCTTAAACCAAACAGATAAAAACCACCCTCTTTTTCGATCCCGGCATTCATCGGCGCCAGCTGATTGCCAAACTTAGTTTGCACCCAGTCTCGCAGCAACGTACGGGACATTAAAAATGCGATAGTTGCACCAAAGGTACTACCAAACGACACTAGGACTACTGCTGGCCACAAACCAAACAACGCTCCTGCCGCCAAGCTCATTATGGCAGCACCGGGAAGAGACATACCTGTCACCAATACATAACCAACAAAAAAGACCAGGGCAGAAACTAAAAATTGCGCTTCAACTGTTGCCTTTAGTGCTTCATTCTGACTTTTTAGCGTTTCAAAATTCAATAAAGTATGAAGATCGAAAATAAAAAATGCCGCTACTGCAGCGCTAAACAATATAATAATTCCTAATTTACGATTCATCATCCACTCACTTAGTAATAATTTTTAGTCTTAGTTGTTTATATGTAACTTTACAGGTTTTTGTCCTTGCTTGGATAAAAAATCCAACAACAAACCTTCCCGCAGCGCAGCACTAGACACCTTGATGCCATTAATAGGCAAGCTCTGCAGTAAGGCCAATACTATGGCCATACCAGATGAAAAAAGTTTCCGCCGATCCTCTGCCAAGCCCGCTATTTTTATATCGTCAACCTTATATAAATCGGGTAATAGCACATCGTTGGCATCGGCTACCGACTGGCGGGTTATAGTATTTTTAGCCGCCCCAAAACGCCCCGCCACTGCTGCGATGGCTTGCAATGAGCCCGAACAACCAACAGCGGTATGCTGCGTTAACGGCTCAAGTTGCGGTCGATGCTGACGGATAATGCCAGCGCAGTAGTCAATTGCTGCAGCCATGCTGGCGGGCGACACCTCATTGTCCGGCATAAGTATCTGTAACACCGACACGCAGCCAAATGGCAGACTGCACACCCGCAGGCCATTACCATCATTTATTGCCAGCTCAGTGCTGCCACCGCCAACGTCTATCACTAACCTGCTGGTGATATCAGCTGTTTGTGCCGCCACCGCAGTGTAGATAAGCGATGCTTCTTCAATTCCGTCAATAATTTCTACCTGTTTACCTAACTGGCGACCTATCGCGGCAATGATGTCTTGGGTATTTTCGGCCTGCCTAAGCGCAGCCGTGCCAACTACTCTCACGAGCTCAGCATTATGCTCGCCAATAATGACCTGAAAATCTGCCAAGCATCGCTTGGCAGCGAACAATGCTTGCGGGCCAATAACGCCAGCGCGCGTATTAAATGCTAACTGCACGCGACTACTTTTTTGTACTACAACCTCTAGCGAGCCAGCCTTTATAGTTGCCACCGCCAAGTGGAAACTATTAGAGCCTAGGTCAATTGCGGCAATTGTTGGTTGAAACATGGTCAACCTGCCCCCATTTTAGGTATTATCGGTGTTAACGCGAAGCTGAATCAACTATCGGATACTATAACTAGTTTCGACCTTTGCCATCTTTGCAAACTGAATGCTATTATGCCCAACCATAATTTTCTATCAATGTTCTCTTTGGAGAGAAGTGAATGAGCGACAATATTACCCACGCCACCGACGTAAGTTTTGAAGCAGACGTATTGAATTCTGACCTACCAGTACTGGTAGATTTTTGGGCTGAATGGTGCGGCCCGTGTAAAATGATTGCACCTGTATTGGACGAGCTAGCCGACGAATATGTAGGTAAACTGAAAATCTGCAAAATTGATGTAGACTCACACAATGAAATACCACAAAAATTTGGTGTTCGCGGCATTCCTACTTTAATTCTGTTTAAAGGCGGCGCTGCTGAAGCAACTAAAGTAGGTGCTTTGTCTAAGTCGCAATTGATCGAGTTTATCGATACCAATATTTAAATTGAGCGCTTACAGCGCCTTTGGCTTGATCTATGTCAAAGGCGTTTTTAGGCCTATTGCTAGACTCTTCATAGTAACGGTGCTAAGGTTGCGCCATTATTTAGTAATCAATACTCCAAATAATAGATATATCACTTAAACAAAGCAAAAAAACTCCCTAGCTGAAGTCTTCCGTACGCCTGTACAAACCTTTTAGGCTTCAAAATATCAATCTGAAAATTTCAAAAAACTTATGAACCTTACCGAACTAAAAGCAAAACCAATCCCAGAATTAATGGAGATCGCGAAAGAGAAAGGCCTAGACAATATGGGTCGGTCGCGCAAACAAGACATCATTTTTAGCGTATTAAAACGCCATGCCAAAAGTGGTGAAGACATATATGGCGATGGGGTATTAGAAATACTACAAGACGGATTTGGTTTTTTACGCTCGGCAGACTCATCATATTTGGCAGGTCCAGACGATATCTATGTATCTCCGAGCCAAATAAGACGTTTTAATCTGCGTACCGGTGACACCATTTCCGGCAAGATTCGCCCACCTAAGGACAGCGAACGTTATTTTGCTTTGCTAAAGGTTGATGAAATTAACTTTTCCAAGCCAGAAGAATCTAAAAACAAAATTCTATTTGAAAACCTTACTCCTTTATTCCCTAACCAACGCCTAATTCTAGAAGCCGGCAATGGGTCTACTGAAGATTTAACCGGTCGTATCATTGATTTAACATCACCTATAGGTAAGGGCCAACGCGGTCTGATTGTTGCACCGCCAAAAGCGGGTAAAACGTTAATGCTGCAGCATATGGCGCAAAGCATTCTTCGTAACAACCCAGAAACTCATATTATTGTGCTATTGATTGATGAGCGCCCTGAAGAAGTAACTGAAATGCAGCGCTCAGTTGGCGCTAAAGGGGCTGAAGTTGTTGCCTCTACCTTTGATGAGCCACCATCGCGTCACGTCCAAGTTGCCGAAATGGTAATCGCCAAAGCTAAACGCTTAGTTGAGCACAAAAAAGATGTAGTCATTCTACTCGACTCTATTACCCGCCTAGCCCGCGCCTACAATACTATCGTGCCATCATCTGGCAAGGTACTAACAGGTGGTGTAGACGCTCATGCATTAGAGCGCCCTAAGCGTTTCTTTGGTGCAGCACGTAATATCGAAGAAGGCGGCAGCTTGACTATTATGGCTACTGCACTAGTCGATACTGGCTCTAAAATGGACGAAGTGATTTACGAAGAATTTAAAGGTACTGGTAACCAAGAGTTACACCTTGACCGTAAAATTGCTGAAAAACGTGTTTACCCCGCGATCAATATTCGCCGCAGTGGTACCCGTCGTGAAGAGCTATTAACCAGTGAAGACGAACTACAGCGCATGTGGATTCTGCGTAAAATTCTGCATTCAATGGAAGACACTGCGGCTATCGAATTTATTATCGATAAGTTGAAGAAAACTAAGTCTAATGCTGAGTTCTTTGATTCTATGAAAGGCGGTAAATAGGCCTTCTAATTTTTAACTCCTAGTACAGGCAGTAATATGAAATACGGTGATCTTCGAGATTTTATAGCGGCGCTAGAGCAACAAGGCGAGCTTAAACGTATTACCGTAGAAGTAGATCCCGTATTAGAAATGACCGAAATTTGCGACCGCACTCTGCGCGCAAAAGGTCCCGCTTTACTATTTGAAAACGTTAAAGGCCACTCTACGCCGGTATTGGCTAATTTATTTGGCACTGAACGGCGCGTTGCCTTAGGCATGGGCAAAGACGATATTTCAAGCCTTAGAGAAGTCGGCGAACTGCTAGCGTATTTGCGTCAACCCGACCCACCAACAGGTCTAAAAGACGCCTGGGATAAACTACCAGTACTTAAGCAAGTACTGAACATGGCCCCTAAAGTCGTCAAAAATGCGCCCTGCCAACATCATGTAAAAACTGGCGATGATGTCGATCTATACAAACTACCCATTCAAACCTGCTGGCCCGGCGATGCTGGACCACTCATTACTTGGCCACTAGTAATAACCCGTGGCCCGCACAAAGAACGCCAAAATCTTGGTATTTACCGAATGCAGCTGATTGCTAAAAATAAGCTGATTGTGCGCTGGCTGTCGCATCGCGGCGGCGCTATCGACTTCAAACAATTCCAAACTGAAAACCCAGGCCAGCCTTATCCCGTATCGGTGGTGCTAGGCGCTGACCCAGCCACCACTTTAGGTGCGGTAACGCCAGTGCCAGATACTGTTTCTGAATATGGCTTTGCCGGCTTGCTGCGCGGCAGCAAAACAGAAGTCATTAAAAGCCTAAGCAACGATTTACAAATCCCGGCCAGAGCCGAAATTATTTTGGAAGGCTTTATCTATCCAGATGAGCTTGCCGACGAAGGACCTTTTGGTGATCACACCGGTTATTACAATGAAGTAGAACGCTTCCCTGTACTCACCGTAGAAACAATAAGCCACCGTGAAGCGCCGATTTACCACAGTACTTATACTGGCCGCCCGCCCGATGAGCCGTCAGTGCTAGGCGCAGCGTTAAACGAAGTCTTTGTGCCAATTTTTCGAAAACAGTTTCCAGAAGTGACCGATTTTTATCTTCCGCCTGAAGGCTGTTCATATCGCATGGCCGTTGTGACCATGAAGAAAGAATACCCTGGCCACGCCAAACGGGTGATGATGGGCGTGTGGTCTTTCTTGCGCCAATTTATGTATACCAAGTTTGTTATCGTGACTGACGATGATATAAACGCGCGTGACTGGAACGATGTTATTTGGGCCATGACTACCCGTATGGACCCAGCCCGCGACACTGTAATGATAGAAAATACCCCTATCGACTATTTAGATTTTGCCTCACCAGTATCTGGCCTAGGTTCTAAAATTGGCTTTGACGCCACCAACAAATGGGCAGGCGAAACCACCCGCGAATGGGGAGAGCCTATTGCGATGGACAAGGCCACAAAAAATAAAATTGATACCCTCTGGGACACGCTAGGTATTTAACAATTTTATATTTATCCCTAGCTTTAACCACAAATTCTACGTTTAACACCGCTAACTTAAGCTACTAGTGCTACCGTACTTTGCGGTTTGCGGCTTTCCTAACATCCAGTAGTGCAGTTAATAACCACGCATAAATAACTTTAAAGTATTCACAATAAACCTTGCACGCATCGCCATACTTCAATCAAACCCCTCTATTACTAGGTTTAATTGAAAACGGCCGCGATTTAATCAACAATTAGATGATTATTAGTCAGTAAGTTATTGATAATATCGATATCACTGAGAGTACCACCAACAGTTAAATCCACTCCTTCCAGTACAATTTGCTGCTCATCACTGGTTTTAACAGCAAGGCCTCCAGCGGTGCTTCCATCTTTATCAATAAACACTGTTGTGTCACCACCAGCGGATTCAAAATGAAGGTAATTTTCTAAGCTACCGGTATCTTCCCCTACCAATAAGTCAGAAAGATCTAATATATCTCCACCAGTACCACTATCAAAGTCAGTAATCGTATCGATAGCAGGAGTTCCAACCGTTCCTTCATCAGCAAGTTCCCAAACAAATACATCGATACCAACACCGGCAGCATCACCGCCTGTTAAGGTGTCATCGCCTTTGCCGCCCGTTAACGTATCATTACCAGCGCCACCATCAAGGATATCTGCGCCTTCACCGCCAAATAAAGCATCATTACCACCTCCCCCATCAATATTAGTATCATCCCCAGCACCACCAAAAATAACGTCATCACCGGCTTCACCAGCAAGCAGCGAATCCCCTCCAGCACCGCCTTCTATCAAGTCGTTGCCAGCACCACCAGAAAGACTGTCATCGCCACCAGCACCAACAATATAATCATTAACCCCTGTACCTGCTTCAATATCAGCACCAGCAGTACCAAAAATATCGTTGGTTGTAGCATTAACATCTACTTGTAATGTCTCTGTAGCAGTAGCAACAATGACACCGCCTGTATCTTGCGCCGTTGCAACAACAGTTAGGTTAATCGTCCCAAAAAAGCCCGCATCTGGATTCAATATCAAACCATCAAGTTCTGCCGCCGTTAGATTCCATACTCCACCACCGGCATTGATACCTGCACTTAAAATAGCATTAGTTACACCTGTAATTTGCACCGTCAGCGTTTCAGAGCCATCCAAATCTTGTAAGGAAACACCAATACTTAAATCAACACTTGAACTCAGTGAACTGTCGTCAGCGTAGGTAACCTCAGTACTGGTAATCTCAAAGGTAGAATCAACAGTTTCATCACGGCCATTCATCGTGATCCATGAAATTTCCCAAAGACCATCCGCATCAATGGCAACAGTTTCTGTTTGAGCGTCATTTGCAGGACTCGGGCCTACCTGCTCGGAAGAGGTAATCAATGTCGTAGTTACAGTACCGCCCGGGTCTTTAACTGAAAGAAACACTACGTCATTATAACCTGAATTGATAAAATTCACGCTGGTTTCACCCGATTGGAAAAACCAATCAAAATCAACTGTATCGCCGGCCGACAACAGATAGGTATAGGTACCAAAAGCACCTGATGTGACGTTAACGTTACCGGGATCATTCGTTCCCTCAGCAGCATTAGCGGCTGGATCAAAAGTATCTAAAAAACCAGCGGTTATATCTAAAGCGGCCTCTATAGCCGCCTGTGATACTGACGCCACTGTATTCAATACAACATCCTGCTGCGCAATCAGAATTTGTGCATCTACTGTTAACAACAAAGGCGTATCGGAAACAGGCGTTACATTAATGGTGATCGTATTCGGTGTTTGGTCTGTATCAACACCACTATTGACAATACCGCCATCATCTTTCACCGCAAAGGTAAAACTGCCAAGCCCTGTGCCAGCCAAGTTTGCAACCGGGGTAAATACTAAGTTAGGAATATCAGCGACCGAAATTTCTAGTTCTGCACCAACCGCCGCGCCACTTAACGTCAGCACGCCCGCACCAGCTAAAGGTAATGTTTTAATAATCACACTTTGCAAAATATCCGCTGGGCTATCATTAACATCAGTAAAACCGAAATCTGCAGTAGAGAATGTATAAGTACCATCTTCAAGTAGCGTGACTGTATTATCAGCACCATCCGGGGCGTCATTCACCGTACCCGCTACTGGATCTATTCCTGTCTGCGTCGCCGTCGATGATGTTTCAGCTCCCGCCGCACTCGTCGCCGTCACTTCAAACGCCGACAAATCTCCACCGCCATTCACAAACGTCGCACCAGCAGCCGTTAAGCTCACGACGCCCGTCACGGCGTTGATGCTGTAATACTCATTCACCGCATCATTGTCTTCTAAGCTATACGTGATCGCTCCGCCATCTTCATCAGTCGCTACCGACGTCGCTACTTCGCTACCCAACACAGCGCTGCCCTCGACTATCGTCGCTGACAACGTCACCGTCAACGCAACCGGATCATTGACCGTCGTCGTATCCGCTGGGTTAACCAACACCATATCGCTCGACGTGCTGCCCGTTGTCGATGCTGCCGTCACGGTAAAGTCCGACAAATTACCACCGCCATTCACGATCAACGCACCCGCAACCGTTAAGGTCACCGCACCGCTACTCGGATCTATCGCGTAATT
>CAWVSB010000029.1:0-30142 GCA_963933215.1 uncultured Cellvibrionales bacterium
CGGTACTGGCAAGTTAAGTTAAGTTATTCGATTTGATATAATTGGCTGATGAATAAATACGTGAGTATTGTTGCGACAGTGTTCTAAATGCAAATTAGTTTTTGTACGATTTAGTGCATAAAGGGCTATAAAAGCCATTTTTAAGCTATTGAAAAATTAATGATTTATCATATAAATCAATGGTTTAAGTTTTTGTACGCGTATCGCTGGCAGTGTTGAGGTCAGCGGTTCGATCCCGCTAGGCTCCACCAAATATAAAACCCTGCATCGAAAGATGCGGGGTTTTTATTTGGGCGAACGAAAGTGAGCCGAACCGCTGCAAGCGGTTACACAAGTCTTGCGTCAGCAATTTTGATCTACTCGTCGACCCGAAGGGAGGGCGCAGTTGGATAATCTCGCTAGGCTTCACCAAATACAAAAACCCAGCATCTGAAGATGTGGGGATTTTTATTATCAGTTTGATAATGGGCATATAACACTTATCGGTGCTAAATTAGTTTGCGGTTAACAGGTAATAGCTAGCTTTCCAGTATTGCCGCCAGTCAGTAGTAGAGGCAGTGCGGCTTGTCCATTTTCTAAGCCATTAACAATCTGATTTTTGTTGATAAGCTTTCCTTCTAATAACCACTGTTCCATTTCTTTTAAAATATCGGCCACTTGATGGAAGTGGTCGGTGATTAAAAAGCCTTCTATACGTAAGCGTTTGGTAGTTATTAAGCCTAAGTTTTTAATGCCGTGGCGGGAATCTCGTTTGCCTACTTTGTTGTATTCAGACACGCTGCCAGATGCTACAACACAGCCATGTGTTGCCATATTATCTATACCTGCTTCTAAGGTCGCGCCACCAATATTATCAAAAAATACATTAACGCCTTGGGGTATCGCAGTACCTATAGCGTCGGCTAAGTTGTCGGCGGCTTTGTAATCAATTGCGTCCTCTAGCTTTATCACTTTTTTAAGAAAGTCACATTTCGCCGCGCCGCCTGCTAAACCGTATACCTTGGCACCAGCGGCTTTAGCTATTTGACAAGCCATAATTCCGGTTGCACCTGCGGCACCACTTACTAACACGGTATCGCCAGGCACTACCTTGGCAACTTCCATTATCCCTATGTAGGCCGACCATCCTGTTACCCCCAGAGTACCGATATAGGCATCTAAAGGAATATTCGGGTGTGGATTTATTCTTAACATGGAACGATCCGCTAGGAGGTTGTCTCCATGGGCAATACTGAAGTCAGTCCAGCCCGCCATGGTTAGCAAGAATTCGCCTTCACTAAACTTTGGGTGATTTGAGCTATGGACTCTGCCAATAACCATGCCGCGCATTACATCGCCTATGGCCAATTGTGGTAAGTAGTCTTTTACTTCACTTAGCCACAATAAGTTTGAGGCATCTAATGACAGTAATTTAGTTTCAATGAGCACCTCGCCATCTTGTAACGGCGAAAGTGGTTTTTCGATCCACTCAAGTTCATCTCCATCAAGTTTTCCAGCTACGTAGTGGTTTATCACCCAGGCGTGTGACAGAGTTGGGTAGGTCATAATAAACAGTCTTGTTAGTAGTAAAGGTTGGCTATACTTTACGCTGTAATAATGCTTTATGGAATTGAAGTATTAATGGTTATATAAAAACAGATGCCCTTTACTCGCGCTTTGTAACTAGTGCTGTATAGCTTAAAAAGGGAGATTGTTACAGTTCCCTCTAACTTGCTGGTCTGTCATTAACGCTTTCACAAATGCGATTGAGTCTGTAGTCGAATGATTCAGCGCAGAAAGATGGTCAAATCCATCATAAACATGCGCTTCAACAACAGACCCTGCGGAACATGCTAGCTCAACTACGCCTCGCTGCATTCTTAGCGGCGTATCGCGATCTACAGATCCACTGCCGACAAACATTGGCACCGTCAGCGCTAGGCTAGGATATGTCATTTTGTCAAAGGCAACCTGAAGAGGTTTTAAGGGATCGGCTTTAAACACCATATTATGAGTTAAACCCATCTCTTTAATTTTACTTCTCATATCTCTATTGCATATATCAGCAACCGCTTTAACCGTCGGTAATGTTTGTTCAGAAACATATTCGGCAATATCAAAGTTTGGGTCAAATTGCTGTACTAGCGTTAATGCCAAAAAGTTATAGCCTAGCATTGGATCGACAACATCTTTGGGCCGAGATTGTTGGATGATGGTTATAGCCCTTGGCGTAAAATGCGGGACCCCAGTGGCTACAACTCCTCGTATATCTAGTTCCGGAGCATAAGGTTTGGCATACTCCGCCGTAGCTATTGCTGCGCCGGCACCCTGTGATTGACCAACAATCACAATTTTTTCAGATAATGATAAGTCGATACTTTGTACCGCGCGCAATATATCCAAATTACTTAGTGCGGCTGGCTCGGTGGCAAGATAAGGGTGAGTGCCCTCAGTACCTAAACCTTGATAATCGGAAGCGACAATTGCATACCCTTGATTTAGCCAACGCTGCAAGTACTCGTCATGCAATGGTATGTACCCCGTCCAGCTCGGTGCACACACATCGGCGATACCAACAGTACCATGTGACCATAAGATTATTGGCCAGCCGCCAGCAGGTGCTTCTCCTTCAGGCAAAAATAGCGCGCCTGAAACAGGCACAATAGAACCATCTATGCCGCTTGTTGATGTATATAACAAGCGAATGTTTTTAGCTGCACCAGAGATTGACTGATGGGAGAGAAGAGGCTGTTGCCGCAGCAGTGTTCCGGCTGTTTTAGGTAAATCTTTTTCGGTAATAATATAAAAATCCGAAAGATAGCTATCGCCAAGGTATCTGTAGTCGTTTTTATCTGATGTAGTTGATTGATTAACATCCGCAGTATTTTTCGCGGCACATGCGGCTAATAATAAAATAAATAATAGTTGCAGTGTTAGCTTGATGCGTTTCATAAATTGTCTTCAGGTTTTAGAGTGCTTCGATGATGAATTAGTGATCATGAATTACTAATAATGCATCAGTCGAGCTTAGTGAAAAATAGTAATAATAAATAAAAAAAGGAAGAGTAGTAAATTAAATCTACTCTTCCAAGGAGGGTATAAATATTAGTTAAAAGTTATATTTGGCTTGAATTTCATAGCTGCGAGGAGGGTCAATATGTTGAAAGTACGTTTCTCCAAACCCTTGACTAGCTAGTGGCACATCATTGCCCCATGTTGATGTAGCCTTGTCGGTTAAATTTTTGCCAAGAATTGCAATACTCCATGTTTGATCGTCACTGGACAATTCCACTCTGGCGTTAACTTTTGCAAATGAATCTTGCGCTACTGCTGGGTCTAGATCATTTGCTACCTCATAAGCGTCAGAGAAGTTTATGTCAGTACTAATGCTTAAATTAAGTGTTTCGGTAATAGGCGTACGGTATTGCGCTGCTATGCTGCCTGAATATTCCGGCGAGAACTGTAGCGGTTCGCCTTCTAAATCTTGCACGCAATTGTTACGTCTTCCACCGTTAGCAATATGAGCGACTACCTGTGGCTCGTTACATGCAGCCCCTGGGAATGAAGTATATTTTGCTTCCAGCAACGCAAATGCTGCCGACAGAGTAAGTTTTTCAGTGACAGCAATTGAGCCATCTACTTCCAGACCATACACTTCTGCTTCACCCGCATTACCCACCACAAAACCGGCATTCCCATCGAAGGCACTTACTTGTAGGTCTTCAAATTCACTTAAAAATACCGCTATATTTAGGCGAGCACGACCGTCCATTAAATCTAATTTTGACCCTAGCTCATAGGCGATAACGTCTTCTTGTTTAAATACCTGTGTGTCCACAAGCCCGCGGCTATTACCTTGATCAAATCCAAACGCTTTATAGCCATTACCGACTTTAAAGTAAGTCATGGTGTCATCGGACACATCCCACTGCAGGGTAATGTCTCCGGTGGTATTTGATTCACTTCTGTCAGTATCA
Source organism: uncultured Cellvibrionales bacterium (assembly GCA_963933215.1). Classification (GTDB taxonomy): domain Bacteria; phylum Pseudomonadota; class Gammaproteobacteria; order Pseudomonadales; family CAWVSB01; genus CAWVSB01. Next base: position 3,957 of record CAWVSB010000029.1, read on the forward strand.
AAAGGAACGGTAACGCAGGTATAGGCGAGACCAGTACATCGCGTTGCTGCCCCATCTTTGAACTCATGATCTGTTGAAAAATTTAGTAATCCATCATAAATTCCGGCTAGCGCATTATCTGGAACCGTAGTAAATGGTTGTCCAATTCTACTAATTTTGTCAAATTCCTTATTGTCTTCAGAGTAACGAATACCGGTAATTAGTCGTAATGAATCTGACAAGTTAAATGTTGCCTGAACAAAGGCCGACAGGGTGCTGCTATCTTGATTAAAACTACTATTGCCTGAACCATCAAAACCGCCATTGCCGATGCCGGCTGCTGAGAGGATAGCGTCGGTAACCGAGTCATGTTCCAGTTTTTCATCTTGGTAAAATACGCCCGCTAAATATTCAATTGCTCCGCCAGTGGGTGAGGAAAGTAAAAACTCTTGCGTAAATTGTTCATGAGTTTCATCACGGCCGCGTGCAAGGAACTGAAGAGGACCATAGTCAGAATCGAGATAATTCTCGAATTCATAGTCGACTTGAGCGGTAACCGATTTCAACGTGAATTCACCAATTGACCACTCTGCAGTTAGACTTGCAATGTCCCATTCGCTGTCATGAAATTGATCATCGCTGGTCAATCCACTGATGTTCTGGCTTGATTTATCATAATTTAGCGCGGCGGTGAAGGTAGGGTCCGCTGCTTGATAGCGACCAATGGCAAATGGAGTGGCTACTGATATTTGATCTTGGCGTCCTAATGTTTCAGTTTTGCCAGATTCATATTTAAAGCTAAAACTTAGGTCATCAGTGGCTGCCCAATCTAAGATTATCCGACCGATGGTGTTTTCTTCCTGTCGTTCATCTCTGTCTTTAAAAGTATTGTTTACATAGCCATCTGACTCGTCTTTTTTTATCACAAGCCTGGCACCAAGCGTGTCGGTTATTGGGCCTGACAGCGTTAAGGTAGCGGCGGTGCCGCCGAATTCGGGTTCGGCTGATACTTCAATCGACCCTTCAAATTCTTCAGTAGGGCGTGCTGAAGTAATGCTAATAGCGCCTGCGATAGTGTTTTTCCCAAACAATGTACTTTGCGGCCCTTTTAGCACTTCTACCCGTGCAACATCTAGAAAAGCACTGCGTGAGGCTTGTCCTCTCCCGAAGTACACCCCGTCAATAAATGTCCCTACTGATTGCTCGAAACCATAATTGATACCAGAGCCGATTCCGCGAATAAATAACTGGTCGCCAGCACCGCCTTCGGCGATATGTACATTGGGCAGAAATACTGCCATCTCTTCTAAGTCAGTAATACCTTGCTGGACTATTTTTTTGCCACTCATTACAGACAAGGCAATGGGAACATCTTGCAAGCCAACAGGGCGTTTAGTTGCGGTTACAATCACTTCTTCAAGCGTTAACTGTGCTTGCGTAGGCATTGCGGTTAAGCCGCTGGCGATAGCGATTGATATAGCCATTGCGCTTGGTTTTAGATGATAAAGTTTCATAGTGTTTCCCATTTGTTTTATTAAAGTTATTAGGTGTATAAATGCTCGCTATTTATTTCTGCCATATTTTTCGTGTGAATCAACAAATTCATTGGCCACAATTGCATTGGCAATAGAGACATCGCCTGCAGCAACCAATGCGGCGGTAATTTCAGCTAGCTTTTTTGCTTTACCTTTACCGACACAATCCATCATTTGTAAACATTCGTTTTGAGTTGATAAACCGGTACCACCACCAAAGGTGGCGACAATTAGTGAAGGCATGGTCCAAGACCAATATAGATCACCATTTTCTAATACCTCGGTATAGGTCTGTCCGGCATGAGATTCAACGACATTAGCCTCGTCTTGCCCTGTAGCAATAAAGAACGCCGCTATGCCGTTTGCAGAATGACCGCCGGTGTATGAAGCACCGGCAAGCAAGCTACCTTGACTTGAAATATTACGCATACTTTGAACTGACTGAGCAGTGGTGCGCATCATGGTTGCCATCACTTCTTTCTTGAGAATCAGTTCGGCTACCACACGTTTACCGCGACTATGCAGATTATTCACATTAGAATGTTTCTTGTCAGTATCCATGCCGCCGCTAAAAGCATAGGTGATGATATCGCCGGGGTAGTTTTTCAAAATCCACGCGCAGGCCATATGGGTCGCTTTTGAAACCATGTTTTGACCAGCGGCATCGCCGGTAGCGTAGTTCCAGCGCATATATAAAGTGTTATGAACAGGCCAGCGTTGGATGAATTCAAGTTTGCCAACCGATGTAGTCGACTCTGCTAGGGATTTAATTTTTTCATAATTGTCATCAAACCATTCCATAAACGCTTTAACATCGCGTGCAGATTTGAACTTCATTGCCGGCGCGCGCTGCATATAATCGTCAAATACCGTAGTAGTAATGCCACCACTTGCGGTTATTGCACGCATGCCTCGATTGTAACTGGCAATCAAGGTGCCTTCGGTTGTAGCCAATGGAATATAAAATTCGCCTTGTGCATGTTCGCCATTTATTAGGAGTGGGCCTGCTACACCAAGTGGCATTTGAGTCATACCCATAAAGTTTTCACAGTTGCCTGAAACACTTTCTACAGGTGCTGAAAACTGACCCACATAGTCTAGGCTAGCGCCTGTTTTATCTGTGATGAAAGCGCGCTTATCAGCTGCAGATTCTGCGGTGTAATCATTCTCTTTATTACGTGGAATTTTGGCCATGGTTCATCCTTATAAGTTAATATTCCAGCTACCTGTTATCAATGCAGATAGTCATGGGTCTAAACTAAAGGAATAGTGCTGCTCAATGACTGACAGCGGGGTGCATATCGCGTGACATTTGCAGTCACATATAAGATGAACTTTTAGTAACCTGCCTGCTAAGTATCTTCGGTGGGGGCAGATTCTGGATTTTTAATATATGTTTTTGGTGTTGCGCCAGTCCAACGCTTAAAAGATCTAAAAAACGATGACGGTTCAGCAAAGCCTATATTTTGTGCGACCTGTTCTATATTGATGCCTTGCTCGAGCTGATATATAGCATAATCTCGTCTTAGATCATCCTTGATCTGACGATAATTCACTCCTTCAACTGCAAGCCTGCGTCGTAAGGTAGATGTTGTAAGGTGTAGTTGGTCAGCAACATCTTCAAACGATGGAAAATTTGCCGAGACGTCGTCCTTTACCAGCTCTCTAATTTTAGAGGTCAAGCTATTGTCATTTTCCATTGAGGACAACAGCGTGATTACTGGGTCTTCTAAAAATTTTGATAGACTCTGTTGATCTTGCATCACGGGAGATGTTAAAAAATTGGCATGAAAAACTAACTCATTCTTAGCCATATTGAAGTTAACTGGTGCGTCAAAAAGATAATGATAATCTTTTTCTGCGCTACCTACGCAATGTCCAATATTGACTTCTTTTAGCGTTATTCGTTTATTAATAGCCCAAGAAGATAAGCGATGAGCAATAGCCATCAAAATCATAACTGCATGTTTTGATTCAGCACTGCTAGGTTTAGTAATGTTTATCGAGTAGTAAGCATAATCATCTTTTATAGATAACTTTAGCTCAAGGTTGTTACCAATGAGGGCAAAAAATTTCACACTGCGATGAAGGAAATGACCCAAGTCACGGCAATTAATACACGAATGGCATAGCATTGAAAAAGAGCCAAGCTGCACTGGAGGATATAGTAATCCACAGCTTTCATCGTTTAGTTTTACGGCGAGAATTTTAGAAAACTGTACATAGGTCGCAATAGATACACGTCCTAATACACTTTCTAATTGCTCTTGCGGAACCCTCGCTTGGGATAGTAGTTCATTGCAATCACATCCTTGCTGCTTTGCTCTAGCTAATGCCGCTTTTATATAAACTATTGGAATTGTTGATATTTTCATAAAGTTGTTGTTTTTATATGACTTGCTACTAAGCGGATATGGCTCGATTAAATAGCCACTCTAACTGGTTCTGATGGTAGTAGAAGTCAAAAACTTAGGCAACAACTTAAACATGACTGTTCTCTAGTAAAGCACCGTCATGTTAGTAAGTGTTTAAGGTTAGAGTGAAGTAATTATGTGCTTACCCTGTCAAAGAATAGATAGCTATTAATCTTCAAGTACCTATTATTCTAAGAGAATAATGGGTGTTTTAGATCCGGCCCATGTCTCATAGTTCTGTTCATATTTTTTATCAAGCTCATTACGTTTTATTTTCAACGTTGGCGTCATTAAATTGTTTTCTACAGTCCAATGCTCGCTGGTTAATACTATGCAAGCTAAACGTTCATGCTTATCTAATGCTTTATTTGTTTCTATGGCTGTTGCTTCTATGCTTGCTAGCAGCGTGTTCTTGGTGGCAGTATTTTTTATTTCATTTGCGGCATGTTCAGTAAGGGTTGCAATACCAATTGGCGATGCTAGGTTTGCGCCGGTAACGCAGACTTGTTCAATTGCTGTGTTTCTAAGTAATAAGTCTTCTATAGGCGCAGGAGCTACATATTTACCTTTGCTAGTTTTGAATATTTCCTTAATACGGCCAGTAATTGTAAGTCTTCCCTCATTATCGATTTTCCCTTTATCGCCTGTGCGTAAAAATCCATCTTCATCAATAGCAGCGGCAGATAACTCTGGTTCTTTATAATATCCCATCATATTACTGGGGGACTTAATCAGTATTTCACCGTCGGCTGATATTTTGCACTCTACATAATTTGACGGCGTTCCGACGCTCCCTATTTTTGTTAAGCCTAATTTACTCGTATGAGAATATGCAAAGTTTTCACTCATTGCATAGCCTTCAAGGATAGTTATGCCTATAGATTTATACCACTCCATTAATCCTGATGAGATTGGTGCCGCGCCACTTATGGCCACCACTAGCTGATCTAGGCCTAAACCGATTTTAATTTGATTGCCAATCTGCTCTGATAGCTCAGGGTTTTGTAGCATTTCGCTAAGCTGTTCTTGAGGGATTTTCTCTAGTACTCGCTGTTGTAGTTTCATCCAAATACGTGGTACAGCAAAAAAACAAGTGGGTCTGGCACGTTTCAAATCGTCCGCAAAAGTTGCCAATGAGTTATTAAAGAAGACGCAGTAACCGTAATATAGCTGATTTATTTCTACCGAAGCTCGCTCGGCGGCATGCGCCAATGGTAAGTAAGAAAGCTTTCGATGACTTGAATCCAAATTGTAAAGAACGCCAGCCTGATGGCCAACTACACCTAGATTTGCAAAGGAGTGCATAACACCTTTGGGCATGCCAGTAGTACCCGATGTATAAATCAATGTAGCAAGGTTTGTTATCGGTACAACGGGGCTGTCAGTCATTGGTGGCACATGACTAATAATGTCATTCCAATTTTTATACTTCTCTTTAGCTTTACTTGGGGCTAAAGGCATTGCTATTCCAGGTAATTCGTCAGCAATCCCTTGTTTCATTCCATCATAGCCTTCTAACTTACCGACAATAATTGCCCTGGATTCGCTATGATCAATAATTTGTTTAATGGTTGTATGAGTTAGTACAGGATATAACGGCACTGATACATGTCCCGCCATCCAGATAGCGATATCGGCCATCATCCAATGGGAGCAATTACTAGAGAGCAGCGCTATTTTACTTCCTGGATCAAGCTCTAGCGATGCTAAATGGGCAGCGATACTGCGTATCTGTTGACCTGCCTGCTGCCAACTTAACTCCTCAATAGTCCCATCTGGATAAGGTTGTACATAACATGGCGCGTCGGCAAGTGTGGTCTCTTTATCGTAAAAAGCTTCTAATGGAGAAATGAGAGTTTCCAGATACTGGTTGAGCTCTTGACTGTTATTTGAAACCATTAGTTAACCTGTTTTTTAGTTATTAAAAAGCTTGTTCAACAGATTAGGCGTGCCCTCTAACCATATCAATAACAATGCCTTCCAAACAAAGTGGCTTTTGCGTCCATATTTAATGAGCTATCTAGTGATATTACTTTCTAATAATTGCTTTATTTATGTTGATATAGGTGTGAGTGAGTTTGCTACTACACCTGCTAGCAGTTAACTTTTACTTAAAATAGTTTTTGTACGGTTTGTTAAGAAAAGTGCCAAAAAAGCTATTTTCACATTATTGAAATAACGATAATTTGCTAATTAAATCAGTAATTTAAGTTTTTGTACGCGTGTCGCTGGCAGTGTTGAGGTCAGCGGTTCGATCCCGCTAGGCTCCACCAAATATAAAACCCTGCATCGAAAGATGCGGGGTTTTTATTTGGGCGAATGTTAATGAGCTGAACCGCTGCAAGCGGTTACACAAACATTGCGCAGCAATTTTGATCGCCCAACGGGCGACCCGAAGGGAGAGGGCATAGCCCGGATAATCCCGCTAGGCTCCACCAAACAAGTAAAAAAGCCGTGCCTTTGGGTGCGGCTTTTTTATTGTCTACGAATTAGCTAACTTCATTAGCCCGTTGTAAGCTAAAAAATAAGATAGAGTTGACCACCCTAAGGCCATTGTTAGTACAGCAATGACAACATGTGAAGGCCGAGAGCCAAGCCGTAAAGCTAACCATACGCCTACTGGGAGTCCTACTAATATTGGTGTCAGTAGCATTAGTCCCGAGAAACCATAACGACGATAAAAGATAAGCGTCTTTTTTAGCCGAGGATTAAACTTCGCTTTTTTCCTCTTTGCGTTGCCAGGCCAATACTTCATTAGGTTTTTAGAAAAGCGCGTTAATGGATGCTGGAAATATACAGAGATAAAAACGGTAATACTTGCCCCAAGTAGCGTATAGCCAACGGCTTCGGTGTAACTCATACCAAAGCCTGCACCTAATGCTGGCCCTAAATATGTTTTCCATAGGCTGAAAAAAATTATTGTTTGTGCTTCTAGTAGGTTTATGGGGTTCTCACAAACATGTTGATGAATAAGATTATTTTACATCTAATTAGTCGGGAGTTGCGTTACTAAAGAGTATTATGTCACTGACTGGTATTGGCAAGTTAATCCAGGTTTTTTGATATATTCATATCGAAATTTATTTTTTTACGTTTTCTTTAAATTTTAGCAATTTTGATTGACTCGTAGACCCGAAGGGAGATACACGTAGTGTTGAATAATCCCGCTAGGCTGCACCAAATATAAAAACCCTGCTTCGAAAGATATGGGGTTTATATTTGTCTGCAATTTAATTATAGATTTACTTGGTCAAGCTGAGTTAACTTGCCAATACTCTCAAAACTACTATTCTAATTTTGAGAAAAAATTAACTAGTAGCATGTCGACCAGTATATCGGCGTGGCGAGATATTATACTTTGCTCACAGGGGTCGACATCGAACAGTACTTCGCACTCAGCGGCAAATGAGAACATTGCCGAAGTACTACTGATCATTATGTAATACCAGTGGATAAAGTCGTCATGGCTGACCGTATGGTTTTTGTTTATTAATACTTCCATATATGTTGTTGTCGGTCTTACATGCTTGTCGACAATATATTGTATGCGCCAGCTATGCTGAGTGGCTTCTTGGCTTATCAAGCGTCCGGCAGCTGGGTTTTTAGCATGAAAGAAAACATAAAAACGTATAAGAAAATCCAGTGTTTCTCGCTCTGATACAGCGCTAAGTTGTTCTAGTCTTTGATCATGCTCCAACTTCATAATGCCAAATATACTGTCAACAACCGTTTTCCAAAAAGTTTCTTTATCGGTGAAATGATAGGCTAGAAGGTTGCGCCGTACACCGGCTTCATTCTCTATTTGGCGCACTGTGACTGCGCTATACCCTTGCTGTGAAAATAGCTTTGTCCCCGTAATGATTAGTTTTTCACGAGTATTTTCAGCGCGCTCTTGGGTGCCGCGAGTGCGAGTTTTCCTATAGGAGGTGGTCGGTTGGTTATTTTCAAGCATTGGCTAACAGTAATTTTGGAATGTCGGCGGCAGTATAAGTGATATCACGCTTATTAGTATGACATTTGTTGGGAGGATTAAATTTGTTGACAAGCAAGTTTAATTGGTTATATTTGTTAGGTGACAAGTTTAATTCATTAATAAATCTAATAAATAATGTTTTGGAGAATCTTACCGATGAAAAATAGACTTCCTATCTATTCCCGTACTGTTTTATTTACCGCACTGGCTGGGCTTAGTGCCCACAGCGCCGTTGCTAATGTTTTACTGGAAGAAGTTATTGTGACTGCGCAAAAGCGTGAGTCTGCACTCATTGATACACCTATTGCGATTACCGCCATTAGTTCTGATCAGTTAAAGGCACTAGGTATTACTACGCAACAAGATATAGCTAACTTCACCCCTAGTATGTCTTACCAAGAGGCGGCCGGTGGTGCTGAAGGTAATCGGATATATTTACGTGGTATAGGCCGTGAAACGAATACCACCGGCACCGAGCCGGGTGTTGGTATTTACAATAATGGCTTTTACAGTAATGAGGCAGGTTCTTTAGTTGGCTCGACAGACAGAATAGAGAGAATAGAGGTATTAAGGGGGCCTCAAGGTACCTTGTTTGGACGTAACACTACCGGCGGCGCGATAAACGTTGTTAGTAAAACGCCAGGTGAAGAATATGAGCATGTTGCGCGTTTTAATGCCGGCAATTATGGCGCGAAAGCTGTCGAGTTAACCTCTAGTGGCCCGGTGACAGATAAGGTTGGTTATTTACTTCATTATGCTAAAACAGAGCAAGACAGCTTTTTTGAAAATGTATCAGGGTCTGACCCGATTGGTACGGACGCTGATTATATCGAAGGTCAGCTAGATGTAGATTTTACCGAGAGTATCAACTGGAATCTTCGCTACTATAGTGGTGCTTTTGAAAACGAAGCGCTTGAGTTTGTCAAAATAGACGGCTATCGCAATGAGCCAGGCGCGCCATCTAAATTGGGTGAAATTGTCGTTAACCCGGAAGCATTCGCGCTATTGGCACAGGCGCCAGGACAATCAGATCCTTTTAAACTAAGTTCTGACTTTCAAGGCAGTGTAGAAGTTAATGATGCAAAGGCATTCCAATCGACTCTGACCTTTGAATTAGACGGCTTTAACATAAAAATGTTGAATGGTTATACCGACCAAAGTTGGTATTCAGAAAAAGATTTTGACGGCACAGCAAGCCCAGTATCGTTTGTTGAAAAAATTGGCCAAGCTGAAAAAACTCAACAACATGAAATTCAGTTTATTTCTAATGGTGACGGTGACATAGATTGGCTGGTCGGTTTGTTTTACTTCGAGATTGAATTGGGCCAGCCATATACACTTGCCGATGCGGGGAATCCCTTTTTGACTAGCCTTGACGGCAATTCTAGCGGTATTTTTTATACTCAAACTGGTCAGTTGGATGCCAACTCAATGGCTGTTTATGGGCAGCTAAATTGGCAAGCGACAGATAAGTTGAACTTGTCAATCGGCTTGCGTTATAGCGAAGATGAAAAAGAAGGTTATGAGAGTCAGGATATATTTTATGACTCGGTACTAGACTTTTGTGACGAGGCTACATTTGCTGGCTTAGTGGCGGCTAATGATCCTTATGGAACACCTGCAGGTTGTGCTCGTTTTGGACTTTATTCAGCAGATGATAGTGGAACAGACACTCATAAAGAAAATTGGGATGCGGTGGATTGGCGTGTCAATGCCAGCTATGATCTTAATGACGATAGTATGTTGTATGCCACTATTTCCAGCGGTTCTAAGCCTGGCGGGTTTCGTCTAGGAGGACTGCAGAATGATATTACGACTGTGGTTAATGAATCGGTTGTCGACAATGAAGAGCTAATTGCTTACGAAATCGGCTACAAGACAAATGTCGGTGAGAGCTTGTCTATTAGTACTGCGGCTTATTTCTATGACTACAGTGATATGCAAGTAGAGCTAGCGTTTCTAAATCCTAATAGTGGACTTGTTAGCTCTAAGCTAGCCAATGCATCTAGTGTAGATATCTATGGTTTCGAGGTGGAGTCTACTTGGGCTGCGACTGAAAAACTGACGGTACTAGCAAATTATTCTTATATTAACTCTGAATATACAGATGATTTTTTCGTGTCAGACAACAAGACAAATATTGTCCGCAATGTAAAAGGTAACGAGTTAAATCGCGCGCCTAATAATAAATTTACCTTAGCGGGTTACTACGTTCAGCCTGTAGGCGACGGTGACTTGGTTTTTACTGCTAACTATAGCTATATCGACGATCAATATATGACTGTTTTCAATGATGATATTGAAACTGTTGAAAGCTATGAACAGTTGAATGCACGTATTTCTTGGCAGCCTGCAAGTGAAAAATATGAAGTGTCGATATACGGTGCAAATCTTACAGATGAATTGAGTTTCGCTAATGACTACGGTGTTACAGGGTTAGATGATGGCGTCCGTCGCAATGGTCGACCTATCAACCCCCGTACCTATGGCATGGAACTAGCCTTGTTCTTCTAAAATGAAATTGGCAATAAGTCGGTAGTTTCGGCTTATTGCTCCCACCTTTAAATAGTTAGAGAGTCTTACAATGTTTGTTTTAGATCCGGCGCAGAGCTATATGATGCCTGCCCACTTTGGTCCACGTTATATTGGTGAAAAAACCAGCGGTTGGTATAGAGACTGTACCGTAATGGCTATTTCATATATTACCGACAGGGAAAAATTGGCAGCCTATTTACCGCCCCCTTATGAAGTTGGGGAAGAAGCTGTTGTGACCGTCTTTTATTCTTGTAACAAAAATATAGATTGGTTAGCGGGGCATGCTTACAACATGATAGGCGTAAATGCTTCAGTAGTTTATCAGGGTGAAAAAGAGCAATTAACCGGCACTTATTCATTAGTAATATGGGAAAATCTAACGGATCCAATTTTAGTCGGGCGCGAGGTTCAAGGAATCCCAAAAGTGTTTGCTGATATCCCAGATCATAGTATTCATAGTGAGCAATGGCGCTGCAATGCGAGTCACTTTGGTCATAAAATCGTTGATATGTCGATAAAAAATCTTACCGCTGTTGCACTTGAAGATGTTGCTGCACAGCAGAAAATCGACGCTGTTAAAGATAACCCTATGGCGTGGCGATACTTGCCGGCATTGGGCGGTTTTGGCGGGCCGGCAGTTAATGAAGCGGTGACTTATCCATCAGAAAATATCTTTACAGAAGTGTATTTGGGTGAAGGTGAATTAAATTGGAACGAGTTGACGTGGGAGCAAAATCCAACCCAATATCATATTGTTAATGCGTTAAAAGCGTTGCCTGTATTGTCGTATTTACCTGCCATGGTTAGCAAAGGCAGTGCCAATTTGTCTTTGCCCGATAAGTGGACTAGAACCCTTGGATAAGTCGTTAAGCGTGAATACAGCAGGCATTCATAAAGTTTGCTTTATTGGTGCTGGCACTATGGGCTGCTTTAATGCGTTGATGGCCGCAGTTGCAGGATATAAAGCGATTATTTTTGATATCTCTACAGAGGCGCTCGATGCGAATCCTGACGTGCTTTTAGAGATGGCTGGATTTTTAGTTGCTGAAGGGTTTTTTAGCCGCCAAAATATAGATAATGCTTTAGTTAACATTAGCACTGAAGTCGATTTGGCTATAGCTGTCGCGGGTGCTGACCTTATTAGTGAGTCTGTGTCAGAGCGCTTAGAGATCAAGCGAAGTGTTCACCAAAAGCTGGATCAGCTATGTGATGCGAATGTCATTATTACTACTAATACATCAAGTCTATTGGTCTCAGAAATAGAGCAGCTTGTGGTTAATAAAACACGATTTGCAGCAATGCATTCTCACCTAGGATCTACCTTAATTGATATTGTAGGTGGCAGCGAAACTAGCGCCGAAAATATTTCGCGGCTAAAACATTATGTTTTAAGTATTGGTGCTTTTCCGTTACTGCTTAAGCGTGAATACCCAGGTTATGTTCTCAACTCTATTATTGGTCCGTTACTAACGGTTTCCAAAATGTTAGTTATTGAAGGCGTGACTACCAAAGAAAATATCGATGCCTCCTGGATGGTTGCTAATAATTTAACTATAGGTCCGTTTGGTTTAATGGATCTATTTGGGCTGAATGTTATTTTTGATAGTTGGCAAGAGCCAAAAGCAGAAGTTGAACATCTGCAAAATAAAATGGTTAATTTTCTGAGCCCTTATATTGAAAAAAACTGGCTAGGAGTAAAAACAGGAGCAGGGTTTTATCGCTATCCAGAGCCTAGTTATCAAGCAAAAGACTTTCTAACAAGCCAGGGAGATCTTACTTTTCCAGGGCAAGTGCTAATGAACGTTCTTATCGCGAATGCAGTGCTGTTGGCCGCAGAGGATGTAGCACACCCTTTTGATATTGATAGGGCGTGGATGGTATCGATGCAGGTAACTAAAGGCCCTTTCGGTGAACTGGATGCAATCGGATTTGATACGTTTCTTGAGCAATTTGACGGTTTCGTGGCGTTGGGTATGTTTGATGCACAATTAAGCGAGAAGTTAAGACAGTTTTTACAACCTTATATTGATAGGAATCAGCTAGGAGAGAAAGTAAGCGATGGGTTTTATCAATATCCTGACCCTCTCTATTTAACTGCTGATTTTCTAACGCCTAGTTAATCAATAACACCGTTGCGAGAGAATATGGAAAAGACATCCTTGGATATATCAACATTGTTTTCGTTAACCGGAAAAATAGCGCTGATAACAGGTGGCACTAGTGGTATAGGTTCAATGATGGCGCAAGGCTTACTGCAAGCAGGCGCAATGGTTTACATCACCGGCCGTAATGCTGAAAATTGTGCCGTTGCCGTCGGTGAGCTAGCACATTACGGTGTGTGTATTGGTGTTGCTAGTGATGTTACCGATGCAGACAATCGACGAGAATTAGTTGAACGCATTGAGAGAGAGCATGGTGCGTTAGATATTTTGATTAATAATGCTGGCTCTGCGTGGGGAGAAAAATACGAAACTTATCCCGAAGTTGCATTTGAAAAGTTGATGAAGATAAATGTTGGTGGAGTTTTTGCGCTGACTCGAGATTTAACGCCGCTATTAACTGTTAACGCTACCAGTGAAAACTTTTCGCGAGTTATTAATATTGGATCAATGGATGGCTTACATATTCCTACCGTGCATGGCGTTCCAAGTTTTGCTTATTCGGCCAGTAAGGCTGCAGTGCATCAGTTAACACGAGCGCTAGCGGTTGAGTTAGGGCCTAAACATATTACTGTTAATGCAGTGGCACCCGGTTTTGTACCCAGTAAAATGACAGCCGGTGTAATTGCAGAGCATGGCGAAGATATGAAAAAGAACAGCTTGCTTAAACGTTTGGGACGAGCTGAAGAAATGGCAGGCATTGCCATTTATTTGTGTTCAAAAGCGGGCGCTTATACCCATGGCACAGTTATTCCCGTAGACGGCGGGACCTCTATTAATCATCAGCATGTAATCGTATAGATCTCAAAGAATTATTATCGGGCCTAGCTTGATTGTCATATAGATATATCAAAAAAATCTGAGTGACGAGGCGCCAACCAAATTAGCGCAGCGCTGTTATTTTCGTGCTACTCAGTAAGACTTTTACTCAGTGAAAGTTGCCGTCTAATGTCACTGTGTTCTTTACGACCAAGTGTTAATCGTGAATAAAATAAGCAAGCAACTAGTGCTAAACCTGCCGTCATTACCAACGTAAACCATCCCAGCGACTGCAAAATACTGGCATCAACAGTGCCCGGCATTGAGCCCGATTTTATTCCCGTTAAATCAATGACAATGCCGCCTAATAATGCTCCAGCTCCGGTTGTGGCTTTGGCAACAAAGGCGCCGGCAGCAAAAACGGTTCCCTCTTGACGTTTTCCATTTTCCAGTTCTTGTTCATCAATGATATCGGCCGCCAAAGATGATGCCACCACTAGCATGCCGACAATCACAAAAATACTGATGCCGACGTTCAACAACAACAATGGATAAATGATGGAATGGCCATTTTCAGGGAGAACATCTAGCAAACGAGCGCCAATAAGCCAGAGGCCGTTTAAAGCCAGAATCAGACTAAAACTTACTAATAGTTTGGGTTTGTCAAAGTGTTGCCCCAGTTGGTTAAGTACTAAAAATGCGGTTAAGGTTGCGATAGCTGTCGGTATAACCATTCCAGCTAACTGCTCGGCGCTAAACTCCCAAAAATACGTACCTAGATACAATGACAGTGTGCCATAGACACCTGTGCTCATTCCAAACGCAAGGTTTGCCCCCATCGATATACGGAAGTTACTATTTTTAAAGGCTAATTTTAAATCATCAAGCGGGTCGCGCCAGGAAAATTTTTGTTGCTTGCTAGCGGTCGCCAAACGTGGAATGACGCTGCGTGTGCCGACAATACACACCATCACAGCAATGCCTGCAACCAAGGCCGAAAGTACGCCGTAATGCCAATAGTTAGCGGCTACTAAGCGTCCGTCGACACCATCTTTCGCGCCAAAAAACAGTGCAAACGCAATAGCGGGTAGCGCCATGCCCGCTAGCCAGCCCATACTAATACGAGCTTTGGCAATGATAGTACGCTCGTCGTAGTCGGTTGACAACTCGGCGCCCATGGCGGTGTAAGGAATAAAATAAATGGTCAAAAATGTGCGCAGTAATATGGATACGCCTAGAAACCAAACGAACATGCCGGTTTCTCCCAATGACGCCGGCGGCGCGAACAAAGCCAGAAACATGAAAGCCGTCGGTACGCCACCAGCGAGCAGCAATGGATGACGACGCCCCCAGCGTGAGCGAAAATTATCTGACCAACTGCCCACTACCGGGTCTGTCACTGCATCCCACAATAGCGCAATGAACATCGCCAATCCTGCCAGAGTGCCACTCAACCCTTGTACTTGCGTGTAGTAGAAAATAACAAAGTTGGCAAAGGCTGTATCTTTGACAGAGAACGGAATGTTACCAATTGCGTAGGTCCATTTTTCCTTTGCCGACAGAACGTTAATAGTTATTCACTCCTAAAGAAGTTATCCAAAACAGCAGCCTATCAAACAATATTTAGCCGCTTGCTATCGCTGCATTTTTATCAAACAAATTGCGCTAAATAATGGCGCTGATCTGGGATCCATTTAGTGCTAATACAAATTATTATTTTTATTACTATTACTAAACTGCTTAAATTATGCCGCACGGAGATGGGTATTGCCACGTTAATTACCCAAAATATTCCCTAAAAACATAACACATTTTAGTTGATAAAATGTCGATCAAAATAGACTCCTTTCGCTCATATTATTTTTAACTATAAAACGATTAAGCTTTGGCTTAATAAGTTTTTTTCAAAATTAATAACGGAAAGGCCTTGTTGAAATTTAACAGAGGGTGCTTTTGAATTTTGTAATCCAGTGATGGCGGGATAATAGAATGGCTCGATTGAATTTTTATAGACACTCAAAAAAATAGCTTAACAGTACCACCAAAGTAGCGTTTCGCAGCGGCTTAGAAAACCAGCGTCTAAACCTTATTTGCCGTTTTCAGCGCCCCGCGAATGCAAAAAACTGCCGAGCTGACGATCATGCCGGCTCATGGCGGAGCTGCCAGCTTTTTGTGTCCACGGAGCCCAACGCGGCTTAGCACCTTCAGGGCGATCTCCTGCGATCGTAACGCGCTGTATTATCCGCTCTTCGGAAAAATCATTTAGCACATAATGCTGTGTGCATCGATTATCCCACATGCATATTGTACCTTCGGTCCAGTGATAGCGAACAGTAAAGCGTGGTGTTTGAACCCATTGGGTCAAGAACCGCAATAAAACATCACTTTCGCCAGCACTCATCTCTACAATGCGTCTAGTGAAATGCTCGTTTACATAAAGTGCTTTGCGACCAGTTTCGGGATGATTGCGGACCACGGGGTGAATGGCTATCTGGTCCGGTCGACCATGGGGATGGGCATCATGTAAAGCCGTTAACCCCGTTAACATTTCCTGCATGGGAGGAGAAAGCGCATCAAAGGCTGCACAAAGATTCGTCCACATGGTGTCACCACCGCTTAATGGACATTTAACCATTTTCAAAATAGACATCAACGCAGGTTCTTGCTGGCAAGTCAGATCCGTATGCCACTCGTCTGAGATCCCGCCCTTACTGGCGACCAACTCAAACAATTTCGGATTAACATTGGCGTTGGTGAGATTAGGGTGACCTTCTAATATTCCAAAGTGCTCGCCAAAAGCGATATGTTCATCAACCGATAAATTCTGACCTGGAAAAAAAATAACCATATGTTGATTTAATAGGCGTCTAATTTCAGTGATTTCCAGCGCGCCAGCTTGGGCCAAGTTAATGCCGCGAATTTCAGCGCCAAGCTCCCCGGCAAGCCGCGTTATGTCCCATTTTTCAACAGCCACGTTCGTATCATAGTAATGCCTTAGTTAATGGTCGGTAGTGGTTTAAGGCGTTGGCTTGGAACGCTCGCTGTGTATTTAAACGGTTTATCTCTTATTTAGTTCACCACACACGGCGCCCATGCGTAATTCTTGTTCACGTGATTGTCCGTCACACTCGATGAAGTTACGCATATTTGTTTGCGCCTCGGGCGTCTTTAAGGCTAGTCCCATTAGATAGGCTTCATCCAATAGGGCATCTTGGTTCAACACTTCAGCACTATTCACGCTTTGCTTAGCGAGTCGTACCGCGTCGGCCGGGAAGGACGCAATTCTCCTTGATAATTTTTCCACGTAGGTATCAATATCACCGGCTTTAAAGATACGATTAAAATAACCCCAGCGTTCAGCGGTAACCGCGTCAATATCATCACCAGACATGATCATTTCCATCGCTCGGTTTCTACCCATAATCAAAGGCAGTGTTTGCGTACCACAACTACCAGGAATGATGCCTAAAGGTACTTCCATTTGGCACAAAACCGACTGTCCTATAACACCAAAACGCATATCACAACAGGACGCCAGCTCACAGCCGCCCCCACCAGCACGGCCCTCAATTTGGGCAATGGTAACTTTATTCATCGTGCGAAAACGCAGGCAGGCAGCATGCCACTCTGTTAACTCTGATGCACGTTGTGGCTCACCATCAATAGGAAACGTTAGAATATATTCGACATCAACATGAGCCATAAAAAATTCTGGATTAGCACTTTTCAATACCACCACAGTTAACGTGTCATCTGCACTTAACTCTTTGGTTAAATCATAGAGTTCTTCGTATAGGGCTATGGTGCCAAGGTTAATTGGAGGATTGTTGAGCGTCACCGTGGCAACACGACCTTCGCATTGCACATCTATCATCTTGTAGTCATAAGCCATAATGTTTGATCCTTATTTTTTCTATGGTGCTAGTGTAAGTATTGTAAAGCGATATAAAATTTAATCGGGAAGATTACAAAACCCGCGTTGATGGAATACGGCTAACAATTCTCTATGACCAAAGGCCTTAGCTGGTGATTGAAAGCCTATACTTTTTTGTTGCTTATTGATAAGTCGTTGTGTGGCTTCGGCACACATATCTCCAGTCCAGGTGTAAGGTGCGGATAAATTCATTACAAACTGGTTGGTCACCTGTCGGCCCTGACCGTTACAAACGATAACGCCTCGCTGGACGTCAATATCATCTTTTGGTGGCTCGCCGCTATCCATTTCATCGCCCATCGCATTGGTCCAGGCTTCACGTTCAGCCTGAGGTAAATGAGCTGCTTGTTCGTTAAACAGTTTTATCGCATCCACAACGGCGAGCATTAATGGCTCTTCGCCGGCAGTGATCACTTTACAGTTGCGAACTCGAGGGTCATCTTTATACCATATTGGCTCACAGCCACCGCCCCAAGGAAGCGCAGCCAGCGTATAATTACGGTTGGGTGCAACAGCATGAATCATTTTGTCATTCGGCCAAGCCTTAAGTTCATTCAGGTTAAGATAATACTGCGACGTATCGTTACACACCATCCGCAAAAATGATTTTGTGGAGGCTTCAGAAGGTAGAGCGTTTTCAATTTGATACAGAATATCGAGACTGTCGACTCCCTCAGTTTCCAGTACGACTTCGGCTGCTATCGAGCCTGCCGCCCACATATAGGAGCAAGCGGGGCATAGCAGAAGGTTTTTTTCAGCAAAAGCGGCGCCCAGTTTTTCTTTTACAGCGGCGACCCAATCCTGCTCTCCTGAGGTGTCCAAATAATGACATCCTGCTGCCAGTGCGGCCTCGACAATGGGCCAGCCAATTTGCATAAATGGCCCAGTGACATTAATCACAACATCTACATTGTTGAATAACGGCACTAGCTCATCGGCGGTAGAATTAGCGGTCACTATTTCGGCTTTTACCGGACTGCCGTGGCGCTCATTGACAACGCTTAAGGCTGTTTCCAAACGTTCTTGATTGCGGCCAGAAAAATAAAAAGATATATCTCGCTGGGCCAATGATTCAGCGACTAGCTTACCGGTATAACCACTGGCGCCATAAATTAGCACTTTAATTTCATTATTCATTATTAGGTAACCTCTGTTTTTGTAGATAATTAAGAGTGATGATCATAGTTATTGACTAAATACTGTTGTCGATTGGGTAGAAAATTGTTCCAGTAAAAAACGCTCCTGCGGTTTTTCAGAGGCAGTTTTTGGAATTTCATCGATACATTGCAGATAACTAGGCACGGTATGGCTTGGCAAATGTTGTCGGCAATAATCAAAAATGGCCGCACTGTTGAATTCAGCCGATGTTTGATCGCTCGGTTGATTATTCTTGTTAACGACAACAATCGCTGCCACGATATCTTTCTCGCCGGTAGCGCCTGATAAGGCGGGCACGCCATAAACAAACACATCATGTATTTGCGCATGCTCAGCCAGTTTTTTCTCTATCGCAGCCGAATCAATAAAATCACCGTTGCGCCGAATACCGCCCCCTTTCCGATAGAGGAAATAGAACCATCCTTGTTCATCGCGGTAACCAATATCGCCCATCCGCAGCCATCCGTCATAGGTTTTTTTGGTGCTTGCTTCAGGATTTTTAAAGTACTTAACTGGCAGCGCTTGGCCATCAATATCCCTAAATACAATTTCACCGGGCTCATTGGCTGCGCAAGGTTGGTCTTGTTCATTAACGATTTGAGCTTCCATCGACGGTAGAGGTTTTCCAATGGATCCCATCGGGCCTTGGCCAGGTGGGTTGATCGTTATACCCCCTTCAGCGGCGCCATAAAACTCAAATACTTTTACCGAAAAACGTTGCTGAAAGGCATCCCATAACTGTGCCGGCATGCCTGCACTCAAGACAAATCTCACTGGGTTGTCACAGTCATTAATGAGTTCGGCTTCACTGTAAACAGCGTTGGTCATGCCGCCTAATAAATTGAAACTGGTGCAGCCATAATGACGAGTGATGTCCCACAGTCGCGACTTGGTAAACTGACGACTAACGACGGTTCTTAATCCCATCTGTAAACCCATGCCTAGCGTAATAATCTGTGCATTGGCGTGAGTTAAGGACAACCCGGTATAAGGGCGGTCGCCCGATTTTAGTCCAAATAATTCGCCGAGTGTGGCATTTCTACCAAAGCGGCTATGGGGTGCAACGATAGCTTTTGGGTCACCAGTGGTGCCCGAGGTAAAGAGCATTTGCATTGGGTCTTCAGGGTTACAGGCACGCACTGACAGTGTGGGCACAGGGCCTGAATAAATATCGGTTAGCAAGCGGGTATTGGCAAACGATTGAGAGCAGGGTGGCTGCTGTTGATTTGTTGCTAAGACCCATACCCATTCCACAGTAGACTGTTCAGCCTGGTCAGGTTCTGCTAGCGCCGACAATAAATTCTGCAGTGCGTAGTCTGCAACGATGACTCCACGACAGTGAGCAAAATTGAGCATATAGCTGAGTTTATCGCCTTTGGTGCGAGGGTCTATCGGCACAAAAACGGTATTGCTGATACTGGCTCCTACCATAGCATCAACAAATTCAGGATGATTTTTCATTAGTAAACCAAAGCTGTCTCCCGCTTGCATATCGGCTTGATCTAACGCGGCGGCGATGTGCTGACCGTGATCCCATAATTGTTGATAACTACGGACTTCATCTTCGAATTTGCCATCGGCAGTGATGTGTACAAAGGTAATGGCATCAAGATTGGCATGTTGCTGACAATGATCATCAATAATATTGGCGAGTATTAATGGGCTTGAATGATTCACTGGTTTTCCTATCGGCTCAACACAGTCATCACTATGGCTGCGACATCGTCGCCGATATAGCCGCCACCATTTTCAGCCAAGGCCACCTTGGCCCCAGCCACTTGACGCTTGCCGGCTTCACCACGAAGCTGCCAGGTTAATTCGGCCAGTTGTGCCAAACCGGTAGCCCCAATAGGGTGCCCCTTGCGCGCTAAACCGCCGGAAGGATTGACCGGTATATTACCGCCCAGTGTGGTGGCGCCACTTTCCACCAAGGCACCGCCTTCACCTAGTGCGCATAAGCCTAAGGTTTCATAGAGCATTAACTCTGAGGTGGCCGCTGCATCGTGTAATTCGATCAGGTCTACATCTTTGGGGCCCAGCCCTGCAGTATCAAAAGCTTGCTGAGCCACAGTTGCTGTCAGTTCAGGTGTCGAAGACAAGGTATTTTGATTGTCGCTTGGCGGATAATCCCAGCCCGAACTCAGCACCGAAGATCGCACTCGAACACAGCGATTCATACCCAGCTGGCGTGCTTTGCGTTCACTTACTACCACGGCGGCAGCCGCGCCGTCAGCAATAGGGGCGCACATGGGCAGTGTCATTGGGTAGCTAATGGTGCGCGCGGCCAGCACTTGTTCAACGTTGATCACATCGTGAAATTGGGCGTTGGGATTTAAGCTACCGTGACGGGAATTTTTTGCCGCAACCGCTGCAAACTGTGCTTGGGTAGTGCCATAAGTTTGCATATGCGCTAAGGCTTTGGAGGCATAGATATCCATGAAAAAGGAGTGTTTTCCACTCTCCGCTGGTGTTGCTCCTCCGGCGTTTTTAATACGCTGTGCAACACTGGCTGCTACCTTATCAAAGTCTTCATAATCGACGCAGCCGTCGAATACGGCAAAGGTGCGCGCTTTATCCGGGTGATAGAGTTTTTCAGCGCCAACAACCAGTACCACATCATAGAAACCGGCCGTGACCATAGCGCTGGCCTGCTGGAAAGCGGTCGAGGCTGATGCACAGGCGTTTTTAACATTGATTACCGGAATCCCCCCCAAGCCTATTTCGCGAAAGACAACCTGTCCCGGTATGCAGATTTGCCCAACCATAGTACCGCCGGCCACATTGGCGTGGTAAGCAGCGTTAATATCGCTGTTGCCAACCCCAGCATCCTTCATGGCCAATTGAGCGGCCTCTACTGCTAGCGATTTGAGCGAGCGGTCTAGGTGTTTGCCGAATCGTGTCATACCGACCCCGGCTATAAAGGCGTTCATCTGCATTTTTTTTCCTTACAACCATTGATGGCTTAACTTTAGCCAGTCACCACAAAGGCAACCGCAATACATAAAGAGTAACCACAAGCAGCGCGTAATATGATGATTTGAACGGTCAATAATTTGATAATTTCGGCCAAACCAGTAATATTAGCCAACTCTAATAATGGGTGTAAAAGATGAAAGAGTTGTATGCCAGTCCTGTGGCGCAGATAGGTCTGCAACGTATGGTTTATGGTTTGAGTCCGCTGGTGACTTACCTCAAGGAGCAGGGCATTGACTGCACGCCATTATTTGACGTGGCTAATATCGCCGCTAAATCTATCGGCGACCCATGCGCAACAATGGACTTTCAACAGGAGTTGATATTTACCAATGCCGCCATCAACGCGTTGGCCGTGTCGGGGCTAGGGCTATCGATTGGTCCTCGTTATCATTTGAGCACTTTCGGTATGCTGGGATTGGCGATGATGAGTAGCGATACCCTGCATAAAGCGCTGCACACATTGAGTGGTTTGCATGGGCTTTGTTGGACCCGGTTGCGTTGGCGGCAGCTAGTAGATGGAGACACGGCGATACTGGAGGGCAGGGAAGTAGAGTCACTGGAGCCCTGTCAGCGCTATATGCTTGAGCGTGATTTTAGCGCGCTGGTTACGTTGTGTCATGAAATACTCGGCACAGAACTAGTGTTACAGGAAGTCTGTTTTAGCTATTCGCAGCCGACAAATACAGAGCAGTATCAAGCGGTTTTTAATTGCCCAGTGCGGTTTGGTGCCGAACATAACGCACTGGTATTCAATGCCAGCGCGCTCGACACGCCTTTGCCTCAAGCCAATAAAACCATCTTCCAGGTTTGTTATACGCAGTGTGAGGAGCTGGTGATGCGACTCTCTGGCGAGAACTCCTATTCTGAGATGATCGAGTGCTTGATGATAGATGGCGCTGGTAATTTTCTGAGGCTGGACCAAGTGGCCGAGAAGTTACACTTGTCAACGCGTTCGCTGCGCCGAAAACTAAATGCTGAAGACACCAGTTTTCAGGCACTGTTGACGAGTGTGCGTAGCACCCTTGCCAAAGAGTTGCTGCTAAGCGGTAAACTCACTATCGAACAAGTAGCCGAGCGCATTGGTTATAGTGAAACTGCGGCCTTCTGTCACGCCTTTAAGCGCTGGACCGGCATGCCCCCTAGCAGCTATCGTTAACCGCCCGCTCGATGAATAAGTTAGCGTTATTTCCTGTCGCTTGGTTCATTACATTAATACCGACGTTTACTTGTTAGCCGTAACATCTCGTAAATTACCTGAAATATATTTATGCAATACACTTGATACCAGGGTTTGATAAGGCATACCCTCTTAAAGAGTTTTTAGTTGAATAGCTGATAAATCCCTACTTGATAGTCGAATATTAATTATTTTATCTTTTTTAAAAGTATTCTCGACAGTTTGTGAAAGCTCTTTTTTACGTTTAGTCGTTAAAATAGATTCAAATTCATCAGCATCATAGGCTTCAAGAATTTATTTTTCATAGTTCTCTAGTTTTAGTTTGCTCATTACTTATCTCCAATATATAACTTTGTTGCTTTGCGGCTAGGAATGATTTTTTTGAGAAAAGTCTCGTTCCCATTTTCAACATACGGTACCAAATAAATATACTCATCAATATTAATAAAAAACATTCTCTGATTTGGATACTTTTTAGTATTTGTATGAGCGGCGTCATCAACTAGGCCGCCATTATTAATAAAGAACACAACATCCTCATGAGATATGTCTCTTTCTTCAATGAGCTTTCGATTTTTCTCTGGGTTCCAAGTAAATGTTTTCATAGTCAGAATGACAGCATTGATGTGTGCCTTTTGTCATTCTTGGATGGCGTTTTGTTAAATGGGGAATAATGGTATGGCTACAATTATAAAATGATCACAGGTTAGTTTTTGTACGGTTATCTGGATGATTGGGATTTTTAGCGTATGTTAGTTATGTTATGTGTGGTTAAATATTTGTATAAATCAGTAGTTTAAGTTTTTGTACGGGCATCGCTGGCGATGTTGTACAGCGGGCATAAAAGGTCAGCGGTTACACAAAGATCGCGCAGCAATTTTGATCGACTCGTCGACCCGAAGGGAGAGGGCGCAGTTGGATAATCCCGCTAGGCTCCACCAAATACAAACCCTGCATAGATAGATGTGATTTTGTTATTGTCAATCAAATATTTTTTGGTAAAGATTTTGATGTAGAAAATCTTGTAAAACTCTTTACTAAATAATCTTACCCAAACCCATTTAAGATCTAGTAGTTACCGCTCAGCTCTATTAAGTTTTAACCAATAGCTCTAAGTATATATTCGAGCTTATTTACTTACAGGTTTATAGCCTTTCTAATTCGATCACCTAGTTACTTTTTAAGGGACTAGATTAATCCAGTGACCATTACAAGATAGCTGCTTGATGCCGGTTAATAGGTTGTCAGCTTCATCATCACGATGGTGGTTGCCTTTAATATGATATGATGTATCATATCTCTAATAGTCTAAATCCTAATTTTAGTAATTAAGTTCACTGGTGAGAATCTAATGAGTTCCCTGGCAATTAACCATAAAGCGATATCTCCAAGCGTGATAGCAGGTCATTTCGTTGGAGACAACCAATCAGCCGTTTTGTCAGATATCTATCAAGAAGATTGTAATATTGTTGCATGGAGGCGTGAGCTTTCTCCTAAAATACAGACTACAGTGAATGACTTTTTGGTTTCAAACAGCGGCTTTCAAGTGCAAATGGCTCTCAGCCCTCAAGATGCTTTTACCCGTGTTCATCAAGCCTTGGGCGGTTCCGAGTTAATGTCACCATTGAGCGAAAATATTGCCGAGTTGGTTGATATTTTTTGTTGCTTGTTCGATTTAGACGAGGCGGGCCTGCGGTTAATCGCATTGGATAGGGCTATGTGTCCAAGGTTTCATGTTGACAAGGTGCTCTGTCGTTTAGTCACTACCTATCAAGGCAGTGCCACAGAGTGGTTACCGCATAATATTATTGATCGTTCAAAATTGGGCCATGGCAATGGAGGTAAATCTGATGAACAGTCGGGGCTTTTTTCGAAACAGGATGATATTCAGCAACTGAAATTGGGCGACGTGGCGCTACTAAAAGGTGAGGCTTGGAAAGGGAATGAAGGGGCAGGCCTGGTGCATCGTTCGCCATCAATGGCGGTCGGTGAGCAACGCCTATTACTAAGTCTTGATATTGCTTAATTAAATAAACTCCCTACTAACTTTAAGCAATCCATATGAATGAAAAGATTTCCACATTAACAGTTACAGCTTCTGCCGATAATGGCAACTGTTGTAGTGATACCGGTTGCTGTCCTGCGCCTGCTACGATGACTCGAGCTGCGCCTAAAGTTGGCCGTAACGATCCATGCCCATATTGTAAAAGTGGAAAGAAGTATAAGAAATGTTGTGGGCTGTAATTTTATGTCGGGCATCGTTAACTCAATTGAATCTGCGAAGTTTTACTAAGTAATATTATGCTCGAAATGATAGGAAAATTTATATCCACCGCACCTTTCTCGGCCTTGTTAAACCGCTTGATTGCTTGCCTCATATTTTTATTGTTGACCGTTCCGCTGATTGAGCAGGCACACGAAGACAGTTGTGAGTACACGGTTTGTAGTGTCTGCATCGCCTCGTTAATTACCGTTCTGCCTTCGTCGCCGCACTTTACGGAAATTGTACTGGAGCCGGCAAAAGTTGTAGGTAATGAGATAACAACAGATGCGCGCCAGCCATTTACCCGCTCCTACAATAACAGAGGCCCGCCACAGATCTCCTGAAAATAAAATCACCCATTATTTTTTTTAGGAGAAGTTCATGAAACATTTATTAAGTATCGCTGTTGCGGCTGCGGCCGCGAATCTGTCTTTGCCCGTATTGGCGGAAGATCGAATGATGGAGCACGTTATCGTCTCTGTTCCCATTCACAAGCAAGAAGCGGATACTGCGCTGCCTGTTACCATTATTACAGGTGACCAATTGCGCCGTAACGCCGCTGCCACTATCGGTGAGACTTTAGCTAACAGGGCCGGAATCGCTAACTCAACTTATGGCCCAAGTGTGGGTCGCCCAGTTATTCGGGGCCAGCAAGGACCACGAGCTATCACTCTGCAAAATAATACCCTCTCGTCTGATGTCTCTAGCCTGAGTCCGGATCATGCCGTTACAGTAGAAGCGCTGCTGGCCGAGAGTATCGAAGTATTACGCGGCCCATCCACATTGCTCTATGGCGGCGGCGCGATTGGCGGTGTGGTTAACGTTATTGATAATCGTATACCTAGGAAAGCTATCGACGGAGTGCAAGGGGCAGTAGAGTATCGCTACGATGATGTTTCCACTATGAATAGCGGCATCGCAAAGCTGGAAGGCGGCAATGGCCGCTTTGCTTTCCATCTTAGTGGCAGCATGCGTGAAACCAGCGATGTGGATATTCCTGGTTTCGCTATTGATGAAAGAGCCCTAGAGCAACAGGAAGAGTTGCTGGGGCATGACGAGGAGGATCACGAAGAAGAGGGCCATGAAGAGGAAGAGCTAGAAAATACCGATGGTTTTATTGCTAACACTGATAGTGAAGCTGATGTCATCACTGGTGGTTTTAGTTTTCACTTTGGCGACGGTAATTTGGTCGGTTTCTCTGCTAGCCGTATCGAGAACGAATATGGTCTTCCACCGGGTACTCATGAACACGATGATCACGATGATCACGATGAACATGATGAACATGATGAACATGATGAACATGATGAACATGATGAACATG
>CAWVSB010000030.1:0-27916 GCA_963933215.1 uncultured Cellvibrionales bacterium
TTTTTCATTTTTCATTTTTCATTTTATATAAATAATGGTGAATAATTGAACTTGATTAGGTTGCTTTGTTTCATATCCTTACTAACCTCAAGCTATTAATGTAAATAAAAATATGGAAATTTTAATACACAAAAACTAAAGTGATCGTAACGAATAAAATTTGTACAGTTTTCGACCTAGGCGTAATAATCTGAACAGCCTCGAGGCTGCGCGCTGAAGCGCTTGATTCAAATTGCGGTGCAATTTGTCGAACCAGACGGTGGTTCTGACTCGGGATGCCCTGTCCCTCGGGCTTTGCCCGACCTAAAGGTCGCCCAAATCGGCTGTCCTGCCGATTTGTTAACCACCACCAAGCGCACATAAAAAAGCCCCGCTAAAAGCGAGGCTATTTTTATATGGTGCCCGGAGACAGAATCGAACTGCCGACACGGGGATTTTCAATCCCCTGCTCTACCGACTGAGCTATCCGGGCGGTGTCTGTAAGCTGCTAGCTTCAGAAGCGGCGTATTAAACCGTTTGAGGCGGTCTGAGTCAAGCCAGATTTACTCAGTTGGGGCTACATATCCGTCAATGCGGTCAGTTTCTTCATTATTGAGGAATTTTTCCATTTGATCGGCTAAATATACCCGGCTTGCGGGCTCAAATGCGTTGAGTTTTTTTTCATTCATTAGCATTGTTTGAATAGTTTGCCATTCGCCCCAAGCTTTTTTTGACACAGTTTCAAATATCTCTTGGCCTTTGGGGCCCGGATAGGGCGGCGCTGGCAATGCTTCTAGGTCTTGCTGGTATTTGCGACACATTAGGGTGTTGGTCATGATAATTCCTCTGTTGTTGCGCTAATTAGGGGGTTGCCGCTAGCGCTAGTTGTTCTAGTAGGCGTTTAACCGGTGCGGCTAGGCCTCTGTTGTCTGGTTGACGCATGTTATACCAGACCCAGCGGTCGGCTTCCATTACGCCTAGCGTTTTGGTATCAATGGTTTGTGCAATTGGTTCTATCATTAAATGGTAATGACTAAAGGTATGGCGATGGCTGGGCCAGTGTTTGGCGCGGCCAATGGTTTTGGCAGCCAGTTTGTCTTTTACCCAGCGTTTGGTGTTGGTGTCTGTCGCCGCTTCAGGAAAGCTCCATAGCCCTCCCCAGATACCGCTAGGTGGGCGTTTTTCTAGTAGTACTTCACCGCTTTCATTTAACAGCATTAGCATTTGGGTGTGTTTGGTGGGGATCTGCTTCTTGGGTTTACGGTGGGGGTAAACGTCAGTGCTGCCTTCTATATATGCCTTGCAGTGTTTTTGCATGGGGCAGCTAGGGCAGACCGGTTTACTGCGCGTACAAACCGTTGCGCCTAAATCCATAATGGCTTGGGTGTAGTCGGCTACGCGCTTGGTAGGGGTGTATTGGTCAGCGTAATGCCATAGCTCTTTAGCGGTGCTGCGGGCGCCATACCAGCCGTCAACTGTGTGCACTCTTGCTAGTACGCGTTTTACATTGCCGTCTAATATTGGCGCGCGGTTATTAAAGGCGATTGAGCTAATAGCGCCGGCGGTTGAAAGCCCAATGCCGGGTAGCTCTATCAGCTCATCTACGGTTGAGGGGAATTCACCGCCATGTAATTCACACACTTGTTTAGCTGCTTTATGTAAATTGCGGGCGCGGGCGTAATAGCCCAGGCCAGTCCAAAGGTGCAGTACTTCATCTTCTGGGGCGTTGGCTAAGTCGGCCACTGCAGGGAAGGTTTGCATGAAGCGCTGGAAATAGGGAATAACGGTGCTGACTTGGGTTTGCTGCAACATGATTTCAGACAACCACACCCGATAAGGCGTGATGTCATGTTGCCACGGTAGGTTTTTACGCCCGTGTAGGTCAAACCATTTCAATAGGCGAGTAGAAAACCCTTTGGAAAACGTAGCGGCGGGCATTTACTTGAATAGGCCTTTTAATAAGTCACCCACACCTTCTAGGTTTTTGTCTTTTAAGTATTTATCAAGCTCATTGCTGGCTTTGCGGCCAACTTCGTCAACAGTTAAGTCTTTAATAATGTCTTTCATTTTACTTTGGTCAATGCCGCATAAATTCTTTGGTTCTGTATCAAGTTGGCCTTTACATTGCAATGGCCAGCTAATATCACGGTAGCGTTTGTTTACTTCACAAGCTGGGTCTTGGCTAATTTGGTCACCGGTTATTTGCACCCCTAACTTATAATTCATTTTATTTTTTTCTGGTGACAACCAACCATTACCGGTCAATTTTATAGTGCTACTGCCGCCGGTTAAGCTGTCGTTTTTCATGGTGCCATTAATAAAACGAATTTTTCCGTTAAGGTTATCAAGCGCCGTGTTCTCACTCCACTGGTTACTAAGTGTTTTGCCTTTTATTAGTGCAATGCCTTGGCACAGTTGTTTGTCTATTGAGATGCCTTCGGCTAATAGGTTTGTCATAGCAAAGTTAGCGCTGCCATTAAGGCCGCGCTGCCATGCTTCTACGGTGTTGCCTTTGGTGGTGATGTTGGCATTCAAATTTGTTTTGCCGTTAAGCCAGTCAACTTCACTAACCGCGCTAAGAACAGGTTTCATTTCAACGCCGTTAATATTTACTTTGGCTTTTAAGGTGGCGAGTGTAGGCCTTGCATCAAGCAGCCCGGTGGTTATTATCTCGCCATTATATAAGTCAACGCTGAGATTTTTTAACTCAACCAAACCTAAGTTGGCACGGGTGTTTAAGTTAAAGTTAGTGGCGTCTAAACCGTTAATAACAAATTTATTGATGGCTATTTTTATTAAGGCGTTAATGGTTTTTAAGGTATCTAAGGGCAGTGGTGTTTCTGTTATTTGGCTTGGAACGCTAACTGGTTTGCCACTGGCGGCTGGGGCTGCCGCTGCTATTGGCGGCATATAGTCGTCTAAATTTATGCTGTCTATGGTTAAATCGGCGACGACAAGTTGCTGGTCAATATTTGTTAGCCCAGCAAAACCTGTAATGTTGGTTTGGTCTAGACTAATAGTTAACTGCTGCAACATTGCGCTACTGCCTTGGTAGTTAAGGTTGGCGCTAAGGCTTACTTTAGTTAGGGCGTCTTTATTGATGGTGTCTGGTGGAGGTTGGCTAAGGGTTGTTAGTAGCTTTTTAAGATCAAACTCGGCAATGGCTATAGGGCCGCTGACGCTAAACTCGTCACCAATTTTTGTGCCTTTTATACTGCCGTTAATCGTTAGATCGACAGCGTCTAGCTGGTAGTTGCTCAGTTCAAACTTGCCCGCTTTATTGTCGGCGACTAAATTGCCAGTAAAACTTATTGGCAAGGTTTCGCCATCAGTGGCATCGCCGCTTACATTAGCGGTGACGGTTAAGCCGGTGATTGACAGCACTTCACTAACACCATCGGCGCTAAGGTTGCCGGCAACATTAGCTGCTATGTTCATATTGCCATTGGTAGCATCAAGTTTTACTTGTTTATTTATTACCAAATCTTCTAGGCTTAAGGTGCTATTCGCTGCATTAACAGCCATATTCGCGGTCAGGTCGACAACTACAGCAGCATTAGGCTTAGTCGCTTTTAAGCTAAAGCCAACCGTTATTGGAAAAGCCTTGCCGACTACATTGGCTTTGCTAGAGTTGAACGAAAAGTTGCTTAAAGCAGCGCTAGTGCCGGTAGATAAGTCGTTATAGTTAATGGTTGCATTGGTAATGCTGATAGTTTCTATCGCAATCGACATATTGCTGGCGCTGCTGGTTTGTGCAGCAGCTGGTTGCTGGGTGGTAGCTGGCGCACTTGTTACTGGTTTATTTTGCTGCCAGTTTTGGCTGCCGTCGTTGGCTACTACTAAGTTTAGGGTCATGCCGTCTAGGCTTATGCCTGACACATTCACACTGCCGCTAAATAATGGCATTAGCGCTACGCTAAGTTTTAAAGCATCTAAGCGGGCTAATGGCTGTTGCTCGCCGCCATTGGTATAGCTTACATTGGCTAAACTTAGGCTTATTTCCGGATAAATAGACCAACTCATGCCGCCTTTTATGTCTAAGTCGCCGCCGGTTTGTTGTTTGACAATGGCTTTTACCTCATTGTTTATTGTTCCTGCATCTACTAAAAGAGATATTGCTATTGTGGCAGCTACACTAAGGGCGACTATTGCGCCGATTAAAAATAGCAGTACTTTTAGTAGTTTGTTCATTATTTTAGTCCTTTGATTAGCGCCATCGGCAGCTAGTTTACGTCAGCGCAAACAATCACTCTAGGTTTGGGTGACTTATAAGTGAATTTCCTAGATGTATGCTCAACAATATTCGCCTATAATGCCCGTTTTTAACCACTCTACCCGCTCGAAATGGGTATATGGAGTAGCAATATGAGTGAGCGCACTGCCACAGTTACCCGCAATACCAATGAAACGCAGATTTCCGTCACTGTTGATTTGGACGGCAGCGGTATAGGAACGTTCAAAACTGGTGTACATTTTCTTGATCACATGCTTGATCAGATAGCGCGGCATGGTTTGTTTGATATTGACGTTGACGCTAATGGCGACATTCACATTGATGATCACCACACGGTTGAAGACATTGGCATTACTTTAGGCCAAGCCTTTGCTAAAGCGGTGGGAGACAAAACCGGTATTTATCGTTATGGCCACGCTTATGTGCCATTAGACGAGGCAATGTCACGGGTGGTTATCGACTTGTCTGGTCGTCCAGGCTTACAACTTAATTGCGAATTCGTACGTGGCCGTATTGGCACCTTTGACGTGGACTTGTTTGGCGAGTTTTTCCAAGGCTTCGTTAACCATGCGGGTGTAACTCTGCACATAGACAACTTGCGGGGTGATAATGCGCATCATCAAGCTGAAACTATTTTTAAAGCCTTTGGCCGCGCGCTGCGGATGGCAGTGACGGCAGACGAGCGGATGGCAGGTATAATGCCCAGCACTAAAGGGTCGCTATGACAGTAAGTTCTTCCGTTGCCGTTATCGACTACGGCATGGGCAATTTACACTCTGTCGCCAAAGCGTTAGAGCTAGTCGGCGATGGGGCAGTAGTACAAGTGACTAGTGACCCTGTGGTGATTTTAGCGGCTGACCGAGTGATTCTGCCTGGGGTTGGCGCTATTCGTGACTGCGTTGGTGAAATTAAACGCCTGGGTTTTGACGCGGTAGTGGCAAAAGTTATTGCTAGTGGCACCCCACTGTTAGGTATTTGCGTTGGCTTGCAGGCATTGATGGACCATAGCGAAGAAAACAATGGCGTTGACTGTTTAGGCTTATTAGCTGGCAAGGTAAAGTTTTTTGGTAATAGCTTAGTGGACAGTGCTGGCGACAAGTTAAAAGTGCCGCATATGGGCTGGAATGAAGTAACCCACTCAGCGCATCCGTTGTGGGCAGGGATTGAGCAAGGTTGCCGGTTTTACTTTGTGCATAGCTACTATGTAGAGGCGGCCGATGACCAGCAGATTGCTGGCAGCTGTAATTACCCAACAGCATTTTCAGTGGCACTGGCGCAAGACAATGTTTTTGCAGTACAGTTTCACCCTGAAAAAAGTAGTACCGCTGGCCTTACTTTGCTGCGTAATTTTTTAACGTGGGATGGCAAGTCTTCATCCTAGTTACTTTTTATTTTTGACGAAAAAATAACGGAATTTCTATGTTAATTATCCCTGCTATTGATTTAAAAGACGGCGAATGCGTGCGCCTGCGCCAAGGGCGGATGGATGATTCCACAGTGTTTTCAGATGACCCAGTAGCAGTTGCGGCCAAGTGGGTAGCCGCTGGCACTAAGCGTCTGCACTTGGTTGACTTGAACGGCGCTTTTGACGGCAAGCCAGTTAACGGTGAAGTAGTCACCGCGATTGCCAAGGCTTACCCCGCTTTGCCAATTCAAATAGGCGGCGGCATTCGTTCAATGCAAACTATAGAAGCTTATTTAGCGGCGGGTGTTGAGTATTTAATTATTGGCACAAAAGCAGTTAAAGACCCTGACTTTGTGACCTTGGCCTGTAAAGAGTTTGAGGGCCATATTATTGTTGGGTTAGACGCACAAGACGGTTTAGTGGCAACCGATGGTTGGGCTGAAGTGTCTGACATACGAGCGTCTGAGCTTGCTAAAAGATTTGAGCAAGATGGCGTATCTTCTATTGTATACACCGACATTGCCCGTGACGGCATGATGCAAGGCGTTAATGTTGAACAGACTTTAGCGATGGCCCATGCCTCTAGCATTCCTATTATTGCCTCTGGCGGCATTACTAATATGGATGATATTACAGCACTGTGTGAAGTGAGCGAGCAAGGTATTTTGGGTGCTATTACTGGCCGTGCTATTTATGAAGGCACTTTAGATGTGCGTGAAGCGCAAGCTTACTGCGACAGTTTTCTTACTAAATAATAGAGATTTTCCATGGGTTTAGCTAAACGAATTATTCCTTGCTTAGATGTAGATAAAGGCCGTGTGGTTAAAGGTGTGCAGTTTGTCGACATTCGTGACGCCGGCGACCCAGTAGAAGTTGCCAAAAAATATAATGAGCAGGGCGCAGACGAAATAACTTTTTTAGATATTACTGCCAGCCATGAAGGCCGCGCCACAATGGTAGAAACCGTTGAGCGGATGGCTGACCAAGTATTTATTCCGTTAACAGTTGGCGGTGGTATTCGTGAGCTAAGTGATATTCGCACCATGCTAAATGCCGGTGCTGACAAAATAGCGATTAATTCGGCAGCAATTTTTAATCCTGAATTTGTTCGTGAAGCGGCCGCTAAGTTTGGTTCGCAATGTATTGTTATTGCCATTGACGCAAAGCAAGTAAGTACTGAAGGCGAGGTGCCTCGTTGGGAAATATTTACCCATGGCGGGCGCAAGCCTACTGGCATAGAGGCTATTGAGTGGGCTATAAAGATGGCCGACTTTGGCGCCGGTGAAATACTATTAACCAGCATGGATAGAGACGGCACTAAAAATGGCTTTGATTTAGAGTTAGTTGCTGCAGTGTGTGATGCTGTGCCGATACCTGTTATTGCTTCGGGCGGCGTTGGTAATTTGCAACATTTGGTTGACGGCGTAAAGCTGGGTAAAGCTGACGCCGTGTTAGCTGCCAGTATTTTTCACTTCGGCGAGCACACCATTCCTGAGGCCAAAGCGTTTATGGCTGCTCAGGGAGTAGAGGTTCGCCTGTAGGCGCATCAACTTCTAGCTCTGCCATTGTTTGTTCAATTTTAGCTTCTGCCAACTGAATTTTGCCCTGGTTAATTATATGTAAACCTTTGAGTAAGGTTAGTGCTTCATATAATTGATTGTCACGTAGCAGCAGTGACTCTTGTTGTTCTTTATCTTTAGCGCGGTCTTTACCTTTACTTTCTTCTTTGCCACTGGCGTTTTTCAAGTGACCAGACAAATCTGCTTCGGTAAAGTTACGGCCGTTAATGACTTCTATTTTGGCGCGCACGACTTCTATATCAGGTTTTATTCCCAGGGCTTGAATTGAACGGCCTTCGGGGGTGAAATACAACGCGGTAGTAAGTTTTATGGCGTGGTCTTCGCTGACTTGAATAACCGCTTGCACTGAACCTTTACCAAAGCTGTCGGTACCCATAATGACGGCGCGTTTATGGTCTTGTAAGCTACCGGCGACAATTTCTGAGGCTGAAGCTGAACCACCGTTAATAAGCACAACCACCGGCACACCACCGCTAATGTCACCGTCGGCGGCAAATAGGTCAGAGCGATCGGCCGAGCTACGGCCTTCGGTGTAAACCACTAGACCACCGTCTTGCACTGCTTCGGCAACTTCTGCGGCGGCTGTCAGTACGCCGCCAGGATTGTTGCGCAAGTCGAGGACTATGCCGTGTAATTCTTGCTCTTCATCTAAAAATTTCTGGATAGCGGCTTTGGTTTCATCGCCGGTTTTGCCTTGAAATTGGGCAATACGAATATAAGCAAAACCTGGCTCTAAGGCTCGCGAGCGCACGCTAGGGATTTTAATAATGTCACGCACTACGGTAATAGTTTTGGGGCTATTGCTACCCTCACTAACCACTTCCATGTCTAATTTGGTGCCAGGTTCGCCACGCATAACATCTATTGACTCTTCTATGCTCATGCCGCGTACGCTTTCGCCGTCAAGTTTGAGAATGATATCGCCGGCTTGAATGCCGGCTTTTTTTGCCGGCGAGTCATCGATGGGGGTGACTATTCGAATAAAGCCACCGTCTTGATCTATCTCAATACCCAGTCCACCAAACTCACCGGAGGTGTCTTCTTGTAATTCTTCAAATTCTTTTGGCTCTAAATAGCTAGAGTGAGGGTCAAGACCGGTAAGCATGCCGTGAATGGCTAAGTCGAATAATTCTTGGTCGCTGACTTCTTCAACATAATGTTCGCGTATATGGGTAAACGCGTCTGTAAAACGGCGCAGCTCCAGCAGGGGTACTCGGCTGTTTTGCTCGCTAGCTATGTCGTCGTTGCTGCTTTGCTCAGCGCTTGCTACCGGCGCTATTATGCATAGCAAGGCTAACGAGGTGATTACACTTTTACATAAATGATTCATTGCATTGCCTTGGTATGGTTAACAGGATGAGACAGTATATTAACGCTATTATTTGATCCAGTATTTAGGATTAATTGCCTTACCGTTATGTCTGATCTCGAAATACAGCGCTGGTTCCATTTGGCCGCCGCTTGAGCCTACCGTTGCCAGTGGCTCGCCAGCTCGGACCCAGTCGCCGGTTTCTCTTAGTAAGCTTTCATTATGAGCATAAAGGCTCATGTAGTCTTCGCCATGGTCGACAATAATTAATAAACCAGAGCTGCCAAACCAGTCGGCAAATACTATACGGCCATGATGTATTGCGCGCACATTGTTACCCGGCTTAGCTTTAAGTGTAACGCCTTGCCAGCGCATACCACCTTGGGTACGAGGCGTACCAAAGCTATTACTAATGCGGCCAAGCACTGGCCACTTCATTTGGCCTTTGCGCTCGGCAAAGTCTTTATAATCGGCCGGTAGTTTTAAATTAGCGACGGCTTCTTCAACCGCTTTTAATAGTTTTTCTAAGCGGGTACGCTCTTTTTCAGCATCGCTAAGTTGCGCGCCTTTAGTTGTAATAGTGGCATTAAGGGCAGCAATAGCGTCTTCACGTATTGAACGTTCTTGTTCTAGGCTAGCGTATTGTTTGTCTAGATCACCTTGACTATCTTCAAGCCTAGTTTTCTCTTCAATAATTGTAGGCTCAAGGCTATTCAGTTCAGTGATGGTTGCGGCAAACTCGGTCATCAGTGAAATGCGCGCTTTGTTAAAGTAATCTAAATATGTAATTGCCCGATTAACTTTGGCGGGGTCTTCTTGGTTAAGAATAACTTTAATTTTTTTCTGCCGGCCTAATTGATAGGCTATTCGAATCTGTTGAGCAATCAGTGTTTGTTGTTTGTTACTTTCTTGTTGTAATTTCTGTTGGCGTTGCTTTAAGCTTTCAAGCAGTTTTTGTTGGCGGATAATTTGGCCTTTTATAGCCGAAATTTTGCGACCAATTTTGCCAATCGCAAGCTCGCTGCGTTTTAATGCCTTTTTAAATTGCGCACGCTGACCTTTGTATTGTTCTAGTGACGACTTTAGTAGTGAAATATCTTTTTGCAGTTTGGCTAAATCAGCGGGGCTTACTTCTTTGGTAAATGTTGGGCTGCTAAAAATTAACAATGCTATTAGGCAAAGCAAACATTGCATTAAAATATTTTTAGTAGTGATCAACTGCATCGGCTAGTTTAACCGCAGCAGAGACTGGCCCGTCATCTCGGTGGGTTGGGCTAAGTCCAGTAGCATTAGCATAGTTGGCGCTACATCGCAGAGGCGACCGCTAGTGGTTTGCATGCTAACACTGCGGTTGCCAACATAAATAAACGGCACCTGTTCGGTAGTGTGCTGAGTATGTTTTTCCTGGTTACCGTCAACCATCTGCTCGCAGTTGCCGTGGTCGGCAGTCACTAGGCATTCGCCGTCGGCGGCTAACACTGCTTCGCTAACGCGACGTACACTTTCGTCTATTGCTTCAGCAGCTTTCATGGCAGCGGCAAAATTGCCGGTGTGGCCAACCATGTCACCGTTGGCATAGTTACAAATGATGACGTCATAGCGTTTGTTGGTGATGGCATCGACTAAATTGTCGGTAACTTCTGGCGCGCTCATTTCTGGTTGTAGGTCGTAGGTGGCCACGTCAGGTGAGTTAATTAAGATCCGCTGTTCACCGTTAAATAGTTCTTCGCGCCCGCCGCTAAAAAAGAAAGTTACATGAGCGTATTTTTCAGTTTCAGAAATTCTTAACTGGCTGAGATTTTGGCTTTCTAAATATTCGCCTAATACATTGCTTAAATGCACGGTAGGGTAGGCAATAGTTGAGTTAATATTGGCAGCGTATTCGGTGATACTGACAAAATCTGCTAGCGCAGGAATAGCTTTGCGTTCGAAGCCGTTAAAGCCTGGCTCAATAAATGCGCGAGTCAATTCACGGGCGCGGTCTGAGCGGAAGTTTAAAAACAATACGGCATCGCCGTCTTTAATATTCGCGCTAGCTTGACCGTCGGCTTGGATGACGGTGGGCTCGACAAATTCGTCGTCTTCATTGCGGGCATAGGCGTTGGCTAAAGCATCGCTCGCATTGGCTGCGCTAAAGGGCGCTTCGCCAAGGGTTAGCATGTCGTAGGCGCGCTGTACGCGGTTCCAGCGGTTGTCTCGATCCATCGCGTAATAGCGGCCAACAACTGTCGCTATGCGGCCACATTGGTGTTTGGCAAATGCTTCATCGGCTGCTTGCAGTGACGCCAGGGCACTGCGGGGCGGGGTATCACGACCATCTAAAAAGGCATGTAAATAGACTTTTTTGCAGCCACGTTTAGCGGCTAGTTTAATGGCAGCAATAATGTGGCGTTGGTGGCTGTGGACGCCGCCGGGCGACATTAGGCCGAATAAATGAAGCGCGCCGTCGTTGGCCATGGCTTTATCTACTGCGCCAGTTAAGGCAGAGTTTTGGTAAAAACCGCCATCGTCAATATCTTTATCGATACGGGAGATGTTTTGATAAATAATGCGGCCAGCGCCTAGGCTCATGTGGCCAACTTCTGAATTACCCATTTGGCCGTCGGGTAAACCGACGTCTAGCCCCGATGCGGAGACAGTAGTTTGCGGTGCATTAGCCCGCAAGTTGTCCCAATAAGGCGTGTTGGCATGAAAAATCGCGTTATGTTCTGGTTCATCGCGCTGCCCCCAGCCATCTAAAATCAGCAGAACCAGTGGTTTTTTGCGGTTTGAGCTTGTCATGGGTACTCACATCATTGATTTAGGTGGTTTGTTGGCAAACAAGGCGAAGATTTTACCCCTTGGCGCAGTTTATGGCTATTAGGTTGGCTAAAAACTGGGCAAAAGGTTTAGCCTAGGTTGGCAGCCGTGTATACTTACAACGCTTTTTTTAGCTCCCAGTGTTGGTAGCTTTCGTTTTGGAGTTTTCATGGAACTGTTTTTACAATTTGTTAGCTACAACTGGTATTGGTTTGGCTTAATCGCATTGCTAATAAGTGGCTTAATGCACTATGAGGGTAAAAAGGCTGGCCCGCAGATCAGCACTAACGAGCTAACCACTTTGGTGAATAAGCAAGCCGGTGTGGTGTTAGACGTACGTCCAGCCGCAGAATTTAAGACTGG
Organism: uncultured Cellvibrionales bacterium; assembly: GCA_963933215.1. Lineage (GTDB taxonomy): Bacteria > Pseudomonadota > Gammaproteobacteria > Pseudomonadales > CAWVSB01 > CAWVSB01. The sequence continues at coordinate 11,670 of CAWVSB010000030.1, forward strand.
CCACATAGTTGATGCAATTAATATCCCGTCGACAGTCATTGCTACCCGTAAGGCGGAGCTTGAAAACAAGAAAGACACCCCCATTGTTATTGTCTGTAAAATGGGTCAACACTCTGCCACCGTAGGTAGAACCTTGCGCGCAGATGGTTTTACTCAGGTTTATCGCTTGTCTGGTGGTATTAGCGAGTGGGTGGCTTCGCAGTTGCCGCTGGTTAAAAGCAAATAGTTAAACGAATATTAAATGCTAGGTTTATCATGTCAGCAGTAATTATGTACACCACACCCTATTGCCCATATTGTATGCGCGCTAAAGACTTGTTTAATAGCAAGGGCATTGCTTATGAAGATATTGATGTGGCGGCGAAGCCAGAATTAAGAAGTGAAATGATGGAGCGTAGCGGTCAGCGCACGGTTCCACAAATTTGGATTAACGAGCAACACGTAGGCGGGTTTACCGATTTATATGCTTTGGATGTGCAAGGTAAATTAGATGGTGTTCTGGCTAGGCAAGTTGATTAAAAACTAGAACTATAAAACTCAAATAGTATAAACGAGGAAGTCAAAATGGCTGAAGAAACACCAACTGCAGCAGTAGCAACAGAAGCACCAACCGATGAAAGAAAGTTTGCTTTGCAGCGTATATTTATTAAAGACGTTTCTTTTGAAAACCCTCGTGGCGTAGCCGCTTTTAAAGGCGAGTGGAAACCAGAAGTAAATCTAGATCTAAATATGGCTAGAAATCCAATTGACGAGTTCAACTGGGAAGTTCTTTTAAGCTTAACCATTACTGTTAAAAACGCTGACGAAACAGCCTTTTTGGTTGAAGTGCACCAAGGCGGCGTGTTCTTGTGTGATGGCTTAGACGAAGATCAAACTCGCCAAGTGCTAAACACAGTAGCGGCGAATATTTTGTTCCCTTATGCCCGTGAAGCGGTAGATAACTTGGTAGTTAAAGGTGGTTTTCCTCCGCTGCAAGTGGCGCCAATTAACTTTGACGCTTTGTATCAACAAGCACTAGTGCAAAAGCAAGCAAAAGAAGCTGAAGAGCAAACTCACTAAGGCTTAGTAAAGTTAAAAAGCCGAGATAATTATCTCGGCTTTTTTGTGGCTAAAATTTAAGAGTGATCGTTAACGAGGGTTTTGCTAAAAAGTTGCATTTATAAAAGTAGTGCTTGATGCTGTAACTGTCCAGATAAGTGGCAGAGAAAAATAAAGTTATAACAATAACAATAACAATAAGATTTTCGTGATCTAAATACTTTATAAGGTAGCAGTTATGAAAAAGCTAAGTTTAGTCGATATCGGTTTTTTGGCTGGTGAGAGCCGCGACACGCCAATGCATGTTGGAGGGGTTAGTTTATATACCCTGCCCAATGGTGTCGATGAACAAGAGTTTTTACATGGTCTTGCTGACATACTTCGAACGGTCGATATGTTTCAGCCGCCATTTGGAGATACGTTAAAAACTGGCCCTTTGGGCTTAGCTGGCCCGACCTATTGGGAGCGTGATAGAGCAGTGGATGCTGACTATCATATTCGTCATTCAGCGTTGCCTAAACCTGGTCGTTATCGGGAGTTATTTGGATTAGTGTCGCGCTTACATGGGACTTTGTTAGACCGAAGCCGACCATTGTGGGAAATGCATTTGATCGAAGGGTTACCCAATCGCCAGTTTGCGGTTTATACCAAAACCCACCATGCGGCAGTAGATGGCGCCACGTCGATTCATATAGCTCGCAGTATGCTATCGAGCGATCCTGCTGATCGCTTGAAAGATTCTCCGTTGTCATTAGCGGCAGGCGAGCGTTATCGCGCTGCCTTGAGGCGCCAACACCCCAAAACATATAGTGAACCAGAGCTGCGCAATGTTGCCGATCGATTAAAGTCGACCTTTGATAGCAGTGCACAAATTGTTGGAGCCTTGCGGCGCACTGCTGCCGCGTGGCAAGGCAAAGAGGGAGCATTAATGCTGCCTTTTATGGATGTACCACGCAGCGCGATCAATACAAAAGTAGAAGGTGCGCGCCGATTTGTTGCCCAGTCATGGCCGTTTGCGCGTATTCGTGCGGTCGGCAAGGCTTTTGATGCGACCTTTAATGATGCGATAATGGCAATGTGCGCAGGTGGTTTACGACAGTACATGCAAAAGCATGCAGAACTTCCCGAGCAGTCGTTGAAAGCCATGGTGCCGGTGTCGCTTCGCAAACCAGGCGATATGGATTCGGCCAATGCGGTGGGTTCTATTAGCGTAAATTTGGCCACTAATATCGCCGACCCAGTAAAACGGATGATTGCGATTAGGGATTCTGCTAGTGCAGGCAAAGAGTTCTTCTTTCAAATGTCGGCAAACGAAGCGCAACTCTATAGTATGTTGATGCAGGCGCCTGGCATGTTGTTAGTGCCGCTTGGTTTGATGAGTAAAATGCCGCCGTTTAATACCGTTATTTCTAATGTGCCCGGTATTTTACAGCCCATGTATTGGAATGGTGCGCGCATGGAAGGGTCTTACCCAGCGTCTATTATTATGGATGGAGTGGCAGTCAATATCACCATGGTGACCTATGACAAAAATGTTGATTTTGGGATTATGGCGTGTCGTCGTTCACTGCCGCAAATACAGCGTCTTATTGATTATATGGAGTCGGCGCTGGTTGAGTTAGAAGAGGCCGCCGGTATTACTGGGTCCACAGAAGCGAAGCCATTGTTGCGCAAAAAAACTGTCGGGCAGAAAAAAGCAATACCTAAAAAGAGGGCAGCTCCGAAAAAGAAAGTCGTCGCTGCAAAATCGGCTGCAAAGAAAGTTGCAGCTAAAAAACTGGCAGCCAAGAATGTGGTAGCAAAGAAAAGTTCAGTCAATAAATAAACTCAAAATGATACTCCTTATGAGTTATTGAGTGGCACTAAATGGTGAGATGTTTGGGCTGTAATATGGTGTAATTAACAGCTTATTCAGCGATGCAATAGAACTGGCGTTAAGCCTAGGAACAGTATGCTTATTAATACCAAACGCAGCTTGAACAAAGTCATAAATAAAGCGCAAAGTTTTGACGAATGGAAAGAGGCTGCTGCCAACTATGATAGGAGTAATGGTTTAGATCGCTGGCGCCGCTTAGATGAAACTAGTCAGTATGATTATGTGTCGATTCGTCGCCGTTTGGATACGCTGCGCAGTTTAAAAGCGCGTCGAGATATTCGTGGTTTATTGTTTAATCTTAATGAAGGTATTCATGGCAATCTGGGTGGTATGGGCAGCGCTGGTTTATATGGCCACGCTAAGTCTGGTACCAAACATTTGATCGAAAACTATATTGACGAAGTTGTTAACACCTTAGAGATGTTGGCTGAGGATGAAAGCGGTGATATTACTTTAGAAGAAAAAGTTGATTTCTTCCGCCGTGCTAGCCATTGTTTTGGACGCTCTGCGTTTATGATGAGCGGTTCAGGCTCGCTACTTTATTTTCATATTGGTGTGGCGAAAGCCTTAACCGAAGCAGATTTATTGCCGACTATTATTTCAGGCTCTAGTGGTGGCTCATTAGTGGGTAGTGTTATCGCCACGCATACCGACGCCGAACTGATTGATATATTTAAACCGGAATATTTCACCAGCCGCCTACCTACCGATAGTGGGCAAGAGCCAATGTCTCGGATAGAAACTTTGGAATATGGTTTGGAGCAGTTTATCCCAGACATGACATTCCAGGAGGCGTTTGAGAAAACAGGCCGAGCGATAAACGTTTCGATAGCGCCAGTGGAGACTCATCAAACCTCACGCTTACTTAATGCCATCACTTCACCTGCAGTGCTAATACGCAGCGCGGTTAAGGCATCCTGTGCAGTGCCGGGTATTTTTCCGCCGGTTACCTTGCAAACAAAAGACATATATGGACATCCGATGGCCTATTTACCGTCGCGACAGTGGGTGGATGGTTCCGTCAGTGACGACTTGCCAGCTAAGCGCTTAGCACGCCTATATGGGGTGAATCACTATGTTGTTAGCCAAACTAACCCCCATGTATTGCCATTTGTTAGTGATGGTTTGCGTAAAACATCTACTTTGGGCCTGCTAACTAATGCTACCACCCGGTCTGCCAGAGAGTGGATCAACGCCTTGTCTAGTATCGCTGATAAAGTTGATACCAAGGGCCATGCTATTTCGCGTGCAACTAATATGTTGCGTTCAATAATTAATCAAGATTATGTCGGCGATATTAATATTTTGCCTGACTATAAAGTCTCTAATCCATTTGGTTTGTTGTCCCAGCCGACTGAAGAAAGAATGCTTAAACTTATCAATACTGGCGAGCGCTGCACTTGGCCTAAGCTTGAAATGATTCGTAGGCAAACACTAATCAGTCGTAAATTAGACGAGTTGCTTTTTCAGTTTGATAGTTAATTGAATCAAGCGAATTGAAAAGCCGAGTAACGCTCGGCTTTTTTGTGGGCTACTTATTCTTAAGTCTAAAATGACTTGGACTAGTGTCAGTCCAGCCCTTAAATGATCGTGTAAAGGCACTTTGGTCTGAATACCCAAGTAATAGGGCTAATTCTACTAATGACAAATTTGTGCGGGTTAAATATCGCCGTGCTAGTTGTTCACGGACGCTGTTGAGTAGTGTTTGATAAGACAAATTGTAACCGGCTAGTTTGCGTTGTACCGAGCGCACTGAGCTGTTTAATTCGATGGCTACATGGGGCAGGGTGGCTTTACCTTCAGGCAGTAGTTTGAGCAGTACTTGTTGCAAACGATGTAAAAATGGGTCGCTTATTTTTATGGCTTTTGAAAACGCTTGCTGTTGAGCAAGGCGCATTGTTTGAAAGCCTATAGGTAACTGTTGTTGCATCGGAGTATGCACACTGCTGGCGTCAAAAGTAATGCCGGGCTTGGTGGAATTAAAACTAACTGGGCAAGCGAAAAATTGTTCGATGGGTGTAATGTTGTCGGGCGCATCACCAGTGAAGCTCACCGCTAGCAATGAGCAAGCCCCCGGAAAGCGATGACGAATAAATGTAACCAGTGCGCTAAATGCTACTTGGACAAATAATGCGTTGTCGTTGCCAAGATGGTCGGGCCAAGCAAGCGTCCATTGTTTTTCACCGCAGTATAATTGGGCAAAGTTCAGGCTGTAAAAATGTCGTTCGCACAGCATATAGGTTTCTAATGCGTCGGCGATGGTCTCGCTGTTGAGTACTAAATAACCTAAAACTCCGGCGTGTTGTATTTCTACTTCAGCCCCTATCTGTATGCCCGCGGCTTGGTTGGGAGTAAGGCTGACGGCATGCGCTAATAGTTGACGCCATTGGCTTTGAGCAATAGTTTCTTGGTTGGCAATCAGGTCTAGCTTGCTGCTTAGCTCTGGGTTCTCAATGTTGTGGCGCTTCATCCAGGCGCGAATGATTTGAGCGAAGCTGCCAGATATTCTTATCATGGGGCGGTGGCCATAAGTTAGCGTGGCATACTTTGTATAAAGATTGGCATGGATTGTCAATCTATTTAATACAGTCGATATTGTTGTAACAATCCAATGCCGGTTACGAGTGCGATGACTGATTGCTGCAAAGAGCTACGATTGGCGCAATTAGTTGAGCGACGACGATTTCTGATAATGAATGATTGATGCTATTGATCGAGAAGCGGGCGTTAAAGCAGAGACTGATTTGTACTTTAGCGAATATTCCTCTTATATAATAGGACCCGCTGAGCTGCCCGTGGAGGTTTATCATTGGCAGCCTGCAGCACATTTTCTCGGCTATCCTGGGTCAACCATACGCCGTAATTTGAATATCAGTGCCAAAATTTTTTGACGGATTAAGCATTTGAGCATAAAATACTTTGCTAAATAGTGTGCTAGTTTAATTGCAGCGCTAAGGTGCTTTCGATGATTATTACTGCAAATTTACTCTCTCACTTGGCAATGAAACGGTTGTATATGTCATTAAATGAATAATTTTATTCTTGCCCATGTTATTTGGGAGAAAGCTAGGCTTAACCTTAAGTCTGAGGCGTCAGTGAATTATCTAAGCTACTGCTGGTGGATTATTGAGCCAATCACTCATATGGCCTGCTATTATGTAATCTTTGAGTTACTTTTGCAGCGTGGAGGCCCAGACTTTGTTTATTTTCTTATGGTTGGTTTAGTCTTCTGGCTATGGTTTGCTAAAACAGTGACTCAGGGAGCAGGTAGTTTGGTTGGAGGGAGTGGGCTCATGAATCAGCGACAAATCCCAAAAGTATTTTTCCCTTTAGTGTTCATAGTCCAGGCTACGGTAAAGCAGACTCTAGTGATTGCAATATTACTGATGTTTCTCATTCTAGCAGGCTTCTCTCCTGGAATTGAATGGCTTGGGATTATACCTCTTGTGTTGGTTCAGCTGCTTTTCATGATCCCCGTATCAATGATATTGGCGCTTGTATTAGTTTATGTAAGGGATTTTAAATATGTTATCCCTACCTTTATCCAGTTTATGTTTTTTGGCAGTGGCATTTTTTACAGCTTCGATCGCATATCTTCGGAGTATAAAGATTATTTTTTAATTAACCCGATGGCTGGGCTGATCAAGGAATATCGGAATGTGTTACTCCATCAACAATGGCCTGATTGGCTTTATCTTGGGTCAGTTGCGGGCGCCTCCGTTTTCCTCTTTGCTGTTATTCTCACTCTGTATGTAAAAAAAGATCGCAAAATTGCTAGAATTGTATCGGTGTAGAGAATGAGGGAAACAGTTATATCGCTAAAGGATGTTGCGCTCTGGTACCGACTTGGTCGAACCTTACGTAAAAATAGTTACTATAAAGTATTAAAAAGCATTACTTTTGATGTGCAAAGAGGTGAAACGCTGGGCATTATTGGTCGCAATGGAGCGGGTAAATCAACACTGTTAAAATTACTTGCGGACATCTATGAGCCAGACTCTGGAATAATCACTAATAAAGCTCATAAAACTTCACTTCTCACCTTGAGTGCGGGATTTGACCAACAGCTTTCTGGTCGAGATAACGCAGTTATCAGCGGGATGCTGCTTGGATATAGCAAATCAAAAGTTGAAGCTGAGCTAGAAAATATTAAAGAATACTCTGAACTTGGTGATTTTTTTTATCAGCCTATTAGTACCTATTCTTCAGGCATGAGAGCAAGATTGGGCTTTGCTACCGCAGTTTATACCACACCGGAGATCTTACTAATTGATGAGACACTTAGCGTCGGAGATGCCGTATTTGAGCAGAAAGCACGGAAGACAATGGAGAATATGATTAAGTCAGATCAGACTGTAGTTCTGGTTTCCCATTCAATCTCTTCTGTAAAAAAACTGTGTGATCGTGTTATCTGGATAGAACATGGACTTGTAGAAAGACAAGGAAATGCAGCGGAGGTCGTGGCGGCATACTCTCAGGCGTTTAACAAAGAAAAGTGATTATTTTCATAGCATTCAACCCTAGCCTTATATTCTCACCTAAAAATAGTATAGTAGGCAAAAATGAACTTAAATACCCTAAAGATCAGATTAAGTGCAATTCTAAGGCAGTATAAAAAGTATTCTGGTGGGACAGGCGTCATCGAACGCGTAACGTGTGAAGAGGCCTTTGGTTGGTTTGTCACAAAGACATCAGAGCGACCGCAAATCTGCACTATCAACCATAGGGGCGTCGATTTTGACGGATATATTTCATGGCATTATCGTGAAGATATCGCCGAAGACTACTTTGCCTGGGAGCAGAACTGTGGTTTTACGGTTAGGTTTCCACCACAGTTAAGTAAAACCTTTGATCAGTCTATAGATTTTTCCAAAAAAGTGAGTATAAAAATAGACGGTATATTGCTGAATAGCAAACCCATAAGACAAAAAAAAATCAAGCGACGCTCTTCTCATGCGATCAAAGTCAATAAGAAAGGCAATGTAGTGATCGATGGCTCTAGTTACCAATTAGCTCTCCATTCCATTAATAGTTTTATCCTTTACGCGTATATTGACAGCAGGCTGGATTTGAAATCTTTACAATTGAATGTAAATGGTCAGCATATTGACTGTATGTTTTTCAAGGGTGTTGATGAGTATGATTTAGCATCGCCAAAACTTCCGGAGAAGAAAGGTTTTACTGAATATACAATAGAGCTGCCGGGGGCAATATGGAAACAACGTAGTGATATATCAAAGCCATTAAGATTGTCTCTAATAATGAATGAATGTGAGACAAGCTTTGAGCCAATATATTTAAACATTTCTGATTGTAGACGCTGGACAAAAGAACTTATTAGAGGTTGCTTTCGACAGAATAGTTATTGTTCAGTATTAATACTGGAGCACATATATTACCTGAAAGATCTAGAGAGCTTAGACTTGACCGCAGATGAGCGGGAAGAATTGTCGGAGCTTGCAAATGAATACAATATCCAGGAACTTAACTCCTCTGGCAATAATCTTCCCGAAGAGAATATATTAAGAGCAGAGGGCTCATCACGCCTTAAGCTAGCTTTGTTGGAATTTAATGAAAAATCGGATTGTGCTGATGAAAAAATATCATGGATGCGAGGACAGCATAATACCTGTTCATTCGACAGGCAGTTTATGCTTGATCTTTATCGTCATCTTATCCCATATTTCTGCAGTAAAGGATTGTATGCAGAAATTCATAATCTGCTTGTAGAGAAAAGTGTATTTTCAGAGTCGCAAATAGCTGCGCTGAATAGGTCGGACCTGTCTTTAGCTCTTCCATACCTTGCTCATGAAGGCCGGTGCGAAGAGTTGACTAATGTAGTCACCACAATAAAAAATGGCCGGGAATGGTTCAGTTCGTCATGTTTGAAATACTCTGTTGAGTTATTGCTAGCGAATAATTTTGTTTTAGCAGATCATAAAAAAAAGTTGTGTCGGGAAACTCTTCTTGTTTATAACTCAATTGGAAATGAGTATTGGAGCAGAATACAAGATGTAGAATTAATTAACCTCTACCATACTTTGATTGCTAAAAGCCATCTGTATCCAGCACCTTTAAGGAAGTGGATTCTTTCATTTTTGGATCTTAACTATGCCTTATCACCAGTCTTCTGGGAAAAGTATGAGGAATCCGAATCAATTGAGTATGGAATTCACAAGCAATTTTTAAATTTTGTCAAAATATCCAAACTCATATGCAACCTGAGTACCGTCAATTCTGACGATGTGATTGAAGCCATTACATTACTGGATAGTTTAATCGAAGTAGGTTCTTCAGATGCCGAGCAGTTCAGACGAGAATTGGTTAATTTCTATCAAAAACAATTTGGATCATGCTATGAACCATCAATAGAACAACTTGCATCCTGCTATTACTCAGAAAAAGATCATATCCTTCCTTCAGAGAGTTACACACGTATATTTCCCGGCACTGATAACTCTGAACATTATCAATTACAAATAAAAGCAAGAGGATTGATTCGTGATAATAAAGAAGATGAGTTAATAGAGCTCTGCAGCAATTTAACGTCACAGGAGGGAGAGTATCTCGGGCTAGATATTCTCGCCTCATACTTGTTTACGTGCGAAGAGAAGGCTTTTCTCAAGGGCTATAACTTGTACCTATATCTTCTGAAGAAAGTTTGTCCAGCTATACAAAATATGATTCACTCCCCCGCGCCTGTTCAAGCATCCTTTGGAAAGATAAAAAATTGTCTTTTAAAATTTAAACGAATTGAACAGCTAGAAGAACTTGAAAACATACGCAAAAGCTTACAGCGCAACCCAATCACTTCGGCCTCACAGAATAATGATGCAATAGTTCTAATTTATTCGTGTCAAAAAAATCTGGGCACTAGGATAAAATCTATTCGAAAAAGTTGGCTGAAGGAGCTTCAAGAGAAAGACATTCCGTACCTGATTGTCGTTGGGGGTGGCAGCGAGAATAAAGTGGTGAAAGATGTTCTTTATTTGAATGCGGCAGATAATTATGAAGGGCTGCCGGAGAAGACACTGGCGATGATTTCATGGGTGTACTCTAATACAGATCATCAGTATATGATAAAAATTGATGATGACTGCTCCCTGAACGTCGATGAATATTTCACTAGCTTGTCCTACCGAAAATTTCATTATTATGGCCGCAAGCTTAAGCGCGCTCCTGGCAACATGGATCGGCTCTGGCATCATGAAAAGTCAGAATCATCTTACGCTAAATTTTCTTTTGATAAATCACCTGAGCCCGCCTGCTATGCAGATGGAGGTACCGGCTATAGTATTTCCCGCTACGCAGCTTACAAACTTGGTAAAATGTCAGCAACACGAGAGGGGTGCAGGTTAATCAGCTCCTCATTTTTTGAAGACAAACTTGTCGGCGACCTTCTAGCCATGGCCCAGATAGCTCTGAGCGATGAAGATTACTTTGTTCATATTCTCAGGAAGGTTAGTACAGATGGATCTCCTGTATCAATTTGGGGCAATCACCATTATCCGAGTCTGAACTCGCCAGCAAAGCTTGTCCACACTGATTCAGGTGAGTTGTTTGACTCTGTACTGCAGTATCGCTCGAAGTCGGGGCTGTACCCGTCGAAAATATTTCCATCGTATACTCAGGCCAGCTATGGATATAACGCCATTCAGTTGGAATTACTATCCGACCAAAAGCACATAGAAAAATTGCTGAATGAATATGTGTATATTGTTTCAGTCCTCTATAATGAATTGACGATTCTGCCATCGTTTCTGACACATTACCGTAACCTAGGGGTCAAAACATTCCTATTGGTGGACAATCTGTCTACTGATGGCACCAGAGAGTTTCTGCTTCAACAGCCAGATGTTGTTCTCTACAGCGCAGCTACAGAATATAAAGACTCGCACTATGGAGTTGACTGGCAGCAAGCTTTACTTGCTTGTCACTGTTTAAATAAATGGGCGCTGGTTGTTGATGCGGATGAATTCATCGTTTTTCCTGACATGGAAAGCCGTAACATTTCAGATTATATTGAAGAACTGGACCATCAAGGCGCGGATTCCGCGCTGCTTTATATGATCGATATGTACCCCTATGGCAATTTAAGCGAAGCGAATTTCGAGCGAGAAGCCCCGTTTGTATGCGCGCCCTACTTTGATCGCCAGCCAGTTAAGAGGATAGCCACTGATGCGGGGTATTTCGGCGATAGCGAAGCGAGTGTTAGTCAGTTACGGCACAGGCTCCACCCTGAAGCAAGAATAAATGCTTTTGTTTCACAAAAAGTAGCGTTGCTCAAATATCGCCCCTGGATGAAACTAAGCGAAGGCCTACATTATGTAAGCTCGACTAAGCCAGCCCAAAAACCTGTAGCCTTGGCACACTTTAAATATCACGCAGGTTTTAAACAAAAGGTCGACCTTGAAATTAAAAGAAAACAGCATTACAACAACGCTACAGAATATGTTATCTATCAAGAAATCCTGTCAGAAAGCAAGGGGACATTTGGTAGCCGCGACGCCAGCGTCAAGTATAAAAGCAGTAATCAGTTCCTTGAAGAGGCTTTTGAAAAATTATGAAATGCATTGAGTTTGGAAGAGGAAGATTTGCCTATGTTGACCTTCCCAAAGTTGCCTGTACATCTATCAAGCAGGAACTCTACAGGATAGAAGGCTATGAAATCACGCAGGTCCAAGACATTCATAAATACTTTGCAAAAAGAGTGGTCGATAGCAAAGGAAAAGAACGTATTTTTTTAATTATCCGAGACCCGATAAAACGCTTTTTATCTGCCTATGGCAACCGAGTTGGCTTTCATTATGAAATCAGCAAAGGGTATATAGAAAATAATTATCCCAATTTATTAAAAGAAATAAAGATTTTCAATCCCGGGATTGGGCAGTTTATAGATGAGCTTGATGTTTATCTGAAGGTGCCCGCCATAAGCTATCACACAATCCCCGTTTGTAAATTACTCAAGATAAAAGACCTGAAAGAGTTTACAGATATTTATCCAATCGAGCAGATTAGTTCTTTTAAAGATGAGGTTAGATCGATAACGGGAAAGGACTTCCAGCTAGGTAGGAAACAAGTCGGCGGAAGAAAAATTCAACTAAAAGACCTTTCTCGATCACAGATGGAAAAACTAATCGACTTTTATAAGGACGATTATAATTTGCTGAAAGATTATTATACCGTTGATGAACTCTGGAAAGAATGGAGTGACGAGAAAAGCCTATCCCAGAATTTTACCCGAGAGCAAATGGTAAGAATGATTTCGTTTTATAAGGACGATTATAGCTTGTTAAAAAATAGCTATTCTGTTGACGAGCTCTGGAGGGAGTGGATAAAGGATGATAACTCCTTATCAGAAGGGCCTTTTATTATATGGACGCTCAGACGTAGCGGCGGAACAAATTTGTCTACAGCCCTTTTTGAAGCGTCTGATTTTTCCGGGGTTCAACATGAGCCTTACAATAAAGGAAGAATGTTTGGTTATATTCAAGACAACTGGGAGGCTCAGCAAAAGCCACAAGTACTAGTAAATGAAATTGCTAAAACGCTAGCGGGTAGGCCACTGATAAAACACTGCGCTGAGATAATCCCCATGGCAGTCAACATGGCTTTGATCAGTGAGTCTAAAAAAATGGGCTATAAACATCTTTTTCTGTATAGAGAAAATGCCAAGGATCGCTTGCTGAGTCTTAATTTCGCCCAGTTAACTAATGTATGGGGAAAAGAGAAAATACCAGAAAGTGGAATGCCTGGCGCTGTATTCAATCAGAATACCCCTGTTGAACGGCTTATTTCCCATGAAGAGAAGTGCCGAAAAACGTTAACTAACTTACACCAGACGCTCATTGAAACGAAGCAAGATGTTGCATGCCTTAGTTTTGAACAGCTCTATTCACGGCGAGCAGATGAGGCAAGAAAAGAGTTGTTGAGAGTCATTAAATTTTTAGAGTTGAAAGAGGGCTTCTTCACCGAAGAAGTCCTTTCTAATATTTTAAATCGCGGAAGCCAGGGAACCAAGCAGGACTACCTTAAGTTTGGTCGAGCCAGTGAATTAGTAAAGAAAGCCGAAGCGCTTCCAATATTCACTCTCAATCAGCAGCCAAACATTTCTCTCTACCCGTTAGATAAATCAAAATATTTTATACATTGCGAAATTTGGGATATTGAAACTAATAACGGGAAAATAGTACTCAGTGGCGTGATTTTAGCAGACGGCCCTATTAACATATGGGCTGAACAGGAAGACGGACATAAGATATTTTTGGAAAGCGGACTGATATCGTCCCGAATAGGGAGATTATATCCTGACATAAATAAATCTGATTCGTGTAGATTTGAATCAAAACCTTTTTCTGTTCATTGCAATATGAAACTAATGGTCCAACTCATGGAAAAGGAATTAGTTCTGGCAGAAATATTTTATCAGCAGCCTGTTAAAGTGATTTAGTTACTTTGCTAGGCCAGCCTTGGTTTGATGAGTTTGTAATAGACAAAGCGTTGACACTGAGTAATCAATGTCAACACACCAAATACAGGGGCTATTTTAATAAGATCTACTGTTGCATTCAGCTTGTCCCTCAAAGGAAAATTGTAATAAAGAGCAGATCTAAAATATTTGTATACAATTAATCTGTCATAGTAACTTGCATAAAAATGATGGTATTTTCTATTATAGGCTAGCAGTTTATTTTTCCATTCTTCAATACTTTGATTATTCGCTTTACTACCAACTTTATTGATGGGGTGAACTAGGAGGTCCAAGTGTGCCTCCATCTCGGGTTCACTCAATGGCGGCCTATAAAACTGTTTAAGCTGCTCCAGCACGACCCTTCGTGATGTGGCCATTTGATCATCGTAGTGCTTTAAAGATACTTGGTCATTGTGCCGAAAATACTTAAGTAATCCTTCTTCCAGATTATGAAGCTTGCCAAATTTAGCCAAATCCACCCATAAAGCGTAGTCTTCAGCATGAATGTATTCTGGTCGGTACCTAATGTTGTTTTCAAGGAGCACATTACTTCTGATCATAACTGTGGGGTGACATATATTTCTTTCGAAAAGAGCCATGCTAACTAAGATTTCATCGTGGCAGCGGGGATATCTCATATAACTGGAATGAATTCCATCCGTGTTAATTATAGCTGTCCCGCAAGCGCAGTGATCAGGATTTGATTCCAGAAAGGCAACTTGTTTTTCAAGCCTATTCGGCAACGCCATGTCATCAGCATCCATTCTGGCAATATAATCTCCGGCCATATTTTCAAGGCCGTAATTCAGCGCCGCTATAAGCCCTCTGTTCTCAGTAAATCGATGCGGCCTGATACGAATATCACTGTTATTACTGATGATATCCCATGTACTATCTGATGAACCGTCATCAATAATAATCAATTCAAAGTTTTGATAAGTCTGATTAAGTAGGCTATCAATTGATCGCTGTAGATACATACTGGCATTGTATGCGGGTAGAATGATAGATACGAATGGGTGAGTCATTTGAGCTATGCTTTAAACCTTTAAATTATTGGCCATGGCACCAATACCAGTCAAATAATATCAGATCAGGGAGACAGTATTAATGAAAAAATTGTTATACGCTCCGAGGCTAATTATCAGCGACTCTTAGTAATTCTTACTGCATTCTACAGGGGGCTGCTGAATATTAAAACCATGCCCATACCCTTTCTAAAATAAATCAATAACTAACTATATTCGTTGAGTATAGGGTTTTGAAAAGTTGAAACGAGACTTACTGCTGGTGAGAGTATTAATTTTTATGATTTTGACAGCAACCCTGATTACTTTCTTCAGGCAGCTGGTTATGAATTCAATACGGACGACTCAATGCTTGAAGAGCTGTGGCCAAGGCCTGATTACAACAAAGATGATGAGTCTCACTTTATATTCATGCTAACTCCACCCAATAGTGGTTCTACCGCTATAACAAAGCTAATGTACTCCTCATGCAGTCGCATGATCCTTCATCTAAATGGTGAGGGACAAAGAATTATTCCTGGTAGGTGTAGCTCTGGAAAATAGAAGAGCGATTTAGCTATGGATTTCGAATCTGTTAAAGCCACTTGGTTACACAAATACCAAACTACCAATAAACAGTTGGACAATATAGTTTTCTTTATTGAAAAAAGTCCACCTAATATGGTTAGTTCTCAAGAATTGAACAAAGTGTTTTCATCGTTTTCATCGTTTTCATCGTTTTCATCGTTTTCTGTGTTTATTAATAATAGAGTGTAGTGGCCTAATCATCTTGGACACCAACTTAGGTGATAAAACCCATCTTACAGAGGTGTTTAATGACAACGAAAAGAAGAACATTCAGTCCTGAATTTAAACGAGAAGCCGCGGAGCTAGTACTTCTATACTTCTATAGTCCTATAGTCCTATAGTTACCCACAAGCTTGCGAAGCGCTGGGGGTTGGTGAAACGGCCCTGAGACGTTGGGTTGATCAATTATCATCTGAACGTATCGGTATCACGTCCAAGGCTAAGGCGTTGACGCCAGATCGGCAACGAATTCAAGAGCTTGAGAAGCGAGTTAAGCGGCTAGAGCTAGAGAAGAAAATATTAAAAAAGGCTACCGCTCTCTTGATGTCGGAAGAGATATTGCTATGACGGTAGCATCCAATTTAAGAGAGCTGGCACCGCTGAATTTAGTTTGTGATTTATTCGATATCAAGCGATCAAGCTATTACGCAAGATGCCAAAGTAGCCGAGTTATCGATAAAGAGCGCGTAGTGTTGCGAGCCGCAGTAAGTGAAAAGCATCGGGTAAGCCGAGGCTCGGCAGGTAGCCGTTCCATTGTTGCCATGCTGGCTACGGATGGTATTCAAATTGGCCGATTCAAGGTTAGTCGCTTGATGAAAGAGGCGCTGTTAGTTAGCAAGCAACCTGGCGCGGACAAATACAAAGTTGCATTAGATGAACGACTTGAAATACCTAACACGCTTGATCGAGAATTATCTGTTGCAGGCCCAAATGCCCCTTGGTGCGGCGATATAACCTATATCTGAGCTGTCGGTCGCTGGGTTTACTTAGCCGTTATTATTGATTTGTGCGCGCGACGTGTTGTTGGCTGGTCGATCTCAAAGAACCCAGACGCATCACTTGTGATCAACGCCCTTGAGAATGCCTACCAGCAGAGAGGTAAACCCAAAGGTTTGATGTTCCACTTAGACCAAGGCAGTCAGTATACGAGTTTGAGATTTAGACAATTGCTGTGACGCTACCGCATTAAACAGGGCATGAGTCTGCGTGGTAACTGCTGGGATAATGCGCCAATGGAAAGAGTCTTCAGAAGCTTGAAAACCGAATG
>CAWVSB010000031.1:0-27343 GCA_963933215.1 uncultured Cellvibrionales bacterium
TAGGGGCGGTTAGCTTGTGGATAGGTATAGCGGCAAGTTCTGGATATAGGTGTAGTTCAAGAGAGCGTGTTACATCAGCCAGATAGTTTTTTGTAATACTGGCTGATTTCACTACTAACCATTGGCCGGCTATATTCTTAAAAGTGTTCTCAGCTTCTTGCTTCTTGCCCAGGGTATGTAATTGGCGGTGTTCTTGAGGGTCTATGTCTCTGGCGAGTAGATCGCGGCATTGTTCTCTTTGTTCTCTGGCATTGGCTAAAGATAGGGCAGGGTAGACGCCTAGGCTCATATTGGCGCGTCTTTTGGTGTAAGGGCGTTGGTAGTTGAATATCCATAGCTTTGAGCCTGAGGGCTTTACGCGCAATGCTAGACCGTAGCCATCAGCTAGGTTGTACTCAGCGTTTTTGGCCTTTGCGTTCTTAACTTCTGTATTGGTTAAGGGGGTGGCTTTTTTTGGCATTGTAGTAACCCTTATGTAACACCAGAAATGGGTGTAAGTGCTCAGTGTTACATAGAGTGTTACATAAAAATATGGATGTTACAAAACGATAGTGGACAGTATAGGCATAAAAAAAGCCCCTAAACCCTGTATTTGTTGGGTTTAGAGGCTTTTAGAGTACGTTAAAAAACGTATGTATGGTGGAGGCGGCGGGAATTGAACCCGCGTCCGTCAGTCCTCTGCGCTATGATCTACATGCTTAGTCCCACTAATTAATTTAACGAATTGCAGCCCTGTGGCCTGACGCAAAACGCGATCCTGATAAGATTTTAGCTGATTCACCCCAGGCAGGCTTCACTGCGATCCTACTCTAAATGACAGTCGTTAACGCGATATAGGCGCCTTGTTAAAGACCGCTAGTGGCCGAAGCCTCTAGGTCGTGCGTCGTAACTGCTTACGCAGCTAGTGCAGCACCATAGTTGTCGTCATTGGCAACTAATAGTTTTGCAGCTTTTGATTAACGTGATTGGCTACCATCACGGCATGCACATAGAGTTTTGTAACCGGCGTCGAATCCAAATCGCCCCCGAAAACGTCTGATCATTGTTTGCATCAGCTTATTATTATCTCATGTTTAGCGGGCCGTTACACGCGCTAGATGCGATGGGGCTTAGTGAAAGTTAGCCGTATCTAAATTGATCTTCATTTTACCAATGACATTAGATGTACTTGGCCGAAGCTGTCACCTAGGCGGCATTGGCGCACATAGTTGGTAGCTTCTGCGGTAAATTAGTCCCCGGCTAGGCGGCCTTCCCCGTCGTGCCGGGTAAGAATAAATTCCATGGCTTTTGTGAGTTAGCTTTTTAAAGTCTGGAAAATTAGCGGTATCACTTAAAAAAGTTGTCAGTGGTGCGTATGTATTTTCCATATTTTTGTTGCAGCGGGGACATATGGTGTTCAATAAACTGGTTGAGTTGGTCGAGCAAGGCTTGAACTTTGGGTGTGTAGCTGTAATTGATGACTTCCCCCATATTGTTAGACGGGTTGATAAGTCAGGATGTATTTAGGTCGGTTATTGTTGAAATTTATTGTTATGATCTATTACTATTCATTTAGTTAATATAGTTGCCGTCTGTGAAACAATTAAGTCGTATCGATTTAAACCTATTTGTGGTGTTTGAAGTTATCTACCGCGAGCGCAATGTTACCCGCGCTGCCGAAATATTATGTCTAACTCAACCTGCGGTCAGTAATTCTTTGGCGCGGCTGCGTGACTTGTTGGACGACCCGTTATTTGTGCGCACACCGCAAGGCATGACGCCGACACCGATTGCTCATAATATTATGCCACATGTGGTTGAAGCCCTGGGTTTGCTCGATAAGAGTGTGAGCCAAGGTCATACATTCGTGCCTGCTGAGGCGAATCGTGAATTTGTTTTGAGTATGACGGATTTAAGTGAGTCGATTTTTCTGCCCGCAATAATGTCGAAGCTCAGTGTAGAAGCGCCGAATGTAAGAATTAAAAGTCACTACATGCAGCGTGATATGTTGGCAAGGTCGTTAACAGCAGGAGAGTTAGATTTAGCTATTGATGTGCCGCTGGTGCGTGAAGATAGCTTACAACATACGCCTTTATTATCAGATCGTTATGTTTGTGCAGTGAATCCTGAGCATGAGCTAGCTGATACAGAGCTTACCTTAGAGACTTATTTAGCCTTAAAGCATATGCATATTTCTAACCGTCGCAAAGGGATGGGGCAGGTTGACGTGGCCTTGCATAAACTCGGTAAAAGCAGAAATATTGTGTTGTGGAGTCAGCATTATATGGTGGCACCATTGGTTGGGCGTGACACTGACTTGGTGCTAACTATTCCGTATCAGATGGCGAAGCAATATAACCTAGTGGTAAAAGAGTTGCCGTTCAGAATGCCGTCTTTAGAAACTCATTTATATTGGCATGACAATAATGACGCGGCTAATGAATGGCTCAGAGGCTTGCTGGAGGATTTAGTTAAGGAGGCTTATAGTTAGCGGTTATCAGTCTGCAGAGTGCGTTGCTTTTCTCTGTTCCAGTCTTTTTCTTTTTCAGTTTGGCGTTTGTCGTGCTCTTTTTTACCAACACCTAGCGCGATTTCTGCTTTAACCAGATGATTTTTCCAATACAGTGATGTGCAAATACAGGAACGGCCTTTTTGTACTACGGCTATTTTCAGTTTGTCTAACTCTCTGCGGTGAAGCAGTAATTTGCGGGTTCGGGTCGGGTCGGCAACGACATGAGTGGAGGTTGTTTTTAGCGGCGTTATTGTTGAGCCAAGTAAAAATGCTTCATCATTTTTGAAAATCACAAAGCTGTCTACTATTTGACCTGTACCGGCGCGCAGTGCTTTGACTTCCCAGCCTTGTAACGCAAGACCGGCTTCTACGTTATCGCTCAAGTGATAGTCGTGCCTTGCCTTTTTGTTTTGGGCAATCGTGTTGCTAGCTGTTTTCGGTTTCTTCTTGCTCATGGGGGCGCATTATAGACTACTAACGAATTTTTTAGTGCTATTTCACTGCCTGTTATAAAAACTCTTAATCATTGGTAGGTCTTGGCTTGAGATGCGCTAGAATGATTGACTAAGATGAGTAATAACGCAGGACAATAAATGCCTAATAAACCACCACAATGGGGAAGTAGCTGGACGCTGATTATGGTGTTGGCTGGCTCGACCGTTGGTCTAAGTAATATTTGGTGGTTGCCGGCATTAGCCGGTAATTATGGCGGTGGTGCTTTTTGGGTGGTGTATTTACTGGGTTTGTTGGTGGTTGGTGTGCCAATGATTATTGCCGAGTTATCCATCGGCGTGGCTGGCCAGTCTGACCCGACCACATCAATGGGTAACTTAGCTGTGCGCAGTGCTCGCGGATGGTTCTGGGCTGATGTTGGCGGTTTGGCCTGCATTGGCGGTTTGTTGGTTGCGCCCTTGTATGTGGTGGTGGCTAGCTGGACTGGGGCTTATTTGGTGCGCTCGATCTCAGGTGACTTTGTCGATAGTGACTTAGCTTACGCCGGCTCAACCTTTGAGCAACTATTGCTGGCACCGACAGAAATCATGATGTGGGGACTGGCTGTTTTACTGGTGGCTATGCTTATTTCTGTCTTAGGTGTGCTGCGTGGATTAGGCATAGCGGCGCGCATATTAGTGCCTCTGACCTTAGGTATTTTTGTATTAGTGGCCTATTACTCACGTCACTTTGGCGATATTGACGCCACCTTAAGTTATCTGTTTGTGATCGATTGGAAGAGTATTCAGTGGTCAACCTTAAGCTTGGCACTAATGCATGGGATTTTCTCCTTGGGCTTGGGTACCGGCGTGATTATGACTATGGGGAGCTATGCCCCGGTGAAAGAAGATATTCCTATTGTGGCACTGACGGTTGTGTTGGTTGAGTTCTTTTCGGCGATGCTTGCAGGTTATGTAATTATGCCGATGATATTTGCTGCTAATATCGAACCTTCCGGCGGAGTATCGCTGCTATTTATCAGCGTGCCGGTAGCGTTTGGTTCGCAATTGGCGGGAGCGTACCTAACTGCGGGTATTTATGTGGCTGTGTTGTTAGCGGCGTTAACATCGTTGATGGCATTGTTAGAGCCTGCTGTAGCCGTGATTAGTTATAGAATGAAATGGGCTCGCCATTGGGTAGTATTACTGGTGGGCGGCGTGGTTGCATTTGTGTCCTGGGGTTGTCTAATGTCATTTAGGCAGTGGCATGGTGTGCCTGGTGATTGGGGACATTGGTTTTATCAGTTAGATAATCTTAGTCGCTATGTATTGCCGATCACCGGCTTTATGCTGGCAATCTTTGTCGGCTGGATTATTAATTCGTCGGTGGTGAAGGATGAGTTTGAAGATATACCCAAATATATATATAAGCTATGGCGCTTTTTACTGAAGGTTATTGCACTGCCAGTAATGTTAGTGGTGTTGTACCTGCATACAATGGGTTAGTGTCTTGCTGGCAAATTTGGTTTCGCTAGCATGCTTAGTAACTTGATACTTGGTTGCATAGCGCTCAATCCGTTAGAATATTATCGACATTGAAAGAGAGAAGAATTTCAAGCGTGACTCAAATTAACCGCAGTGCTTTGTTAGCCTACCCTGTTAAGCAGATGTACGATTTGGTAAATGATATAGCTATGTACCCGCAATATTTAGATGGCTGTGTTGGCGCTAGAATTATTAGCCAAGACGAGTCGACTATGCTGGCGCGGCTGGACTTATCAAAAAAAGGTATCCGGCAAAGTTTTACTACGCGTAATATTATGGTCGATAGTAGCCATATAAAAATGCAGTTGGTAGATGGGCCGTTCAAGCGATTTTCTGGTCAATGGGTATTCACTCCGCTGAGTGAGACCGCCTGTAAGGTAAGCTTAACCTTAGAGTTTGACTTAACCAGTATGGCGATGAAAATGGCTGCAGGTAAATTGTTTAGCAAAGTTAGTGCTAACTTGGTTGACGCATTAAGTAAAAGGGCGAAAGAGATTTATGGCTGATGAAAATATGATTGCGGTGGAAGTAGCATATGCGCTGCCCGACAACCAAAAAATAGTGCCGGTGATGGTGCCAGAAGGCAGTACTGCGATTGAAGCGGCAAAGTTGTCTGGCATAGATAAAATATTTGATGGTATCGATATTGATAATTCAGACATGGGCGTATTCGGTAAATCGGTTAAGCCAACTATTCATGTTATGCAGGCTGGAGAGCGAATAGAAATCTATCGCCCACTACTGATTGATCCGAAAGAAGTGCGTAAAAAGCGTGCTGAAAAAGCAGCTAAGGAGAAAAAGTCTAGTTGACGCGCTGCTGGTCGCCTTCGTCAATACGTATTTGAAGAATTCCGTCGTCAGACTCTTCCGCGCCGGCATCGTTTCCGCTTTGGATCATCGTCTCAGCTCCGATTGAGTTTGCTGGCTCAACCATCACTTCTTCGTTAGCTGCTTGCTCGTCAGGGTTGGCACCAGAAGGAATGAAGTCGCCTTGGAAATACTCTAAGCGATCATCGACAAAGTATAGTGACAGACGCTCGTGTCGGTGCTTTCCACCGCTGGATGAAATACTGTAGAGATAATCCCAGCGCTCTTGGTTAAAGGTATCTATATTCATCGGCGTGCCTAAAATAAAGCGCACTTGGCTTTTGGTAAGACCTGGTTTCAGTTCGTCAACGGCTTCTTGCTCAATAATATTGCCTTGCTCAATGTCTATTTTGTAGACCAAAGGGAACTCTGAACAGGCTGCCACAGCCAAAAGGATAAATACTAAAGCTAATTTTTGCATCTAATGTTCACTTACTGGTCAAGTTAGAGTATCTTTTATGGCTACTATCATAACCCAATCAACTTAATACTGCATGGCCGAGAACCGATAAATGTCTGATGAAAATATAGAGCTAAAAAAAGCTGGCTTAAAGGTCACTTTGCCGAGAGTAAAAATCCTGCAGATGCTAGAAGCGGTTGCTGACAATAAACGCCATATGAGCGCGGAGGATGTATATAAGTCTTTACTGGAGTCTGGTGAAGATGTTGGTTTAGCAACAATTTACCGAGTGTTAACTCAGTTTGAGTCAGCTGGTTTAGTGGTGCGTCATAACTTTGAGGGTGGCCATTCAGTTTTTGAGATGGCTAAAGAAGATCATCATGACCATATGGTTTGTATGGACTCTGGTGAAGTAATTGAGTTTTTTGATGAAGTGATCGAACAGCGGCAAAAAGAAATTGCGGAATCACATGGCTATGATTTGATTGAACACAGTTTGGTTTTATACGTTAAACCAAAAAGTTAAGCAGTTAGCTTGTGGCAGCATTTTCTAGTAATTCTTTGGCGTGGGCTCGGGTCTGCTGAGTGATCTCTACCCCACCTAACATTCTTGCTACTTCTTCTAGGCGCTGTGTTGCATTTAGCTGCTGTAAGTTGGTTTGAACTTGTTTTTTATTGACTGTTTTATCGACAATAAAGTGCTGGTTCGCCTGGCAGGCTACTTGCGGCAAGTGAGTGACGCACATTACCTGAGTCTTTTTACCTAATTCACGCAACAGCTTGCCGACAACTTCTGCTACCGCGCCGCCAATACCTGAGTCAACTTCATCAAATATTAACGTGGGGGTGGCAGTTGTTTGTGCCGTTATAACCTGAATGGCAAGACCGATGCGTGATAGCTCTCCGCCCGAGGCTATTTTGCCTAAAGCCTGTGCCGCCTGAGCGGGATTGGTTGACACTAATAGTTCAACACTTTCTTTACCGTATTGATTTGGTTGCTCTAATTCGGTTAATGAAAATTCAATAGAGCAATTAGCCATTCGAAGCGACTGTAATTGTTTACCTACCGCTTTTTGTAGTTTGTTAGCGGCAGTTTTGCGCTTTTTAGTGAGCTGGCTACAGTATTCTAATAGCTTGTTTAGTTGGTGTTTTTCTAAATCCTCTAGCTCGGCCAATTTCCCCTCACTACAATCTAGGTTATCGAGTTCTGTCGTTAAGTCACTTAATAATTGCGGCACTTGCTTGGCATCAATTCTGTGTTTGCGAGCCAGTTCAAATATAGCGCTAAGCCTGTCCTCTACCAATGAAAGTCTGACCGGATCGGCTTCAAAGTTATCAATATAGGTACTGAGTGCGCTGCTGCCCTCTTGTAGTTGGATTAAGGCGCTGTTAAATAGTTCTAATGATTCGGTAATTGCTGCATTTCCTGGTGGTAGTTGGTCGAGCAAGTTTATGACTTGCGCAAGGCTGGTTTCGGTGCCAGCATTGTCATCGTCACATAAGGTCAAGGCTTGCTGGCAGGAGACAATTATTGTCTCTGCATTGGCTAAGGTTTTTTGCTCTTCTTCTAATTTTTCAAGTTCGCCATCTTCGACCGCTAATTGTTCTAGCTCTTGTATTTGATAGCGTAAAAATTCAACTTTGGCAGCGTTTTCACTGCTAGCGTTACGTAAATTTTCTAGCTTACTTTTGGTGTGGTTCCAGAGTTCAAAGGTTGTCTGGACATTGCTAGCAAGAGTTTGATTGCCAGCGTAATCATCAACAATTTGACGCTGGGTATCTCGCTTTAGTAGTGCTTGGTGTTCATGTTGGCCATGAATATTGATTAGTAGCTCGCCAAGCTGGCGCATGTCTTGCACCGTTGCAGGGCGGTTATTGATATAAGCCTTGGATTTGCCATCCCGTCTAACTACCCGGCGCAACAAACAATCGCCGTCGTTATTTAACTCGCGATCGCCTAACCAGCTTTGTGCCTGTATATTGTCACTAATATCAAAGCTGGCAGTAATTTCTGCTTTTTCGCCGTTGCTGCCAACTGAGGCAGGATCAGCTCTGTCGCCTAAGGCAAGACCCAGTGCATCCAAGGTGATTGATTTTCCTGCACCAGTTTCACCGGTGATAGCGGTCATGCCGCTAGCTAGTTCTAGCTCAATTAAATCGGCAATGGCGTAGTTGTGTATGTTTAAGTCAGTTAGCATAAATCAAGATGGCAAAGTCATTGGTTGTTGCTGAACTCTATCAAGTGGAACTATTGGCGACAAGAACTACCTGAATTTGTTGCAAGCTGAATTCAATTGTTAGTTAACGTTGCGATAATTAAATAGGCTAAATAGAATGAAGTTAGATTGAACTATGGGGTTATTAAGTGAACGATTTAACTGAACGCGGCCAGCTAGTATTAAAAGCGATTGTCGAGCGGCATATACAAGATGGTTTGCCGGTGGGATCAAAAGCATTAACGAACGCTTCAGGTTTAAATTACAGCCCAGCGACAATTCGCAGCGTTATGGCAGACTTAGAAGCTAGAGGGCTTATTTGCTCGCCGCATACCTCGGCGGGGAGGGTGCCTACGGTTGGCGGCTACCGCTTGTTTGTCGATAGTTTGATTACTATGCGACCTATAGACTCTGACACGATAAATAGTTTACGCAGTGGCTTTAGTAGTGACTTGACCACTAATAAGCTGGTTGCATCTGCCTCGCGCATGTTGTCAGAGGTGTCTCACCAGGCCGGCTTAGTGATGTTGCCGCGCCGCGACGTAGAAAGCCTGCGCCATGTTGAGTTTTTGTCACTGTCTAATAACCGCGTATTGGCAATATTGGTTTGTAATCAGCAAGAAGTGCAAAACCGGGTTATGCATGTCGGGCGTCAATTTGCTGAACACGAGCTACAGCGTGCTGCCAACTATATTAATCAAAACTATGTGGGCAAGCCGCTGACGACCATTCATGCGGCGTTGATAACGGCAATGCAGAGTGATCAAGAGCTAATTGCTAACCAAATGCAGGCCGCAATTGATATGGCCTCGCAAGTATTTACCGCCACTGAAGATGCTGATTATGTGGTGGCTGGTGAAAGTCATTTATTGGCAGAGAATGTTGATTCTGCAGATATGGGCCGAATAAAAAGCTTGTTGCATGCCTTCGAGCAGAAAAAAGATATTTTAGATTTAATGTCTAGTTGTGTAGATGCCCCGGGAACCCAGATTTTCATTGGCAATGAGTCAGGTTTTGATGTGCTTGATGACTACAGTGTGGTGACTACGCCGTATCAGATGGCAGGTAATGCCGTTGGTGTATTGGGCGTTATCGGTCCAACCCGCATGGCTTATGAAAAGGTCGTTCCCTTGGTGGATATTACCGCTAAGTTACTCAGCGCAGCCTTAGATAAAAATTGATCTCTAGTTTCTGGCTAGTATCGGCTGCTAAATACCTACATTTAGTCTTGAATTAGATCTAAAAGTCCCCATTGTTTCTCCGAATTTAATAACAAGCCCGCTTATCGGCTACTAATTTACTGTGTGGAGTACCTACCGTGACAAACGAACATAAGCCGGATGCTGAAGATCAGGCGCCAGAGCAAGATCCAAATATTGAACAAGTTGCTGCTGATGATGAGCAAGACACTGCTTATGAGCTCAATGAAGATAATAGCCAGGTAGAAATTGAAGTTGCAGCTGATGATGAGATAGAGCAGTTAAAGGCTCAATTAGCAGAGGCTAAAGATCAGATTATTCGGGCTGCAGCCGACTCGCAAAACGCTCGTCGCAGAGCAGAAAAAGATGTAGAAGGCGCGCGTAGATATGCCTTGGAAAAGTTTTCAGCTGATTTATTGCCAGTGGTAGACAATCTAGAGAGAGCGCTGGCATCGGTAGCAGAGGATGATGAAGTACTTAAACCGATTGTTGAAGGTGTTGAGTTAACGCTTAAAAGCTTCACTGATGTTTTAGCTAAATATAAAATCGAGCAAATTAACCCAGAAGGTGAGCCGTTTGACCCGCAATTACACCAGGCGGTAGGCATGGTGCCTAACCCTGATGTGGAGCCAAACAGTGTGTTACATGTGGCGCAGAAGGGTTACAGCTTGAATGGGCGGGTTATTCGCGCGGCAATGGTGATGGTTGCCAAGGCGCCAGAATAAAAACCTTTGTAAATTTACGGTTATTTGTCTCGCAGCGCTTGAAATCGAAAAATAAGCGCCAATATATAGAGTCATCAAGTACTACTGATTTTAACAAAATACACAATCGTGGCAAAAGTTACGATTACTGATTAAGTAAGTTTGGAGAAAAAGAAATGGGTAGAATTATTGGAATTGATTTAGGTACAACTAACTCGTGTGTATCTGTATTAGACGGCGATAAGCCAAAAGTTATTGAAAATGCAGAAGGTGGTCGTACCACTCCTTCTATTGTTGCTTACACTGAAGACGGTGAAATTTTAGTTGGTCAACCAGCTAAACGCCAAGCGGTCACTAACCCTACCAATACATTGTTTGCGGTTAAGCGCCTTATTGGCCGTAAATTTACTGATGATGTCGTACAAAAAGATATCTCTATGGTGCCTTACAAAATTGTTGCGGCCGATAACGGCGACGCATGGGTTGAAGCTAGAGGTGAAGCTATTGCACCGCCTCAGGTTGCCGCCGAGGTATTGAAAAAAATGAAGAAGACTGCCGAAGACTATCTTGGTGAGTCTGTGACAGAAGCTGTAATTACGGTCCCTGCTTACTTTAATGACTCGCAGCGTCAAGCGACTAAAGATGCTGGTCGTATCGCTGGCTTGGAAGTTAAACGTATTATCAATGAGCCAACTGCTGCTGCACTTGCTTACGGCATGGACAAAGGTAAAGGCGATCACACGATTGCAGTTTATGACTTAGGTGGTGGTACTTTCGATATTTCTATCATTGAAATTGCCGATGTTGACGGTGAAATGCAGTTTGAAGTGCTATCTACCAATGGTGATACATTCCTAGGTGGTGAAGACTTTGATATGCGTCTTATCGACTACTTAGCTGAAGAGTTTAAGAAAGATAACAGTCTTGACCTTAAAGGCGATCCATTGGCTATGCAGCGCTTAAAAGAAGCGGGAGAGAAAGCCAAGATTGAATTGTCTTCTGCTCAGCAAACTGAAGTGAACTTGCCTTACATCACTGCTGATGCAACAGGGCCTAAGCATTTGGTTGTTAAGTTAACTCGCTCGAAACTAGAGTCTTTGGTTGAAGACTTAGTACAGCGTACTTTAGAGCCGTTAAAAATTGCATTAAAAGATGCTGACTTATCAACCGCTGAAATTGACGACATTATTTTGGTCGGTGGTCAAACGCGTATGCCTATGGTTCAGCAAAAAGTTGCTGAGTTTTTCGGTAAAGAATCACGTAAAGACGTTAACCCTGATGAAGCAGTAGCAATGGGTGCAGCTATTCAAGGTGCAGTCTTAGCGGGTGATGTAACTGACGTATTATTATTAGACGTTACCCCGCTAACTTTAGGTATTGAAACCATGGGTGGGGTTGCTACCACTTTGATTGAGAAAAACACGACTATTCCTACTAAAAAATCACAGGTTTTTTCAACCGCAGAAGATAACCAAAGTGCGGTAACGATTCATGTTGTGCAGGGTGAGCGTAAGCAAGCTGCACAAAACAAATCCTTAGGTCGTTTTGACTTAGCTGATATTCCAGCTGCTCAACGTGGTATGCCACAAATTGAAGTAACCTTCGATTTGGATGCTAACGGTATTTTGAATGTTGCGGCTAAAGATAAGGCGACAGGCAAAGAGCAGTCAATTGTGATTAAAGCATCTGGTGGTTTGTCAGATGAAGAAATTGAGAAAATGGTTGCTGACGCGGAGACAAATGCTGAAGCGGACCGCCTGTTTGAAGAGTTAGTGACTGCGCGTAATACTGCTGAAGGCTTAGCCAATGCTGCCAAGAAAACTTTGGAAGAAGCGGGCGATAAAGCGACTGACGAAGAAAAGTCTGCTATTGAAGCGGCTATTGCTGAAGTTGTAACGGCTGTGGCCGGTGATGACAAAGAAGCCATGGATACTGCGGCGCAGAGCTTGTCTGAAGCCACTAGTGGTTTGGCGCAAAGAATGTATGAAGAGCAAGCTGCCGAGCAGCAAGCTGATAGCGCAGCGCCAGAGCAGGACGGCACCAAAGCGGGTGACGATGTTATGGATGCTGAGTTTGAAGAAGTTAAAGACGACAAAGAAAACAAAGAAGATAAGTAATCTTGGTGGGCGCCCAGTTTCGACTGGGCTGATCTAATAACGTGTAGGGGGCCAGATTAGTCTGGCCCTTTTGCCGTAGAGAATAAAGCTGGTTAAGTATGTCAAAGCAAGATTATTACGAAATTCTGGGTGTTGATCGCGGCGCATCAGAGAAAGATATTAAAAAAGCTTATCGCCGTGTGGCGATGAAGCATCATCCTGATCGTAACGACGGTGATACTGCTTCTGAAGAGAAGTTTAAAGAAGCGAATGAAGCCTATGAAGTGCTTTCAGATGCGCAAAAACGTGATGCTTATGATCGCTATGGTCATGATGGCGTCAACCCCCAAATGGGTGGCGGTGGCGCTGAAGGTTTTGGCGACGTTTTTGGTGATGTATTTGGTGATATTTTTGGCGGCGGTGGTGGTGGCCGAAGAAGAGGCCCGCAGCCAGGTTCGGATTTACGGTATACCTTAGAGATAGATTTAGAAGAAGCTGTTAAGGGCGCCACTAGGACTATTAAAATTCCAGTGCTGGCTGCGTGTGACCCATGTGGTGGCAGCGGCGCGGCGCCTGGTTCCAAGCCAGTAAACTGTGGTACTTGCCACGGTAGTGGGCAGGTGCGTATGCAGCAGGGCTTCTTTGCTGTGCAGCAGGCATGTCCAACTTGTCGGGGTCGTGGCAAGACTATTAGCGATCCATGTAAAAGTTGCCTTGGCCAAGGCCGCGTAGAAAAACGTAAAACATTGTCAGTCAAAGTGCCGCCTGGGGTTGATACGGGCGATAGAATTCGCTTGTCTGGTGAAGGTGAGGCTAGCGCTGATGGTGGGCCTAATGGCGATTTGTATGTACAAATGTCAGTGCGTGATCATGCGATTTTCGAGCGTGACGGCCGTCACTTATATTGCGAAGTGCCGATTAGTATTATTGATGCCGCTCTTGGTGGTGAGCTTGAAGTGCCAACACTTACCGGCAGGGTGAAACTTAAAATACCTGCAGAAACGCAAACCGGTAAAATGTTTAGACTGACGGGGAAAGGCGTCAAGCCTGTTCGGGGCGGCTCAGTTGGTGACTTATTATGCCGAGTTGTGGTCGAAACGCCGGTTAACTTAAATAAAAAGCAAAAAGATATATTGCAAAGCTTGCAGGATGAACTAGGTGGCGCTGGCAGTAAGCATTCACCAAAAAAGTCTAGCTGGTTTGATGGGGTTAAAAGCTTTTTTGACGACATGAAGATATAGTAGTGATATTTAGATAGTATGCTTAGGACAATTCGATGACAGTTCATATTGCAGTTACCGGTGCCGGTGGGCGGATGGGTAAAACCTTGATTGAGGCTATTGCTAATACCGATGGCATCGCATTAGGTGCAGCGATTGAGCGCCCTGATAGTAGTTTAATTGGGGTAGATGCGGGCGAGTTAGCGGGTATCGGTGCTAATGGTATTATTGTTGTCGATGACGTGGCTAAGGTATTAGGTCAGTTTGAGGTACTAATTGACTTTTCCATACCAGAGGCAACATTGTCGAATATTGAGTATTGCCTGGTCAGTGGAGCAAGAATTGTCATCGGTACTACTGGTTTTACCGCCGCCCAACAAAGTCAAATAGATCAAGCTGCTAAATCCATCGCTATCTGCAAAGCTTCTAACTACGCTACCGGCGTTAACTTATGTTTTAAATTGGCTGAAATTGCGGCAACAGTGTTGGGCGATGATGTAGATATAGAAATTATTGAGGCGCATCACCGAGATAAAATAGATGCGCCGTCTGGCACGGCGCTAAGTCTAGGCGAAGCGGTTGCCAAACCTTTAGGGCGTGATCTAGCCGCCGTTGCGGTATATGGCCGCGAGGGTCGCACTGGTGTCCGTGCGCGCGAAACAATCGGTTTTGCCACAGTGCGCGCAGGTGATGTAGTCGGTGATCATACGGTTATATTTGCAGGCGAGGGTGAGCGGGTTGAAATTACCCATAAGGCGAGCTCGCGTATGTCATTTGGCCGCGGTGCGGTTAGAGCCGCCAGCTGGTTAACGGCTAAAGACAATGGCCTATATAATATGCAAGACGTTTTAGGGCTTAAGTAAAGAAAAAATCTACAGGTTACACCGCCAGATTAATGTTCTCTGTAGTAAACTCCTCAAGGCTTATACCGTAAGAGCCATCCTTTAATACTTTTACAATTTTATTTTTAATGCCGTTGGCGTTTTGCTTACGCAAATTAATAATAGTTTGATGCATGGGCATCTTGTCGTTGTCGCGCAGCAGCGCTACAGTGGGCAGTAATCTTGACGCTGGGTCTGCTGCAATAACTACTCCAACTTCGCCTTCACTTAGCTCAACCATGCAGCCTGGTGGATATAAACCAATGGTCTCAATAAAATTGACTACCATTGTCTGGTCAAACTGGGTGCCCTTGTTGGCGTAAATCTCTTTAATTGCACTGGCACTAGACTTTGTCGCCGCATAAGCCTTTTTGCTCGTCATGGTGTCGTAGGCGTCAACAATACTTACAATACGAGTATAGAAGCTTAGTTGAGAGCCAGTTAAGCCCTCGGGGTATCCTTGTCCGTCCATTCGCTCGTGGTGAGAGTAGGCCACTTCTAATACTTCTGGCGGCAGTAACTGATCATGTAGCAGCATATCGCGGCCAATGGCGATATGTGATTTGAGATGATCATATTCGGTGTCGGTGAGTTTGTCAGTTTTTTTCAAAATAGCGGTGTTAATTTTGATTTTACCGACATCGTGCAGCATTCCGCATAACCCTAAGGTCTCCAGCTGTTGGCGAGGTAGTCCTAATTGGCGACCAAGTGCGATAGCTAAAATACTAACCCTCAGGCTGTGCTGATAGGTGCTGCTATTCTTGTTTTTGATATGAGATAACCAGATCATTGCGTTAGGGTTGCGGATAATACTTGCTACGCTGGTTTTAACACATTGCTTAATCATTCTGGCGTTAATTTCGCCAGTTTTATGCGACGATTTAAGTAGTTCTAATAGTTTTTCTGAGGTCTGATCATAGATTCGGTTAGCACTTTTGATTTCTTCTTCGACTGTAACCGTATGCTGATAATCTTTGCTAACGTAATCTTTGATATCTAGAATTTTGCGAGCATTGATTATAGTTTTCGATTTGCGTTCATCAATGTAGACATATTTGCAGATAGCCTGCAATTTAGTCATGGTTTCTTTATTTTCTAGTGGAAAACCCTGCAGTAAGAAAGTGGTTTCTAGCCAAGGTTTATCTAGTTTAGATACATACATGCCAATTTTCAGCTTGTTGATGTCAGTTTTGACTAGCTCAGTTTGGGTAATTACTTGTGTATCGTTAAGTGACATTGTAAATCTTCTTGTCTGGCGGCCTTCTTATAATTAAAGAAATACTTTAGACCAACTGCATTCGGGTTGAGTTAAATTGGACAATAGGGATCAACCGGCGCTACAACAAGTTTAAAAGTTTGTTTTCGTGGACAGCTTCTCGTTTTTTACGTAGAATTGCCGGCCAGCGATAACGATAAGATAAGATCTGATCAATTATAAGTTTAAGGCAATCTTTGCCATCAGCTGGTAGCCAAGTTAATGGCAGTTAAATGACAAAATTCATAGAAACGAGATGCGAGCGATAGCTTCATCTCGTTTTTTTTGACGCGCGTAGCCAGCAGTTTTTTTTAAGTTTTGAGGAGGTTTACTTGGCAACAACAGCTATTTTGGCCCTAGAAGATGGCAGTATATTTAAGGGTATAGCCATTGGTGCAGAGGGTATTACCTCAGGCGAAACGGTGTTTAATACAGCGATGACCGGTTATCAGGAAATTTTAACTGATCCATCTTACGCCAAGCAAATTGTTACGCTGACCTATCCTCATATTGGTAACACCGGAACGAACTCTGAGGATGAAGAGTCGAGCAATGTGTGGTGTGCTGGTTTGGTTATTCGAGACTTACCATTGGTGGCAAGTAACTTTCGCAATGAGCTATCACTATCAGCTTATCTTAAAGCTAATAATGTTATCGGTATTGCTGATATTGATACTCGTCGCTTAACCAGAATTTTACGTGAAAAAGGTGCCCAAAAAGGCTGTATTATGGCGGGCAATGTCGATGAGGCTACTGCCATTAAGACTGCCAAACAGTTTCCTGGGTTGAAGGGAATGGACTTAGCCAAAGAAGTTACTGTCAAAGAGTCCTACACTTGGACGGAAGGCAGTTGGGT
Source organism: uncultured Cellvibrionales bacterium (assembly GCA_963933215.1). GTDB lineage: Bacteria > Pseudomonadota > Gammaproteobacteria > Pseudomonadales > CAWVSB01 > CAWVSB01. The sequence goes on from CAWVSB010000031.1 coordinate 16,162, forward strand.
GCTGGGCAAAGGCTATTCAGATTACGCTGATACTGAATGGCAGTTTCATGTTGTGGCGTATGATTTTGGCGTAAAGCGTAATATTTTAAGAATGCTTGCTGATCGCGGCTGTAAGTTAACCATTGTGCCCGCACAAACGCCGGCAGCTGATGTTTTGGCGATGAGCCCAGATGGTGTGTTCTTATCCAATGGTCCCGGTGACCCTGAGCCTTGTGATTATGCTATAAGCGCCATTCAATCATTATTGGCAACGGGGATACCAATTTTTGGTATTTGCTTAGGGCACCAATTGTTGGCTTTAGCTAGCGGCGCTAAAACGGTGAAGATGAAATTTGGTCATCATGGTGCAAACCACCCGGTAAGTAGTTTAGATGATGGTAGCGTTCTAATTACTAGTCAGAACCATGGTTTTGCTGCGGACGGAGAAAACTTGCCAACTAATTTAAGAGTGACTCATAAGTCGTTGTTTGATGGTTCCCTGCAAGGTATTCATCGCGTTGATAAACCAGCGTTTGGTTTTCAAGGCCACCCTGAAGCTAGTCCAGGGCCGCATGATGCGGCGCCATTGTTTGATCATTTTATTGAATTAATGCAACAGCATAAAACTGGATAAAGATAGACGCGTACCGTTTTTGTCGCTCTCTGGCGGCAAAGATTAGACATAATATTAACGTAGCCAAGTAGTTAGATACCTATGCCTAAAAGACAAGATATTCAAAGTATTCTTATCATCGGAGCAGGCCCAATAGTGATTGGTCAAGCTTGCGAATTTGACTATTCAGGAGCGCAAGCATGCAAAGCACTGCGCGAAGAAGGCTACCGAGTTATTTTGGTTAATTCTAACCCTGCAACCATTATGACCGATCCGTCAATGGCTGATGCAACATACATTGAGCCTGTGGAGTGGAAAACGGTTGAGCGAATTATTGCCAAAGAAAAGCCTGACGCCATATTGCCAACAATGGGTGGGCAAACCGCCCTCAACTGTGCACTAGATTTAGCTCGTGAAGGTATTTTAGAAAAATATAATGTTGAGTTGATTGGCGCTACTAAAGAGTCAATTGATAAGGCCGAAGATCGCGATCTATTTGACAAAGCAATGAAATCGATCAATTTAGATACGCCATATTCTGCTATTGCCCATAGTATGGAGGAAGCTATTCAAGTACAGGTGAAAATAGGCTTTCCTTGTATTATTCGTCCGTCTTTCACCATGGGTGGTTCAGGTGGAGGCATTGCCTATAATCGTGAAGAATTTGAAGAAATATGTGAGCGTGGCTTAGATCTATCTCCGACCACTGAACTATTAATCGATGAGTCGCTTATCGGTTGGAAAGAATATGAAATGGAAGTGGTGCGTGACACCAATGACAATTGCATCATTGTCTGTGCGATTGAAAACTTTGACCCGATGGGTGTTCATACCGGTGACTCAATCACTGTTGCACCCGCGCAAACGCTAACGGATAAAGAATACCAAATAATGCGTAATGCATCGTTAGCGGTATTACGTGAGATTGGTGTTGAAACTGGCGGTTCAAATGTTCAGTTTGGGATTAACCCTGATGATGGCCGTATGGTGATTATTGAAATGAATCCGCGGGTTTCACGTTCTTCTGCCTTGGCGTCGAAAGCGACTGGCTTCCCGATTGCGAGAATTGCAGCCAAGTTAGCGGTTGGTTATACCTTGGATGAGCTGCAAAACGATATTACTGGCGGTTCGACTCCTGCTTCATTTGAGCCCAGTATTGATTATGTAGTAACTAAAGTGCCGCGGTTTACCTTTGAAAAATTTGCTGCAGCCGATCCGCGCTTACATACGCAAATGAAGTCAGTTGGTGAAGTGATGGCAATCGGTCGTACTTTTCAAGAGTCGATACAAAAAGCATTGCGTGGACTAGAGACTGGTAATAGCGGATTTGATCCTAAGCTTGAAGCTTACGGCATTGATGAAATGAACTTGTTGAAAAAAGAGCTGCACATTCCTGGGCCTGAACGCATTTGGTATGTGGCGGATGCTTTTCGTGCGGGCTTGTCGGTAGATGATGTATTTGCCTTATCAAAAATTGATCGCTGGTATTTAGTGCAAATAGAAGACTTGGTAAAAGAAGAGCAAGCATTAACGGGCGTTGAGCTAAAAAGTATTGATGAACGTCGACTATTCGGCTTAAAGCGTAAAGGTTTCTCCGATAAGCGTATGTCAGAGTTATTGAATGTGTCCGAGCAGGATATGCGTGAGTATCGCCATAGTTTGAATATTCGCCCAGTATACAAGCGGGTAGATACTTGCGCAGCAGAGTTTTCTACCGCGACTGCCTATATGTATTCAACGTATGAAGAAGAGTGCGAAGCGGCTCCTTCGGATAAAGATAAAATATTAGTACTCGGTGGTGGGCCTAACCGTATTGGGCAGGGCATCGAATTTGATTATTGCTGTGTGCATGCTGTTTTGGCGATGCGAGAAGACGGTTATGAAACCATTATGGTTAATTGTAACCCTGAGACTGTATCGACCGATTACGATACTTCTGACCGCTTATTCTTTGAGCCAGTAACTTTAGAAGATGTCTTAGAAATTGTTGCGCTGGAAAAACCAAAAGGTGTGATTGTGCAGTTTGGTGGGCAAACACCGCTTAAATTAGCGCGGGCTTTAGAAGCTGCGGGTGTGCCAATAATTGGTACTACCCCCGATGCTATTGATCAAGCAGAGGATCGCGAGCGTTTCCAAAAAATGATCCAAAAGCTGAATTTAAAACAACCTCAGAATAACACTGTGCGCAGTGTTGATGAGGCACTAGAGGCGGCGGCGTCAATTGGCTATCCGTTGGTGGTGCGTCCATCCTATGTGTTAGGCGGTCGTGCGATGGAGATCGTGTATAAAAAAGAAGAATTGTTGCGATATATGCGCGAAGCGGTGCAGGTCTCGGATGACTCGCCAGTATTGTTAGACTACTTTTTGAATGCCGCAATCGAGGTTGATATCGATGCAGTGAGCGATGGCAAGCAAGTGGTGATTGGTGCAATCATGCAGCATATAGAACAAGCGGGAGTTCATTCGGGTGACTCTGCTTGCTCGCTTCCGCCTTACAGTTTGCCAAGCGACGTGCAAGACGAAATGCGCGATATAGTAAAACAAATGGCTGTTGAGTTAGGTGTGTGTGGGTTGATGAACGTGCAGTTGGCCTACCAAGACGATGAGATTTACGTGATTGAGGTTAATCCTCGCGCGTCGCGGACAGTACCCTTTGTGTCTAAGTGTATTGGTATCTCCTTAGCTAAGATTGCGGCGCGTTGTATGGCTGGTACTAGTTTGGCTGAGCAGGGCTTTACTGAAGAAATCGTCCCTACTTTGTATAATGTAAAGGAAGCTGTATTCCCCTTTGCCAAATTCCCTGGGGTTGATCCTATTCTTGGGCCAGAGATGAAGTCGACCGGTGAAGTTATGGGTAGCGGTAAAACCTTTGCCGAGGCCTATCGCAAAGCAGCCGTAGGCGCTGGTGAAATCTTTCCGACCTCGGGCAAGGCTTTTCTTAGTGTACGAGATGCCGATAAAGAGGGTGTGGTGCAGGTGGCTAAAGACTTAATATCATTAGGTTTCACTATTGCCGCTACTGGGGGTACGTGTAATACCTTGCGCGCTGGCGGTATTGAAGTTGAGTACGTGAATAAGGTGCATCAGGGGCAGCCGCATATTGTCGATATGCTGAAAAACGGTGATATGAGCTTAATTGTGAATACTACTGAAGGTACTCAAGCGATTGCTGATTCGGCTATTATTCGTCGTACGGCATTACTACGAAAAGTTTTTTATACTACGACCTTGGCCGGCGCAGAAGCAGTGTGCCAAGCAATCGATTTTGGTGAGCCTACTGAGGTTAGCCGTTTACAAGATTTACAGTTAGGAGTTTAACTATTATGCCAATTCCAATGACCGTGGCCGGAGAGAAAATGCTACGTGAGGAGCTTAACCAATTAAAAACGGTTGTGCGGCCCCGAATTATCCAATCGATTGCCGAGGCTAGAGAGCATGGCGATTTGAAAGAAAATGCCGAATATCATGCTGCGCGTGAAGAGCAAGGTTTTGCTGAAGGTAGAATTCAAGAAATTGAAAGCAAATTAGCTGACTATCAAGTGATTGATTTAACGAAGATTACGGTTACCGGTAAAATTATTTTCGGGGTAACCGTTGATCTGGTGAATTTGGAAACCGATGAGAACGTAACCTATCAGATTGTTGGCGACGATGAAGCTGATTTGAAGCTGGGTAAAATTTCGGTTAGCTCGCCAGTTTCGCGCGCCATGATTGGCAAAGAAGAAGGCGATATTGTGTGTGTGATTACGCCTAAAGGCGAAGTTGAATACGAAATAGACGCGGTAAAATATATCTAGCTTACTACGCCTTTTCGCGCAACAAATTCGATAGTTTTGGATCAGGTTTTTTGGCTGCTTTGTATAACAAAACAGTATGACCAATAGACTGGACTAACTGTGCTTTGGTTTGCGCACAGATTTCAGTACTAATTGCCTTGCGAGCATCTCTGTCGCCAACTTTTATACTTACTTTGATTAACTCGTGGTCTTTAAGGCCGCGGGTTATTTCTGTTGTCACATTCTCATGCAGGCCTTTACCAGCAATCGTCACTATCGGCTTGAGATTATGACCAATTGCGCGCATGTGTTTTTTTTCGTCATTAGTTAGTGCCATGATAATTCCCAGTGTGACGGCATAGATTGCCGTTTTAATCGCGTCGCTTTATTGCCGTAAGGGCTCGCTAACTCAAAGGCGCTATTGTAGTCTAGATTGATTAAGTTTTGTTATGTTTAAGAGCGATATATGGCACGTAGTAAGAGTAGTAAGGGCTGGCTGCAAGAGCATTTTGATGATCAATATGTCAAACAGGCCCAAAAACTAGGTTATCGATCTAGAGCTTGTTTTAAATTACTGGAAATTCAAGAAAAAGACCGTTTAATTAAACTCGGTAATTTAGTTATAGACTTGGGCAGTGCCCCTGGTGGTTGGTCGCAAGTCGCGGCTGACTTGGTGGGCCATAAAGGCCGAGTTATCGCCTCTGATATCTTGCCAATGGACTCTTTGGCGGGGGTTGAGTTTCTTAAGGGTGATTTCACTGAAGCAGCAGTGTTTGAAGAGCTGTTAGCGCTAATAGATAATGACTGTGTAGACCTTGTAATTTCTGATATGGCCCCCAATTTGAGTGGGGTCAAAGATGTAGATCAGCCTCAAGCCATGTATTTGGTTGAGCTCGCTCTAGATATGGCTAAGCAAGTATTAAAGCCGGGTGGTGCTTTGGTTGCTAAGGTTTTTCAAGGCGAAGGTTTTGATGAGTATTATAAAGAAGTGAGGTTGGTGTTTACTAGGGTGGTAACCCGCAAACCCGACTCATCTCGAGCTAGGTCACGTGAGGTTTATATGGTGGCAACCGGTTATAAGGGATGAAACCAATAGCTGTATTTGCCATCAAAAAACAATTACATCTGTTGTATAGTAAGGCACGTATACATTCTACATGAGTAGCAATTAACAAAATGAGGTGTTCCTTTGAACGACGTGGTTAAAAATTTATTGCTGTGGGTCATCATTTCTGTGGTGTTGATGACTGTCTATCAAAGCTTTAATGCGCCTACGCAGTCAGAGTCGGTCGACTACTCTGACTTTATCGAAGAGGTTAATACTAATCGAGTCAACCAAGTTGTCATTGATGGCTTAATGATTCGTGGTGAGCGCGCGGACGGTTCGAAGTTTGAAACTATCAGGCCATATATTGAAGATCCAAAATTGATGGATGAGCTGATTGAGCACAAAGTCAGAGTTAAAGGTGTTAAGCCAGATCAGCAAAGTATTTGGGAGCAATTACTGCTAGCAGCCTTCCCTATCCTGTTAATTCTTGCAGTGTTTATGTTTTTTATGCGCCAAATGCAGGGTGGCGCTGGTGGCGGCCGCGGTGGTCCAATGTCGTTTGGTAAGAGTAAGGCCAAATTGTTGGGCGAAGATCAAATTAAAACAACATTTGCCGATGTGGCAGGCGTTGACGAAGCGAAAGAAGATGTGCATGAGTTGGTTGAATTTTTGCGTGACCCAGGTAAATTTCAAAAGTTGGGTGGAAGAATTCCGCGTGGCGTATTAATGGTTGGCCAGCCGGGTACGGGTAAAACCTTATTAGCAAGAGCAATTGCTGGCGAAGCCAAGGTCCCTTTCTTCTCAATTTCCGGCTCTGATTTTGTCGAAATGTTTGTCGGTGTTGGCGCATCGCGTGTGCGTGATATGTTCGAGCAAGCTAAGAAAAGTGCTCCGTGCATTATATTCATTGATGAAATTGATGCAGTCGGTCGTCATCGTGGTGGTGGCATGGGCGGTGGACACGATGAGCGTGAGCAAACACTAAACCAATTGCTGGTGGAAATGGACGGTTTTGAAGGTAACGATGGCGTTATTGTTATTGCCGCCACGAACCGGCCAGATGTGTTAGATCCAGCGCTATTGCGCCCTGGTCGCTTTGATCGTCAAGTTGTTGTTGGTTTGCCAGATATTCGTGGTCGCGAGCAGATACTAAAAGTTCATATGAAAAAAGTACCGCTTGCTGATGATGTAAAACCTGCATTAATAGCCAGAGGTACACCGGGATTTTCGGGTGCTGATCTAGCTAACTTAGTTAATGAAGCTGCGTTGTTTGCCGCTCGTACCGGCTCGCGTCTAGTGTCGATGGAACAGTTTGAATTAGCGAAAGATAAAATCATGATGGGCGCTGAGCGTAAGTCCATGGTGATGAATGAAAAAGAAAAGCTTAATACCGCCTATCATGAAGCGGGGCATGCAATTGTGGGTCGCGTAGTCCCAGAGCATGATCCAGTGTATAAGGTCAGTATTATTCCTCGTGGTAGAGCGCTTGGTGTGACTATGTTTTTACCAGAGGAAGACCGCTACAGTATCTCTAAGCGACAGTTGAATAGTCAGATCTGCGCTTTATTTGGTGGGCGTATTGCCGAAGAATTGACCCTTGGCGCCGATGGTGTCACCACTGGGGCTTCGAATGATATTGAGAGAGCTACTGAGCTGGCACGCAATATGGTGACTAAGTGGGGCTTGTCAGACAAATTGGGACCATTGATGTATGGCGATGCAGATCAAGAGGGATATTTAGGGCGCTCAGCAGGTGGTAGTAAGTCAATTTCAGGATCTACTTCTAGCGTGATCGATGAAGAAGTTCGTCGTATTGTCGATGAGTGCTATCAACGTGCTACTGATATTTTGGTAGAAAATAGAGACAAGCTTGAGGCAATGACTCAGGCCTTGATGACCTACGAGACTATTGATGCCCATCAGATTGATGACATTATGGAAGGTAAAGCTCCGCGTAAGCCTGAAAATTGGGATGATGATCAGCCGTCTGCAGGTAGTAGTGATACTGAAGAAAAAGAAGAGGATAAAAAAACCGATGACGATAGCTCTGTTGGTGGCCCTCTTGGTGAGCATTAGTCGTAGATAGCTCATGCCCAATAACTCTTCATACGTCGGGCGCATTGCGCCCGATTTTCATTGCGGAACAGTTCTAGACTGTGGCGGTAAGCTTCTGTCGTTTAAGAGCCCTTCTATTATGGGGGTTTTAAATGTTACCCCTGATTCCTTCTCTGACGGTGGTCGATATATTGACGGTGATAAGCTCGTTGTTAGCCGTGCGGTAGATGCCGCCTTATTAATGGTTGAGCAAGGCGCACAAATTATAGACATCGGCGGCGAGTCAACTAGGCCTGGCGCAGCAGTTGTTAGCGTCTCGCAAGAGTTAGATCGAGTGATCCCGGTGGTTGAAGCCTTAGCCGCGCAAACCAATGCAATAATTTCAGTCGATACCAGTTCTGCTCAAGTGATGTTAGATGCTGCCAGCAATGGCGCCGGTATAATTAATGACGTGCGAGCGTTAGCGCGCGATGGGGCATTAGCGGCGGCTAAACAAACTGGTTTGCCCGTTTGTTTAATGCATATGCAAGGGTTGCCAGCGACGATGCAGGACGAGCCGAAATATCAAGATGTAAACACTGAAGTCGCTGCTTACTTACTCAGCAGAGTTGATGCTTGCGTTAAAGCGGGGATTGATAGATCGCAATTATTACTAGACCCTGGTTTTGGTTTTGGTAAAACTTTAGCGCATAATTTGATGTTATTTAATGCCTTGCCTACCTTGGCTGCTCTGGGTTATCCCCTATTAGTTGGTGTGTCTAGAAAGTCTATGTTGGGAGCAATAACTGGCAAAGGTACTGATGATAGACTAGCTGCTAGCGTAGCGATGGCAGCTTTAGCGGCGCACAATGGCGCTAGTATACTGCGAGTACATGACATAACAGAAACTGCGGATGCGTTAGCCGTGGTTAAGGCTTTGGAGAATTATAATAATGGCCCGTAAATATTTTGGTACTGACGGTATTCGTGGTTTGGTTGGGCAGCATCCTATAACTCCCGAATTTGTGTTGAAGTTAGGTTGGGCTGCAGGAAAGATATTTGCTCAGCAGGGTAAAGGTAAGGTCTTTATCGGTAAAGATACGCGGATTTCTGGCTATATGTTTGAGTCGGCTCTGGAGGCTGGGTTGGTCGCGGCAGGAGTGGATGTTGCGCTACTTGGTCCGATGCCAACGCCTGCAATTGCCTATTTAACTCGCACCTTTCAAGGTTCGGGCGGCATTGTTATTAGTGCTTCTCATAATGCGTTTTATGATAATGGAATTAAATTTTTCTCAGCCCAGGGGGCTAAGTTTCCTGATGATTTAGAGCTACAGATAGAGGCGATGATTGACCAGCCTTTTGTCTGCGTCGACTCGGCTCAATTGGGTAAAGTTGTTCGTATTGACGATGCTCCAGGGCGTTATATCGAATTTTGTAAAAGTACGGTTAGATCTGATTTCTCGCTGGAAGGCTTAAAGATAGTCTTAGATTGCGCCCATGGCGCCACCTATCACTTAGCGCCAAATGTATTTTCTGAGTTGGGTGCCGATGTCATTGTTATTGGTGACAAACCGGATGGCTTAAATATCAATAAAGATGTTGGCTCTACCTACCCCGAAAATTTGCGTAAATTAGTGATAGCTGAATCAGCAGATATGGGGATTGCTTTTGATGGTGATGGCGATCGCGTGTTATTTATTGATGGTAGTGGGCGAATTGTCGGTGGTGATGAGTTGCTATACATCATCGCTGCGGGCAAAAAAGCTGCTGGTAAAGCTTGCGATGGTGTTGTTGGTACGCTGATGTCTAATTTAGGTTTTGAGCAGGCGTTGGCTCGATTAGGTATTGGTTTCAGTCGAGCCAATGTCGGTGATAGATATGTTATTGCTGAAATGCAGGCCAAAGGCTGGGATCTTGGGGGTGAATCATCGGGCCATATCATTTGCGCTGACGTTACAACTACCGGCGACGGCATTATTGCCGCGCTTAAAGTTCTACAAAACTGTAAACGCTTAGGTAAAAGTTTGGCTGAGGCTTTAGCCGACCTGCATATGTTTCCGCAGAAGATGATCAATGTTAAGGCAGTTAATCGTGACGCTTTGGCAGGAAATAAAGCTATTGAAGAGGGTGTTACTAAGGCCGAGCAGCGCCTTGGCAGTGCAGGAAGAGTTTTATTGCGTTCATCTGGGACTGAGCCGGTAGTTAGGGTGATGATTGAAGGTGAAGATGAGGCCTTAGTTAACGAGCTGGTGGCGGAATTGGCCGCAATTGTTGAAGTGGCGTTAGCCTAGAGTCGAGTTGCTTGCTTGTATATTGGCAGCTTCTTGGGTAATATCTGCGCCCGCTCAGAACAGCACATGGTATAAGGTTTTTATGGCTCGTCCTTTGGTTGTCGGTAATTGGAAAATGCATGGTACTGCTAGCAGTATAGACCCATTGCTAGCCGCTATTACCAGCGAGCTAAGTGACGAAGTAGACGCCGATTATGCAGTTTGTCCGCCAAATGTTTATATCTCGTTAGCAAAAGACAGGCTGGCGCTAACAACTATTAAAGTTGGTGCTCAAAATGTAGCCCTAGAAGACGAAGGTGCTTTTACCGGTGAGGTCTCTGCCAGCATGCTAGCAGACATCGGTTGTGACTATGTCATTGTTGGTCATTCTGAGAGAAGAACGTTATTTGGAGAAAGCAGTAGTTTAGTGGCGCATAAGGCTGCCAAAGTTATTGCTAAAGGTATGACTCCTATTGTTTGTGTTGGTGAGTCACTGCAAGACCGTGAAGCGGGTAATACTCTAGCTATTGTTAAGCAGCAGCTAGATGCTGTGTTAACTGAAAACAGAGAAGATTTAGCGAGTATGGTTTTGGCTTATGAGCCGGTATGGGCTATTGGAACTGGATTAACTGCTACCCCAGAGCAGGCCCAAGCAGTACATAAGTACTTGCGTGAATGTGTGGCAAAAGTTGATGAAGCGGTAGCTGTATCAATTAAGATTTTATATGGCGGTAGTGTAAAGCCAAGTAATTCTGCCAGTTTGTTCGGACAGAAAGATATAGATGGAGCATTAGTGGGCGGAGCCTCATTAGTTGCTGAAGATTTTATAGCAATTGGAAAGATAGGATAAATAATGGAACAGCTAATATTGGTTGGTCACGTGGTGTTTGCGATAGTGATTATCGGGTTGATTATGATTCAGCAAGGTAAGGGCGCAGATATGGGTGCATCATTTGGTTCGGGTTCTTCGCAAACTGTATTTGGTGCAGGCGGTGGCGGTAATTTACTTACCCGTTTAACTGCGGTGCTAGCTACCTTGTTTTTTGCGACTAGTTTTGGATTGGCAATTGTCGCCAAAGATAAAGCATCTAATATGGTGGAAGTGGACTACATTCCTGAAGTTATCCAGTCTGCACCGGCGATGACAATTGAGTCTGAGCTAGATGCGATGGAAGCAGAGATCCCCCGGGCTCCTACTGCACCGACTTTTTCTGATATTCCAGAGTAAAGACTAAAAATTATTGCCTAAGCGGTGAAATTGGCGGTTGAAGAGCGGCACCTGCGGATGTCTTAATAGACCGCAGCCGAAAGCGACCAAGCTTATAGGCGGCGTCAGCAAAGTTTGCAGTAAGTTAGTAAAAAAGTAGTAAGAGTTAGCCCAAGTGGTGGAATTGGTAGACACGCTACCTTGAGGGGGTAGTGGCGAAAGCTGTGCCGGTTCGAGTCCGGCCTTGGGCACCAT
>CAWVSB010000032.1:0-27030 GCA_963933215.1 uncultured Cellvibrionales bacterium
AACGAACTTGCAGTGACTCAGGCAGTTTCAACTCAGGGATAATAGGCACGAAATCATTACCGTCTGCGCCGAGGCCATGCAACCAAATAACGCTAGCGGTGGCTTTTTGTTGTGGTTCAACTTCAATGCAAGGTAGCAACGACATAGGTGTCTCTCGGTTATTTTTTAAAGGCTTGATGACTAAAGCAAGCGCGTAATTCATCAACGAATACTTCTGGTTGCTCAAATGCGGCAAAATGACCGCCACTAGTTAGTTCATTAAAATAGACCAAATTAGTAAAACGTTTTTCTATCCAGCGCTTAGAGCTGCGAAATATTTCTTTTGGAAAAAGACTACAGCCAGTAGGAATGGTTATTTCATCCATTACCGGTTTACTGAAACTCTCCCAATACAATTGCGCTGATGATCCGGCAGCATTGGTAAGCCAATACATCATTATGTTATCCAGTAGTTCATCTTTACTGAGGACGTTTTCTGGATGCTGATTTTCGCCTTCGCCACAATCCATCCAGGCCCAAAATTTCTCTACTATCCAGGCCGCTTGACCAGAAGGCGAATCGGCTAAACCATAGGCTAGTGACTGGGGTCTGGTACTTTGCTGTTTAGAGTAACCTGAATCCCATTCGCTATAGTAACCAAGGCCTTCAAGGGCGGCTTGTTCGTTAGGAGATAAGTCGGCCATAGTGTCAGGGTCTGGTGCCACAATGGGCATGGTGGTATGAATACCAATGCAGTGTGCGGTCTCTGTCAGGGCAATGTTTTGGGTGACCATCGCGCCCCAGTCACCGCCTTGGGCACAATAACTGTCATAACCAAGGCGGGACATTAATTTGCCCCAGGCTTTACCTATTTGCTCGACTCCCCAGCCTATAGCGGCGGGTTTGTCAGTAAAACCATAGCCTGGCAGTGATGGGCATACTAAATGAAACGCATCTTCCGCTTTGCCACCAAACTTGGTTGGATTAGTAAGTGGTTCAATAACTTTGTGAAATTCAACGATTGAACCGGGCCAGCCATGAGTCATTATCAGTGGCTGCGCATCTTCATGGGGTGAACGAATATGTAAGAAATGTATATCTAAACCATCAATTTCAGTCTTGAATTGAGGGTGGCTATTGAGCTGGCTCTCCCAGCGGCGCCAGTCATAGTCGGTTAACCAGTAGCTACACAATTCTTTAATATAGCTAAGCGGTACGCCTTGGCTCCAATCGTCCACAGTTTCAGCTTCAGGCCAGCGGGTGTTAGTTAGGCGTTGTTTTAAGTCTGTTAATGCATCGTCGCTAATGTTGACTTTGAACGGTTTTATTTCAGTGCTCATATATCTATCCTGGCGGCTAAACAAACTGGTTATAAGTGGTTAATTGTAGTGGTAAAATAACTACTGTGAAACAGAATAAGAATTTTAAACGTCATTTAGAGCATTAAATTTCATTAGGAAGTTGATGTTCAGTAATTGAGAGAGTCTTTATGTTGATTTTTTTGCCGCCCTCTATGCGCGGGATTATTGCTTGGTTGTTATTGGTAATAAATACAATAGTACTAGTACCATTTCTATTATTGGTAAGTATTGCTCGCTTCCCCATTCCTAATGCAGCGTGGCACCGTTTTTGCACCAACGTTGCTATTAAAATTGCCGAACTGTGGATAGCAAATAATTCTGCCTGGATGCACTTAACCCAAAAAATGAATTGGGATGTCGAAGGAATCGAAAGTTTAGATAAAAACCAATGGTATTTAGTGACATCTAATCATCAGTCATGGAGTGACATTTTTATACTGCAGCATTTGCTGAATCGAAAAATACCCATGTTGAAGTTCTTTCTTAAGCAAGAACTAATTTGGGTGCCAATTATTGGTGTTGCTTGGTGGGCTTTGGATTTCCCTTTTATGAAGCGCTATAGCAAAGATTTTTTGGAAAAATACCCAGAAAAACGTGGTGATGATTTTGCTAATACCAAAAAAGCCTGCGAGAAATTTGAACAAACGCCAGTCGCAGTGTTTAATTTTTTAGAGGGTACTCGGTTTACTTCTGCAAAACACAGTAGGCAACAATCACCTTACAATAATTTACTCAAGCCCAAAGCAGGCGGTATTGGTTTTGTGGTAGGGGCAATGGGAAATAGTATTAACTGCTTACTAGATATAACGATTTCATACCCTAATCAACAAGCGCCTAGCTTAAGCGACTTTATGACAGGCAGAGTGGATAAGGTAATTGTGAGGGTTAAACAGTTAGCAATACCTGCTAGTTATTTGGGTAAAAATTATTCGGAAGATGAAGTTTTTAGGGCTGAATTTCAACAGTGGGTGTCTAAACTGTGGGAAGAAAAAGATGCTGAGTTGGATAGCTTGTTAGAGCTATCTAAACAGAAAGGTTGGTCTGATAAATAGGTTTTATCGTTAAAAAAAGCCCCGGTTGCGTCAGCAAACGGGGCTTTTTGTTAAGTACAGCTATTAGAAATTATATGTAGCTTGAACTTCGTAGCTACGTGGTGCGTCGATAATCTGAAAGTAACTGTCATCAAAACCGAAGCTGCCTAAAGGAATGTCGTTACCCCAAGCGCTTGTAGTTTTGTCAGTTAAGTTTTTACCTAATAGTGCAATACTCCATGTACCGCCTACGTCGGCAAGTGAAATACGTGCATTAACTTTAGTATAAGCTTCTTGAGCAAGTACCTCATCTCCATCTCCAGCGGTATCGAAGTCATCGGTATACAAAACATCGGCACCTAGCCCTAACTCAATTGAATCGGTAATTTCCGTAGCATATGTGATACCTAAATTAGCAGATACATCAGCTGCAAATTGTAATGGTTCACCCGATTGGTCTTGTATACAGGTACTACGAGAATTGCCAGCAGCAGCCCAAGCGACTGTTTGACCAGCAGTACAAGCGCCATCTTCATAAGACTTATATTTCGCATCTAAGAATGCAAGTCCACCGAAGACAGTGATTTCGTCACTAACTGCAAACATACCATCAAATTCAACACCGTCAACTTCACTTTCTGCGGCATTACCAACAACAAAACCACTACCACCATCGAACGTACTTACTTGTACATCTTCATACTCACTATGGAATACAGCAATGTTAAGGCGTCCACGACCTTCCCAAAGATCTAGCTTCGCACCTAATTCAATGCTTTCAGATGTTTCGTCATCGTACTCTTGGGTTAATAAGTTACCGCGAGTGTTGTCTTCGTCAAAGCCGCCAGCTTTATAACCATTACCATATTTAGCATAAAGCATAGTGTCATCGCTCATGTCCCATTGGATGGTTAAGTCACCAGTAATATGGTCTTCTTTGCGATTAGTATTCAGTGCGCTCTCTACACAGGCAGTACTAACAAGTGTTGAAGCTTTACACACGACGCCAACACCGTTGCCAAATTGATGCGGAGTGCTTAGACCAAGTCCACCATTTGCAGGCTCTGTGTCGTAGATACCTGCTAAAACGTCATTAGTAGGTCCGTTGGCGAGAAGGTCTAAGCCAGCGGTTGGACTTTCAAAAAGTGAGGTGCTATCAGCCGATTTAGTAAACTCTTTTTCATCTTCGGAATAGCGAATGCCTGCTATTACCCGCAAACTGTCATTAAGATGAAATGTACCTTGAAAAAAGACTGACAGTGTTTCTGAATCTTGGTTAAAGGTGTTGTGCCCCGTGGCGTCTGCAAATCCGGTCCCTGTTATAGGTGGCAATAATACAGTGCCCGAATTATACAAGTTGGATAAGCTAACATCGGTGAAGCGAGTATGGTCTAGTTCTTCATCTTGATAATACAAGCCAGCTAGATACTCAAAGCTGTCACTTTGAGGAGAAGTTAATATTAATTCCTGGGTAAATTGCTTGTGTTGTTCCTCTCTTTCGCGGGAAAGACCTGCAATAGGCCCAAAATCACTATCCCGATTATTCTCAAATGTGTAGTCAACATAGCCAGTAATAGATGTTAGCGTATGCTCTCCTAAAGCCCACTCTACCGTAAGTGTTGATATATCCCATTCACTGTCAAGGAACTGTTCTCCACGTCGAGGAGTCCCTGCACCAAAAGTTGCTTCATTTTTGTTGGTGCCAAAGCCTGAGTTTTGCGCAATATTGGGGTCAATATTTCCATAAATTGCTAAAGAGTTAAGAGTTGGGTCGATACCAGTTCCATCAGTTAAAACACTTAGCGTAGCATTAGTGCCTGTGGTGTCTGACCGTCCCATCTCTTGCTTAAAGGTTATGTCCAAATCATCAGTTGGCTGCCAAGCTAATACAATTCTGCCTACCTGAGTGTCTTTTTCCACTTCATCTTCACCAGTAAAACCATTATCCATCCAGCCATCACTTGAATCGTCTTGAAGGACAAGGCGGGCGCCGAAATTGTCAGTAATTGGGCCAGACAATGTTAGTGTTGCTGTTTGGCCACCAAATTCTGGCTCTGCAGTTAGTTCAATAGAGCCTTCAAATTCGTCAGTAGGCTTGGCTGTTGTAATGTTAATTGCACCAGCAATGGTATTTTTACCAAACAAGGTAGATTGTGAACCTTTAAGTACTTCTACACGTTCAATATCTAAAAAAGTAGATTTGGAGGCTTGGCTCCGGCCAAAGTAAACACCATCTATAAATGTACCTACAGATTGCTCAAAACCAAAATTAACACCAGAACCTATACCCCTAATAAATAAGCTATCGCTCGAAGAGCCTTCAGCAATATGGACGTTAGGCATAAAAACAGCTAAGTCTTCTAGCGACCTAATGCCTTGTTCGATAATCCTCTCACCACTCATTACAGATAAGGCAATCGGTACATCTTGCATACCTGTTGCGCGCTTAGTGGCCGTTACAATTACTTCTTCTAGCATTTGCGCCTGAAGCGGCATTGCGGCTAATCCGCCTGCTACTGCAATAGCTATTGCAGACCGTTTTAATTGATTTTTTTTCATTATGTGATCCCTATATATAATTATTATTGTGCCCACTTAGTGTAGGACTGAAACTACGATTAGTAAAGCGCCTATATTTCGTTTTAATTCAATGGCTTATGACGCTTTATTCACCAAATAAATGTAAGGCTTAGCGCTGTCTGATACATGTTCAGTTTTAACCCCCGGTAAAACCATAATACATAATGCTTAGTGGAGTGTTGAAGACATGATGAAAACTAGCCGATTAGACCAAAGCCATGACGAACTGTTTCTATTTATATCTACTACTCATTTATCGATAGTAAATAAAGAGCAGTAATGTTTCTTGACATATTGCGCCAATTACTTTGATTTTTAGGTATTAATTGTCAATAAGCATTTTTTGCGCGCATGTTTTAGTAACGTTTACTAAATGCAATAAATCTATAAACTTACTGTTCTTAATTTGATTTTTTTTGAACATTGCTTATGACTAGAATAGAATTTATGCGACAGGTAAATGATAGCCCAAACTCAATTGAGTTTAATGGCACGATGGAATTTATTAGCCAAAATTATGTTTATACGCCGGTAAGATTTGTTAATGGCTTGGGTTCTGGTGCAGTTATTAATAATGCTGGCACAAACGAAGGTTCATGCAAAATTTTTGCTTTGGCGAAATTATTAGATTTAGATGAGCAGTCAACACTCGCGTGTTTTGGCCGTTACTACCGGGATGATGTATTGGGTAATGTGGCTGGCGAAGATCACGCTAATATCCGCAATTTTATGCAATATGGCTGGGCTGGTATTAAATTTTATGGCGAAGCTTTGGCCTCAAAATAGTTCGACAGGTAGTTAAAAAATGGCCGACATACTGCCCTTTAAAAAACCCAAAGGTGCTGATAACAACAAAGGTAAAACTTTGTGCAGCAATAATCATCATAAATGGAAGGTATGTAAGTCTAAGCAATTTGATGTGCGTGACGGCAAGCTGGTCACCATTTATAAATGTGATCGCTGCGGGAAACAAAAAGTCAAAGCTCATTAAATACATTAGTACATTTTTTCTTAAATATTGATCAATCCTGTTCGAGATCGAACTTTATCCCATTGGTAGTTTCACTTACTTGAATCCTAATGTGTTATCCCCACATTACTTGGTATTCAGTTTTTACTAATAGGTAGTACGATGCGTATCGATAAATTAACTAATACCTTACAAACCGCTTTAGGCGAAGCTCAATCGTTAGCTTTGGGGAATGACCATACTGCGATTGATGTGGTGCATGTATTTAAAGCGTTAATGGCCGGTTCTGAATCTGTTGTTAGCTTGCTTGCTCGCGCTGGTGGCACAAAAGACGCGATCAATAACGCAATAGAAGTAACCTTTAACAACTTGCCAACAGTGTCCAGTCCCACTGGTGATATGCAGATATCACCAAGTTTGGGCAAGGTGTTTAACTTATCCGATCGGTTGGCACAAAAAAATGACGATCAGTTTATTGCGGTAGAGACGTTTTTGCTGGCGGTGTTCGAAGCCAATAGTGATGTGGCCAAAGCGCTAACTAAAACTGGCGTTGAACCTAAGCGTTTGGCCCAAGTGATTGAGCAAGTGAGAGGTAATGAGAAAGTGAATAATCAAGATGTAGAAGGCCAAAGAGAAGCTTTAGATAAATATACGGTTGATTTAACTGCGCTCGCAGCAGAGGGTAAATTAGATCCCGTTATTGGGCGTGATGATGAGATTCGTCGCACTATTCAAGTGCTGCAACGCCGTACAAAAAACAACCCTGTTTTAATTGGCGAGCCAGGGGTGGGTAAAACCGCAATTATCGAAGGTTTGGCTCAGCGTGTTATCAATGGCGAAGTACCGGAAAGCTTAAAAGGTAAGCGGGTATTGTCATTAGATTTAGGCTCGCTACTAGCGGGCGCTAAATTCAGAGGTGACTTTGAAGAGCGATTAAAAGCGGTGCTTAATGAACTGACCAAACAAGATGGTCAAATTATTCTGTTTATAGACGAGCTACATACCATGGTAGGTGCCGGTAAAGCCGAAGGTGCCATGGACGCAGGCAACATGCTTAAGCCCGCGCTTGCCCGAGGTGAACTGCATTGCGTTGGTGCAACTACCTTAGATGAGTATCGTCAATACGTTGAGAAGGATGCAGCATTAGAGCGTCGCTTTCAAAAAGTAATTGTTGATGAACCATCTGAAGAAGACACTATTGCAATTTTACGTGGCCTAAAGGAACGCTATGAGCTGCACCATGCGGTAGACATTACCGATGGTGCGATTATCGCGGCGACTAAGTTTTCACAGCGGTATATTACCGACCGCAAATTGCCCGATAAAGCTATCGATCTGATTGATGAGGCGGCAAGCCGTATTCGCATGGCTATTGATTCAAAACCAGAGCCATTGGATAAGTTAGAGCGACGCTTAATTCAATTAAAAATTGAAGCGGAGGCAATGAAAAAAGAAAAAGACGAGGCTGCAAAAAAACGTTTAGCTTTATTAAAAGATGATATTGCTGAAGTAGAAAAAGAGTATGCAGATTTAGAGCAAATATGGCTGCAAGAAAAGTCTATATTAGCTGGCTCGCAAGATATAAAGGAAAAATTAGACCAAGCCAGACTAGACTTTGAAGCTGCGCAGCGCGAGCAAGACCTTAGTAAAATGTCTGAACTGCAATATGGCATTATTCCGCCGTTAGAGAAACAGTTGGCTGATGCGGCTAGTGCAGATACCAGCAGTTTAACGCTGCTTAAAAATAAGGTGAGCGAGGAAGATATCGCTGATGTAGTAGCTAAATGGACTGGCATACCGGTTAGTAAAATGCTGGAAAGTGATAGGGAGCGGATACTTAACATTCAACAGCTGATTGGCGAGCAAGTCATTGGTCAGCAAGAAGCGGTTACCGCTGTAGCTAACGCGGTTAAGCGCTCTCGGGCAGGCTTGTCAGACCCCAATAGACCCAATGGCTCGTTTATGTTTTTAGGCCCAACTGGCGTAGGTAAAACCGAGTTATGTAAAGCCTTGGCAGAGTTTTTATTTGATACTACTGATGCCTTGGTGCGAATTGATATGTCAGAGTTTATGGAAAAACATTCTATTGCTAGGCTAATCGGCGCGCCGCCGGGATATGTGGGTTATGAAGAGGGCGGCTATTTAACTGAGGCAGTGAGACGTAAGCCTTACTCGGTTATCTTGCTAGACGAAATTGAAAAAGCGCATCCCGATGTGTTCAATATTTTGTTGCAAGTTTTGGATGATGGTCGCCTAACCGATGGCCATGGCCGCACAGTGGATTTTAGAAATACCGTCATTGTCATGACATCAAACATGGGTAGCGATGTTATTCAGCAAATGGCTAAGCCTGAAAGCGGTGAGTTGGCTGCTAGTTATGATGAAATGAAGATTGCGGTAATGACGGTGGTAGAGCAGAACTTTAAACCCGAGCTGTTAAACCGTATTGACGAGCTAGTAGTATTTCATCCTTTGCTTGAACAACATATTAAAGAGATTGCTTATATACAGTTAGGTTTATTGCGCCGGCGCTTAGCCGACAGTGAATTGAGCCTAGATGTTAGTGATGATGCTATGGCGGTAATTGTTGCCGCTGGTTATGACAGCGTTTATGGCGCAAGGCCACTAAAACGAGCAATTCAACGCTTAGTTGAAGACCCTCTGGCTAATGGTATCTTAGAGGGCAAATATGCTCCCGGAGATACTATTAAATTGTCGGCAGTAAATGGAGATTTAGGCTTTACTGTATAAGCCGAAGGCAAGCTAAGCCCGATTGACGTCAATCAGGCTTAGCGCATTACTGGCGGAATGTAATCTGCTGCTAAGGTCTTCTTGGGGTGAGATGCGCTTACTTGCCCCATAAAGGGGGCATGAATTGAATAGCCAAGTAAGTCTTGGACTTTATCGCTCATACGAGCGACTTTTTCGGCCGGAATTGCTAAGTAAAAGTTCTCTTGGGTTCTAGCCCATGGCTGACAATATTGATTTGAAAAAGCGCGGCGTGGCGAACGACTATTATTAGGGCCGCCGCGGTGTAGCAGTGTTCCTGCAAAAACTGCACAGCTGCCGGCAGGCATTTCAATACTAATCGTTTGATCAGCTAGATATTTGCCAAACGCATCGTCAATAGCGCCGTCGCCATTGGTATATTCTTGTGCAAGTTTTTCATCGCTCCATTGATGGCTGCTTGGCACAACTTGGGTGCCGCCATTGTCGCTGGTGAAGTCATCGACTGCAACAATGGTTGATAGACTTATCATCGGGCGGGGGCGAGGTAGCATGTAAAACGCGTCATCGGTATGAAATGGTTGTGCGGTTTCCGCCGCTGCAATACTGATCGCTTGGTTGGCGGTGAGTAAAAAATTAGGTAATAAAAATTCAGCGCAAAGGGCCATGATTTTAGGGTCTTCGACTATGTCTTCAAAAACCTTACCACGGCCAACTAATGTGTAAATCCGCTCGGTTTTATGGCCTTCAAAATTATTACGGCCGTTAAAGCTACCAAGTAATTGCACAAGCCTTTGCCTTACTGCAGTCAGTACATCAGGCGAAAGGAAGTTTTCAATGATGGTATAACCTTGCATATTGATGTCCGCCGTTTTTTCCGTAAGCCATGTTTTATCTATAATCATTATACTTTAGGTCCAAGTTTTTATTGAGCAGAGGCGCTAACGGGCAGTATTGATGGTCACTATGAAAGTGTAGCCATACTGTAGGTAATTTTGCCGTCATATTATTAGCGCAGAAAATAAATATAGATAGGCGCTAAATAACTAGCTGGCCGCTACCGTTGTATTACGGCCAGCCGCTTTAGAAGCATACAAAGCATTGTCTGCTTGCGCGATAAGTGTTTCAGGTTCTGTTAGTTTGGTAGGCAGTATTGCCGCAACCCCACAGCTGATAGTTAGTTGCCCGTTTGAGGCTGAACTCTCATGAACAATATTCAGCTTTTGCACAGCTTTATTGATTCGTTGAGCTATTGCCACAGCAAAGTTTAAATCGCTGTTAGGCAATAAAATAGCGAATTCTTCGCCGCCATATCTAGCGACAGTATCGACATTTTCAGGCAGCATATCACTAATGCATTGCGCGACCTTGCGGAGCGCATCATCGCCTTCTAAATGTCCATAGGTATCGTTGTAGGCTTTGAATAAATCTATATCGCATAGTATTAAGGCTAGTTTAGCTCCGCTATGGGTATGTTCTGCCAGCGCATGACGCAGTATTTGATCAAATGCTCGCCTATTTGCAATGCCAGTTAAACCATCAATGCTGGCAAGTTGCGACAGCTGTCTGTTGGCTGACTCTAGTTCTTTGGTGCGTAAATTAACTTTTGATTCTAAGGTATGCGCATAATCTTCCAGTTCACAAGACAGGGCTTCTACCTGAGAAAAAGATTTTGCAAAGCGGCGCGACAATGAATAGGACTGAATCAATATAAAAAACAGCATACCCGGTCCGACCAAGTAGATAGGCGTGCTAAGAAGACCTACAGAGACCAGTACATCGTTAATACTAGCTGCAGCCAGTATTATAAAACCAAACAAAAATGCTTTGGCAACTTCACGGTTTTGCTTAACATTTTGAATGAAAACATAACTAGCAAAAAACACGCAAGCAACCAAATATATCTGAAATAAAGGTAAAAACTCGGAGAATATTGCGACAGGTGTCACCATTACAAAACAGCTAAATATCAAACCAAACCATTTACTTATCAGGTGCATCCATTTTGGATAGTCCCCAGGTAATAGGTTAGTAATAAATCCTGCGAAAGCTGGTATAGCGAGCAAGAATGATATGTACTCTAACCTGATAAGCATGGTGAAAGAAATTGCAGGCATTAACTCAAGTAAAAATCAATCATCGGTAGATATTATTCGCAGTAGAATAGCGAGGCAGAACAGGCCTAAATACAAAGGTGTTCGGTCTTGTCGGCGTTGAAAATAGATACTCAGGTGATGAATAGCGATAATGCCAATGCTACAAGCAAGAAATATAACATAGCCCAATGCTAGCTCATTGAGGCTTTGGATAGCACTAATCTCCCCCAGTGTTATATAGTCCCAAAGACCGCCGCGTGGGTAGTTATAGTTAGATACATGAATAACAATGTTTATTTCATTACCGATGTTTTCAGGCAACAATATAACGCCGCTTGCAAATGCTGGTTTAGACATGCTCTGGCTAGTGCCTGTTTCGCCGCCTGAATGCAATAGTTTGCCATTGACATACAAGCGAAACGCTTCGCCAATATCAATTACTTTAAGTGCAAGCTGCGGGGAGTTTTGCGGTAGTGAAACACTTAACTGATAGCTTGCATAACCATGGGCAGGCGCATTTCTGTTGTCGTTAAGCTGGTGACCATCCCATGACTTTGGTACTTCAATAAAGGTGCCGTCTGTTAGTGGTTTTTGTTCTGGCGCAATAAATTTTTGCCAATAAAATTGCCAGTCACCTTCGAGCCTAACCGTCCCGTCTTTATCAAAATCCCAGCTGGTTAAGTTGAGCATGCCTGCGTCAGCTTTAGGTATTGGCATGGCAGTTAACTGTGAACTGAAAAGTATGCAGGCAAAAAACACTAAAAATGCAATGTTGAGCACAGAGTGAAATATCATTATTTGCTTGCAACTGTGATAAAAATTCATTCAATGCCAGTGGCTCTAGATTTTATCTAGGATTGGTCAAGTTATTATGCTGCCAATTGTATGATGTAATCGGTACAATTTCGCTCCTTAGTTTACATAATTAAAGGCATTAGTATGACTGCTGCAATTTATCTTCCACAAATCCTTCGTATTGGGGGCGGTGTCAGTAAAGAATTACCGCAGGCAATGGCTGACTTAGGTGTTAGTCGACCACTTATTATTACCGATCCATTTATTGCTAGTAATGGTTACTTGGACCAATTATATGAAGTGCTTGAGTCAAATGGCATTGAATATGGGGTGTTTTCTGACTGCGTACCTGATCCGACGGTTGAGTCTATTAACGCAGGCCTGGCCGCATGGCAGTCCGGCAACTATGACTGTGCTGTTGGTTTTGGCGGTGGCAGTTCTATGGATTCTGCCAAGGCTATTGCTGTGCTAGCTAAACATGGCGGTACCATGCGTGATTTTAAGGTGCCAAATGCAGTGCCTAAAGGTTTTCCCATTATTGCGGTGCCAACTACCGCCGGCACTGGTTCTGAAGCGACCAGAGCTACCGTAATTACCGACACCGCTACCAATGAAAAAATGCTCTGCATGGGTATTGGCTTGATACCTGAGGCGGCTTTAGTCGATTTTGAATTAACAGTTAGCATGCCTTATCGATTAACCGCCGACACTGCCATTGATAGCCTATGTCATGCCATGGAAGCTTATGTGAGTAAAAAGGCCAATCCGTTTACCGATAATATTGCGTTAACGGCGATGGCAGTAATTGCGAAAAATGTGCGCGCTGCGTGTGAACAGCCCGCTAATGTTGATGCCCGTGAAAAGCTCATGCTCGCTGCTACCCAAGCTGGCATCGCCTTTTCAAATTCATCGGTTACTTTAATTCACGGTATGAGTAGGCCCATAGGAGCGTTTTACCATGTGCCCCATGGGTTGAGTAACGCCATGTTAATGCCTGCCGTTACTGAATATTCTCTGCCGGGTGCAACTAAGCGCTATGCTGATTGTGCTAGAGTTATGGACCTAGCTAGCAATACAGACAGCGATACTGGCGCGGGTGTTAAGTTATTGGATGGCTTGTACAAGCTGAATGAAGATTTAGCTGTACCAACACCAAAAGGGTTTGGCATTGATGCTGATGATTACCATGGCAACTTACAAATAATGGCAGAGCAGGCGCTGGCTTCTGGATCACCCAATAACAATCCATTAGTGCCAACGGCTGATGAAATAATTAGTTTGTATCAAAAAGTATATTAAGAGGTAGCACATGAGTTCTCTGCAGGATCAATTATTAAAAGCGGGTTTGGTCGATAAAAAAAAGGCCAATAAAGCGAGCAAAGAAAAACGTAAAAGCCAAAAGCTGCAAAATAAATCCAAACAAATTGTAGTCGATGAAACGAAAGAAGCCGCCGCCACGGTTCGTACTGAAAAATTTGAGCGCGACAAACAGCTTAATGAACAGCGTGAAATAGCTGCCGAAGTAAAAGCGGTCGCCGCGCAAATAAAACAGTTAATAACAATGAATCGTCAGCCAAAAGGCGAGGGTGCCGACGTGGTTGGTTATAACTTTACTGACGGCAAACATATTAAAAAGATTTACGTTGCACCGCTGACTTTAAAACAATTAGCCAACGGGCGTTTAGCTATAGTTAAATTAGCCGCTGGGTATGAGTTGGTGCCAGCTGTTGTGGCAGACAAAATAAGCCAGCGCGACGGCTCAGTCGTTTTGTCACAGCAGGTCGCTACTAGCGAGCCAGAAGAGGATGATCCTTATGCTGATTATCAAATCCCAGATGATCTAATGTGGTAGAGCCAGCGCAGTCTTGCTGCTGAGCTATTGTTCACGGCGAATAATATTTAGATATCGCTAATCGCTATTAAACCCCAGGTCTACTGTCTACCATAATTTTGTCGAGGGATTTTTGAGCTTGTTTGGGGTTTGTTAAGTCTTTTACCTCAAGCATTTCACATTCGTCTGCAATCATCTGATTAATAGTAACTGGGTAATGTTTACAGTCTTCGGGTCGGTCATGATAAATATCACAGATATATTTTTTTTGGTCTGGTAACTGTCGCAGCCACGGACAGCGCTTTAATTGTTTACCTGTCTCCGGGCTTATCCAGATATTGCCATCGCTAACATAGCGGAATATATCAGGTCTAAAAATTTCCCAAAATTCTATCTCACTGGTTAAAGCTGATAACCCTCCGTCACTATAATTTTCACAACATTTACCGCATTGATTACATTCTTTCACAGCATCGACTCTGAGTTTTTATAAAGTAATAAAGTAGACTGTTAGCAATCATTCATGTCACAGTTCATTGCTAGAATAGCTTATAAATTTTATCCTAGCTCGCTTCTTTTAGATCCACATAAAGAGCAATGTACGGAAATCGAAAGCCAGCGCAACGATTATCAACATACTTGCCCATGCTAGCCAGCCAATATAGACCCAGTCGAAAATATTGTTGGCCTGAGGCGAGAATGAAAGTTTTTTGGCTGAGCGCCATGTAGCCCATAGTATTGGCGGCCAGAATAGTATGTGTACGTAGGTGCCAATGGCCGTTCTGCTTTCCTCAGGAAATACTATTTTACCTATAACCAGCCCTAAGATATTCAGTAGTAAGGCCGCAAAAATCCATCGAGCACCTACTTTAGAATAGGCGAAAAATATTCCAGCGAAAAAGGACGCAGCCATTACCTTCATCCAGATTTGAACACCCTGTGGGTATGTGTTGGCTTCACTCTGGAGTGCTATGGCGGCTTCTCGAGCAAGCTCTAGCATGGGGTTATCAACCTTTTTGTTGATGAATGTAATGGTAGAGTTTTATTTTAGCTAGCTCTAATTAATCAAACAATGAAGCGATAGAGCGAATAGCTACTTCGATGATACTCTCTTTAATATATTTCATATTTGACGAGAATTGTCAGTCTAATTAAATATCCCTTGAAGCTGTATAAAAAGTAATCTACTCCATTACCTGCGCAACATAGGCCACTGTAAATGCCGCTTCTTGAAATACTTTTAAGCCGGTATTTGCAAATAAGATAGGGATAGTATTTGCCGCTAAAGTAGATTTAATTTGCGCTGGTGAAAGTACATTTACATCTGCCTCGGTAATTAATTGTATTGCCGCCTCTAGCTTAAAGCTGATTGCGCCACCGGCGAATTTCCCTTTTGGCATTCGCCCTTTTATCGCCACCTTATCTATCTTGTAGTCGGCAATCAGTTTGGTAAACGCAAATTGGAACTGCTGTAGGTCTTTGCGGGTGTGGTCTTTCGGCAGCGTCAGTTTTCGCACTCTGCAATCTGGCAAAGCAAACTGTTGATTGTTTAAATCAAGTAAACAAATAACGGCGTCATTAGCCGCCAGATCAACACCTAAAACTTTCATTTATATTCCTTTCTAGAGACACTTATATCGTATTTTTTTGCATTATCTATTTATATATAAAAATAGAACCGGAACTATTCTAGTTATACTGTCATTAGTTGGTCTGGTTATTATAGGCTACTATAAATACTAATTTCTAACATACCTATGTTTATCATTATTAGCTGCTGTATAGCAACTAACAATCTAGCCTTCTAATAGCGTTTCAAGTAGTTCGTCTATTTCTGTCTTGAGGTTTTTGTCTTCAATTTTGTTCGCACTTATTTTCGCATCTTGGAGATTTTTTATGGCCGCATCAGTTTGACCTAATTCAATTTGCAATGTGGCCATTGAGAATGCAACTGATGACATATGGTCTTTCGAATTAATGGCTATAGATTTTTCTAGAGCTTTGGCGTAGCCAGCCACCGCATCGTCTAATTCTTCTGTGAAGTCAGCAAGAGTTTCCCACTGCACTGGGTGGTCTTTTTCAGTGTTTTCATTATCAATGCAAATGCTCATTAGTTCACTATATAGCGTGTCGAATGTCAGCCTGTCATCTTTTCTAGCGGCTGTCATAAGCGCTTCCGCTAGGCTATGGACAGCCTTGTATATTTTAGTATTCATCATTGTTTGTTACCTTCTGTACTAAAAAATTAATAAATCTATTGACTAGTTAGATGGTAACTTTTTCTTTTTATCATACCGGCATCCATTAGCTTGTGATAGAAAGTCAGCTAGTTTAAATCTACCGCATATTTTTTAAGTAGCTCCATTGGCACAATTTCTAAAGCTTTGATATGCGTACTTTTAAGATGCAGTCTCGGCGCCATGCCGTTTTTCTCCGCCTCTAGCCATCGCCCAGCACATACACACCAACTATCTCCAGCCTTCAACCCTTTAAAACCAAATTCAGGTACAGGGGTAGACAGATCATTCCCTCTAAAGCGGGTGTACTCTAAAAATTCGGTCGACGTTTCAATGCAAACTGTATGAGAACCAACGTCACCTTTACAAGTATTACAGTTACCATCTCGGTAAAATCCGGTAACTGGATCTGTTCCACAGATTGCTAACTTCTCACCAAATACGTTAATTGACTCATCCATTTCCATTGTTGTAAACCCTTTGATTGATGACTAACAGAACGCTAACAGTTTACAGAGTCCTAAAAGGGGACGCATTTATTTTCAATATATTTTTACGTCGCCGACCTCGTCTCAAAATAAATGCGTCCCCTTTAATTCCTTTCCATTGTACAAAAAGCAACCATTATGACCCCTTTAATTGCGTTACGCCCCATATATTTCACCTCTTTCTTCAAGCTGTGTTAGGTAGACGCGGACATCAAATTCGATTTGATGATAGTCAGGCAGCATGTGTAAACAAAGATGATAAAACGCTTTGTTATGATCTTTCACTTTTAAGTGTGCTAGTTCATGCACCACTATCATATTCAAAAATTCCTCTGGGGTGTTTTTGAATAATGTACTGACCCGTAATTCATTTTTACTTTTAAGTTTGGCGCCCTGAATACGTGAGACATATGTGTGTAGCCCTAAGGCGTTGTTAACTATATGTATCTTTTTGTCAAAGCATATTTTACTGAGTGGAGACGATCGCCGCATAAATCGATTTTTCAATTCCATTACGTGATCACGTAAACCATTGTCATTCGTTATTTTGTGGGTGCTAGGATATTTTTTTAGTAAAAACGCGCTCAGAGTGTCGTGCTCAAGCATTGCACCAATTTGTTGTTGTAAATTGGGGTGATAGGCTGACAGATATTTTAGAGTGGGCAAGGTGATTAATACCATAACGACAATATTTACCTAGTTTATCTTCTCTTGATTGCGCCCACCATAGCGGCATGGGTTTTTGGCTAGTTGCTGGAAGGTTTGGCCCTTAATTTACCCCTCTAATTAAGGGGTTTAATTGTTGATCTATTTGTTCATTTTTCAATCCTTACATACTGTCTAGTTATCGCTCTTTGAGTTCTCTGTTAAAGCATTGAAATCTGGGTGATCTTTTAAGTTTGCGAAATACGACTCTGTTAATAACTCGTCTTGCAGCGGTTTTGAAAGCTCAAGTGCTTTCTGAATATTTAGAATAGCTTCACTATAATTCTCTAGCTTTGCCTCTGCACAGGCCTTCTGCCAATAAGCCATAGCGTATTCGCTGTCGTTTTCCAACGCTTGATTGGCTAATGACAAAGCCCAAGAATCCTCATCTAGATCTAACAGTGTATCTGCTTTGTAAGTTAAGGCCTCAACGTCATTGGGCATTACTTCTAAAATTTGATCATAAATTTGTATTTTTTCTTGTTCACTTTTTTCAAGACCAGCCCTCATCCATAATGAATGAACAAGCGTGTTATCAGAGATGCCTTGTTGTGCCGCTACAATTTGTTCAGAGCGTTCTTTTAGCGCTATTTCTATAGTATTAAGTCGTTTTTCATACTCTAGAGTAAGTGCATCAACTCTCTTTTCCGTTATTGATTCAACATTGTCTTTTATGTCTTTCAATGATTTCCAACCGAGCAGCACGAGCAGAGAAGCTGCAGCGGTCATGATGTAAAAAATATTACTGGTGGTGTCCGCTGTGTATCTTAGTGCTCTATCTGAAGATTCCAGTTTTGCCGCTGCTACCTTTTCTGTTACCTCTGCTTTCATCGCCTGTTGGCCCTGACGCAGCTGCTTTAGCTCATCCAGAATATATCTCTCTATAAAGGGTTTATATAAAGGCGCCTTTATTTGCTCTTCTTCAATATTAGTCGGACTATTAGCCTGAGCCTGAGCCTGAGCCTGAGCCTGAAATAGGCCACTACCCATAATGATAAAACACACTGCAGCAACTGATCGAACACTTAAGGTCATCATATCAATCTAGCTCTCTCTTCTTATGTATAGCGTTGGCGAAAAATAGCGGGCGGATGGTTTGGTTTTAGTCAATTTGTTCGTTTTATAATCCTTCGGCCCTATTAATCATGCAAATAGTAAATCAGATATGAGTTGATAGGAACTGGTTAAAAAATAATTCCACCGTCCCCGTTAATTATGCTGCTCTTTAATTATACTCTGACAGCGTGTAACAGTGTACGGTTGCACCAGTGTAGTGGGGAAGTAACTGATAATAATAGTTAACAGAAGGGGTTCTACATGTCGGTGGTTAACAGCAAGTTAAGGCGTAATGCCTCATGCACACTGGGCGTTATTATTCTAAGTACTGGCGCAGTAACTCATGCCGACACTGTCGATGACCCTTATCGCAGTAGCAATCGCAACCCATTGGTTCAAGTCTTTGGTCTACCGGCAACCCTTAGTGGCAATATTAATAGCGCTGGTAGCTTCAGTGGGGCTGTTAACGTAGACGCCAGTAATTCTTTCTCAGCCAATACTGACAGCGGCGAAACTATATCGTTAGACGGAGAGACTTATCGCGTTAATTTACATGGGCGCTATGGCTTGTTCGACAATCTAGAAGTAGGGGTGGACGTGCCCTATATACGCCACAACGGTGGCAGCAGCGACAGCTTTATCGAAGACTGGCACGACTTCTGGGGTTTCCCCAGCGGCGACCGCCCTGACTACCCCCAAGACCAACTAAACTATCGCTATAGACGCAACGGTCAAACACAAGTGGCGGTTAGCGATGCCGATAATAACAGCAACCAAGGTTTGGGTGACGTCAGTCTCAGCTTCGGCTACCAGCTGTCGACTAATGCCAGTAGTGCTTGGGCGCTGCGCGGCGGCGTTAAATTGGGCACTGGTGAGGCCGATTCACTGCTGGGCTCTGGCGGCCATGACGCCTACCTTGGGCTAAACTTCAGCCATAGCGCTAGCGCCATTGTGGTGCATGCCAATGGCGGCATATTGTTACTAGGCAGTAGCGATGTGCTTGATGATATTCGCGAAGATTGGGTTGCCTATGGCTCGGGCACCATTAGCTGGCCTGTTAGCAATCGCATCAGTTTAAAAGCCCAATTGGATGTGCATACCGCGTTTTATGACTCAGCGCTTACCGAACTAGGCAGTTCGTCGGCGCAGTTATTAGTTGGTGGCTCTATTCGTCTCAGCGACAAAACGTTTTTAGACCTTTCGGTCAGCGAAGACATTGCTGTCGACACTGCGCCCGACGTAGTGTTTCAAATAGCCCTACGTGTTGGTCAGTGGTAGGAGGGTAATAAGCGCAGCAGGTAGACATTATGAAGTGGATGTTGCAATAAAGGACATCGGGATTTAATGGTAATCAGTTTGATTATTTTTAATCCCTCCGTCTTCTTTAATTAAACGGGTTAAAAAATAATCCTTTATAAACTGTAATTCATTTATATTATTGTTCACGAACGACTGGCCGAAACACGGCTAATGCCGTCAATTGGAGAGAAGATGGAACCTATTAAACTTTATGGCTATTGCACAAGTCCCTATGTTCGCAAGACAGGGTGTTTCCTTTATTATAAAGGAATAAATTTCACCCATGTTCCGGTCAATCCCATCGATCCACAGGCCACTATAGGTCACACCAATGGCACGCAAGTGCCTGTTCTAGAAGTAGGCAGTGAATGGCGCTGTGAATCTTCTGACCATGCCCGATGGTTGGATGAATTATTCCCGGAAAAGCCACTTTATCCAATAGAGCATCGAGCAAAAATTGATGAGATTGACCGCTGGATAAGCGATACATTTTTAGTCAGTATTTTTAGAAGCGCGATGGGTGAAGAAAGTATCAGTCTTCAATTTCGATTCAGAGCATGGCGCTTGGCTGCATTGTTAAGCGCACATACACCGCTACCAGAGCAAATTCGTCATCTTTGGCCTGAATTTCTTCCCCAAGCGCCTTTTATTAAGGCAATGGCCAAGCATATGGATTTGACTGAAAGTTATGGTGATATGCAAATTCGAATTTTTACAGAGCTTTTAGCGCACCTTAGTGATGGCCCTTATATGGGCGGACTGGATCAACCAACAATGCTTGATTTCGCAATTTTCCCACAGCTCGTTTGGGGTTATATGTTCGGCTTAGAAGATAATTTAAGTGCGGCAGGGCATCCGCTTATAAAACAATGGTTAAAGCGTGTCGCTAAGCATTTGCCAGATAATCCAACCCTAGTAGCCGACGAGATGCAGATCAATTCTCTCACAGATGCACTGGGTTAACATTTATACTACGAGGTATAGTAAAAAGGGGCGGGCGGATTTAATTATAATTATTTTTTCTAATTCACTCGTCCTCTTTGATTTGATCGCCATGGCCTAGTAACAGTTTATGTAAATCAGGTTACATAACTTTCAATTATGTGTTGCCAATTAAAGGGAGCATCCTTTCACTGCTCTATATCAGCTATTTAATAAATGTTGTCTTTCGGCTTCTGTGCCATACCAGTGATCTTTCATTGGTAATCGAATAAAATGATAACGTGAATCGTCATCCGGCAGTAAATTCACATCTGGTCTACGGGCTCGATCGAAAAGACCGGTAACAGGGAAATATATCTCTCTGGCATCTGACAGCCAAGCAGCCCACCACGAAAATGTACTCACTGACATAACAATATTTTTGCTCGATTTTATAAAATTAAAATCTTCTAACATATTGCCATTTTGTACTTGAGCAGAAAACTGTTCCACCAACTTATGGACCATTGGTTCATCCGGAAACTCCGTAACAATAAAAATATTGTCCCACTTTTTACTGTCTAAAATATTCCGATAAAAGGAATAGGGAAGCGCGGGGTAACCTCTATGGATATGACCTGAATTGTTAGCTTGCCATATATCTCCTGATCGTATGTGCACGGTAATATCATTCTCGCCAAACTGGAACTGGTTCGGGAGGTATAGCCAATCCTGCCTAATCAAATCTTTAAATGGCTTAAAATATTCATATCGTTGAAAATAGCCATTAACAACAATCAGTCGCTTCGACTTGTTATTTATAACCTTATTAACATCCACCACATGTCCCGTAATATATTCTAGATTTTCGTGGTTACTCAACCGTCCGTAAGACGCAGTGTTTTCAAAGCCAGGAATAGGATCTGTGTTTAATGCACAATTAAGCTTAACGGATAATATCCGGCCAAAGCAATATTGAAATAGATTATTGGCTAAGCCCTGCAAATAATTTACCCTAACCATCGTCACTCCTCGTTATCTGTCACATTTTACTATTAACATGCCAGTGTACGTTTATTCTTACACTGGCATGTTAAGAACCTCAAAATAAAAGAGTTCCCATTAACCGGGGACGAAAACTAAAAGAGGACGAAGGGATTTGATTTTAATCAAATTGCTGATCTTTTAATCCCTTCGACCCTTCTAATGTGGCATTTCTCTTCTAATTTCTATTTGCCGATATACGGTATACGCTATTGTTATTAGATATAGCCCTATTGGAACCAGAAAACCAAGCGTTGCGGCGTAGTTATAGTTAGAGAAGCTAGCTTCCATGGCTTCCCTCATTATAGTCATATCCGACCCCTGAGTTTTTAGCTCGGTAAGCATTATCCTAGCTTGCGCGGAGGCACCCTCTGCCATAATAATTGCTTGCCTTAAAAAGAATAAACAAAAAGTCGTGTAGCAAGTGTAGACAATCAACAATAGTGAAACTACTACCCACTTTAGTTGTGACTGAATAACGTGCATGGCAACAATCAAGCCAAAGCTGACGCTTGACCAGTATTGCAATATGGCCCATATACGTTCTTGGCTGGTACTCATTTCTGCTAGTAATTGTGCAATTGTCAATGTAGATCCTCACATACAAATTGTTACTGTTTCAGTAATGGATTCCCAAAATGAGCGTCATAGTGCCTCAGTAATGGCGATTGATTCATCGGTTAAGCATTGCTCGTATAGAAACATATTTTATTATTGTCTAAATCTCTTATATAGGATGAATGCCTATTAGAACGCATTGTAGGCTCACCTTCACTCACTGCGCCTAAATTAAAGAAATAAAAGGGGCCGGAGGGATTGTTTCTTAACCAGCCCTACATCCTCATATTACCGCATCTATTTTTCTTGGTCGTCCTCTATGCATCTGTCCAACGGGTAGCCCAAGCTTTTTCTCAATCTGCGCCCTAAACCTGTGGTCACCTAACGGCTGGCAGTAATGAGCAGACTTTCGTATCAACACTGTATCTTTATCGGCTAATAGAAACAGGAATAGGCTACGATATGCATAAAGTCGCTTGTTACTAGTATTCTCTAAACTCAAATACTCAGTGTGCGCAGTGACGATATCAGATTTATCCCCCCATGCATTACACCCATAGCTGTTCCATTTGTATTCTTCTGGGCTGGTAACCATATTGGCAGCTACTGGATTAAGTTCAATATAGCGATAGCACTTCAATAAATAGTTCTCAGTATCTACCACGCTCGCTTTATGTCTTCCCTCCCACAATGTGCCAGTGCGCTTGTAAGTTTTATTCATATACTGAGCAAAGCGACTACCAACCACTCTCATTAAACTAGAAATTCAATCTTCGCTGCTAGGTGTTAACAGTAAATGCACGTGGTTTGTCATCAATACATAAGCGTGTAGTTTTACTTTATAGCAGGGGAGTAGTTGCCGTAGTAGCTCAAGATAAAATTGGTAATCCTGAATATCAAAAAAAAGGATTCACGGTTATTGCCGCGCTGCAATAAGTGATATGGCAAGCCACGAAGATACATCCGTGGTCGTCTTGGTATTACAAAATCCTTTTTGTAAATGGTAAGCGTGGGGCAAATAGTAAATCAGGTGTGAGCTGATAGGAACTGGTTAAAAACAATCCCTCCGTCCCTTTAATTACTTTAATTTTTTTAGTTGTTTTAACGTAGAAAAGGTTGCTTCGTTAGTGGCACTCTTTTTTGATGAGAGCTCTAGTTTACATCGATGCTTTAGCTCTATATATTTGATGTACTTGAATGGTTGCAATGTCTGTCTGTCAACACTTTAAGTGACTTTGAATAACTGTTGGAAACACTTATAATGAGAAAATCTATTCGAAATTTTATGGAAATTTGTACAGATACATTGGCCTTAGAGGGGCCTGTATACGAATTTGGTGCAATGCAAGTAGAAGGTAATGCAGATATTGCAGATTTAAGGCCTCTTTTTCTTGAAACGGAATTTTATGGTTGTGACATGCGTGAGGGCCCTGGCGTCGATATTGTGTTGGATCTTCACGATATTGATCTTCCTTTGGATGCCGCAGGCACTGTGATTGCCCTAGATACTTTAGAGCATGTTGAGAGACCATGGGAGGCAATGGCGGAAATACAACGAGTGCTCAAGCCGTGTGGTATTGCGATATTAACTTCTGTGATGCGCTTTCCAATACATGGCTATCCTAATGATTACTGGCGTTTTACGCCCGAAGGTCTGCGTTCACTGTTTAAAGTTTTTGATCACAGTTTTATCGGTAGCTGTGGCGGAACCAAAGATTTTCCACAAACCGTAGTTGGTGTTGGCTTTAATGGTGATGCCCCTGATCTTAGTGACTTTGATGCTAAATATTCCCAATGGGCCAACTTGAATAATAAGATCGATGAGAAGCTACTACCGCTTGAAGTATTACAGTTTTAGCACTTTTTGCGTTGTTAATCTGAATATATACATATGAGTTACCCTTGATGTTCTTTAAAAAAATCCTCCCTCCTTTTTGTTTCGATTCTGCCAAACTTGAGCGGATAGGAGCTGGTTAAAAAAAATCCCTCCGTCCCCTTTGATTAAACCATTAACGTATTCTAGGACGAGACACAGTTAACTAATTATTTAATTAATTCAAAGTCGCTAGGTTTCCATGTTCGGTCAAACCATGGTTGTAGTGGTCCATACAAACGAAGTAATACAAACCAAGCTTTACCTGGTACTGTTTCAGTATAGTTGGTTTCTGGTGCGCCTTTAGGTAGGTTAGGACCAAAGTATAGTGTTACCGAACCATCTTTATTATAAACAAGCTTGTCACGTTTATTATTTTTACTTGGGTATTTAGAACCACCGGGTATTTGCAATTCAGATCGTGTTTGAGGATCATAAACTACCACTGACCAGAAGTCTTTGGCTGGTGCGTTTGCTGGTAACGTAACTTTGTATGATTTATTACCATCTAAGAAATCACCCGCATTATCTTCTGTAGCAAAGGCATAATTAGAGCCAACCCCTGGTATTTCAAGTGCCATTGCTGGAGTATTAACGGTGGCTGAGTAAAAGAATAAAGTACGTGCATCCAGAGCCCGCCCGCCTATCCCTTTATCTTTTAGCCACTGGTAGTCTTTACCAATAAAACCTGTATACCATTTCCTGTCATCAAAGAAGTAAGCATCTTCTTGGCGTGGTTTTAACCAAATAGCACGCGCTGTAGCATTACCTACTTGAACAGCATCTTCTAATATCGTTTTCAAGCGCGCATCAGGCTTAAACGGTTTGCCTTTTTGTATACCAATAGCCGCTGCTTGACCACGTAATTCCGGGTCTAAAAATGAAACGGGCTCTTTATCTAATATATGGGCTAACTCTTCATAAAATTTATAATTGTTAGCATGTATCGTATTAAAAAACTTGCCACTACCATTAGTAAATTTCATAGCCTTAGGTTTTTTAGCATCTTTTAATGGGTAAATCTTTAAACCCGTACGCCACATATTTGCAGCATACTCAGGTTTAGCATCTTTTAAGAAACCACGTAAAATAAGCCAATTACTATAACTCGTTGACTGAGCAACCCAAACTTTAGTCTCTTTTCCACCGATCATGGTACTAGTTCGAGTATCTTTACCACGATGTTGCATACCATTAAGTGTAGGTTTTAACTGACCTTTATAATCTGGCGGTAAAATAATGTAAGTACCACCTTTTTGTGCATCAGGGCCTGGTGCTCCCATATCAATAACAAATCGGAAGAAAGCATCATTTATAGTGCCTGGACCAGCCCCTGCGGGTATTTCAACCACTGTGGCACCATCTCTTTCTAAATCAAGCATCGCAAGAGCATAAACGGTATCAGTATTACCGGTTAAAAATAACGGTGTTGAACCCATTAAATCATCAAAGACCATAACCTCATTGGAATCATCAACACCAACCGACTTCATTCCCAACCTTATGCCTTCAATTGAGGTTGCAGGGATGAAGTTTAAAAACACATCGACACCTCGAATAAAGTCTAGATTGTCGTAGACTTTTTCCATGGTTTCATCTGTTGGAATACCATCATAAAATTTTAACTCCCCAATACGCGTTTCAACCATATTCGGTGTCATGATTTTAGTCGGTATTGTTTCATTAAAACCCTTGGTTGGTTGTTCTTTTGCCACTGATTGAATTGGTAAAAGAAGAGAGGTAACTAGTAAAGTAGTTACCCCTAGGACTGTTATTTTTTTAGTCAAATTAGTCACTTTGATTTCCTTGAGTCATAAATTTTATTAAATAATATACACTTAATTAAGATTTGAATAATTAATTATTTTCATTAAGCTTAATGCTTATAAACTAAGCCCCGTATTATTTAAATAGACTTAAAGGCGGCGGAGGGATTTAATTTTTACCAGTTTGTTCTTTTTTTAATCCCTCATCCTTTTTCATTTTGCCCTAACTTTTTTAGAGTTGTCCACAAATGTTAATAACTTACCTATACGATTTTGATATATAAATGAGGTTTCTTAATGGCTGGATGTAATTACTGTTGCTACATTACGCCTATCAATCAAAAATTAATTCTTAGCACTCTCAGATAAAAAAGGGGTCAGAACCCTTTTTCAACTTTCACTTTAACAGGACGTAGATTGCTAAAAGGGCTCTGACCTCTATAATTTATAATTGTCATAATGGCTGTATTGCTGTTTAAATTAATTTAGCATATTTTTTTTAATCTTATTATTGAGGAATAGTCAGTGTCAGTGAATTTACCGACCATTGTAGTGACAGGTGCAACAGGGTTTGTAGGGCGGCCAGTTATTGACCGTTTGTTGCAAGAATCCGTTATGGTTAAGTGCTTGATTCGTAATAATGATGACCGAAATAAATTTGTGCCACACGATAATTTATCTTTCGTAATAGGCGACATTACTGCAATAGAGACATTGCATATCGCATTTAAGGGGGCATGGGGTGTCATTAATATTGCTGGCTTACGAGAATTTTGGAGCCAAGATAAAAAACAGTTTTATAAGCTAAATCATATTGGTGCAACCAATGTTTTCAAGGCTTGCTTAGCTAATAATATCCAGCATATTGTGCAGGTTAGTACACCACTTGCCTTTGGTGTGCCGGCATCAATCCCTTTTAATGAAGGTACGCCAGCAGGCCCGCATCCCAGTAATTATGGGCGTAGTAAGTATTTAGGTGATCAAGCAGGCTTGTTGATGAGCCAAAATCAGTCGCTTCCGCTCACCATACTATATCTAGCCGCCGTTATCGGTGCCGGCGACAATAAAGAAACCATGGAGGTGGGTAGGGCACTTAAGGGGAATATGCCTGCACTCATTGGTGCTGATACCACTTACACGTATTTGTATGTGCGCGACGCCAGCGAAGCGATTGTTCGTGCCATTATGAAAAAACAAACTATAGGTAAGCAATATCTTATTGGTAAAGAAAGAGCTACCACTAGAGAGTATTTTTCTATCATTGGAGATATTGCTAACGTCAAAGTGCCTGATCGCAATATTCCCGAAAAATACCTTGTTCCAATGGCTAAAGTAATGGAGTTAGTGGCTCGCTTTACAGGCAAGCGACCACAGCTACCCCTAGACGTTCTGCGAACAACACAGCAGGGTTCGTTATTGTTTGACGGTTCTTTAGCCGAAAAAGAGTTAGGTTTAACTTATACCTCGTTGTCGGAAGCGCTTGCTGAAGCTATCGCATACATACAGCAGCACCAGAAAGATTAGTTATGATTAAGCGGAA
Organism: uncultured Cellvibrionales bacterium; assembly: GCA_963933215.1. Taxonomy (GTDB): domain Bacteria; phylum Pseudomonadota; class Gammaproteobacteria; order Pseudomonadales; family CAWVSB01; genus CAWVSB01. The sequence continues at coordinate 26,858 of CAWVSB010000032.1, forward strand.
AGGAGACGGAAGGATTTAATTTTGACCAGTTTGTTCGTTTTTTAATCCCTCCGTCCCCTTTAATTTATTATCAATTTATCAATATCTGCCCCATAATTGCTAAGCCAAGGTATAATCATTTTCTTCGGATTCATGGACTGACAATTACTATGTTTGCTATCAATGGCTTTATC
>CAWVSB010000033.1:0-26834 GCA_963933215.1 uncultured Cellvibrionales bacterium
TATTGGCGCTCATTAAAGCCATGCCGATTAAAGCACTCGCCCATATTACTGGCGGTGGTTTACCTGAAAACCTGCCTCGTGTTTTACCCGACGGCACGAAGGCCGTGGTAGATACCAATAGCTGGCAGCAACCAGAAATCTTTGGCTGGCTACAAAAGAACGGCGGCATAGAAGACTTTGAAATGCTGCGCACCTTTAACTGTGGTGTTGGCATGGTAGCTTGCGTTGGGGCAGAAAACGTTGATGCTGCAATTGCATTATTAGCCGAGCAAGGCGAGCAAGCATGGGTATTAGGCAGTATTGAGGACAAAATGGCCGGTGAAGACGCAATAGAGCTGATTTAATCAATTGCAGACTAATCGTCAAAATGAGCGCTGCCGGGTAGCGGTATTAATCTCTGGTAGTGGCAGTAATCTGCAAGCTATTATAGATGCAGTTAATTCTAGTGTTGCGGCTAATTCTAGCGCTGCGACTGATCCTGGCTATCAAATTTGTGCGGTTATTTCTAATCGGCCAGATGTAAAAGGTTTAGAGCGTGCCGCCAAAGCTGACATAGATCGAGTCACCTTGGACCACAAGCTGTATCCAACACGTGAAGCTTTTGACGAAGTACTCGCCAATACCTTGGATGGCTATCAACCTGACTTAATCGTGCTGGCAGGTTTCATGCGAATACTGAGTGACGGCTTTGTAAAACAGTTTAAAGGCAAGCTGATCAACATTCATCCGTCGCTACTGCCTAAATACCCCGGTTTAAATACCCACCAGCGCGCTTTAGATGCTGGTGATAGCCACGCTGGCTGTACTGTCCATTTTGTGAGTGAAGAGCTCGATGGCGGCCCGGCAATTATTCAAGCGCAAACTAATATCACACACTGCAATAATGCGGCGGAAATTGCGCAACAAGTACAAGTCTTGGAGCATAAAATTTATCCGATTGCGATAGATTGGTTTGCCAACGACCGTCTAAAGATTGACAATAACCACAGCTTTTTAGATAACACGCAACTACCCGCTAGCGGGTATGTTGTTAGCTAGTACTTTTATTCGCTACTCAGGTCTTATTATGCCCTCAGAACAACTCCCCTCTACCGACGAATACTATATGGGTATAACCCTTGCTGTACGGGAGAAGGCGAACTGCACAGGCAACCGTGTGGCGGCAACTATCGTCAAGGGTAACCGGGTAGTTTCTACTGGCTATAACGGCACTCCGTCAGGCATGACCAATTGCCTAGATGGTGGCTGTCTGCGTTGCGACAATCCTAATCAACAGTTTGAATCTGGTACCGGCTACGATTTATGTATTTGTGTTCATGCCGAACAAAATGCTTTGTTGGCAGCGGCGCGCTTTGGAATATCTGTTGAAGGCGCCACGATGTACACCTCTATGCAACCTTGCTTTGGCTGTGCAAAAGAATTATTGCAAGCCAAAGTAAATACAGTAATTTACCTGCATCCGTGGATACCACATGATCCCAATCCAACAATGGATAGACTAAAAAAAGCTGAGTATGAAAAAATCGCTTCGCAAATGACAATGAAGAGGATCGACTACACTGATCCCCGCGCCGAATGGGCCGTTACTACCTTGCGCAAGAAATAAGTCTAACCTTAAGCCCTAATTAGTCGTCGCTAATTTCAATGCTAGGGGTAATTTGCGATGGCTTGATTGATTTTTGCCATAAACGTAAAGCGGTGTTTCTAGCAATAGACACATACTGCTGGGCAGTATCGCTTGCTGGGTCAGCCACAACTGCCGGCACGCCAGCATCGGTCCACTCACGAATAGTGCGTTGCAGCGGCAATGAACCCAGCATTCCGACGTGGTAGTCAGCGGCCAGCTTGGCACCGCCACCATCACCAAATATATGGTCTTTATTACCGCAGTTGGTGCATTGGTGGTAAGCCATATTCTCGACCACACCCAAGACATCAACGCCAACTTTCTGGAACATTTCCACACCTTTAATAGCATCAAGTAAGGCAATGTCTTGGGGAGTGGTAACAATAACGGCACCGCTAACTGGCACTTGCTGCGACAGGGTGAGCTGTATATCGCCAGTACCTGGCGGCATGTCAACAACAAGATAATCTAACTCTTCCCACATAGTTTGCGATAGCATTTGCTGTAATGCGCCACTTGCCATTGGGCCACGCCAAACCATCGGCGTTTTGTCGGTAACTAAATACGCCATAGACATAGTTTTTAAGCCATGGGCAGCCACTGGTATTAAAAACTTTCCTTCGTGCTGACCGGGCCTTACGCCGTCCGGCACACCCAGCATCAATTGCAGGCTTGGTCCGTATATATCGGCATCAAGCAAACCAACTTTAGCGCCCTCTGCATGTAATGCCGAGGCTAAGTTTACTGCTGTAGTAGATTTGCCGACGCCACCCTTGCCAGAGGCAACGGCGATAATATTTCTCACCCCAGCCAAATTAGGATTAGCGGTTTCGCCCAAGTTATTGGCAATATCAGAGCTAATAGTCAGATCAACAGCACTAGCTCCTACAGCTTTTAATGCGTCTACAATTTGAGTATTTAATGAACTGCTAAGGCCCGCCATAGGCATGCCTAAACTAAGACTCAAATGAACTGCATCGTCATCTATTCGCAACCCCTTAATACAGTCTTCAGACAGTAAATTAGACCTACCCGGTAACACTTCAATGGCGGCTAAAGCTGTATTGACTAAATCTGCAGACATTGCGCACATAATATTCTCCGAGGGACTTTGTAAGGGGCAAATTAATGCAGCCCACTATGCAAAAACCCAGTAGAATAGTCAAGTATTTAAAACCCTGATTCAATGGGCTTTTATAGCTGTTGCCGCTATAAAACAGCGCCTGAAGGCGGTATAGTAGGTGCTTTTTCTGAGGCGCTTTGCCTCAGTTGTAATAACCGTCTGGAAAACATTAATGTCAGTTGCCACACCACGCAAAATATTGGTTACCAGTGCCCTACCCTACGCTAATGGGTCGCTACATTTGGGCCATTTACTGGAAACCATCCAAACCGATATATGGGTGCGATTTCAAAATACTCGAGGCCATAATTGCTTATATGTTTGCGCCGACGACGCTCACGGCACGGCTATTATGCTTAAAGCAGAGCAACAAGGCATAAGCGCTGAACAATTAATTGATAATGTGCGCAATGAACACAAAGCTGACTTTGACGATTTTCTTATTAAGTTCGACAATTTTCATTCAACCCATTCGGATGAAAATAAGGAAATTTCTGAGTTAATTTACAGTCGTTTGAAAAATAACGGCCACATCGCAGAGCGCTCGATCACTCAGTTATTTGACCCAGAAAAACAACTATTCTTGGCCGACCGTTACATCAAAGGCACTTGCCCTAAATGCAAAACTGATGACCAATACGGCGATAACTGCGAAGCTTGCGGTGCAACCTATAGCCCCGCCGATTTATTAAATCCACGTTCGGCCCTGTCGGGTGCAACGCCGATTGAAAAAGACTCGGTACATTACTTCTTCAAACTGCCTGAATTTGAAGCAATGCTTAAAGATTGGACTACTGCAGGTAGTTTACAACCACAAATAGCCAACAAGCTAAATGAGTGGCTGGAAGCTGGTTTGCAAGAATGGGATATCTCGCGTGATGCACCCTATTTTGGTTTTGAAATACCAGACGCCCCTGGCAAATACTTTTATGTTTGGCTAGATGCACCAATAGGCTATATGGCTAGCTTCAAAAATCTGTGTGAGCGAACTGAGTTGAGCTTTGATGACTATTGGGCTAAAGGTTCTGACGCCGAACTATTTCATTTTATTGGTAAAGACATTATCAACTTTCATGGCTTGTTTTGGCCAGCCATGCTCGAATCTGCAGAGTTTCGTAAACCCACTGCAATTTATGTGCATGGCTTTTTGACCGTAGACGGCAAGAAAATGTCTAAGTCACGCGGCACCTTTATTACCGCTCGCAATTACTTAAAACAATTAGATGCAGAGTATTTGCGCTATTACTTTGCCGCCAAGCTAACAGCCAATGTAGACGATATTGACTTAAATCTTGAAGACTTTGTGCAAAAAGTTAATTCTGACTTAGTTGGAAAAGTGATCAATATTGCCAGCCGCAGCGCTAAGTTTATTACCAAGGGTGATAGCCTATTATCAGCTGAACTTGCCAACGCAGAGCTATGGCAGCAAGGCATTGATGCTGGTAATCAAATTGCTAATTACTATGAAGAGCGCGACTACAGTAAAGCCATGCGCGAAGTCATGGCGTTGGCCGATGCAACTAATGAGTATTTTGATGCGGCCGAACCTTGGAAACTAGCAAAGCAAGAAGATACTGCGGCGCAGGCTGTCGCTATTAGCTCACAGTGTATCAATATGTTTGCCCAGATCATGACTTATCTGGCACCAGTACTGCCTGAAACAGTGATTAAAGCTGAAGCGTTTCTGAATACCTCCCTTGTGTGGAATAAAGAACCCACTCCATTGCGATCCCATGAAATCAATAAATTCAAGGCGATGATGAGTCGTGTGGATAGCGACAAGGTAGACGCTATGGTCGAGGCGCAAAAAGCAGAATTAGCTAGCGAAGCTAAAGCAGCCCCTGTTCCAGCTAAAGCAACAGCTATTGAGCCAATAGCTGCTGAGATAACATTTGAAGATTTCGCTAAAATAGATCTGCGCATAGCAAAAATTGTGCATGCTGAATATGTAGACAAAGCAGACAAGCTGTTGCAGCTTCAATTAGACATTGGCGGCGACCAACGCCAAGTTTTGGCAGGTATTCGCAGTGCTTATGAACCTAATCAGCTAATTGGCAAACTAACGGTAATGGTTGCCAACCTAAAACCGCGTAAAATGCGCTTTGGAATCTCAGAAGGTATGGTATTAGCCGCAGGTCCGGGCGGCAAAGATTTATGGATATTAGAACCGCATGCAGGCGCGCAAGCCGGCATGAGAGTGAATTAGTAGTAAAGTATTGAACATGCGCTGAGGCATAAGCCAACATAGCGCAAAGGTAATGAACATGATTGCGGATTATTCCGTATTGCTCATTGGAGCGATATTAGTAAACAACTTTGTTCTCGTACAGTTTCTAGGGCTGTGCCCGTTTATGGGCGTTTCTAATAAATTAGAAACGGCTATGGGGATGTCTGCGGCAACAACTTTCGTACTGACACTAGCGTCGGTATGCAGCTATTTAACCTATGAGTATTTGCTTGCGCCATTGGGTTTAACTTACTTACGTACTATCTCTTTCATTCTGGTAATTGCAGTGGTGGTGCAATTTACTGAAATGGTAATGCGTAAATCTAGCCCGTTATTACATAAAGTACTAGGCGTATTCCTACCGCTGATCACTACTAACTGCGCGGTGCTAGGTGTTGCCTTGTTAAATATCAATAAAGATCATAACTTCCTGCAATCAGCACTCTATGGCTTTGGTGCTGCGATTGGATTTTCATTGGTGCTGGTATTATTTGCCGCTATGCGCGAGCGTTTAGCAGTAGCCGACGTACCGGAACCCTTTAAAGGCTCGGCCATTGGCATGATTACCGCTGGCATTATGTCACTGGCCTTTATGGGCTTTGCGGGCTTGGTGTAAGCATGATCGAATTTATCACCCAGCAACCACTACTAGCCGCCCTGATGGCTGTTGTTGGTTTAGCCTTAGTATTTGGCGGATTACTCGGTTTTGCCTCAGTACGCTTTGCCACTGATGGCGATTCTATATCAGAACAAATTAATCAGATTCTGCCACAAACACAGTGCGGTCAATGTGGTTACCCCGGCTGCAGGCCTTATGCCGAAGCAATTGCCGGCGGCGATGCAATTAACAAATGCCCTCCTGGTGGCGAGACTACTATTGCCGAACTAGCGGTATTGTTAGATGTAGAGGCATTGCCATTAGACGCTGAAGAAGGCGCTGGTGAAAAGCCCCGCACTTATGCTTACATTCGCGAAGACGAATGTATTGGCTGTACTAAGTGTATTCAGGCCTGCCCGGTTGATGCAATCTTAGGCTCTGCCAAACACATGCACACAGTTATTATTAGTGAATGCACTGGTTGCGACTTATGCGTAGAACCCTGCCCAGTGGACTGTATAGATATGCTTGATGTACCCACCACATTACAAACCTGGGCATGGGATTTACCACAGCCACAAAGCGATATTATCGCTAGCGACGCGACTCAGGGAGAAGCAGCCTAGTGCGTAAAGTATTTAATATCCCCGGCGGCATTCATCCAGCGGAGAATAAACATCAATCAACCGGCACTCCTATCGCGGTCGCGCCGATTGCCGACACGCTGGTCATCCCACTGTCACAGCATATTGGTGCACCCGCTAAGCCCATAGTTGAGTTGGGCGACAAAGTACTTAAGGGCCAAATGATTGGTATGGCAACCGGTTTTGTGTCGGTGCCGGTGCATGCGCCAAGCTCTGGCACCGTTAGTGCAATAGGGTTGCACCCCCTTCCCCATGCTTCAGGTATGAGCGGCCAATGCATTAGTATTACCACCGATGGGCAAGATAAATGGATTGAACATACTGGGGTTAGCAACTATGCCCAGTTAGATAAAACCCAACTGCTAGACATTATTCGCAATGCCGGGATTGCTGGCATGGGCGGCGCAGGATTTCCTGCGGCAGTAAAACTTGCCGGCCAACCGGACAAGCCAATAAAAACGCTTATTATCAATGGCACCGAATGCGAGCCATATATAACTGCCGATGACATGCTAATGCGTGAGCGCAGTGATCAAATTATCCAAGGCATTAAAATTCTGGCGCATATTGTTGAACCTGAAGAAGTAATAATTGGTATTGAAGACAACAAACCCGAAGCTTTGGCTATGATGCGCCAAGCGGTGGCAGGCGAACAGATGGAAGTTGTGGAGTTCCCAACTAAGTACCCATCAGGTGGCGAGAAACAACTTATTCAAATTCTCACCAATAAAGAAGTACCGAAAGGTGGCCTACCTGCTGACATTGGAATCGTCATGCAAAACCCGGGTACTGCTACGGCGGTTTATCGGGCAGTAGTGCACGGCGAACCGCTTATTTCACGTATTACGACGGTCACCGGCGAAGCCTGTGAAATCCAACAGAATTATGAAGTACTGATTGGTACACCTATGAGCCACCTGCTTGAGCTTGCCGGTTTTAAAACCGGCGAGGCCAACCGTTTAATTATGGGAGGCCCAATGATGGGCTTTGCCCTGCAAGATTTTGCCGTGCCAATAGTTAAAACAACCAATTGTATTTTAGCTCCTAGCCAAGCAGAGTTGCCCGAAGCCGACCCGGAGCAAGCCTGTATTCGCTGCGGCATGTGCGTGCAAGCATGTCCTGTATCACTCCTGCCACAGCAACTTTACTGGTTTTCAAAGGGCAAAGAATTAGACAAATTAAAAGCGCATAATTTAGCCGACTGTATTGAGTGCGGCGCCTGCTCTTATGTCTGTCCGAGTAATATCCCACTGGTACAATATTACCGTTCCTCTAAAGCTGCGATTCGTGAGCATGAGGCGGATCAACAGCGCGCTGAGCATTCTAAGGCCCGCTTTGAAGCCCGCGAACAACGCCTATTGCAAGAGCAAGAAGCCAAAGAAGCCAAGCGCAGAGTTAGGGCCGAAGCAGCACAGAAAGCCAAAGCAGCTAAATTAGCGACTATAGAATCGGCTACCAATGAAGATGCTCCAGATAACAAAGATGACATTATTCAAGCGGCAATAGCCCGCACAGCGGCCAAAAAAGCAGCGGCTAAAGCTGAGTCGGTTAATGATGACCCAGTGCAGGCGGCGATAGAGCGAGCCAAGGCTAAACGCGCGGGAGCGCCGACTGCAACTGAGACGCCAGAGGAAAAAATTACAAAACTAGAGAAAAAACTCGCCACTGCTGAGACTAAATTCGCGCAAGCCAAAGAAGCAGGCAGCGATAAGCTAGACGCCTTTAAAATGGGCATCGATAAAATAGGTCTACAGTTAGCAGCAGCAAAAGCACAATTAAATGAGCAAAGTCCAAGCGATGATCCGACTGAAAGTGAGCCCATAGGTGAAGCTAACGACGCCATAGCAAGGGCGCAGGCTAAACGTGCAGCTGGCAATGTAGCTGATACGCCAGAGCAACAACTTGAAAAACTAAAAAAGCGTTTAGCTAAAGCGCGCGAAAAACTAGCTCTGGCCGAAGCTGACAATAGCGACAAACTTGATGCTTTTCGCTTATCCATAACAACCTTAGAACAAAAAATCGCTGACGCTGAACAAGCCCTTAGCGAAAACGCAGAGAATTAATCCGATGGCGTTTTTGCGAATTACCTCACCTCATACCCATGCGCCAACTGATACATCAACAGTTATGCGCCTAGTATTAGCAGCTACTGTACCCGGTGTTTTAGCGCTCACTTATTTTTTTGGTGCCGGCGTACTAGTCAATATAATTTGGGCCAGTATTGTGGCGGTCGGCTGTGAAGCATTAATGCTCAAAGCACGTGGCTACAAAGTCAGCTTCTTTTTGAAAGACTATAGCGCTATTGTAACCGCCACGCTGTTAGCTATAGCAATTCCGCCTTATGCTCCCTACTGGGTAGTTTTAGTAGGCACTGCGTTCTCTATTATTATCGGTAAACATTTATATGGCGGCTTAGGTAATAATCCGTTTAACCCTGCAATGATAGGTTATGTCGTTTTACTGATTTCATTCCCGGTACAAATGACATCGTGGGCTGCGCCAATTAATACCCTACCTGACCAACCTTCGCCGCTAGGGCTAATAGATGCCATCGCGGTTAACTTTGGCTTTGCCGGCGCCGGTGTCGACGCTATTACAATGGCGACTCCGTTGGATGTTTTAAAACAAAATACATCACTGCTAGTCAGTGATGTGTGGGCGGCCAATCCGCAGTTTGGACGCTGGGCAGGTATTGGCTGGGAATCAGCTAACTTCTGGTTTGCCATTGGCGGTTGCTACTTACTCTATCGTAAAGTGTTTACCTGGCATGCCCCGATCACCATGCTGGGAGTATTAGTTTTTTGGTCAGCATTATTTTATGATGGCGGCAGCTCAGCATCTGGCGGCTCACCAATGTTTCATTTGTTCAGCGGTGCAACCATGTTTGGGGCATTCTTTATCGTCACCGACCCGGTGACGTCGTCTACCAGCAACCAAGGTAAAATCATTTACGGGGCAATTATCGGTACTCTGCTCTATTTGATTCGCGTGTGGGGGAATTATCCTGATGCTATTGCCTTTGCCGTATTGCTCGCTAACTTTACTGCCCCGCTAATAGATTACTATGTGCAACCGCGTACCTACGGTCACGCCAAGGCCAGTAGTAAAGACAAGGAGCAATCCTGATGTTAGGTAAGGCAATTAGTAAAAACAGTATCGCCCTAGGTTTGTTCGCGATTGCTACCACCGCAATGATCGCCTCTACCTTTTTAAATACTAAAGATCGCATTGCCGAACAAGAGCGAATAGCCCAAGCCAAGGCATTGCTTGAGGTAATACCCTTAGCGCGTCACAACAACTCCATGCTTGATGACAGCTTAGCTATTGGACCTGAACAAGAGTTAGGCTTAAAAACTAAACAGAAAATATTTGTTGCTCGTAATAATGAGGCACTGGTCGGTTTTATTTTTCCGGTGGTTGCACCTGATGGCTATAGTGGCAATATTAAATTAATAGTAGGCATCAACATAGATGGCAGCGTCGCTGGGGTTAGAGCACTAAGCCATAATGAAACACCGGGGCTTGGTGATAAAGTTGATCTAAAAAAATCAGATTGGATGTTGAGTTTCGATGGTAAATCTTTGGGTAATCCCGTCGCTGAGCTATGGAAGGTTAAAAAAGACAAAGGTATATTCGACCAGTTTACTGGTGCGACAATAACGCCTCGAGCGGTTACCAACGCTGTTTATAAAACACTAAACTACTTTGCGGTGCATAAAGCAGACATTCTGGCAGCAAGTAAAGTCAATCTAAATGAAGACAATACTACTATCGACGAAGCTAGTATTAGTAAAGCTGACATAAGTGACTCTGAGATAGGAAGTACTGAGGCAAATAACCATGGCTGATAACACCTACAAAGAAATAAGCTTTAATGGCTTGTGGAAAAACAACCCAGCGTTAGTTCAACTGTTAGGTTTATGCCCGCTATTAGCGGTTACTGGCTCAGTGGTTAACGCATTAGGCTTAGGCTTAGCTACTTTAGTGGTTCTTACTTGTTCTAATATCGCCGTATCACTGATTCGTAATTTAGTATCTGATGCCATCCGTCTTCCAGCGTTCGTTATGATCATTGCCTCATTTACGACTTGTATTGAATTACTGATGAAAGCCTATGCCTTCGAGCTCTACCAAATATTAGGCATCTTCATTCCGTTAATTATTACTAACTGCGCCATTCTCGGTCGCGCCGATGCCTTTGCCTGCAAAAATAATGTCGCAGACTCGGCCTTTGACGGCTTTATGATGGGACTGGGCTTTGGCTTAGTGTTAGTTGTACTCGGCGCCATTCGAGAAATCATCGGTACCGGCGGAATTTTCGCCAACATGGATTTACTATTTGGCCCAGCGGCAATAAGCTGGGCTATCGGGCCTATACAAGATTACCCAGGGTTCTTGGTAGCGATTTTGCCACCAGGGGCATTTATCATTACGGGTTTGATTATCGCGCTGAAAAACGTTATTGATAAAGTCGAAAAAGAACGTGCTGCAGCAAAGTCGGATGCGCCAGCAGCAAGCTCGCGCCGAGTGAGAGTGACGGGGAATATAAGTTAATAGCAGATTGTTTCGCCAGCTATTCGCCGCTCTGTTCTTCTTCCAAGATAGGCGCTATAGAGCCAACCAATTCATCAACGCTGGCATCGTCCATGCGTTTATCTTCTTCCATACAAGTGTAACCGGCAATTATCAGTAAATCGCCATTGATCAAAAACCAATCCCGACACCACTCGCCGTCATCTAAATACTCAAAATAACTGCCTTCAAAGAAATCAGTCTCTACCGATGCCTGTTCTTTGCCGCTACTGACTAAATCACCCGTAAACTGCTGCAAATCCTCTTCAGTGATTGATCCCGACTCTTTTTTAATACACGAGATTTCAAGCACGCCAACCTCGTCAATGTCTGACACTAAGATATCATCGCCATCTTCTTCAGCCGACCATTCTGGTGGCAATAACATTGTCCACCACTGTGTTTCAACTACATCCATCATTACTCTCTTTAATAGTCAATTCGCATCACTAAGGCATCAAATATACCTTGTTCTGTTCTATAATAAGCTTTTCTTTTAGCGACAGGCTTAAAGCCTATTCGCTGATACAAGCTAATCGCAGCATCATTCCCTTCCATAACCTCTAGCATACACTGTTTGGCCGACTGAGCTTTTAATACCGACATCAAATCAGCCAGTAATTCAGCACCCAAGCCTTGCCCCTGCTGATGCTTAGCGACAGCTATTGTTAGTAATTCCGCTTCATCGAGAACTAGCACAACCACTGCTACTGCCACTATTTCCCCAGCCTTAATTAAGGTGTAGCACCCGTTGCCCGCTTTAATACTGCTGTTAAATGCTTGTTCAGACCAAGGGTTAGGCATTACCTTGGATTGCAACCCAGCAACCTCTGCGATGTCTTCTTTAGTTAAATTACGACGAACAACACCAGCCGGATACATTTCAGCCCTTACCTATAGGTAGAGCCTGTAAGTCTCTCCAAAGCGCGGCCTTCGCTGTAACACTTGTAAACATTACCCCTAACGCTGGCGCCGCTATTACTTGTAAGCCATTCATACTTAATACTACCGAGGTGCCATATTGCTTAGCATTGTCACCGAAAAGAATAACGCATTTTTTATCACCGACAATACGCTGACGCATAAACCCTGTTAGCAACTGTATTAGCTGATCTTCCCCAAGACTCTGATTGCCACTACCGGCAATAGGCCAAGAGAAATAATCTAAGGACTGCACTTTTTTATCAGTCGAGCTACAAGCACGATCTATTTCGTCAAAAAATTGACGCACTGATCGCTCCCATACGGCTGTTAATGGGCTGGATTTTACGTCGGTAACGAACACTAAAGAACCACTACTCGCCACCAATAAATTAAAGCTATCGATCTTTTCTATAACTACTCGGGGGGCTGTTTTTGGAACAATGACCGACTCTTGTTTTGTTGATTTTTTAACGGTATCCAAACCAAAATCGATAGCAGGCTTAGTTTTTGTCTTAGTAGCGTTAAGTTTTTTAACCTCAGTGATATCGGCTGTCTCAGAAGACAACAGCGGAGTTTTTAGTCCAACCGGAGAGATAAGCACCTTTTCTAACATGGGAGGATTTAACCCTAACGGCCTATTTGGTAGATACCAATCGACGCCAATTTCACGTAATAAAGATATATGCGTTAAAGAATCCATACAATCCAGTGTTATCAATAATAGTTAAATCTGAGCTAATAAACATAATAATAACATTATACAAAAACATGTTCGCTGATATGGCTAAAATTTCTTTTAGCAACATATAAAAAATATCAATATGAGCAGGCTGCTTACAGTTACTTAACTAGTAACATTATCTATAAAATAAATTTAATATTACAATTATATATACCTTTGATCGCCATGTGCATTTTTCCATTACCAATGGCAGGTAGTATTATTAGCTAATCATGATAAGCCCAATGGCAACTGCCAGCTTACTGGTGGTGACTAGCGATAGATATCGCCCCAAACCATAGCATTCTATATCTGTAACATGTGGCAATTGGCTAAGTAATATAGTTGTCAGATCACTCTACCGCGGGCAAATTTTCTCTACTAGCATTGCGCCAACCAGTGGCTTTGGTAGGCTCTACTTCAGTATCACCGCGCCCATTAGTATAGTAGTACAAGGCTATCGACTTTCTTGTTGTACCAGCAGGGCAGTTTAGCGGCGTAGGGCTACCATGATAGGAGTTGCTGTCGGTTTTAAAAATAACACAGCGCCCACCAATAGGCATTATTCGCTTCACGCAACCTGCCATATCTTTTGACCACAACTCCAAATGCCCTTCGTATTCCTCACGCCAGTTTTCGTTTAGGTAAATTAAAATATTGAGACGCCGACTCAAATTGTATTTTTTATGATGAGTGAAATCGGCATGGATACCCAATACAGCGCCTGGTAGCGATTGATGTAAGCCAGCTCCTTGCAAGCTGGGGTCAGGTAGTAAGTTTTGAATACCTGTGAGCTGCTCTAAAAACTTTATAAATATTCCCGAGTTCAACTCCCAAATAAGCTGTCTTAGAATACTAGGCATCTGAATTTCATTTGGCATACCTAACTTTTTATGCTGCATTGGAGCATCACCCAAAACTGCATCTGCCCGCCGCCATGCAATATCACTGTCAGGCGACGGAAATGCATCCAATAATGAAGTTAATCCTTGTGGGTTAATGAAATCTTCAAATAACATATGTGGGAAAGGCTCCGCTGATTCAAAGCCATCTTTATGATGCCCAGCAAGAGCCTCCAATATATTAAAATCGATGAGAGTCTGTTCACCCACAAACAGCTTTGATGCATTAGTTTTTTTACCAAACATTTTTTATCCAAGTTATAACTGAGTAGTCACCTTTAATTATAGACATTATATAATTCATTGGATACTTGATATATGCACTCAAGAGATAATGCTGCCATTTTCAATAATTGATACCATCCGCCCGCTGTAGATTAGCCCCATTTTCAGGTATCCTTAAACTAGTCACCCCGTCCTTATCAATCTTCGTAATTAATGAAGATATAAGACTAATATAAATTGAACATACGAAAACATAATGAGCATACCTTTACTATCAATCGTTGTAGTTGTTTACGACATGCCTCATCAAGCATGGAATACACTGCAAAGCTTAACATCCGATTATCAACGCAATGTAAGTGATGACCAATATGAAGTGATAATAGTTGAAAATAACTCATCAAGGACTATTCCACACAACAAAATCGAAAAACTGCCTAAAAACTTTCATTATATTTTACGTCAAGAAAATGGTATCTCACCTGCCAAAGCCATAAATCAAGCGCTGAAAGCATGCCGCGGCGATCATGTGGGGCTATTAATAGATGGCGCTCGAATGCTTACCCCAAGAGTTGTTGAGTATGCCCTACAGGGCGTTAAAATTAGAAACGCTATAGTCACTGTCCCTGGCTACTACCTTACTGAATATGCAACTCAAGAAAAGGCTGGTGAAAAAATATTATCGCATGAAGAAAAGCTACTTGCGAAGAGTGATTGGCTTACTAACGGCTATCGTTTGTTTGACCAAGCTTGCTTTAGTAACGGCAATCGTCACGGTATCTTCCATCCTATTATGGAGTCAAATGCACTATTTTTTAGTAAACATCTACTTGAAAAGCACGGTGGCGTTGATGAAAATTTTAACCTAAAGGGAGGAGGTAGCCTTAACCTTCATTTATATCGCCTGCTGTGTAGCAACACAGACTCTCCATTAGTGGTACTTCATGGGGAAGGAAACCTCCATCAATATCACGGCGGCACAAGTACAACCAATGACAAAGCTAGAGACCTTCTGGTAGTTGATTTTAAGCGCCAATTAGATCAATATTGGCCTGGAGGCTTTAAATCAGTTACCCGAGAACCCTATCTGCTTGGCTCAATTTCTGCTGAAGCGATCCCCTTATTACAGAAGTCACTGACCAATGGTTTCAATCGTTTTTCAATGTTTTCTAGCAAGCAAAAAGACCCATGGGCAGACGATACTACACTAGGGATAAAACATGGCGAGCACTAAATATATGCTATCTGTAGTGGTGGTAGTGTACGACATGAAAAGACAAGCAATGAATACATTGCACTCTCTCTCGACCATCTATCAGCGCAATGTCGGTTCAGATGAGTACGAGATAATAGTCGTTGAGAATAATTCAAAACATAATTTAATAGCCGCAGAAGTAGAAGATTTATCAGGGAATTTTAAATATATATTACGAGATGAAAAAAAACCTACACCAATCTATGCAGCCAATTATGGTATTGATATCGCCGACGGAGAGAACATCTGCCTAATGATAGATGGAGCTAGGCTACTGAGTCCTAGAGCTATTCGCTATACCCTCGACGCTTTCGCTATAAACAGTAATGCTGTCGTTGCAATACCGGGATATCATATAGGTGAGCATGATCATAAATTTAACAATATCAATCTTCATGATGAAAAAGCCGAAAAAAATCTATTGGATAGTATTAAGTGGCGTGACAACGGGTATGAAATTTTTAACGTTAGCTGTTTAAGTGGCGCTAATACTCACGGGTACCTCCATCCATTATTGGAGTCAAACTGCTTGAGCTGCAGTAAACAATTATTGCTGAACTACGGCGGAGTAAATGAGGCATTTATAAGCCCTGGTGGAGGTGCTGTAAATTTAGATCTGTACCGAGGTATTTGCCTTAGCCCTGCCACTCAGCTTTTTATAGTACTGGGTGAAGGGTCATTTCATCAATATCACGGCGGCGTAACGACAATGCAGCGCGACGACTTAGATGAGCTACTGCAGGAGTTCCAAGATGAATATAAAAGGATCAATGGTGAGTATTATCAAGCTGCCCGCAAAGAACCGACTTTTATAGGCTCAATCAATCATTCAGCCCTTTCATTTCTTGATCACTCTCTAACCGGTGCAGAGCAACGTTTTAAACGGTTCTCTCGACAAAATCAAAACCCTTGGTCTGACGACAATTAGCATGAAATTACTCGATTTAAAAAGCGGGGTAAGAAATCAAAGCACCTATATCTATGAATTAGAGTCGATTAGAGGAATTGCGGTTTTATTAGTGTTTTTCTTCCATATTTATGGAATGTTATCTACTGACATACCAAAGCCTATACCCAATATTAGCTTTGCAATGAATTATATCGCTGGCGGCAATACCGGCGTGACCTTATTTTTTGTGCTCAGCGGTTTCTTACTATCGCTGCCATTTATTTCCGGATTACAAAGTAAAACTTACCCTTCAATTGTAGACTATGCAATCTCTAGAGCATTACGAATAATCCCCCTGTATTATATTGTAGTAATTGGATCAATTATTTATAGCGGCCAATTAGAAAACGGGATAAAAGCACTCGCTTTTGACTACGTAGGCTTCAGCATTTTCCCCTTTAGTGTTGTTTGGTGGACATTATCAACTGAAGTCCAGTTCTACTTTATACTGCCATTATTAATGCTTCTGCTACGATCCAACTTAGGGATAATAATACTGATTGTAATTGTCATAATATGGGCCGCGAGCTATTATCATTTCACACTTAATTCGGCTGTTAGCAACCTAGATATATACAGCACCAAATCACTGTTTGCTCGCTTCCCAGCATTCGCGCTGGGAATAGTTAGCGCCTATGTATATAGTTTGTACACATCAATTAACTATAACCCAATAGTACGTATTAGACTTGCGGCCACAATAGCACTGGTGGCAACAATTATTACACTAGGTTTGGTATTAACTGCCGCAGTAAACTTAGGGGGAAAGTCTGAAACCACTTGGCATCTACACCACAGCTATGAAGCACTATGTTGGTCAGTAATAATGTTAATATTGGTAACAATGAAGCCTTTCGGGAAGGGGTTATTTATTAATGCGTTCAATGCATTCATCGGTAAAATTTCATATTCTATTTATCTAATTCATTTCCCTATAATTTTTTATATTTGTTATCCGATACAACAACAATTTGAACCACATGAGTTCTTACAAAGCTCTGAAGCCATTTGGGTAGTATTGTTGTCTTTTTCAGCAACTATATTTTTCTCCTATTTAAGCTATGTAGGCATTGAACGTCCGTTTTTAAAGATAAAACAACATATCCCAACCTATAGAAAAAAGTAATTTCCCACCACATGTACCCTATCGATTGATTTACAGGTACTATCCATAACTAAATGAAACCAGCAACTGAATAGACTTTATTATGATATATCTACCTCCCTCTATTAACTTTAATCCAATAAAGATGGCTTTTAGTACTTGGGTCGATCATATGCCGTTTGGTTATGATTTAGTTACCGCTATGCGTCCAAAAAAACTGGTGGAACTGGGCACTCATAATGGCATGTCATTTTTTGTTTTCTGCCAAGCTATGGC
The DNA here is from genome assembly GCA_963933215.1 of uncultured Cellvibrionales bacterium. Taxonomy (GTDB): domain Bacteria; phylum Pseudomonadota; class Gammaproteobacteria; order Pseudomonadales; family CAWVSB01; genus CAWVSB01. The sequence goes on from CAWVSB010000033.1 coordinate 17,149, forward strand.
AGAGCAAAATATTGATGGGAGCTGTTACGCTGTCGATACTTGGGAAGGGGATGATCATACTGGCGATTATGGTGAAGATGTATACAACGCTGTGAGCAGTCACTGTAGAGAAAACTTTAGGGGGTGTCATTACCTATTACGAATGCGGTTTGATGAGGCGGTAGAGAAGTTCGATAATAATTCTTTAGACATTGTTCATATTGATGGATTACACACCTATGACGCAGTCAAGGAAGATTTTGAAACTTGGTATGAAAAAGTAACCCCTGGTGGCATAGTGTTATTTCACGATGTAGAAGCAAGAATCAAAGATTTTGGTGCATGGAAATATTGGCAAGAGCTTGAAAAAGAACATACTACTTTTAAATTCAATCATGGCTTCGGGCTTGGCGTACTGAGAAAACCTGGGGGTGATAGAGATAATGATCCAGATCTATTTAAATTACTGTTTGAATCTGATCAAAAAACTCAGCAAGACCTTCGTCAATTTTATGTCTACATAGGTCTTCATAGTGAAATGAAACGCAAATTAAACGCCAAAAAATAGTATAGCTGTTATTAGTTTACGCACAATTCATTTTCCAGCAACTGAACTTTCGATATGCCTAATTTTCTTTCTCTGTGAAGTTGATTAAACATATCATAATGTTCAATAGGTATTTCTGGAGTATAGCGATCAAAATAAGAACTTAAAGCCATGTTTAAAAATATGGCTTTACCACCGTAAAATACTTTAGTTGGCAAAGAGATCTCTGAATCTAACGGTAGATTGAACGCAAGTTTATTGTCTTGCTCTTTTATAAGTCCATGTGAATACAATTTCACCCCTCTACGCTCACCCAAATCTGAAAAGTAATCTTCACTAGGCTGCATGTCACCAGTTAGTATATAACTATTACAGCTGGCCTTATCAAAGTCAGAGGTAGCTAATATCGTATTACCGATATGCCATTCAACACCTTTATCTGGTACGTACAACAACTCCCAAACCCCCTCTTGAGAAGCCAAAGTTGTGGGCGTTAGTTCATCGAAATCTGGCCATGGTCCAATTTGTATACCTATAGAAAAGCCATACAGATAAGGCACACGCATCACATCAAAACCTGAATATTCAATGCTCTTATCTATGGCATTTACTTTTCCAATCACCGGCAACTTACTCTTCTCTAAATGCGATATCCAAAACTCTTGATCCAGACTTTCAACAACTTCATAATACATTGATGCAATATTACCTTCGCCTGAAGGCTCTGCGTTTAAGTCAGACAACGATAGATCTAGCCCGTATCTTCGAGATAGCCGCCAACGACCATCTTTAGATAAATAACTATACGTTAATGCCTCTATATTCCAGTTAGTTTGCTCCCAACTACGAGCTATAGCTGGTAAATGCCGGCCTCTAGATAATCGAGGCCACAAATTTCGCCCATCTACATTATCGACAACCGGAGTGCCCACCGCCCCCATAATCGTCGGCAATATATCGACATTCATCACAACCTCATCAATAGACTGCTCTTCTATCGGCTCTATTAACTTAATAATTAAAGGGGTTCGATAAGAGCCCTCATAAACCTCATTTTTCTTCCCGAAAAATGGAAAGTTATTATTACGGTTTTCATTAGTGCCCCCATTATCACTAAGAAAGACAACCAATGTATTAGAATCAATTTCTGCTATTAGCTTCCCGATTGAATCATCGAGCTGATGAATTAAGGCTTGATACTTACCCTCTGGTGTAGCCAAGTGCTGCTTTGAATAACGCTGCGCAGGTTGAATGGGATAGTGTGGCGCAAGAAAAGCATGGTACAAAAACCATGGTTTATCTATTTCATTTAACTCTCTAATTTTACTTACTGAATGGGATGTCAGTATATCTGTCAGATGGCCATTGACTTGAAACATCTCACCCCCATCTTGCCTAATCCGAGGGTCGTAATAAGTTGGCATCTGCTTTTGCTTATCGTTACCTTTAAGCTGCCATTGATCCAGAAAACCATACCAACCATGAAACCCTTTTTTATCGGGCCAGCCTTGTTTACGCTCTTCTCCAGCATGCCACTTCCCTACCATATAAGTTGAATAACCTTGTCGAGAGAGTCGTTCTGCTAATGTAGGATACTCTGAGGGGATTTCTATCCCTCTAGGACGAAACCCCGACCGCTCAGGATACCTACCGGTTAAAATAGCAACTCGACTAGGAGCACATGTTGAATCAGCATAATGCCTTGTAAAAATCACACCATTATTAGCAATCGAGTCAATATTAGGTGTAGGTATACCAGTAGGATTTATAGCCGATATATCGTTATAGCCCAAATCATCTACAACAATTAATAAAATATTAGGCCTAACCGGCACACCCTCTTTCTGAGCGACATCTACAATGCTTTTCGTTAAGTTTTTCAGGCCTCCGATCCAACTCAAAATGGCCGCTATTAACAACATATATAGAAAATATTTAAGCTGATTTGAGCCTAAAATTGAACCAAACTGCATTATACTATCTCACATTAACGACACTATTCTGTTATTATATAGCACTTAGTGTACGACAAATTAACTTAGTGGAATCAATTATTACGATGTCTATATTACGCATAATTCCAAGCTTTTATGAGCTTAAGAAGGCTTTTTTATATCCCCGCACGATATATATGAGAAATAAAGAAAAAGCCCTGACAGGCTTTATTAAAACAGCACTTGAATTGCATTATTATAGACCAGCTTTTTACGACTTTATCGGTGCGACAGTTGCTAACAAGAATATACTGCATGAAGCCGACTTAGACGAAAATAGCATAGTTATCGATGTAGGCGCGTTTACCGGCGAATGGACCCAACACATCGTGGAAAGATATAACCCCACCATTTACGCTTTTGAGCCGGACCCTATTAATTACAAACAGTTACAAGAAAAGGCTGCTACCAATAGTAAGTTAATACCTCTGTTCTATGGTATCGGAGACACTAATGAAAAGGTAAAAATCTCATTAAAAGGACTTGGTTCTTCTATTTTTAAAGAAGCTGACAAAACAGATAATATCAAAACTGCTATAACGGAAATTAAATCTATTGAATGCGTATGGCAAGAGTTAGAACTAACAACCGTAGATTTAATGAAGATTAATATCGAAGGTGCTGAATTCCCTCTCCTTGAAAAAATGATTGACGAGGATTTATTGAAAAATGTGGATTCATTTATGATCCAATTCCATGAATGGCATCCTCGAGCCCATAGCCGCAGAAAGAGAATTTTAAAAGAATTGTCAAAAACACATAAAATGATATGGGATTACAACTTTGTATGGGAAAAATGGGATCGGAAATAATAGTTTCGACTGGTTTGACCCCATTACATGATGCTTAATTTCAGTAAATAGGTATGCTGAACTGAGATTGAGGGGAAGCGTGATATTTCGAAAAGGCTAAAAGATCAACATCAAAGAAAACTAGGAGTTACTCACTTAAATCCTTCCTTTCCAATGTAATCAACTGCCTATACAACTACATCTATCAACAATAATTTAAACGCAATTAGCATCTAAACTATGAAAAAAATTCTATCGCGAATCGCTGGCTACAAGGTAAATAAACCGACTATACCAGCACCAGAAAAAAGGCCTCCGATCCCTAATGCACCTAAATCAGTTATGTTTTTTGATCAGCAAATACCGATACTAAAGCCAACCGAATATGAGGGAAGTAACAATCCGATATTAAGCTTTATAGTAATAGTTTATAAGATGCCACAACAGGCAAAGAAAACATTACTATCGTTAACGCCATCGTATCAGCAAGGCGCTTCGGTTAATGATTATGAAGTTCTCGTAGTAGAAAACTCATCAGATCAAAACCTAGAAGAAGAGGAAGTTACCTCATTTGGTAGTAATTTTTCATATCACAGACGAAATGAAAAAAACTCAACGCCTGTATATGCGGTAAATTATGGTGCCAGGCAAGCTAAAGGCGACAACATCGTATTGGTAATTGACGGGGCTAGAATGCTAAGTCCTGGCGTAATTAACTATATGATTGCAGCAACAAGACTGGCAGAACAGCCCATCATTTCAGTGCCCGGTTATCATTTGGGAAGTAAACTCCAACAGCGATCCATTCAAGAAGGCTTCGATAGTAAAACTGAGGGAAAGTTACTTGAAAGCATTAAATGGCCAAATGATGGCTACCGTCTATTCGAAATATCCTGCTTAAGCGGAACCAGCGGAGGAGGTTTTTTTCGTCCTATAGGTGAAAGTAACTGCCTTTGTATCCCAGTCGACATATGGAAGAAAATCGGCGGTATCGACGAAAACTTCATTCTGATCGGTGGAGGACAATCCAATTTAGACCTATATAAGAGAGTTGTAGAACTGCCTGAGACGACACTCATTACTCTAGTTGGAGAAGGTACCTTTCATCAAGTTCATGGCGGTGTTACAACCGGGCAAGCAAAAGAGGATATGCGCCGCGAAATCCACAAACAGCATTTTGCGGAATACACAGCCTTACGAGGTCAACCTTATAGCCCGCCAGAAAAAAGATCGGTTTTTTTAGGCAGCTTTCCAGATTCAGCAATGAAAAATGTATTCCACTCATCTGACGTCATGCTCAAATCACAGGCTACCCTACCGCCTAAAAATTAGTATTAGACAACGAAGATAAGAAATGCTGTTCAATTTGAAATATATCAGCTGACTAAAATTGACGTAAACCTCAGGAATTAACTGTGTCTAGAAAAATAATTGTTCACGCTCACATCTTTAAAAATGCGGGTTCAACTTTTGAGTGGAGTTTAAATAGAAATCTACGTAAGAAGTTTGAAATTATTCGAAGAAATCCTTCACTATGGAATGATAGTAACGAACTAAATCGTATTATTGGCAATAACGGGCAGTTAACAGCTGTTTCTGCTCACTGGGTTAACCTTAATCATATAAATGACTGGGAATTTGATGCTATTCCCTACCTATTACTTCGCAACCCATTAGAGAGAATAAAATCTGTATATAATTTTGAAAAAACACAATATGAGAATGAAACTAAAAGTGCGAAAATGGCTAAAAAATACTCATTTGCGGAATATGTTGAATGGAGCATGAGTAACCCAGGACATTTTGTCCTCCAAAATCACCAAACTCGGTTTTTATCAGGTGAGTTAATAGGGAAAATTAGCGAACAGACCCTTAACGGTGCGCTTCGACAAGCCTCGTTAATACCGACTATCGGCTGTGTAGATAAATACGACGAGTCTATGGTGGTGCTTGAAGAGGCTCTCATAAAAGAAAACTATCATCTTGACCTTTCTTATGTGAGGCGAAACTCCAGTCAAGATACTCAACTATCAGTTCAAGATAAAATATCAATGCTCAGGACTGAACTGGCAGGCCTTTATCATGATATCGAGAACGATAATAAATACGATCAAATACTCTATCAAAATGCACAGGACAATTTATCTACACAAATTAGTCAAATAAAGGGTTTCGACCAAAAGCTTGACGACTTTCGAGAGCGCTGTGCTCTCGCATCTAAGGGGGAAAGTATGCGATATAAATCCAGATTTTCTAAACTAAAAAAAATATTCTCTTTAAAATGACAATATACTTTATAGTGGTCTAGAGCTATGTTTTATTTTACAGAACACAACGAATATCATATTCACTCTACAAAGTTTCAAAAAACTTAAATTAATTAACCCCTGTATGAAAATGAATAGAGGATGTTGGCGAGAGTTGGACTAAAGATTATGCGTCGATATTTAATCAAGACTTTATTACAATCCTTCTAACTAAGGGATACAGTTGTAATATCGGCTACTTAACTACTATGTACTTTTAAGATGATTTCCCTTTGATAATATGAACCTTTTTAATAATTGCAGCCAAAAATCTATGAACAATACTATAAAAAAATTAATACCTAAGAGAATTATTGTTATTCTCGGCATGCATAGAAGCGGCACTAGTTTTCTGACAGGGTCGCTGCAACAAGCAGGGGTAGAGCTAGGGAAATATAGTGAGTGGAATAGGCATAATAAAAAAGGAAATCGAGAAAATACCGATATAGTAGAACTAAATGATAGTGTCCTTGCCAAAAATGGTGGGTCGTGGCTTTACCCTCCTATATATGTAGATTGGGATGAAGAAAGTATCTCTGAGGCTAAAAGAATATTAGAGCTCTATCAAAGTACTGATATCTTTGCCTTTAAAGACCCTAGAACAATAATAACGCTTGACGGTTGGTTACAACTTGCTCCGCATAGTGAATTTATTGGAATATTTAGAACACCTTCGGCGGTTATTGCATCATTGGTGAAAAGAGGCGAGGTTTCGGTAGAAGAAGGATGTGCTGCTTGGCTTGCGTATAATATAAAGCTTCTGGAATATCATAAGCGGTGGAAATTCCCGTTAATATGTTTTGACTGGAGCGAGAAAAAACTAGATACAAAAATAAACGATTTCTGCATTATTAATGATCTAAAACCACTAAATGATTCCGATCGTTTTTTTTCCTCAACTTTACGCTCAAAACCCCAAAAAAGGCGGATCAAAATCTCTCTCCAAATGAGGTACATATACTGGCGACTTAGATTTAGAGCAGTTTTTTGCTAAATATAAGCGTTTTTAAAGAACTATAACTCTACTTTAAAGCAGTCCAACAACCAGTATTGACGTGTATGCTATTACTTAGCTTAAGTGTATGTAGAACATGGCATTGTACTAAAAATAAACAGCGATATAAATGCTAGCTTTTACAATGAGTTGCTTTCGAATGGTACATATCTCTAAATTTTACTTTTATAGCTAACGGTTGACATTTTACGATAAGACTAAGCTATAAATAGTCGTAATTATCTCCTGTGGTGTAGTATAATTTTTATCATAAATTCTCATATTTTTAGCTGTCCTAATAATGAACTCTTTGACTAAAACTAAAATCAACCAGATAATCGTCATATTAGGATTGCCGAGATCTGGAACAACTCTAATCGGAGCCATTTTCGATGCACATGATGACACCTGTGTGTGCTTTGAACCGTGGAATAGAAAAAAAGATTCTCCACCATCGCCACGGCTTTCTCCCGAGGAACTTACCGATTATTACGCTCTGGATACCAACAACTCTCGGACCTTGGTTATAAAAGAAACGTCTATTTCTCCTAAAGCGCTGGAGTGGGTACAAGACTTTATCGAATACAACCAGTCTACATGTGAAATAAAGATAGTGTGGACACTTCGCTCCTATAGACATACATACCTATCACTAATAGAAAAAGGAAAAAACTGGTGGGGCCATGAAAACATGGAGGTTAATGAGGGCACATACGGCAGGTGGGTTGAAAGAGCATCCAAGTCTACAATAAAAATAATAAAAATGTATTTAAAAAGCCCCGGAGTAATATATTCATATGAGGCTCTTATTGCGAACCCAAAAGAAGTTATATTGGGAATTATGACTGCATGTGAGCTGCGATATTCAGAAAAATTAGTCAACTATCATCTACATGCCTCACAGAAAAATTTACGAGGAGATAGGAATTTACAAAAGAAACTGAGCGCTATTAGTAAAGATCATATTACTGAACGAGAAGATCAGTGGGAAAAAAATAAAAAGGATATTGAAAAAACACCAGGCGATAAGAGAAGAAAGGAGCTTGATGAATTTGCTAGTTTTTTATATAAATATCGTTTTATAACTGGGGAAAAAGATCTAAAAATATTAATAGCATCTGCACGAAAGAGCCATCGAAAACCATTGCTGTCGATTGTGGTTATTGTTTACTCTATGCCGACTCAAGCGTTAAATACCATTTACTCACTCAGTGCATCACATCAAAGAAATGTTTCAGGAGATGAATATGAAATAATAGTTATTGAAAATAATTCTTCGAATACACTAACTGAAGAAAGTGTCGAGGCGCTTGGAAATAATATTACGTATATATGTAGAGATGAAAACAGGCCATCACCGGTTTTTGCAATTAACGAGGCCGTTGATATCGCTAGATCCGATAATATCTCGATCATGATAGATGGCGCTAGACTAGTTACACCCGGTGTAGTGAGAGCAACTCTAGACGCATTTTTATTAAATTCTAAATCCATAGTATCTGTCCCGGGCTACCACTTAGGACAGGAGCCGCAACAAAAGGCCGTGCTTTCTGGATATAGCGAAGAAGAAGAAAAGAAACTGCTGACTTCAGTTAACTGGCGTGAAGATGGATATAGACTATTTGATATAGCATGCTTTAGCGGCAGCTCAGAGGCCCACGGAATATTACAAAGAGTACCTGAAAGTAATTTTTTAGCGCTGCCTAAAAAACTATTTCGGCAATTAAATGGATATGATGAGCGTTTTAATTCACACGGTGGAGGATATGCCAATCTAGACTTTTTTAAACGAGTAGTAACAGCTAGTAAAGGTAAACAGTTTTTACTTTTATGTGAAGGTACATTCCACCAGTATCATGGAGGAGCAACAACTGGTGGTGACGATGGAGACCGATCGGAACTACTCCAAACGATAACCCAACAGTATGTTGATATTCGTGGAGAAGACTACACAGCACCGACTTATGATTACGAACTCCTTGGAAAATTTAATTCGTTAGCATCAGAGTTTATTATCCAATCAATGGCGAAAATAGCTAAACTGGGCCCATCAAACTGAAAAATGAATATACTGATAAGCCATTGTAATACCGAAAATGCGTCTCTGTTTGGCTTATCATATTGTGAATTGTCCTCTGGGCAAGTTCATTGGGTGGACTTATCTCCATGTGATCTTATGGGTGACAACGATGTAGGTCTAACTGGAATTTGTCAAAACAGTAAACATATATATATCGGCACTCAGTCGGTAACCGGTGCAAAAATTTTGGTATTCGATAAGAAGCTAGTATTTTTGCAAACAATAAATTTAAGTCTAGTTGAAGATCTACATTCTATAGAAATTCAAGATAATAAGATTTACTGTACATCTACGCGTAATAACCGTGTTACCAACTATGATTTATCTACTCATACTGAAGAGATCATTTGGGAATGGCCTGGTTATATCCACTTAAATGACGTGAAATTTTACGCTGGGCAATGGTATATATTGTCCCAAGATAGCTTGTCTGTAAAAAATACTGGCGGGACAATAACCAGACTTGGTGATATGTCCACAATAATTACTGGACTCGATCAGCCTCACACAATTTGTTTTAAAGATAATTATGTATATGTCCTTTCAAGTAAAGCTGGTGACATAAAAAAGGTCAATCTAGAAACCGGTGAGTCGATTACCTTAACAAATATAGATGGATACATTAGAGGCATGGTAGTCGATAAAGATCGACTAATAATTGGTTCTAGCGCAGAGCGGTTACATTCTCGCAAACAAGGAAAAGATAAAGTTTTCGTCTCTGACTTCAACGATTACCTAGGTAATACAAAGTATCAATCAGGGCTATATGAAATTGATTCTAAGACAGGCGCTATTTTGAATCACATAAATATCACTTCAGTAAATTTTGAAATCTATGAGCTTTTAAATCTCGAAATATCACCGGCCAAAGACAGACTTATCACCGATGCCGCAGCGGTTAAAGCACAGTATTATCGGCAGCGACTGCATATGGTAAGCCAGCAAGAACAAGAACAAGAACAAGAACAAGAACAAGAACAAGAACAAGAACAAGA
>CAWVSB010000034.1:0-26800 GCA_963933215.1 uncultured Cellvibrionales bacterium
TATCAATGGTATTTTTGTTAGTAGCCTGCGCTAGTTCGCCCGACATTACTGTTGACTATAGCCCTGACTTCCATAGCAAAGATGTAAGTAGCTATTATTTAGAGCCAAGAAAAGACTATGGCAATCTGAGTGATCAACGTATTGTCACGGCAATTAACAGTCAATTGGAGTCGCGTGGACTTGCAGCCACACCAAAAGATCAGGCAGAGGTCTGGATTAGCTATCACGTAGTAACCCAAGACCGCACTAAAGTTACTAGCTACAACACCATGAATAGCTATGGCGGTTATGGCCATGGCTATGGCAGTTACTATGGCGGCGGCTGGGGAACATCACCTGATGTACGCGTTCGCCAATACACTGATGGCACCTTGCTAATCGATTTAATTGACCCTAAAACTAATAAGACAGTTTGGCGCGGTACTGGTACAGCTAATATCAGCACCAAACGTACCAGCGACGAAAAAGTAGCGCTAGTAGATTCTTATGTTGCTGCCATAATTGAAAAAATGTACCAACAGCCAACATCAAAATAGTAAAAAATACTGCTAGCCGATAAAACACTGTGCTAGCAGTTTATTTTTTAACTAGCCGTCAATAATTTATTCATCCCTTGCTATAAACCTCATAAAACAATAAGCGAAGTTCTTTACCTGCCAAATTACTAGATGACTTCTGAGGAAACCGCTAAGGCTCACACTTAGCACTTATCTGTTTAACTAATATTTGATTAATGTATATTTTTATCTTTTAAATAGCTTAGCGAATACACATTTTGCCTGCATTGAGATAATCTGAATGCTCATAAATTTAGTGGTCCTCTGCATGTCCTCAGCCAAATCATCTTTAGTATTTCGAATTCTTAGTCGCATCGAGTCGGCTGGTAATCGCTTGCCAGCACCTACCCTTTTGTTTGTGTATTTAGCGCTAGGCATATTATTGCTTTCCGCATTGACATCGTGGTTAGGCGTTTCTGCGCTTCATCCCGTTACCCAACAGCCCATTCAGGCGCTCAATTTATTAAGTGCTGAAGGACTGCATCGAATTCTGGAATCTACCGTCACCAACTTTACCCAGTTTGCACCGGTGGGCACCGTACTGGTTGCTATGCTGGGTATTGGCGTGGCTGAGCGCAGTGGTTTATTTGCAGTGGTATTGGGCACTGCAGTTAGGCGTGCCAAAGGCGTATGGTTAACCGCGATAGTGGTGTTTGTCGCTATTATGTCGAGTCTGGCAGCCGATACCGGTTATGTGGTGTTAATACCACTAGCAGCCATAATGTTTCATGCGGCTGGCCGTCATCCTTTAGCTGGCATTGCGGCGGCGTTTGCTGGTGTGTCTGGCGGCTATAGCGCTAATTTATTGTTAGGCCCCTTCGATGCGATTCTGGCGGGTATTTCTACTGAAGCGGCACAAATCATCGAGCCTAATTACCACGTCAGTATTGCCGCCAATTATTATTTCATGATTGCGTCAACATTTTTAATCACAATCGTCGGAACCTTTGTTACTAACCGCTGGGTTGAGCCTCGGCTTATGGCAGAAACTGCCGATCAGCCAATGCTTACCGCGGACATTGCTCAGTCGAGTGACGCTAACAGTTCAAGTGTTAACGACCGCCGCGGATTAATTGCCGTTGGTATCCTGTCGCTACTATTTGCCACCTTGATACTATGGGGCTTAATTCCTAGTGATGGAATATTGCGCAGCCCACAAGGAGAGGTATTACGCTCGCCATTTATTAAAGGCATTGTAGTTATCATTAGTGTCTATGCCTTGCTGTGTGGCGCCGTCTTTGCGCGAGTATCTGGCCGCTGGAAAAATTTAAGCGAGTGCGTTGGAGCCATGGAATCAAGTATGGCCACCATGGCCAGTTATTTAGTACTAATGTTTTTTGCGGCACAATTTGTCGCCTATTTTTCCTGGAGCCAACTTGGCATTATCTCGGCTATCGAGGGGGCCAATCAATTGCGCAGTTGGCAACTATCACACGAATTTCTTCTATTAGTCTTCGTATTAATTGCGGCATCAATTAATTTATTGATTGGCAGCGGTAGTGCAAAATGGGCCTTACTTGCGCCTATTTTCGTGCCTATGTTGTTACTGGCAGGGATCCCACCAGAGAGCAGCCAAATAGCGTTTCGTATTGGTGACAGTGTGACTAATATCATTACGCCGCTAATGCCTTATTTTGGGGTAGTCATCGCCTATGCGCAGCGCTATAAGCCTAATTTAGGTATCGGCACCCTGATGGCACTAATGCTGCCGTATAGCGTTAGCTTCTTAATTGCTTGGTCTGCACTGATGATGGTTTGGCTATCGATGGGCTGGCCCTTAGGATTAAGTTAACTTGGCAGTATCCAGATGATAACTATATTATCTATAGTCAGATTTAAGCACTCATAAATGAAATACGATGTTGAAACCAATCCTTGAATTGATCCAAGAAGTTCGCATTAATTTACGTTGCATAACCGCGCAACAAGCCATGACTGAAGTCCACAATAACAACGGACTGTTACTGGATGTACGTGAAACGACTGAAGTCAGCGACAGACAAACGCCTAGCTCCGTCAATATACCTAGAGGCGTACTAGAAATGAACATGTTAACTAGCTATACCAATCCAGACTTACCGATTTATATTCACTGCGCTACCGGCGCCAGAGCAAGTTTGGCCGCAGAACAACTACAACGAGCCGGCTATCGAAAAGTCACCGTTATCACTTGTGACCTTGAGACAGTCTGCAACAGCCAGTCTCCGTAATTAAAACCAGTACTCTTATTTGATTCTGGTCAACATCTCCTTTTATCACTGTTAGTGGGTCAATTTCTGAGCACGCCTTTCATGTCTGCATAATGGTGTTATGACTCTACCTATAAAATTTATTCAATTGCCGGGTGCAGCCTAAGCGTGCCATCAAGGTGAATATCTCGCTGTGGAAAAGCAATTGCAATATCGTTATCAGAGAACAAATGGTTAACGGTAAATCTTATGTCTGAACGAATCTCACGCGCACTTTTGTCGCCAACAGAATATACCCAAAAATAAGCATCAAATACCAATGAGCTATCGCCAAAATCTTCAAATATTACCTGTGGTGCGGGCTCAGAAAGTATTAAGTCATGATCAACAACCGCTTTTTCCAATAAGCTTTTAACCTTGTCGACATCAGAACCATAAACAACCCCTACTCTCACAGTACATCTATACAATTTATCCTCAAGCGTCCAATTGGTAACGGTTTCCTCCAGTAATTTGGAGTTCGGTACCAATAAATGTACCCCGTCCACTCGCCTAATTTTTGTTGAGCGAGTATTGATCTCTTCAACTGTACCGCTCACCCCGCCGGTTTCAATAAAATCATTGATACTAATGGGTCTTTCCCAAATCAAAATCCAGCCACTAATAAAGTTATTAATAATATTCTGAGCACCAAAGCCAACACCGATTGCAACCGCACCAGATATAAAAGCAAAAGCGGTTAACGGGACATTTAGCAGATCAAGCGCTGAAATAGACAATACAATAAGCCCAAGAATATAAATCGCTCTGCGTACAACCTGAATAATATTTGCATCCATACCACGGCTGCGCATTTCAGTTGTAGTGCAGCGCACCAGCCAGCTAAGCAATAAATACCCACAGACAACAACCAACGGAATGAATGCTAATTGGCCAACTGTTACGTCATAACCACCTAAGGTAAAAGCTTTGATGGCCGAAAGCTTTTGAATATCTATCATGACTAAAACCACCTCTTAATTTTAAGTACTGTAATAACGGCAATGGATATAAACAACATCGTTACGACAACCATCATAAAAGCAGTTGGATTTTCTAATCCGGGCAAGCCACCGACATTCATGCCGAAGACTCCAGTAACGAAAGTCACTGGCAAAAATATCAAGGCTACAATTGACAGTGCATACATACGCGAATTTTGTTGCTCCATAGAAATATTCATTACCTCTTCCTGCAACACTAGGGTCCGCTCTCGGATCAAGTCTAAGTCCTCAAGATAACGAGTCGTACGATCCATTTGTTCTCTCAATCGATAACCACAACCTTCTGGCATTGACGCTACACAATGAGTGTATAGGGTATCAAGTGCGTCACGTTGCGGTGCCAGATACCGCCTAACACCGGCTATTTCACGCCGCACTGCTGATATCTTAGATCTGACAGAAGAACTATAGTCAGACTGAATAGATTCCTCCAGCTGTACTAACTGATCTTCAACCCCATTAACATAATCAGATATCCTATCCGCAACCCTACCGATAATAGAAATAACAAGATCAGCAATACTCTCTGGCCCATCCCCCTTCAACAGATCTGTCTTTATATCTTGAACGGACAACATTTTTCGCTGGCGGACAGTTACCAGTCGGTTAGCTTCAATCCACATTCTGAGAGAAACCATATCCTCAGGATCAGCTCCAGGATTTAAGTTAATACCACGGATAAAAACCAATACTCCGTCTTTAGACTTAACCGTTCTCGGCCTAGTATCTGGTTGAATCAGTGATTGGACCACTCTCTCTTGAAGCCCTAAGGAATTAAGGAAGTCTGCGGCACTAGAATGACTGTAATCTATGTGCATCCAGGCGCAGTCCGACTCAACACCTTCTATATTGGTAGCGCCACCTTCGGAATCTAAGTTCAGGCCGAAAACAAAGCATGGATCGCTTGTTTCTATCATAAGTAAATCTCTATTAGCACAACGCTTTCAACAACTTAAATGTCATTTATTAAACCGAGTAATTTATCTATATTTGCTAGACACATCATCTGCTTGATTAAACTAAAAACACTGCTGATGGATCTACTAAAAACAAATCTCCTAGCCCTTCCCTACCTAGCAGCATTAAATAACTCATATCCGCCCTATTAGTTAAGGTTATTTCGATCTCCCATACATGTGACCCTAGGTGAATGGGCGTTTTAATTACGTAACGTTGTTCTGACTCACCGTTAGATGATTTGATTTTCCGTATGTCTGCCACTTTTGCATGACAGGTAACAATACGACTTACATTATGTACGTCAGGATGAATGTCAAATTGCACACTAGTCACACCATCTTTAACGTATTTTTTTAAGTCATCGACATGCAATGATGAGGTTTTTGCACCGGTATCCACCCGCACATTAATATCATTAATACCTAAGTCAGGCAGTGAACATGACTCTATACAACCTATAATTGTTTTATTTAATGCCGTCATATTAACCTCTAAGTTCAGCCTGCTTAACTATTGTAATCAGGTAAAAGTTGTTCTTGCACTGCTTCAATGTGTTCAGCGATTGCATCATCATCTTCTGAAAAATAAGCGATATGGAACATCGCTTCGCCCTCTTGCACTAAGGGAATATTTTGCATACCGATTAAAATTCCTGAGCGTATCGCTTTAACCGTATCAATAACATCACCGTAAGGGCTACCAATTACCGCCAGACTATCACCTTTAATTACTTGGTCACCTAACCTTATTTGTTGACTAACAAAGCCGCTAGCATTGGCTCTCAACCAGCCGCTGCTATTCGCTACATAAGGAACAGTTACTTTTTTCTTCGCCGTTTTTCTAATCATTCCTAGGTTTTTAAGCACATTAGTAATACCTTTTATGCCTGCTCTAATAGACAGCTCATCAAACCTAAGTGCTTCTCCAGCCTCATACAATAATACTTTTGTTTTATTGGCTACCGCAGACTCCCTTAATGACCCATCAACAATATTTGAGTTAAGTACCACCGGCACACCAAAAGCTAAGGCTAATTCTTTGGTCTTTTCATCAGACAAATCAGCCCGTATTTGCGGTAAATTTGAACGATGAATAGCACCAGTGTGTAGATCAATGCCATAATCACAATGGCTTACTATTTCAGTTAAGAATATATGCGCCACTCTTGACGCCAGTGAACCTTTCGGTGAACCCGGAAAGCTTCTATTTAAATCACGTCTATCAGGCATATACCGACTCTGATTAACCACTCCATAAACATTTACCATTGGTACGGCAATGACAGTACCTCTGATAATTTCGAAAGTTTTTTGATTAATTAAACGGCGAATGATTTCAATACCGTTTAGTTCATCGCCATGTACTGCCGCACTAATAAATATTATAGGGCCATCTTTTTTTCCTCTAAAAACCTTAATAGGTAATGACACATTAGCGTCGGTATACAATTTTGCCACCGACAGCTCTATTTTCGATACCGATCCAGGCTCAATCGTATAACCACCAATAATTAGCTCTTTCATCGACTTTTATCCTTTGCCGCGAGTTTTATTTAGTGTGTTACCGGCGTTTTTTTCAATGAATTCAATCACCATACCGGCAACATCTTTTTTGGTTGCGGTTTCAATACCTTCAAGTCCAGGTGATGAATTCACCTCCATTACCATGGGCCCGTTATGTGATTGCAATAAATCTACTCCACATACGTTTAGCCCCATCACTTTGGCCGCATTTACTGCTGCAGCTCTTTCTTCTTTAGTTAATCGTACTAATGTTGCAGAACCGCCGCGATGTAAGTTAGATCTAAATTCACCCTCAGCACCTTGACGTTTTATCGCCGCCACTACTTTTCCGCCAATCACAAAACAACGAATGTCTGCACCACCGGCTTCTTTAACAAATTCTTGTACCAAAATATTGGCTTTTAACCCCATAAAGGCTTCAATAATACTTTCAGCGGCTTTGGCGGTATCCGCTAAAACCACACCTATACCCTGAGTACCTTCAAGCAACTTTATAACTACCGGCGCACCGCCCACGTTCTTAATTAGATCTTTGGCATTATCAGCCTTATTAGCGAAGCCTGTACGTGGCAAACCAATGCCTTTACGTGACAATAGCTGTAACGATCGCAACTTATCTCTAGAGCGACTTATGGCAACCGACTCATTGACATTAAAAGTACCCATCATTTCAAATTGACGCGCTACGGCTGTACCGTAAAAAGTCACCGATGCCCCAATGCGTGGAATTATCGCGTCGTATTTGGGTAACTCTTTACCGTGATACCTAACCGTGGGCCGACTTTGAGTGATATCCATATAGCAATGCAACGTATCAATGACGTCTACTTCATGGCCACGAGCCTCACCCGCTTCTTTGAGGCGACGAGTAGAATATAACTTTGAGTTTCTTGATAAAATGGCAATTTTCACAATCTATTCTCGCTGTTTTTAGATATTTGATTACTTTCTGTAATCAGTCGAGCGGATCTTAGGGATCACCAACCAAACAGTAAAATGATATATATTGATTCAATTGATCAAATATTTTGATTAGACTGCTTACCTTCATTTAGAAATTTTAAGGCTAATACACCATGAAGATTGATTTGCTAAAAACCTTTCTAGAAGTAAGTCAAACCCTACATTTTAGAATTGCTGCTGAAAATCTATTCATCACTCAATCAGCGGTAAGCGCTCGGATAAAGTTACTAGAAGACGATTTAGGTGTGTTGCTTTTTGACCGTAGTCAAAAGCAATTGAGAATCACCCCCGAAGGTAATCGACTGGTTAAGCATGCCAATGAATTGATTTTTATGTGGCAAAAAGCTAAACAGGAAGTGTCGTTAGTAGAAGAAAAATTTAGCGTACTTTCTATTGGCAGCATGATGTCTATCTGGGATATAGCTTTACAAGAATGGCTAAATAAAATTACTCGTAATATTGAAGAAGTCAGTTTTTTTACCCAGACATACAATCAAGTCGATTTGAAAAAGAGCCTTATAAACGGCGTCACCGATATTGCCTTTACCTTTGACTCAATTATGGTTGATGGTTTGATTACTGAAAAGGTAACTTCGGTGCCGTTGCATTTAGTAACTTCTGATCCGAATTTAGCTGAAGATTATCAAAGTATTGCTGATTTTATTATGGTGGATTATGGCGAATCGATAAACTTACAATACATAAGAGAATACCCAGATTCACCACCAGCTAGGCACCTAATTAGTCAGCCAAGAGTGGCTTTGGACTACATACTATCTAATGGCGGCTGTGCTTATCTGCCACGCCAGTTAGTTATGCAGCATATTAGTGAAGACAGATTATTTTTAGTCGAAGAAGCACCTATTTTTTCTCGGGAAATCTTTGCTTTGTATTTAGAAAAAAGTCACAAAGAAGCCCTTATTACTAAAGCATTACATTACTTCCCTGAAATAGTATTTTCATAGACAGCGTTGAATTTAGCTGTCAATGCAACGTAATAAATTTTGATACCAGATACTTAAAATATATAGACTTCAATGACTAGTTCACCATCAAAAAAAACAGTTCTAGTAGTACCATGCGCTGACTAGGATGGCCGTCTGTTGGTGTAGACGCTATTCATAGAGAAAAATTGATAGCATTGTTGGCATTGATTTAAGACATACCAAGTAAACCAGTAACTAAATGGATCAACGGAGCCAAAATAATGACAACCTATACCGCGATCAATCTTGCTAAACGCCCCGCTGGCGGCCCTATTACTAAAGATCTATTTGAAGTAGTTCAAAAAGAAATACCTAAAGTCGCACCAGGACAGTTTTTAGTTAAGCAAAATTAAATGTCCTTAGATCCAGCCATGTTTGGCTGGATGAGCGCTGACACTAATAGTTACATCCCACCAGTTGAATTGGGCACAGTGATGCGCAGCTCTGGCATAGGCGAAATTGTAGAGAGCAACCACCCCGATTTTAATGTGGGAGACCGCGTAATGGGCATGATGGGCTGGCAACAATATTGTCTATCAGACGGCCAAGGCTTAAACAAAGCCGACGCCCCAATGCCAGACGAAGCCGTCTTGTCTATCTTTGCATTACCAGGCATTACTGCGTCACAAGGTTACTTTAAGGTAGGCAAACCGAAACAAGGCGAAACCATTATGGTCACCGGCGCGGCTGGCTCGGTCGGCTCTATTGTCGGCCAACTTGCTAAGGCAGACGGTCTTCACGTTATTGGTGTAGTTGGTAACGAAGAGAAGGCCGACTGGATTGTGAACACCTTAGGGTTCGATACAGCCATCAATTACAAGTCTGATGATTTAGATGCACAGCTGGCTAAAGCAGCCCCTAATGGTATCGATTTATTTTTTGAAAACACCACTGGTCCAATTCAAAACCTTATTGTAGAACGTATGAATGCCCATGGCAGAGTAATGGTATGTGGCTTGATAGCTGATTATTCTAAAGCTGTGCCTGCACCTGGCCCTAGCTGGGTAAGTGTACTTAAACGTCATTTAACTATTCAAGGTTTCACCATGCCTGATCACTATGATCAAGTGCCTGAACTGATTGGGATGCTGACTCCTTATGTAATGGAAGGTAAAATTCAACATCGCTCGCATATTTTGGACGGCCTAGAATCTGCTATTAATGGTTTGAACCTGTTCTTCAGCGGTGAAAATAAAGGTAAGCTAATTGTTAAAATTTAACTATTAGCACACTTTAAACTTTGCAACTGATCAAGGCTAAGGCTGAAATAGCAGTCTTAGCTTTACTTATCGCTATCCCGTTAAGCGCCGTTATCCTGCCCCATCAAATCTATCCGCAACCTACAATTACTTGTTAAACTCGCACTATCATTGCGATCGATATGAATAACAACCTTTTGCTGCATCCAGTGGTTCATTGTCGCTGCCAGCTAAGGGCGGCTGAGAACGGCGAAGACAATGGTTACCCAATAGGCTAGGAAGTTAGCCACTATTAATAACGCTAATATTTCATTTACTATAGATTGCTGTAGAAGCTGGCCAAATACTCAAAAATTTACAGCCGCTGTTGATTATAAACTCTTGAGGACCGTACGATGAACGACAAGTACGATCCGGTAAAGGGTGATGTGGTGCCAGTATTCTTTCACTATACGATCCCCTCAGTCATCGCCATGCTCGCTATGTCATCTGCCTTTATGATAGATGGTATTTTTGTGGGCAACTATGTGGGTGCCAGTGCGCTAGCTGCAGTCAACCTGTCGTTGCCAGTCTGGTCAGCACTATTTGCGGTTATATCAATGCTGGCGATTGGTGGCTCGGTAATGGCCGGCAGCTATCTAGGAGAGAATAACCCTGCTGCTGCCTCAAATATTTTTGCCAAAGCTATGGCTACGTCATTGTTATTTGCTTTGGTTATCAGTATCTCTGGATTACTACTGATCGATCAACTAGTACTGGCATTGGGCGCTAATGAATCATTAGTGGGATTAGTATCCGCTTATCTGAAAATCATACTTATTTTCTCACCCGGTTTTCTGATGGGTGCCGCATTATTTTATTTTGTCAAAGTCGATGGCAATCCTCTGCTGGCATCCGGCGCCCTTATCATTACCGCTTTATTAAACATTGCACTGAACTGGTTGTTTATCGTCAACATGGGGATGGGTATTGAGGGGGCGGCCTATGCTACCGGTATTGCTGAGAGCACAACCCTATTAATGTTATTGTGCCATTTTTTCACTAGTCGGGCGACTCTCAAGTTCACCTCATTAACCGGCTCATGGCGCAAAGTTTTTACTGCCATGATCAATGGCTTCTCCGAGTTTGCCAATGAGATTTCTATTGGCTTAACTGCCTTATTATTTAATTGGGTAATGATCAGCAAAGCGGGTGTAGAAGGCGTCGCCGCCTTAACCATTGTGAATTATCTGTTTTTTATTGGCGTTATCATTTTTTATGGTATTGGCGAGTCACTGCAACCGCTGGTCAGTAAAAATCTCGGCGCTAGACAATCACAAAAGATAGCTGGGTATGTTACTGCTGCATTGATTTCCACGATGCTAACAGCATTAGCATTATGTACCATTCTGATTGTTCTACCTGAATTTCTGATCGGTTTGTTCTTAAAACCAGAAGAAACTGCCACCCTAGAAATTGCCAAAGAATTTATTACTTATTTTTGGCCTGCATTTTTATTTAGCGGTTTTAATATCACCTTGACTGAGTATTTTACCGCTTGCCAAAAGCCAGCTTACTCCGCTGCCATTGCTGTCTCAAGAAGCTTAGTTTTACCTTGTATACTACTGCTAACCCTGCCCCTCTGGCTCGGCGACATCGGGATTTATATCGCTATTCCCGTAGCTGAATTATTAACCTGCTTAATGGCGGTATTGTTTGCTGTTAAAAACCTTCCTGAGCAGATGGTGACTAATCACCAAAGTCGATAATGTTTTAACGAAAAGGCGGCATAGCATTACAGCGTCTTTAGCCGCCAATAGGCAAGGAAGTTACACAGCTATACCAAGCCTACTATTATATAATCTAACAATTCAATTTTTGTAACAACAACCACACTCTAGCGGTTGCTGCTGATCAGTAAATTTATGGAGCTATGACAATGCGAGAATATACAAATTTTTATATTAACGGTAAATGGGTAGCGCCCCTTTCACGCAACGAGCTTGGCGTTATCAACCCAGCCACAGAAATTGTAACCGGCCATATATCCATGGGCTCAGCAGCAGATGTTGATAGCGCCGTAGCAGCGGCGAAAAATGCCTTCCCCGTCTATTCAAATTATTCACGACAGCAACGCTTGGAGCTACTTGAAAATATTTTGGCGCTATACAACAAGCGCTATGATGAAATTGCCGCCGCTATTAGCGAAGAAATGGGTGCCCCCATCACTGTTGCGATGGAAGACCAAGCGAGTACTGGTAGCGATCATTTGGAAGTAGCCATTCAAACATTAAAAGATTTTGCTTTTGAAGAGCATCAGGGCAGCACTCATATCTACAAAGAACCGATTGGTGTTTGCGCATTGATTACGCCTTGGAACTGGCCTATCAATCAGCTGGTTTGCAAAGTATTACCCGCTTTAGCCACCGGTTGTACCGTGGTACTTAAGCCGAGTGAAATAGCGCCCTATTCCAGTTATTTATTTGCCGAAATATTGGCAGAAGCTGGCGTACCGGCAGGAGTATTTAATTTGGTTAATGGAGATGGCCCAACTGTTGGCGCAGCTATGGCAGCTCACCCTGATGTTGATATGGTGTCGTTTACTGGCTCTACCAATGCTGGCATCCAAGTGGCAAAAGCCGCCGCCGATACGGTAAAAAGAGTGTCCCAGGAACTCGGCGGCAAATCAGCTAACATTATACTAGAGGACGCAAACCTCGAAGAGGCGGTCACTACTGGCACTCTCACCTGTTTTTTCAATACCGGCCAGTCCTGTGATGCGCCGACGCGAATGTTAGTACCAGCTGCTCTGCATGATGAAGCAGTAACCATTGCGGTGCGTGCAGCCCAATCTGTAGTGATTGGCGACCCCCTTGATGAGGCAACTACAATGGGGCCGGTAGTCAGCAAAGTTCAATTTGATAGAATTCAGCAACTAATCCAACAGGGAATTGATGAAGACTGCGAGCTAGCCTGTGGTGGAACTGGAAAACCGAACCACTTGGATATAGGCTATTTCGTGCAGCCCACTATTTTTGCTAATGTTAGCAATAGTGACACTATTGCCCAACAGGAAATATTTGGGCCAGTACTGGCCATCATCCCCTATCAGGATGAAGCGGAGGCGGTCCGAATCGCCAACGATTCACTCTATGGCCTCAGCGGCTATGTGTGGGGCAGCGAAGAGAAAGCGATCGCCATTGCCCGTAAAATGCGTACTGGCATGGTGTTACTCAATGGTGAGGAAGGAGATTACACCGCACCCTTTGGCGGCTATAAGCAATCGGGTAACGGCCGTGAGTTTGGCCGTTACGGTTTTGAAGAGTTTTTAGAAACCAAAGCTGTTATGGGCATTCAACAATAATAATCACGCTAACTCGCTCACCGCACGGTGGGCTTGATCAATAGCTACTCCCATATCCGCACTGGCACCAGCATCCGCATTAGCGATAGTAATTCGCCCAAACGGTTTACGGGCCTGCACATGAGGATAGCGCTCATCATTGCGGTCCTCATACTGGGTGTCGAATAAGCTGTTATACCAATAGGCATAGCCGTGGCCCCAGCGGTTAACGGTAATACCCGCTATATCTCGAGCAGCATCAAAACCGGCCTCGCCTAATAAGCTGTTGAGCTGCTCTCGCACATTGCGTTCAATGGTTTCGAAAGACGTAGTCATCATTTCATGGCGACCAAGTCGGTATTGTTGTTTAGCAGTCAGATTCTCATTATTGCGATGGGGAAAACGCTCCATATTGACAATTATGGGCTCATCTGGGTTAGCAGAAGCAGCATAATCACCCAGGTCGATAGGGAAATCCAACATAGCAAGAGTGTGATAACTACCAGGGGACAATACACCGCCAATACCCATTTTTGCCCAGGCTTTCCAATTACGTACCGCTACTGAGGTATAAATAATCGGTGATTTAACCTGATTAGCCAAGGCCTCGCGCTGGGGTTCCGGTAGCTGAGGACAAAGGTAGGGGATAACAGAATTATTACAGGCCAACACGCAATCTTTAGTCTGCACTTGATAAGCCTGGCCATCGCGCACATAAGACACGCTGATCCCCCGCTCGCCTTTTTCTTCAACATTGGTAACAGTGCTGTTAAGCCGCAGCTTTACTGCTTCGCCGGCTTGGTCCAATTTTGAATAATCAAACTGTGCCGTCACCACATCTTCCATACTGCCGCCCTCAGCAACGCCGTCGATCATAGTGCGCACTAATAAGCGGGCGACGGAAACATTGCCGTCGGGAAAATGATGTAGCCAAGTAGTGCCGTTATCAGGGGCTGCCATACCCGACGAAGCCCAACCGGGTAAACCAACATTTTCAAAACCGTTATAGGCAGAAATCGCATCAATACCAACGCCCCAGTCCATGGGGAAATCCTCTAAAACTGCAAACACTTCCGGTTCAGTAATATCGAGATGCTTAATGAGGTAATCGCGATAACTAATCGTTGATAAATACTCATAATTCTCAGCCTCTGACAAACCGGGCAATTGATTAGTATCGAACAGGAATATTCGTTTTAGCTGCTCTTTAGCGGCTTCAGATATGGGCATCTGGTCTACCGCTTCCGCTTTGCTCAAAGGCGATTTTATTAGCCCAGTCCAGCCGTCAAAATAACCGGGATCTATGGCTACCGTAGTGTCTTTACCCCACTTAGCTTTATTAAAATGCACACCTGCGCTCAGTCCATGTTTTTTATAAAAGTCCTGCTGAAATGAAGTTTCAACACGATCAAGACCGACGCCTAGTTGCTCCAAAAACACCTTTACTACATCGCTATAACTTTCAGGCTCTGTCATCGCTTGGGCACCACCATAGGTCAGCAGTTTTTCATCCCCCACCTGAAACTCATTACGCCTAGCATGACCGCCGAAGTCATCATGATTTTCAATGATCAAAATGGTAGCTTTAGGATTTTGTTTTAGATAAAAATAGGCAGCACTAAGACCACTAATACCCGCGCCAACAACCACTAGGTCGTATCGCTCATCGGTTAACTTGTTGATTGGGCCCCAGTCAGTTTTTCCTTCTCTGCCTAACTGATGAGCCACATCAAAAGAGCCATCATGGTTACCGCGCATCCCTGTCAGCGCAGGAGGGTAAGAATGGCTAGATTGGACCGCACTTGATAGTGCCGACAGCGGCAGTAAAGAAGCTGCAGTCAGCGCACCGGCACCGTAAATAAAGTCTCTGCGGGTAATGGCTTTGCTCATACCCAATTTTTTGTCTGATGTGGTCACAGGCTGTTCCTTCAATGAGATTTTATAATTTATATTTACTTGTAAAGTTACGGGCACAACGTCATAAGGTTTTTAAACGGTCGCCAAGGGGACTACAACGCAGCCTTGGACGATTAGAACTTCGAATAGTTTCTGCAAAGCAAAGCTATGGTGAAGGTATTCAACAATAACAATAACAATAACAATCACACTAACTCGCTAACTGCACGATGGGCTTGATCAATCGCTGCTCCCATATCCGGATTGGCTCCTGCGTCTGCATTGGCAATAGTGATACGCCCAAACGGTTTGCGGGCCTGCACATGAGGGTAGCGTTCGTCATTATAATCATCATAGAGCGTATCGAATAAGCTGTTATACCAATTTGAGTAACCATGAGCCCAGCGGTTAACGGTAATACCGGTTATATCGCGGGCCGCGTCAAAACCCGCCTCACCGAGTAAGCTGTTCAATTGCTGTCGCACATTACGTTCAATGGTTTCAAAAGACGTAGTCATTAATTCATAGCGGCCGAGCCGATACTGTTGCTTGGCATCGAGATTTTCGTTATTGCGGTGTGGAAAACGTTCCATATGCACAACGATAGGCTCATCTGGGTTGCTGGCAAAAGTAAAACCACCCAAGTCAACGGGGTAATCCAGCATAACAAGGGTGTGATAACTGCCGGGCGACAATACACCGCCAATGCCCATTTTTTTCCACGCTCGCCAATTACTTAATGCTACCGAGGTATAAATGATCGGCGATTTGACCTGTTCGGCCAAGGCCTTGCGCTGTTTTTCTGGTAGCTGCGGACAAAGGTAAGGGATGACGGCATTATTACAGGCCAGTACGCAATCTTTAGTCTGCACTTGATAAGCTTGACCATCACGCACATAAGACACACTGATACCCTGCTCACCTTTCTCTTCAACATTGGTAACAGTACTGTTAAGTCTTAGCTTTACCGGTTCAACCGCTTGATCCAGCTTTGCATAGTCAAACTTAGCCATCACCACATCTTCCATGGTGCTGCCCTCAGCAACGCCAGCAATCATTGTGCGCACAAGTAATCGCGCAACAGAAACATTGCCATCAGGAAAATGATGAATCCAGGCATCGCCGTTATCAGGGGCGGCCATACCCGACGAAGCCCAGCCGGGTAAACCAATCGCATCAAAACAGTTATAAGCGGAAATCGCATCAATACCAACGCCCCAATCCACAGTAAGATTTTCTAATACTGCAAATACCTCGGGCTCGGTAATATCGAGATGCTTAATAAGATAATCGCGATAACTAATCTTTATTAAGTACTCATAATTCTCTTGCTCCGACAAACTAGGTAGTTGATTGGTATCAGTCAGTAGAATTCTTTTTAACTGCTCTTTAGCAGGTTCCGATATCGGCATTTGGTCTACCGCTTCCGCTCGGCCCAAAGACGGTTTTACTAAGCTGGTCCAGCCATCAAAATAACCTATATCCAAAGACACAGTAATGTCTTTACCCCATTGTTCTTTATTAAAATGCAAACCTGAGCTCAAGCCATTTTTTTTATAGAAGTCATGTTTAAAGGCGGTTTCAAAACGATCAAGCTCTACCCCTAACTCCTGCAACATTGTCTTTACTATATCACTATAGTTTTCTGGTTCTACTATGTTCTGTGCGCCACCATAGGTCAGCAGTTTTTCATCCCCCACTTGAAACTCATTGCGCCTAGCGTGGCCGCCAAAATCGTCGTGATTTTCTACTATCAAAATATTGGCTTTAGGATTTTGTTTACGATAAAAATAGGCAGCGCTGAGGCCACTAATGCCAGCACCGACAACCACTAGATCATATAGCTCAGTCGTTAATTTTTTGACCGGCCCCCAGTCAGTTTTCCCATCCCTACCCAGCTGGTGAGCCACATCGAAAGAACCGTCATGATTGCCGCGCATCCCGGTCAAAGCCGGAGGATAAGAATGACTTGATTGAACCGCACTGGATAGTGCCGACAGCGGTAGTAAAGAAGCTGCCGTCAGTGCACCGGCACCGTAAATAAAGTCTCTGCGGGTAATGGTTTTAGCCATCCCCAATTTTTTATCTGCTGTGGTCACACTTAGTCCCTTTACTGAGATTCTTATAATTTATCTTTAAGGTTATAAAGCAACATACCCATCGCTACCATCTGCTTAGCAAATAGATGCTGACCTGGCAATCTGATCGGTTTAATATTAGCAAATACATCAAACCGCTCAAGGGTACCGGCTACGGTATCGGCCATGATTTGACCGGCCAAATGAGTAACATTGACGCCATGCCCAGAGTAACCCTGTGAGTAAAAAATATTCGGAGCTATACGCCCCATTTGCGGCACCCGGTTTACCGTAACGCCGATTCTTCCACCCCAACCGAAATCAGCTTTGACTCCAGCCAACTGTGGATAAATCTTCAACATTTTAGGCATTAAGTGATGTTTAATAATAGCCGGATCATGCCCAGAGTAATTGCAACGACCGCCAAACAACAACCGTTTGTCTGCACTTAAACGAAAATACTCAAGAATATAATTTGGATCACAAACCGCCAAATCTTGAGCATTAATCTCTTCAACAAGCGCTGCAGATAATGGCGCTGTGCCCATAATGAAACTGTTAACTGGCAACAACATACCGCGCAGCTTAGGGTCAATATAATGGTAGGCATTACCGGCTAACACTACGAAATCTGCAGTCACCGAGCCGTGCTCTGTTACCACTTTCGCTTTGCTGCCTTGCTCGATGTTCAGCACCGGCGATTGCTCAGAGATAGTCGCTCCCAGCCACACCGCTGCTCTTGCCTCGCCTAGGCACAAATTAAGCGGATGTACATGACCATTACCCATATTTTGTAAGCCGCCTATATAGGAATCGGTACCTATAGCATCGCGGGTTTGTTGAGCCGACAGTAGCTTATATTCATGGGGGAATTGGAATTTATCCAGATAGTCCATTTCTTCTTGCATAGCTCGCAGATGGCGAGGTTTAATAGCCACATCCAAGTAGCCAGACTTCAAATCGCAGTCAATATTATAGGTTTTAACCCGCTCACGAATGATTTCATGCCCAGCCCAGCGCATATCCCAGATGATTTTCTCACCACCAGCGCCCAATGATTTTGCCAATTTCGCTTCACCGGACATACCTCCGATCAACTGGCCACCGGTGCGCCCAGACGCTCCCCAGCCGACTTTATTGGCTTCTACTAAGTGAACCTTATAGCCGCGTTCAACCAAATGAAGAGCGGTTGAAACGCCGGTGAATCCAGCACCGATAACACACACGTCAGCTGTATGCTCACCCTGTAACACTGGATGGTCGGTATGGTCATTGCGGCTGGCTGCGTAATAGGAGGTAGTATGGGGTTGGGCTTGAATCATAATCTTTATTGCTCGGTTACTGAATGTATAACACAATATTGAGCAGTAATTTTATGTCAAAATAATCCTTAGTTACCTCCTGCCCTATCGGCCACAAGTTTTAATAACAAGTCTCTACAGACTTAAAAACCGCACCAAAAAAAAAGCCACTAAGCAATGTTAGCGGCTAATTATCAGTTATTAACTGGTTATTATTTTTCTACAAAACGCCGCCGAAACTGAGCGGGAGTTTGCCCTGTCGATTTTTTGAAGGCAGCATAAAAAGCCGAGTTAGAATTAAAACCGACTGCAAAGGAGACATCTAAAATTGCCTGAGCCTGAGAGTCATTGTGCTGCAGCATCAGCTTAGCTTCTTCAATTCGATAACTATTGATAAAGTCAAAAAAGCTCATCCCAAACCCCGAGTTCACGGCCTGAGAAAGATGGTTAACTGAACAGTTTACTAAATCGGCTAGTTTCGGCATGGTCAATTCAGACTCGAGATATACTTTATCCATTCCCATCAGATGCTTTAACCGCAGCAAATATCTTTCAATTTGTTCTGTATCAAGCCCAGACTTAGCATATTTTGGCGCATGCTGATCGAGCATACGAAGGGGGCCGCCAACCGAATGAACTTGATCATAATAATCGATAATTCTGACAACACCAGCATCCTGTAAAGTCATAAACTCAGCGCCAAACCAACCATCAGCCTCTCTATCCATGGGTAAGGCTTTGTATTCGAAGGCCAGAGTTTTTTCGTTACTAAGAACGTCGCCTATTAGTTTGTAATGATTGCGTTCAGAGGCAAAAAAACTGGTGAGTGTGTCAACTAGATCTTCACCCGTATGCTGCTCATTAGTGGGAATATCAAAGTAAGTACCATTTTGACTTAAATGCTCAGCCACACCTTTGGCATCACTGTGATTCCACGCGTCAAAATAACTTTGAATAAATGCATTTGCTCGCAAGTCCACTCTCCTAATTCCGATAACTTGAATTATTATTCGACTTTTTAAAAGTGTATCTCAGCTAATCAGCTTATGCTAATAAATAAACTGTCAATTACTCGAAAAAGCAAAATCGGCTAGCAAATGGTTATAGATAACTCTTCAGCTTAGACTTTTTGTTATATGCTGCCTAAGCAGCGTCGCTAATCTGTCTCATCATTCTTATAGGTAAGGTAAGCTTTACGGACAGTTTCTAATACTTCCCAAGTGCCTTTGCTATTAGCGTCAAAATACTGAGCGTTGCCCGCCTCAAGTCGCAGGGTTTCACTGCCATCCTCGGGGTAAAATAGTGCAACACCTTTAAGGAATACACTTAATTCCGCGTCCATAACCTGACGAGTCCATGTGCCGGGGGTGCACTCCCAAATGCCGGCTTGTGAACCGTCTTTGTTGTCACTAATTATAACTCCAGACAACTGCGAGACCAGCTCGCTTATAGGCAGTTCTACCGGGCCCCAATCCTCCAGTTCTTCAGATGGAATTTCATTAATGTGTGTTAGTTGAATAATCGCCATAGTAGTAACCTTCAATAAATGTTAAGTGACTTTTTAAAACTAACTGGATGCTAACAGTCTAGGCGAGAATTCAAAAATGCGCCTATAGGGGAGGAACACTTTTAACTAAAAGTAATAGATTTTTTGGAACGGTCCAGAAACAGCAAGCAACCCCTGAGAACTTGCAGCTCTGAACTAATAAAGTTTTATTATATAAAAATTTTTGCCCAGCATCATTGCTTAATAAGGCCAACCTCACTCCAGGCGGCTAACAGTTCATCCATATTTTTTAGCCCTTTCATAGGCAATGCATGGTTGATCACCGTTTTTACCGCCCCCTCAGTCACCTCAGGCAAACAGTTTTCCCACATCGCCTGATGCAATCTAGCGATATCATCCCATTCTCCCAAATAGGGCTCAGGAACTTTTGCAGCACCGGCATCAATCATTTGATTTAGACCTAATACTTCGGCTGCATTACACAAGTGAGTTCCAAGTATAGTAGCGGTTGGCATAAGAATACTACGTTGTCTCATCCATACCTGAGGGGCATAAAAACTGTAACGCCGCCCCTCCATCTCGTCACAGTAAATCACCTTACCGGTATGAGCTTTTACCAGCATAGTAGAGGCAAATAATGAATCAGTATGAGCGCGTTCAACAACAATGTCCGGCTGTCCCTTGGGGTTATCTGCTGAGCGTAGAAACTTACCTATAGCTTTGCCGATAGGCTTTAGCGTATTGTCATTCATTAACCTAACAGCCTCTTTAAAGCCTTCACTTTCAGGATCAGGCAACTTGGGCATAGTCTCTGGCCAATCGAAGTTAGGCTCCCTACGGCTAATTTCATCGAGGCTAAGCGCACCGACTACCGCGTCTCCATAGCCTAAGGACATTACAAAATCTCGCTCGGCATCGGTATCTGTAACCACCACAATACGCAGTGAAGCGGCCCGCCCTGCTTCAATCGCCGCCAGCGCTTTATCATCTCGCTGCTGACTGCGGCTACCATAAAAAATAACAGTAGCCTGACCTGGGGTGACATTGGCTTGACGTAACATATCATCGGCAGCACGCGCACCAGGCTTACCAATAAATGTCATATGGTGGCCAGAGCTGGCGCCAAAGTAAGTCAACACACCGTCCTTATCCAGTGCCTGAAAAGTTCTCGGAAAAGCCGTTTCTCCCGCATGCGAAACTGCATGAGTAAATAGCTGCCCCTGATTACCATCTCTTACCGCATTAAGAAAATCCTCGCCCTGCTGCTGCCACTGTGACCACTGCGCTGAGTCTTCAGGAATTGTGGTAAAGCAATTTGCCAATGCTGCGGCCTTGCGATCAATCGCTGCAACACCTTGCCCACGCAATGATTCACAGCGCTGAGGTGAAGAAACTAAACCCGTCACCTGCGCACCTGCAGCAAGCGCCAACTCTACTGACCAAGCACCACTTCCGGAGGCGGCACCTTCGACAAACAAACGGTCGCCTTGGCGTAATTTTAAAGAGCGAAAGAGCGCTCGATAGGCAGTACCCGCTGGCAGAATATAACTACCTGCGGCTTCCATCGACAGATTGACAGGAGGGGTCAGTAATTGAGGCCCATCCGCCAGTAAAAATTGTTGATGAGAGCCATCCGGTGATTGATAACCCTGCATATGAAAATCGGTAACCATGGGATCAACACCTGCAGCCGGATCCAGTAAATCAGAAACGCCCGGATAAATAGTAACAATGTCACCGACAGTCAGACGACCTTCAGCCTGTAAGGCTTCACCCAGCGATGCCACAATGCCTACACCTCCGGAGCCGGTAATATGGATATCCTCATCGTGCTCGTCAAATAATGATATGGGCATTCCCGTAATCGCCCAAATATCGTTGTAGTTCAATTCCGAGGCTAAGATATAGACCAACGCCTGGTTAGCGCTGGGCTCAGCAACCGGCACAACCACTTCCTGCTCTGCATCTTTGGGATCACCATGACAATAAGCGCCAGTGTCAGCATCGCGCACTACCGCCTGGGCTAATTGGTAAGGGGGTATTGCAGTGATGCCAGGAATAAAGGCCGAACCTATCGCTAATAACTCACCGGTTTCAATCAGCTTATTTTTCTCAGTGACGCGCAGCCGCGGACGACTAGGCAGCGCCGGTGATAGCTTATCCATAAATAAGGGAATACCTTTTTTACCACCATTCTCTGTGTCCATAACAAAGTGTGCAAAGGTGTCGATTTCTCTTTCCAAGCCCTGAGCAAAACCCTGCTTCAACCCGAATACCACTAACTCGACAATCGCTTCAGCTACAACGCCACGTCCATTGCTGATGGCTGCCAGCAAACAACTATTAAGGTAATCGTCCTGCCAAAAGTCGCCGCTAAAACTGACAGGCTGATGCCAGCCCAATACCGCCTTATGACGGGCTCGCATCGCATTTATCACTGGACCTTTATTATTTAAGGCGGCGTAACGGGCAGCAGCCTGCGCTGTACTAACCACAGATCCAGCACCACGGCAGAGTTGATCTATCAAACCCCAATCTTGCGCTTGCTCTCCATCAATTTGGCGACCAGATAGTAATAAGCACAGCGTCCGCTGTATTCCTTTATCATTATCTTCTGCGGCGGCCATCAAAATACGTGGCAGCCGCTGTGTGCCACCATAACCCGGTGGTAGAAATAAATTAATTTCCGGCTGGCCGAGCTGACTCGCTCGGTTGCCAACTCGCCAGTGACAAGCCATGGCCAACTCACAACCTCCGCCCAGTGCAACACCCTCAATAGCGGCAATTACCGGCTTGGTCATATTTTCAATGATGGCTGCTACACTATGCGCCTTGGCCGGCAATGAACGTGCCGCATGTTCATCGTGAACTTCTTCCAGTAATTGCCGGACATCAGCCCCCGCTACAAATGCTCGGCTACCAGCACCAGCGATCACAACCGCCGCTACATCTTCACGCCGGCTAAGATGGGTCAGCACCGTTTCCAACTCATCCAATAATCGCTCAGACAAAGCATTAACCGGCGGATTACTAATAAACACCGTCGCTACCCTAATCGCCTGATCTGTAGCATCGAGCTTACCCAACGGTGCATACTCGACTCGCAGAGTACGGGTTTTTTCAACCATGGTTTGTTGTTCCGCCCGTTGTTGACGAGCCTTCCATTGATTGACTGCCTGTCTGATTTCATCCAGACATTCGGGGTTGCGCAAGGAGGAGGTATCTCCCAGAGGCTGACCCAGCACAATGTCTTTTAAAAAACGGCGTAAATATTTGCCACTGCGTGTTTCAGGAAAACTCGACAAGCTGATAAAATCTGCGGGCACCGCCAAACTGCCTTTTTCTTCCCGCACTAATTCCTGCAAGCGGCGCTCGTCATCGCGGCTAAGTAGCTGGCCGGCCATCGGTAAAATAAAGGCTAATGGTGTCATGCCTTTTTCAGCATGATTGGCACCAATAACAATACAGTTACCTACTTTGGAATCGGGATTAATTTGCTTATCTTTTAAAATGGCACCTTCAATTTCTTCGGTGCCCATGCGGTGACCGGATACATTAATGACATCATCTGAGCGCCCGTGTAATGAAAAGCTACCGTCTTTATATTGACGAGCAAAATCTCCTTGCAGATAACCGTAAACTGGCTCACCTTTATCATCTCTAAAACGGCCGAAGTAGGTTTTTTCAAATCGATCCAGATCACCTACCCAGTTCTCATCAGTGACATGATCCGCATCACCCCAGATTGTGCGAGCTAAATAAGGATAAGGCTCAGTAATTACAATCTCGCCTTTTTCCTCTTGTTCTGCTTGGCGATAAGCATAGCGGCCTCGATCATCAGCTTCACCTTCTGTGTGCCAAATTTCACCAAACACCCAAGGCAATGGATAAGTATGCGCATCCGCCCGTAACGGTAGGTCCGGATTACCGTAAGGATGAGTCCAGACAATACCGCCGTGCTCAGTTGCCCAATAGGAATTAATATATTGCGGTGTCATTAAGCCCATGGCGAATTGCTGCACTGAGGGACTGGTGGGCTCAGCACAGAACGTGGCTACCTTAAGTGACGACATACTGTAACGCTCAACATCAGCACGGTACTGGGTATTACTCATCACACCTTTTAGAAAAGTAGCACCCGCTTTAAAAATAGTCACACCTAAGCGTTCAATAATGGAAGAAAATCGGCCTGCATTAGGAAACATCGGAGCCCCTTCTGTCACCACACTGCTAATGCGATTGGTGAGCGCTGCACTGATCATATAGGACTGGCCAGTAATCCAACCGGGATCCGCCACCACCCACATCACATCCTTGCCGGGCTCCGCATCAAAGCTTACTTTCATGGTTTCGCTAATACCCGCGAGATAGCCGCCATGCACATGCACCACACCTTTGGGTTTACCGGTTGAGCCTGAGGTGTAAATTATAAACAGCGGATAATCTGCAGCTACCGCTTGCGGTGGAACCGATTGCCATAGGGCTGCCACTAATTCTTTATCGCTCAAAGCATCCAGTGCAGAACGACTGACAAGCTTTGCTTTGGCCAGCACTTTTTGTTGTGCCAGATCTGTTAAGTCATGAGCCCACACATCTCGCCCTTCACTCCAAGACATATCCGCCAAGCCCACATGGCGCACCACAACTACATGTTCCACCCGCGCAGGAGATTGTGATAACCGCTCTGCTAGATCGGCACGCAAGGCAGCGGTTTTTTCTGAACCTAGTTTAGCTTTGGCTAAGATACTACCCACTTCGCGCATAATATCCGCACGACTTAAAGTAATGTTATTGCCCAGTACCTGTTTGACATGCTCAATCACTTTACTTTTTGTATTGTCCTCGCACTGATCAAAATCAGCTTTTAACAAAATACTTAAGGCCATATCTACACTGATATAACGATCTAATGCCGGATCGGTATAGGTTTCCTTAAAAGCTATTACTTCTGCATTCCGGGACGCACCATCGGAGGTAATCACCACCTTAGCGCCGGCATTTTCGATGCGGTCAGACAAAGTTTTATCAGAGAAACCACCAAACACTGGGGTATAAATTACCCCTAGTCGTTTGGCTGCCTCAGTCCAGATAATCTGCTGTAAGATGCTCGGCATATTAATCGCAATGCGATCACCCATTACTAAACCTAAATCCTGTAAGGCCTGTGCAGCAATAACCGAGTCAATTAATAAGTCACGACGGGATAATGAGGCGTGCTGTACTGGCCCACCTCTACCTTTATTCGCGGCCGGGTCCCAGCGATCGCCCTCATAATAAAAGGCTATTTCATCACCATGACCCGATAGCACATGTCGATCAACCTCATTAAAAGCGGCATTAGTTTTTGCTCCGACAAACCAGCGATAAAAAGGCGCCCGAGTTTTATCCAATGCCTGCTGCCATGGTAACCAATTAAGCAAGTCAGTGGCGTCGGCCTGCTGATTCCAGCCTTGCCATAAGCCACTTTGATCTTTGCTCAGCCAAGCATTTAAAGTCGGGTTAAACCAATGCAAGTTTCGCGCGGCAATATCCCCATGAAAAGTACCAGTGTCAGTTTGACAAGCATCCCGCATAGACTGCCAATCTTCACCACTGCGAATTGGATTTTGGTGAATATCTATTTGTTTTTTCGCCGACTTACTCATCGGCTAGCCCTCCTATGTTGTAAAGTATTCTGAACAACTCTAGGTGGTAAAACAGTGCTCTCCACTCGGCCATAGACCTGTTGATACAGTTCGATAATTTCATCAGTAGTTGGCACCCGCGGATTATTACCTGGCGAACCCGAGTCTAGGGCCTGCTCAGCCATCAGTGGCAATAGATCCATATAGGTCTCTCTATCAATGCCATAGTCTGCTGGACTGGGTACCGCTAAATCCTCATTCAGGCGCTTAAGCTCTGCCAGTAAAATACGGTTAGCAGTGACATCATTAGTGCCCGCTGGCACCACACCCATTTGCCGTGCACAATCGCCATAGCGCGCCTCAGCGGCGGGTACCGAAAACTCAGTAATTGCCGGTAGCAACATCGCATTACTTAACCCATGGGGCACATGAAAATTCGCGCCGATAGGACGACTCATGCCATGTACCAGAGCCACCGATGCGTTGGAAAAGGCCATCCCTGCCTGTGTTGCTCCCAACATCATTGCTTCACGGGCTTGAGCATTGTCTGGGTGTTCGCAGACTA
Organism: uncultured Cellvibrionales bacterium; assembly: GCA_963933215.1. Taxonomy (GTDB): domain Bacteria; phylum Pseudomonadota; class Gammaproteobacteria; order Pseudomonadales; family CAWVSB01; genus CAWVSB01. The sequence goes on from CAWVSB010000034.1 coordinate 25,714, forward strand.
TGCGGATATTCTCGTAAATCAGTTTCATTGCCGATAAAGCTAGGCTATCGGAGAAAGGGCTAGCTCGGCGACTGACATAGGCTTCCATGGCGTGGGTCAAACTATCGATACCAGTATCGGCGGTTAATCGATAAGGCATAGTCAGTGTCAAAGTGTAATCGATCAGCGCGACAGTGGGTAAAAACGCGCGGCCCATTAACAACATTTTCTCGCCGTTCTCAGCATCGGTGATAATGGTGACTTTAGTTGCCTCAGAACCAGTACCGGCAGTTGTGGGTATGGCAATAATGGGCAAGCCGGGAGTGGTATTATCTTGGGGGGCTATATAATCTCTGACTTCGCCGCCATTCACTGCCAGTAAGGAGACGGCTTTGGCGGTGTCCATTGGACTGCCGCCGCCCAATCCCACAACACAGTCATAATCTCCTGCACTAAACACCCTTAACGCTGCCGCCACTGTATTGGTACAGGGGTCAGCGGGAACATCAGAAAACAAACCATAGCCGATTTGCTGGTTTGATAAGGCCGCTGTGACATTATCGAGGTAACCGTATTTCGTCACTACCGGACCGGTGATAATTAAAGGCTTTTGTAAACCTAACTGTTGCATAACGTCAGGCAGGCACAAACTTGCACCGGCACCGATGCGCATAATGCTGGGAATTAATATAGATGGTACCAATGTATTGATAGACATAACCGTCTCCCTATCGAAAAATAGTATTAACAAAAAACCACAGTTCCCCTATCGCGCCGCTAAATGTTCGGCAATAAATAGGAAAAATGAACATTAATAGCCCCGATCGGACTAATTAACGTAGTGTGAAAAAATTCTGAAGTTAGTTTTGCGGGGAGAAGGAAATACGATTGGCATACCAAAGAAAACGATATACGTGAAAAGCCGCCAGCGTGATTAGCGCCAACAATAGATAGTTCACTGCTTTGTCAAACGATCGTATTATAGAAATATCAATCATACTATTCACAGCTATTTCCTTATTATAACCAGTGGTCTATACGCTTATTGAGACCAAAAGTGTTAGCTATCCAGCTAACATTAACAATGTATTAACAATACATTAACAAT
>CAWVSB010000035.1:0-26516 GCA_963933215.1 uncultured Cellvibrionales bacterium
TCCCACTCAATAGTAGCAGGCGGCTTACTCGACACATCATAGGCAACCCTTGAGATGCCAGCGATTTCATTAATAATTCTATTGGACACTTTCTCAAGCAACTCATATGGCAAATGCGCCCAGCGCGCTGTCATAAAGTCGATAGTTTCTACCGCTCTTAACGACACCACATATGCATAACGACGAGCATCACCCACTACGCCGACCGACTTAACAGGTAAAAATACCACAAACGCTTGGCTAGTCTTATGGTACCAATCTGCCGCATGCAGTTCCTCCATGAAGATAGCATCCGCTTCACGCAAAATATCGCAATACTCTTTTTTAACTTCACCTAAAATTCGCACGCCTAAGCCAGGGCCTGGGAATGGATGACGATAAACCATGTCATAAGGCAAGCCGAGTTCTAAGCCTATTTTCCTTACTTCGTCTTTAAATAGCTCTCGTAATGGCTCTACTAATTCCATTGCCATATCATCTGGCAAACCACCCACATTGTGATGCGATTTTATAACATGGGCTTTACCCGTCTTAGATGCTGCAGACTCAATAACATCTGGGTAAATAGTCCCTTGCGCTAACCAATTAACATTTTTCAGTTTAGTCGCTTCATCATCAAATACTTCAATAAATGTGTTGCCTATAATTTTACGTTTCGCTTCAGGGTCAGACTCACCAGCTAAGCGGCCTAGAAATAATTCCTCGGCATCTACTCGGATTACTTTTACGCCCATGTTTTTGTCAAACATGTCCATAACCGCATTACCTTCATCTTTACGCAACAACCCGTTATCAACAAAAACACAGGTTAACTGATCACCGATGGCGCGATGCAACAGTGCTGCTACCACCGAAGAGTCAACGCCACCTGACAACCCTAGCAAAACTTTATCGGTACCGACTTTTTCTCTAACGCTGGCAATGGCATCTTGAATAATTTGCGCGGGCGTCCATAACCCTTCACAGCCACATAGCTCTAATACGAAATGCTCAAAAATACGTTCGCCTTGCAGCGTATGAGTAACTTCTGGATGAAACTGAATACCGTAAAAACGACGTTCTTCATCAAACATCCCCGCTATTGGGCAAGATGGCGTTGACGCCATAATGCTAAACGACTCGGGCATAGCGACCACTTTATCGCCGTGACTCATCCACACATCCAATAAGCTGGCACCTGAATCGCTATCCACATGATCTTTAATATCACGCAACAAACTATTGTCGTTTTCTACTTTTATTTGCGCATAACCAAACTCATGCACAGCAGAGCCTTCAACTTTTCCGCCTAACTGCTCGGCCATAGTCTGCATGCCATAGCAAATACCTAACACCGGAATGCCTAGTTCAAATACCAATTGCGGCGCCCGCGGTGATGCGCCTTCGGTTACCGACTCTGGACCACCAGCCAAAATAATGCCGTCGGGCTTATAGTCATTAATATATTTTTCATCGACATCAAAGGCATAAATTTCACAATAAACACCAACTTCGCGAACTCTGCGCGCTATCAGTTGAGTATATTGAGAACCGAAATCTAAAATGAGAATTCGCTGTGAATGAATATCTTGAGTCATCGCCTGTTAAACCTATTTGAAACTTACTGTTGTTAACATCAAACATTGATACCAAATATTAATATCGAACGTTAAAACCAAAAACGGAGCTTTTCAGCTCCGCCTATTTAACTATCTAACTGTCGGATAGTTCGGTGCTTCTTTAGTAATACTGACGTCATGCACATGACTCTCGTTCATACCGGCAGAAGTTACTCGTACGAACTGAGGTTTAGTGCGCATGTCATCAATTGTTTTAGAACCGGTATAACCCATTGCACTACGCAGGCCACCCATCATCTGGTGGGTAATGGCAGCTAACGGCCCCTTGTATGGCACCCGGCCTTCAATACCTTCAGGCACTAATTTTTCAGCACCGTCTGAGGCACTTTGAAAATAACGATCGCTAGAACCCTGGGTTTTGGCCATCGCACCAATACTCCCCATACCCCGATATGACTTGTAAGTACGACCTTGATAAAGCTCCACTTCGCCAGGCGCCTCTTCGGTGCCGGCAAACATACTACCCATCATAATAGTGTAGGCACCGGCTGCCACAGCTTTTGAAATATCGCCTGAAAAACGAACACCGCCATCAGCAATAAGTGGTACACCAGTGCCTTCAAGCGCTGCTGCCACATTAGCAATTGCGGAGATTTGCGGCACCCCAATACCAGTGACTATTCTCGTGGTACAAATAGAACCTGGGCCAATACCAACTTTTACGCCATCAGCGCCAGCCTGAACCAAAGCCTTGGCGGCCTCACCAGTTGCAATATTACCGCCAATAACCTGCATTGCTGGGTAATTAGCTTTAATCTTCTTAACGCGTTCAATAACATTCCGTGAATGGCCGTGAGCAGTATCTATTACTAACACATCTACGCCAGCAGCAACCAATGCATCAACTCTAGCGTCAGTGTCAGCACTGGTACCAACTGATGCACCCACTAATAGTCGGCCTTGATCATCTTTCGCTGCGTGCGGAAAAGTCTGCGCTTTATAAATATCTTTAAGCGTAATCATACCTCTTAGTGCAAAGGTTTCATCAACCACCAATACTTTTTCAACGCGGTGGACATGCAATAGATGCTTAACTTCAGCTCTATCGGCGCCTTCTAGTACTGTCACCAACTTATCTTTTGGGGTCATCGCGTTAGCAATCAATTCATCCATATTTTCTTCAAACAACACGTCACGGTTAGTGATAATACCGACCAAACTATCGCCTTTAACAACCGGCACACCAGATATATTATGCTTAGCCTTTAAAGCCATCAAATCGCCAATGGTGGCGTTAGCATCAATAGTAATAGGGTCTTTCACCACACCAGCTTCATATTTTTTAACCATTCGAACTTCTTCAGCCTGCTGTTCTATGGTCATACTTTTATGGATAATACCGATACCGCCCTCTTGGGCCATTGCAATAGCAAGACGATACTCCGTCACTGTATCCATGGCGGCTGAAATTAGAGGCATATTAAGAGTGATGTTACGAGTAAGTTTAGTCTGTAAACTAACGTCTTTTGCGACTACTTCAGAGTAAGCGGGTAAGAGTAAAACATCGTCAAAGGTGAGTGCTTCTTGGGATACGCGGAGCATATATCTGCCTATAGAGTGCGAAAAAATGAAGCACGCAATTATACGGTAATAATTAGCTAAGAGTAAGCAATAGATGCAATACAAAGCACCTTTATCAGCAGACAGCCTAGCATCGTTGGCTGACCGCGACGTACTATCAGTTGGCCAGCTCAACAAGCGCGCCCGTCAATTACTAGAAATTAACTTTAAAACCGTCTGGGTTGAAGGCGAAATATCTAATTTGAGTCAGCCCTCCTCTGGCCACGTCTACTTCACTCTTAAAGACAATAACGCTAGCGTGCGCTGCGCTATGTTTAAAAACCGCAACCAATCTATGCGCTTTAAACTAGAAGCCGGTATGCAAGTCATCGCGCGGGCTAAACTCAGTATTTACGAAGCTAGAGGCGATTATCAGCTTATTGTTGAAAACATCGTCGAAAGTGGTCAGGGGGCATTACAAAGAGCTTTTGAGCAGTTAAAGACTGAGCTTGCAGGCCGCGGCTGGTTCAGTGCCGAGCACAAACAGGCAATACCCAGTGCCGCCGCACATATAGGTATTGTCACATCGACGAATGCCGCCGCACTGCATGACATTATAACTGTGTTAAAACGCCGCAGTCCAAGCACTCAGATCACCATTTTCCCCTGCTTAGTGCAAGGCAGCGACGCACCCGCACAAATAGCTGACGCCATCGAATGTGCTAACCATTACGCTAGTGAGCTAGAACCACCTATAGAGGCCTTAATAGTTGGTCGCGGTGGTGGCTCGCTAGAGGACTTGTGGGCGTTTAATAGCGAAGTAGTTGCGCAGGCTATATTCAATAGTGAATTGCCGGTAGTTAGCGCCGTTGGCCACGAAGTAGACTTTGCTATTAGTGACTTTGTCGCCGATGTCAGAGCACCGACGCCATCTGCGGCGGCGGAACTACTCAGCGTGGATAGTAAAGAGTCGAAACACGCCTTAGCGCAAAAAATACTGCGATTGCAAAGTGCAATTAACAACAGATTAAATTATCAGCAGCAGCATTTGGATAATGTGGCAAAAGATTTAACCCATCCAGGGCAAAAAATTACTGAGCAATACCAGCGTCTTGATGAGATTGAAATAGCCTTACAGCGGCAGATGAAACATCAGCTTAGTCAGTACCGATCAAAACTTGTTTATCTGCAACATAGCTTGGACCAAGCTCGCCCACAAAAGAATATAATTAACCTTGCTGCAAAAATTAGCGACCTACACTACCGACTAAAGCTAGCGTCACAACAAAATATAGTCAAGCAACGAAACAAGTTAAAAATAAGCGCAGCGCAGCTAAACACTGTTAGCCCACTAGCGACCCTTGCAAGAGGCTATTCCATTACTAAAACCAATAATGGGAAAATCGTTACCTCTGTCAGGCAAACAAAGCAAGGAGAGGATATTAACGTACAGCTGGCTGACGGATTAATCAGCGCAAAAGTAACTAATATAAGGCAATAAACTTTATAAAAACTCTATTGCTACATACCTAGCTAGCATAGCCAAACACATAACAACTACTATTAACCGCAAATATTTTGGGTTAATACTGACTAAATAATGTGAGCCTATATAAGCGCCAATGGCCTGCCCTGCCATCATCGCAAAACCAACCACCCAGATAATTTTGCCGGCAACCATAAACACAATTAATGATGCCACATTAGTAGAAAAATTTAATGACTTAGCGACGGCTGTGGAACTGATTAAACTCTGGCCGCGCAATGACACTCCCGCTAAGCCAAAAAATGAGCCCGTGCCGGGGCCAAACATGCCGTCATACCAACCAATAACTGGCACAACTATGCATTGATATAAGCGGGCTGAAATTTTTTCATCACCCGCCATATACGCCACTGGCGCCAGTAAAAAATAAATTACGATAATAATCAGCACGGCGGGAATAACAAAAGATAAAGCGTTAGGATTAATAAACTGAACTGAAATAGCGCCTAAGGTGGACCCGATAAAGGCAGCCAGCATTAATGCTTTAACCTCAGCAAACACAATGCGCTTTTTACGCAACATCATTAAGGTCGCCATCGCGGTACCAACCGAACCTTGCAGCTTATTAGTCCCTAACGCGGCTAGCGGCGGCAGGCCACTCATCACTAGTGCAGGCAAGGTAATTAGCCCACCGCCACCAGCCAAGGTATCGATAAAACCAGCAAAGATTCCTACTAGAAATAAAAACCCTAAAATTTCGACGCTAAAACCGAACAGCTCCAATGTTATTTAACCTTCAATAATAGTGTAGTAAAAAAAATATACTGCAATGACAACTGAGTATATATTGTTCCCTGGCTAAAATAATACTTGGATAATAAAAATGCACCCAAGACACTTTGCTAAAACCACGCCCAATAAAGCGGCCTACATTATGGCCAACAGCGGCGACGTTATAACTTATGCTGAACTAGACAAGCTTTCTAATCAAGGCGCGCAATTATTTCAAAGCTTGGGCTTAAACACGAGTGATCATATTGCCATTCATATGGAAAACAATGTGCATTTTATGGCAATTGTTTGGGCGGCCCAAGCGGCTGGTCTCGCTTATACCGCCGTAAGTACACATCTGCGAGATGAAGAAATTGCATACATTATCAATGATAGTCACGCCAAGGTGCTTATTAGTTCAAAAGCATTGGCCCCGCTTGCGCTTAAGATATATCCATTACTAAAAAACATAGCGTAGTGTTTTATGGTTAATGGCTGCATTGATGGCTTTACGTCATGGGAAGAAGAAATCGACAAACAACCCAATAAGCCAACTACTAACAATACCGGAGGTGTTCAGATGCTTTATTCATCTGGCACGACAGGCAACCCTAAAGGAATACTACCAAGTCAGAATGGACTAAAGATTGACCAAATCATTCCTGCCATGGAAATTCTACGACAAGCGTTTGGATTTAACGACTCAACTATTTACCTATCTCCAGCACCGCTTTATCACGCTGCCCCACTAACTTACAACACCATCACAATGTATGGCGGCGGCACCTGTATCATCATGGAAAAGTTTGATCCAGAACGCAGCCTGCAGTTAATAGAGCAATATAAGATTACTCAAAGCCAATGGGTGCCTATTATGTTTGTGCGGATGCTGCGCTTACCAGAAGACGTTCGCAAACGATATGATCTTAGCTCTCATAAACTCGCCATTCATGCCGCCGCTCCATGTCCAGAAGAAATCAAACACCAAATGATTGATTGGTGGGGAGAGATAATCTTTGAATACTACGGTGGCACCGAAGGCATTGGATTTACGGCCTTAAACTCACAGCAATGGTTGGCACACCCGGGGTCTGTAGGCTATCCGCTAAACAGCGAGTTAAAGCTGTTAGATGATGACGGCCAGTTATCCTTCTAACTACCAATTGGATATAAAATTGGCGTTAAGGTTTTATCAATATAACTGAGCACAGAGCCTTTTAAGTTCTGATCACCAAACGTGCCATCCATGCCAGCGAAATTGATCACCGTGAGAATAGTCACTACCTTAATAATGGTTACGCCCGCGCGTTTTACAAAACTATCCAGGCGATGCCAGGTGGTCATTAATACACTATTGACCGTTGGTATATTATAGGTCGGCATTTCTTGAAAAGACGGCACATTGACATAGTGAGCAGCCTATTCTGTTCGCGAGTTAATGTACGAGTGACCATAACTGAGGGCACATTGCAGCCAAAGCCGACGATTAACCGGATGAATGGATTATCTGGCAAACCCATCATCGCCATCAGCCGATCGAATACAACCGCGGCTTTTGCCATTTTATTAATCTGTCATTGATCTTAGAAAATAAAATATAAGCAAGACAACCTAGGGCTCTAGGCGTTGAATTGACCATTCGCGTGGAGTCGATTGACTATATAAAAATCGATCATGTAAGCGATTTTCTCGCCCCTGCCAAAATTCCATAGTGAGCGGTTTTATTCTATAGCCACCCCAGGAAGAAGGCACCGGCATTTCTCCATTAGTGAGCTTGATTTTCATCGCTGAAAACTTGGCGGCCAGTATCTCTCGAGACACAACAGGTCTACTTTGCTCACTTATCCAAGCGGCAATTTGGCTATCTTTGGGTCTACTCAAAAAATATTTGGCAGCATCGCTAACTGATACTTTTTCAGCATCACCGCGAATAATAATTTGGCGATCTAATTCGTACCAAGGAAACAATAACGATACTTGCGTGTTAACCGCAATTTCTTGCGCTTTGATGCTGCCAGTGTTGGTAAAAAATACAAAACCAGTTTCATCAAAGTACTTTAATAACACAGTGCGCTGGCTGGGCCTGCCTTCACTATTTGCCGTAGCCACAACCATAGCACTGGTATCACGCACGCCAGCATTATTTGCAACTTCAAACCAATGAGTAAACTGCACTATAGGATCTGCATCTAAATCACTTTTAGACACCCCGCCATAGGTATATTCGCGTCGCAGTTCACCTAAATCCATATCTCTATCCTGTTAAAGTCAGCTCTGTGGTCGCATATGCGGAAATAGCAACACATCTTTAATTGACGACTGATCAGTTAAAAACATTACTAGACGATCAATACCAATACCCTCACCCGCCGTTGGCGGCAACCCGTACTCTAAAGCTGTGACATAGTCAGCGTCATAATGCATGGCTTCGTCATCACCGGCATCTTTATCGGCAACCTGCGCCATAAATCGCTCGGCTTGATCTTCGGCATCATTAAGCTCTGAGAAACCGTTTGCCACCTCACGTCCGCCAACAAAAAACTCGAAACGGTCAGTAACAAACGGATTATCATCACTGCGGCGCGCCAATGGCGACACTTCTGCAGGGTAATGAGTAATAAATGTCGGCTGCTCAAGGCGGTCTTCGACAGTTTTTTCAAATATTTCTATCTGTATTTTACCTAAGCCGTAACTATCTTTTAATGGAATACCCAAATTTTCGGCTACTGTAGTTGCCGCCTCTAAGGTACTTAAATTGTCACCAGTAAGCTCAGGGTTATAATGCAGAATCGAATCAAGCACACTGATACGAGTGAAGGGTTGAGCCAAATCAAACTCTTGTCCTTGGTAAGTAATCGTCGTGCTACCCAACACCGTGTTTGCCACATAGCGAAACATGTCTTCGGTTAAACCCATCAAGTCGCGATAGTCAGCATAAGCCCAATAGAATTCAAGCATAGTAAATTCAGGGTTGTGACGAGTACTCAGGCCTTCATTGCGAAAGTTGCGATTGATTTCAAATACACGTTCCATGCCACCAACTGTCAGCCGCTTTAAATAAAGCTCTGGTGCAATACGTAAGTACATGGGTAAGTCTAAGGCATTATGATAAGTCTCAAACGGCTTTGCCGCAGCGCCACCAGGAATAACTTGCATCATTGGTGTTTCAACTTCCAAGAAGTCACGCTGAATCATAAACTGGCGAATCGCTTCAATAATTTTTGAGCGCGTAATAAATACATTGCGCGAGTCTTCGTTAACAATTAGATCGACATAACGCTGGCGATAACGCGATTCGGTATCCACCAAGCCTTTGTGTTTATCCGGCAACGGGCGTAAAGATTTAGTAAGCAGCTCTGCGCTATCAATATAGATATACAAATCACCTTTGCCTGACTTATTCAACGCACCAGTAACACCGATAATATCGCCAATATCCCAAGTTTTGATATCTGCCGCTAATGCTTCCGGCAGCTTCTTTTTATCGACATAAGCCTGGATGCGGCCAGACACTTCTTGTATCACAATAAATGGACCACGCATTGCCATAATACGACCAGCAACACTGAATACTTCGCCTTGTTCTTCAAGCGCTTGCTTTTCAGCTTCGCCATATTGCTTTTGTAGCTCATTGGCATAGGCCGTACGGCGAAAACTATTAGGAAAGGCATTGCCCTTTTCCCTAGCCTTATCTAACTTAGCGCGACGTTCCGCAACTAGCTTGTTTTCTTCGGCTTGGTTTTCAGTATTCACTTCTTCGCTCATTGTTACTCTCGTTTTAACCAAAATAATTTATTAAAAAATTAAAGACCGCTTTTTAAGCTGGCTTCAATAAACTTATCTAAATCGCCGTCTAATACTGCTTGGGTATTATGAGATTCAACGCCGGTACGTAAATCTTTGATCCTAGAATCATCCAACACATAAGATCGAATTTGACTGCCCCAGCCTATATCAGACTTACCATCTTCCATTGCCTGCTTATCTTCACTGCGTTTTAACATTTCACGCTCATACAAGCGCGCTCTTAACATTTTAAAACAGTTATCTTTATTCTGATGCTGAGAACGCTCACTTTGGCACTGTACTACCACGCCAGTAGGTTCGTGAGTTATACGCACCGCAGAATCGGTTTTATTAACATGCTGGCCACCCGCACCAGAAGCGCGGTAAGTGTCAATTCGTAAATCAGCAGGGTTAATATCTATTTCAATATCTTCTGAAATTTCTGGGGACACAAACACTGAACTAAATGAAGTATGACGACGACTACCAGAATCAAATGGGGACTTTCTTACTAGGCGATGCACACCTGTTTCGGTGCGCAACCAACCAAATGCATATTCACCTTCAAAGCGGATAATTGCCGATTTTATTCCCGCCACATCACCGCTAGACGCTTCTTCTAAGGTAGTTTTAAAGCCCTTGGCATCCCCCCAGCGCAAATACATGCGCAATAGCATTTCCGCCCAGTCTTGTGCTTCGGTGCCACCTGAGCCAGATTGAATATCTAGATAAGCGCTATTGGCATCCATTTCACCGGAAAACATACGCCGAAATTCTAGTACCGCTAATTGCGCTTCTAGATCTGCCAAGTCATCTTCGACTGAATCAAAAGACTCTTGGTCTTCTTCCTCTTTTGCCATTTGCAAAAGTTCGCTATTGTCTTCAACGCCGGCAGTTAAATTATCAATGGTTGATACAATAGCTGCTAGGCTGGAACGTTCTTTGCCTAAGGCTTGAGCACGCTCGGGTTTTTCCCATACAGCAGCCTCGCCAAGCTCTAACTCGACCTCAGTTAAACGCTCTTTTTTGGTATCATAGTCAAAGATACCCCCTAAGCACTTCGGTGCGCTCACTAAGGTCTTTAATAATTACGACTAAGGGATTGATTTCCAACATAAAGTAATTTTTTGCCGCCGCTGTAAAGGGAAGCAATTTTACCCTAGCACCAAGCAGGACACTAGCGTAGCAAGTGCTTATAAGCGACTAATTTACTTTTTATACAGCTTCGACACTATCTACCAACAACTGAACGCTCTTAATTCCTCTAAACTCATTAATATCAAGCTTATAAACTAGCTCAACTGCCTGCGCGTCTGAATTAGGCCATTGCGCGGTATCAACATTAAACGCAATCGCATCAACAATTTGTTGCGGGTTATCAATTGGCGCTACCACCATTTTTAAATGATTCTGCCCCACAATGCGTTGCTGAACTAAATTGAAAACACCATTAAAAGCAGGCTCTGGAAAAAGCTGCCCCCAGGGACCACCATTGCGCAAAATCCCAGCCGTAGCCAGATTAAAATCTTCCGGCTCCAACTCTCCATCACTCCACAGCACTTGGGTTAAATCCTCTGCTGATAAATGCTTACGCACTTCGATATCAAACAACGCTTTAAACTGATCTAAGTGTTCACGTTTTAAACTTAGGCCTGCAGCCATAGCATGGCCACCAAATTTGTACAAAATATCAGAATGCTGACTGGCAATAGCATCTAATACATCGCGTATATGCACACCCGCAACTGATCGAGCAGAACCTTTAACCTCGCCGCTGTCGCCATTTTCATCATTGGCGCTATTGGCGAACGCTATCACTGGTCGATGGAATTTGTCTTTAATACGCGAAGCCAAAATTCCAATAACTCCTTGATGCCATAGGCCGTCATACAAACACAGGCCATAAGGAATTTCTTTTTCATTCAAACTCATACCCAACAAAACCTGCTCAGCTTCGTCTTGCATACCACGCTCTATTAAGCGGCGGTCTTGATTAAGTCCATCAAGTTCTTCGGCAATTTCTTTTGCCTCAAACGGATCATCAGTTAGCAAACAGCGAATACCGACCGACATGTCATCTAAACGCCCCGCCGCATTTAACCGCGGTCCGACCGCAAATCCTAAATCAGCTGCCACCACACTGTGATGGGACCGCTTAGCGACTTCCAGTAAAGCCAAAATACCGGGCCGAGCCACGCCTTTACGAATACGTTGAATGCCTTGATGTACCAGGCGACGATTATTGGCGTCCAATGGCACAACATCAGCAACTGTACCCAAGGCAACAATATCTAAAAACTGCGCCAAATTTGGCTCGGTAATATTTTGATTCGCAAACCAATCTCGCTGTCTGAGCTTTGCCCGAACTTGACTTAGCACATAAAAGGCAACGCCCACGCCGGCTAAGTTTTTCGATGGAAAATCACAACCAGGCTGATTAGGATTCACTATCGCATTAGCATTAGGCAGCGTCTTGCCCGGTAGATGGTGATCGGTAACCAAAACGTCTATTTGACTATCTCTGGCTAACTGCACCCCATCGACACTAGAAATTCCATTATCCACCGTCATTATCAAATCAGGCTTAAACTCTTTGGCAACTTCAACAATCTCTGGGGTGAGTCCATAACCATACTCAAACCGGTTAGGTACCAAAAAATCAACATCAGCTAAACCCATAGCTCGAAGCGCTAATATAGATAAGGCACAACTGGTAGCTCCGTCGGCATCAAAGTCGGCAACGATTATGACTTTCTTTTGCTCACAAACCGCATCGGCCAATAGGCTAGCGCCGGCGTCGATACCTTTTAGGGTTTGCGGGGATAACAACTGGGAGGCACTGCAATCAAGATCGTCTGCGCTAACCACAGATCGAGCACTATAGATTCTGCTCAACAATGGATGAACTGACGAAAGTTGAACTACTAAAGGTTCACGCTGTTTGATTATTCGTGGCATATCAAGTTAACACCCTCTAACTGCCAAAACGTGAGACCGAAAAAAAATCAGGAAATATTTGCTGCTATAAAATCGTGCACTGCCACCAAGTCTTGTGGCAATACCGTAAAACGCTCTTCACGCTCAAATAGGTCAGCCATATGGTGCGGCAATTTAGGGTCCGCAATCTGACCGGCCTTGATTGCCGCCTCTGGGAATTTTGCTGGGTGTGCCGTGGCTAATGTCACCATCGGAATATCTTGGCGCCGACGGCAGGCGCGGGCGGCGCCAACGCCTATGGCTGAATGCGGGTCTAGCAAGTATTCATTGCGGTCAAACACGTCACTGATTATTGCTAAAGTTTCTTCATCGTTAACAGCATGACTATCAAAGGTTTGGCGTGCTTCTTCAAATACATTTTCAGGAACTGAAACAGAGCCATCGTTAAAGCTTGTCATAAAGTTATCAATAGCAGCGCCGTCACGACCGTATAAATCAAACAATGCCCGCTCAAAGTTACTAGAAATCATAATATCCATACTTGGCGACAGCGTATGTTCTAGCTCATGCTTCTCGTATAAATTACCGCTAATAAAGCGATGTAAAATATCGTTTTTGTTGGTTGCCACAATTAACTGATCAATCGGCAAACCCATACGTTTAGCTAACCAACCGGCATAAATATCACCAAAGTTTCCAGTAGGAACCGAAAACGCAACTTCTTTATGTGGCGCACCTAAGGCGATAGCCGAATAAAAGTAATAAACAATTTGCGCCATAATGCGCGCCCAGTTAATCGAATTAACCGCAACTAATTGCCGCCCGTCTGGTAAAAATGATTGATCGGCAAAGCTATTTTTAACCATTGCTTGGCAATCGTCAAAGTTGCCCTCAATAGCAATGTTATGAATATTGTCTTCGAGCACAGTGGTCATTTGCTTGCGCTGTACATCTGAAACACGATTATGCGGGTGTAAAATAAAAATATCCAAATGCTTACAGCGCTTACAGCCCTCTATTGCAGCACTACCGGTATCACCAGAAGTTGCCCCCAAGACCACCACCCGCTGCTGGCGTTTTTCTAACACATAATCAAATAAGCGGCCTAAAAGCTGTAAGGCAAAATCTTTAAACGCTAAAGTCGGACCTTGAAATAATTCTAGCACCCACTCGTTATGACCAAGTTGCACTAGCGGTGCAACCCCTTCATGCCTAAACGCAGCATAGGTTTCATCTACGATAGCGGCTAGATCATCTTGAGGGATAGTGTCATCTACAAACGGAGTGATAATTTTTAATGCCAGGTCGGCATATGACAGTCCTGCCCAACTGGCAATTTCTTCTTTACTAAAAGTTGGTAGTACTTCGGGCACATATAGGCCGCCGTCAGAGGCTAAACCGGTTAGCAATACCTCTTCAAAATTAAGCTTTGGTGCTTTGCCACGAGTACTAATATATTTCACGTTCTTTTCCTGTTTAGTTTGCTATGAATGCCGCGACCTATGTATTAAACAGCTTAGCCGTCTAAATTTTCAACCCGCAGCTTCACTACTTTACCCACTACTGCATCTAATGCTTCAATCGCTGTAATAGCGCTTAGTAAACATTGCTCTATTATTTCGTTAGTTAGCAAGATCAAGGGCACACTTGGTGCACCATTTTTAGGCTCTTTCTGAATAACTGCCTCTATGCTAATACCACTATTACTTAGTACCTGAGTAACTTTCGATAAAACGCCTGGTTTGTCTAGCACCTGAATGCGTAAGTAAAACTCTGTAGAGACTTGCTCGATTGGCAAAATTGCATCGTTTGTTAACGCATCATTAGCGATCCCTAAAGGCGCAACTTTATTTTCGTTAGCAGATTCAAAGCTTCTAGCCACATCAACAATATCGGCTATTATCGCAGAAGCTGTTGGCTCGCCGCCGGCGCCAGCGCCGTAATATAAGGTTGGACCAACTGCATCGCCTTCCACTAACACTGCATTTTTTACGCCGTCTACATTAGCGATTAAGCGAGTGGCAGGGATAAGCGTTGGGTGCACACGCAGTTCAATACCGTCTACTACCCTGCGTGCTATACCTAAATGCTTGATCCGATAACCTAGCTCTTCTGCATAGGCAACATCTTGTAGATCGATAGCACTAATACCTTCGGTAAATACTTTATCAAACTGCAGCGGAATACCGAAGGCGATAGACGCTAAAATGACTAATTTATGCGCCGCATCAATACCTTCCACATCAAAGGTAGGGTCAGCTTCAGCATAGCCCAGCGCCTGCGCCTCGGCTAATACGTCATCAAAGGCGCGGCCTTTGTCACGCATTTCGGTCAAAATAAAGTTACCCGTGCCGTTAATGATACCGGCTAACCAATGTACTTTGTTTGCACTTAAGCCTTCACGCAAAGCTTTAATAATAGGAATGCCGCCAGCAACAGCGGCTTCGTAAGAAACGGTAACACCAGCTTCTTTCGCTGCTGCAAAAATTTCATTGCCATGCACGGCAATCAACGCTTTGTTAGCAGTAACAACATGCTTGCCATTAGCTATCGCCCTTAGCACCAGCTCTTTTGCCGGCTCATAGCCGCCAATAAGTTCTACAACAATATCTACTGACGGGTCTTCGACCACAGCAAATATATCGCGGCTAAGGCGAATATCTTTGGTATCACAATTTGGGTTGTCGCGTCTTGCGCCAACATGTTCAATGACGATATCTCTGCCAGCACGGGCTGAAATTTCAGCAGCATTACGGCGTAATACATCAATGGTTCCTGTGGCTACGGTACCGAGCCCACATATTCCTATTTTTACGGGTTTCAAAGCCCTACCTCATCTGCAGATAAAACGACTAATAAAAGAAAGGGCGCCACAGTAATAGTGCGCCCCTGCTGTGTCAATGGCTTAGCAAATAAGAGTAAATTTACTTTTTAAATCAGCCACTTAATGTAATTTAAAGCAATAGTTTAGTTGACGCCTAACTCGGCAGCTAATCTGTCAGCAGGCATATAGCCAGGCAACAGTCGGCCACTTTCTAATACCAATGCAGGCGTACCACGCACCCCCATTTTTCCGCCCAGTGCAAACTGTGCGGCTACGGGGTTGCCAGCGCAAATATTAGTTGGTATCGGCTGACGTCGCTTCAGCTTAGTCAAAGCGTCCTGCTGGTCATTAGCACACCACGCAGAAACAATTTTATTATAAGAAGGAGAGCCTATACCAGCCCGCGGATAAGCTAAATAACGCACTTCTATCCCTTTGGCATTAAGTGCCGGCACCTCTTCATGTAATTTTTGACAGTAACCACAATCAACATCAGTAAATACTGTTACTGATGCTTTGACCTGGCCCTTAGGGCTAAATACAATCATATCGTCTTTACTTATACTAGCCAGTAAATTTTTACGCTCGATATCTTGTGCTTGTTCGGTAAGGTTTACTAAACCACCCGGCGCGACTTCATATAGATCACCTACCATCATGTGCTTACCATCAGCAGACACATAAAATACCGGACCTCCAGCCGCCAAAGTCGCTTCATAAACGCCTTTCATAGGTGACTGGGTCACTGATTCAATAATTAAATCAGCGCGAGATATTTGCATTTGTTTTTTAATCGTCGCTTCAATTCCTGGAGCTAAAGCAGTAACAGAACCCGAAAAAGCAACAGCGGCTATTAACGACAATACAGATAACTTATTCATTACAATAAAACTCTCATAACAGGGTGAATAATTAATACTTAGAACATCATGCTTTAGCTTGGTTCAACCACGCGGGTGATGCGCAGAATGTAGCTCTTGCATACGAGCCTGCGCAACGTGAGTATATATTTGTGTGGTCGACAAATCACTATGTCCGAGCAAAAGTTGTACCACCCGCAGATCAGCGCCGTGATTTAACAGATGAGTGGCAAAAGCATGGCGTACAGTATGCGGTGATATTGGCTTTGATATACCTGCAGTTAGCGCATGATGCTTTATTCGATGCCAGAAGGTTTGTCTAGTCATAACCTGCCCACGCTTAGAGGGAAACACCACATCATCTTGTTTTTCACCCATCAGCTCTGATCGCGCATACTGCATATAATGGCGCAACCAATACTGAGCCTCTTCACCCATGGGTATCAGCCGCTCCTTCGAGCCCTTGCCCATAATTCTTAGCACGCCTTGATTAAAGCCTACTTGGCTAATAGTTAAGCTAACTAATTCAGTGACCCTAAGACCGCAGGCATAAAGTAGTTCTAACATCGCTCTGTCACGCAGGCCTAAAGCTTCTTCAACATCCGGTGCTGCTAGCAGCGACTCTACGTCTTTTTCAGTCAATGTTTTCGGTAATGGCTTACCAAGCTTGGGACTTTCTAGGTCTAGGGTCGGATCAAACTGAATAACACCTTCCCGATATAGCCACCGGTAATAGCCTCGCAGGCAGCTAACTAGGCGCGCACAAGATCTAGCAGTAGATCCTGCGGCCAATTTAAAGCCTAAATAGCGCTCAATATCATATTGTTGAACTGTCGCTAACGTAGAACAAATGTCGCTATCACTTAACCAGCGCGTAAAACCTAGCAAGTCACTGCGATAAGAAGATAAGGTATTTTGTGAAAACCCTTTTTCCATCCACAGTGCGTCTAAGTAGGTGTCTATTTGCTGTTGCCAGTGAATATCTGTCATTGGATGATTATTCGCAGTTAATTAAGCACCGTCAATCAATGCTTTAAACAAAATAGCCAGGCATAAAAAAAGGTAGCCTCAGCTACCTTTTAATTTATTACCCACAGCACCTACAAAAAACCAGTACCGCGAATAATATTTAGCCCAACTTCTCTTTAATACGTGCACTACGACCGCTACGCTCACGCAAGTAGTAAAGTTTAGCACGACGAACGTCACCGCGAGTTTTAACAGTAATGCTGTCTACTAAAGGACTGTATGTTTGGAATGTCCGCTCTACACCGATACCGTTAGAAATTTTACGGACGATGAAAGAAGAGTTTAAACCTTTGTTACGCTTAGCAATACATACACCTTCGTATGCCTGTAGACGCTCACGGGTTCCTTCTTTTACTTTTACTTGAATAACAACTGTATCACCAGCGCCGAACGCAGGGATCTCTTTAGTCATTTGTTCAGCTTCAACTGCCTGAATGATGGCGTTTTTACTACTCATTTTTCTTGCTCCTCAATCTATATAGAGTGGCCATATGCCCTCTTTGTAGAAGCGCTGTACAGAGAGGAGGACCTTAGCCTTCGTCTGCCAGCTTGCGGATATAATCCGCCAGTAAACCTTGCTGCTCGCTATCGAGCTCCAAGTCTTCGATGATGTCGGGCCTGCGCTGCCAGGTTCTACCCAGTGACTGCTTCAGACGCCAACGTCGAATCTTTTCATGATCGCCACTGAGTAATATCTCAGGTACTTGGCTTCCATCTAATATTTCTGGCCGAGTGTAGTGTGGGCAGTCTAGTAAGCCCTGTGAGAATGAATCTTGATCAGCTGAATCAACATGGCCTAAAGCCCCTGGTATCAATCTAATCATGGCATCAATCACAGCCATTGCTGCTATCTCACCACCGCTGAGAACAAAATCGCCTAGCGACCACTCCTCATCAACCTGCGCGGTAATTACCCGCTCGTCTATTCCTTCGTAACGCCCGCACACTAAAACCAATGGTTTAGCGTTACTGTTTACTGCCATAACTTGCTGAGTAATTGGCTTGCCTTGGGGTGATAAGTACACCACTTTAGCTTCACCTACTTCACTTAACTCTGCTTTAGCAGCTTGTATCGCCAACCTAAGTGGCTCTACTTTCATCAACATTCCCGGACCGCCACCGTAAGGGCGGTCATCCACAGTGCGGTGTTTATCTGTGGTGTAATCCCGAGGATTATAAAATTTCAATGTCGCAAGGCCATTATTAATCGCCCTACTCGTCACACCGTATTCGCTTATCGCTGCGAACATTTCTGGAAACAGGCTTACAATTGCTATCTGCATTGCCTTATCTCCCGTATAAATCCTGTTAAAACTCAGGATCCCAATCAACGTCCATTCTGTTTTCCGCAAGATCAATCTTCAACACAAACTGATCAACTAAATAAGGAATTAGACGCTCTTGATCATCAATACTGTTAGCAGTAGCTTTTAACACCACCACGTCGTTAGCACCAGTTTCCATCATGCTAGCTACGTCACCCAATTCAACCTCATTGCCGTCAACTTGGGTATATACCGTCAAGCCAATCAACTGGTTCCAGTAATAATCACCTACCGGTAAATCGGGTAGCTGGTCTTTACCTGCATGCAAGGTGCACTTAAGATAAGTTTCAGCTAAGTTTCTACTGTCGCAACCCTTAATATGGGCTACCGTCCCTTTCCCGTGCAGTCGCCAATTACTAATAATAATCGACTCTAACTTGCCACCACGATTTATTAACAGAGACTTATAGCTAAATAGCTGCCCTGGCTCATCGGTATAGGAATGAATTTTCACCCATCCCTTAATTCCATAAGCTGCGGTAATTTTACCAACTACCAGCAACTCTTCAGCCATGGCCTGCATTAGCTATAACTGCTTATGCAGCCTGTACTTCAGCCTGTTTCAATAAAGAAGTTACACGGTCTGAAACTTGAGCACCTAGAGCAACCCAATGAGCAATACGGTCATTTTCAACACGTAGACGCTCTTCAGCACCACGAGCTACAGGGTTAAAAAAGCCAACACGCTCAATAAAACGGCCATCGCGAGAATTGCGGCTGTCAGTTACTGTAATGTGATAGAACGGGCGCTTTTTAGAACCGCCACGAGACAAACGAATAGTTACCATAAACTTAAAATCCTATGAGATTTCAATAAAAATTAATAAGACAGCCAGCAATCAAACAATTACGAACTGTGAAGCGCGCGCAGTCTACGTCACCACTAGTGATTTTGCAATTTTAAAGTGTGTAGGCACTATAAAACAGCAATTGCGCTAAAAACCAATAAACTACATATCTTTCAATAGCTTAACGCGGGAACCCACCAGGTGGCATGCCGCCAGGTGGCATCATCCCACCCATGCCGCGCATTAAATTAGCCATACCACCTTTTTTGCCCATTTTTTTCATCATTTTAGACATCTGCTTGTGCTGTTTAAGCAAGCGGTTCAAATCTTGAATCTGCGTACCTGACCCTTCAGTAATACGGCGTTTACGCGAGCCATTCAGTAAATCAGGCTTGCGGCGCTCGAACGGGGTCATTGAATCAATGATGACTTCCATACGCTTAAACATTTTAGTATCAACATTGGCAGTGGCCGCAGCCTGAGCCAAATTACCCATGCCTGGCAGCTTTTCTAACATACCCGATACACCGCCCATATTTTGCATTTGCTGCAGCTGATCACGAAAATCTTCTAAATCAAAGCCTTTGCCTTTTTTTATCTTGTTGGCAAGTTTCTCGGCTTTTTTCTTATCTAGCTTTTGTTCGGCCTCTTCAATCAGTGACAGTACGTCACCCATGCCCAAAATGCGTGAGGCAATACGATCTGGATGAAACGGTTCAAGCGCATCGGCTTTTTCGCCCATGCCAATAAACTTAATCGGTTTGCCTGTTATGGCCCTTACCGACAGTGCCGCACCACCACGAGTATCAGCATCAGCTTTAGTCAGAATAACGCCAGTTAACGGCATATTATCATCAAAAGCTTTAGCCGTATTGGCGGCGTCTTGCCCAGTCATAGCATCAACTACAAACAAAGTTTCAACTGGTTTAATAGCCTTTTGCAGACCAGATATTTCAGCCATCATGGCTTCATCTACAGCCAAACGGCCGGCTGTATCAACGATTAATACATCATAAAAACGCTTTTTAGCTTCATCAATGGCTGCAATAGCAATATCAATTGGCTGTTGCTGATCATTCGACGGAAAAAAGCCTACATCTATCTCAGCCGCTAAAGTTTCAAGCTGCTTGATGGCAGCAGGACGATAGACATCCACACTCACTACCATGACTTTTTTCTTGTCGCGCTCTTTTAATAACTTGGCTAATTTAGCGGATGAGGTGGTTTTACCGGCGCCCTGTAAACCGGCCATTAAAATGATTGCTGGCGGCGTAGTACTCAGATTTAGCGACTCGTTTGCCTCGCCCATGGTTGTTTGCAATTCTTCCTGCACAACCTTAAGGAACATTTGACCAGGGTTAAGGCTTTCAGAGACATCGATACCCAATGCGCGCTGCTTTACTTGCTCGACAAAGTCTTTAACAACTGGCAACGCAACATCGGCTTCTAACAAAGCCATCCGCACTTCACGCAGAGTTTCTTTTACATTATCTTCGCTAATTCGCGCTTGGCCGCTGATTTTCTTCAGGCTTAAGGAAAGGCGATCCTGCAAACTGTCAAACATGGTCTATCTCTATATCAATGGTGGTATTAAATTTAAGGCGCAAAGTATACCTGTGCGTCAGTAATGATGGCAAAATAAGATAGTAATTACTTCGCTAGAGTTATCAAAACGGGGTTCACCCGCTGCAGATGATATGCCACACTAGCGCCTACATTAACAATTTTGTTCATTCTTCCTGGTAGGAACCTTGATACTCTTAATAGCTCTCGCCTTATATAGCCTACTGATTGTGCTGTTAACCCAACAGGCAACCGGCAATAACGCGCACAACACTGTAGACAAAAGCTTTGTGCTAGGCATCGCCGCCTTAAGTGCCCACGGCTATGTTTGTTTTAATGCTATTTATAGCCCCAGTGGCTTAGTACTCGACTTTTTCCCAGTCGCAGCATTAATTGGCTGGTTTATTGCTATCACTACCCTAATCGGCAGTTTGCGTATCGCAATCGACAAACTTTTAATCCCGCTGTATGCCTTGGCGGCGCTAACGCTACTGGCTATGCTGTTATTCCCACAGGTGGATAGCACACCCACTAAAGTTAGTCCGGGCATTAGCGCACATATCATTATTTCTATTCTTGCTTATAGCGTTCTCACTATAGCGGCCTGCCAAGCTATCGCTCTATGGCTGCAAAATCATGCACTTAAGTCACATCAAGTTAGCGGTATTATCAAAGTGCTGCCGCCACTGCAGACTATGGAAGAAATGCTCTTTCAAATGATTACCAGCGGTACAGTATTACTAGCAGGCTCAATTATTACCGGCGCAATATTCCTGGATGACATATTTGCTCAACATCTAGCCCACAAAACAGCACTCTCTATTGCCGCATTGACTATCTTCAGCGTATTGCTATGGGGTCGACATCAAAACGGCTGGCGCGGAACAGTGGCTATTCGCTGGACCCTTATCGGCTTTGCAGCCCTTATGCTAGGGTACTTTGGCAGCAAATTTGTGCTAGAACTAATACTGCAAAAATAATCCCTAGCAAAGTACTATTTCTCTTGCGCTAGCCATTCATTTTCTTCAACATGTCTGACCATATCGCAAAAAGAGTTCCCCCGTTGAACAGCGTGTCGCCGGAGATTTTATTCTCCATTTTAGCTTTACTCGTTTTACTGTCAGGTTTTTTCTCAAGCTCTGAAACAGCCATGATGTCGCTAAACCGATATCGGCTTAAGCATATGAAGAAAAAAGGTCATAAAGGCGCTATACGAGCAACTAAACTATTAAAACGCCCTGACCGGTTAATTGGTCTAATTCTTATTGGTAATAACCTAATCAACATTGCCGCCACTGCACTTGCCACAATGCTTGCGCTAAAACTCTATGGCGAGGCAGGCGTTGTTATCGCGACTTTTATTCTTACCTTCGTGATTCTGATTTTCGCTGAAGTAACTCCTAAAACAATCGCTGCTTATCACCCTGAGCGGGTGGCCTTTCCGGCCAGCATTATACTGTTGCCGTTAATGACACTACTCTATCCTTTTGTGTGGATTGTGAACCATATGTCCAACGCACTGGTCAGATTGTTTGGCATCAACCCTGCCAAACATGACGAGCAGTCATTAAGTGGCGAAGAGTTACGCAGTATTGTTGGTGATGCCGGCAGTAGGATTCCACAGCAACACCAAGGTATGTTGCTAAATATTCTCGACTTAGAACATATGGATGTTGACGATATATTAGTGCCGCGCAATGAAATATATGGTATTGATCTAAATAGCAGTGACGAAGAAATTGCTGAGCAAATCACCTCAAGCGACTACACCCGCCTGCCAGTGTTTAGAGAACATATAAACTCTATCGAAGGAATTTTTCATTTACGCCATTCAGTCTTGGCTTTTAAAGATGGTACTTTGGATAGAGAGACTTTAATCGATCTACTATCAGAGCCTTACTTTATTCCAGAAAACACTCCGCTCAATGTACAGCTGGCCAACTTTCAAAAAGAAAAAAATCGCGTTGGTATTGTTGTCGATGAATATGGCGATGTTATGGGCCTAGTTGCTCTTGAAGATATACTAGAAGAAATTGTCGGCGACTTTACCTCAAATATTGCTGAGACTATCGAAGAAATCCTGCCGCAAAATGACGGCAGCTTTATGATCGAAGGAACCGCTGGCGTTCGAGACATCAATAAAGCCTTAGATTGGGAGTTACCTACCGAAGGCCCGAGAACTTTAAATGGCCTCTTAATAGAGCATTTAGAGTCATTTCCGGATGCTAGTTGCGGAGTAGAAATAGGCAACTATCAATTTGAAATAATCGATGCTGCTGATAAGAAAATTGAAGTAGTAAGAGCTTCTATTAAAGACGAAGACGCGAACAGCTAAACTTTATTTACTCACTCGCCCTCACAATATAAAGCCATCCTTTTCTCTGCGTTGTTTAACTAACTTCAATACTTCACGGCGCTGGTCATTTTTATAAGAACCCCAACCGGTTATCTCATCACCGCTGCGAAAGCAGCCGGCGCAGATATCATTTTCATCTAAATAGCAGATTGCCACACAAGGCGATTCAACCATTTTCCCGTTATCCATCAAAACGCTCGTCCTTCTCCATTTCGGCATTAAATAATGCGCTGTTATCGACATAACTAGCCGCCCCGAGTAATAGCAATTCCTGCATTTCTAAGCTTAATTGTTTCTTAATTTTAGCAGGGCTACCTAAGACCATAGAACCGTCCGGTATTTCCATACCTTCTGGCACCAACGCGTTGGCGCCAATTAAACAACCCTTACCAATTTTTGCGCCATTAAGTACTACCGCATTAATCCCGATCAAACTGCCATCACCAATGGTCGCTCCATGAATCATCGCCTTATGGCCAACGGTAACGTTTTTACCAATATTAATCGGGGAGCCTGGATCTACGTGTAACACGCTGCCATCTTGAATATTAGATCCTTCACCGATAACGACACTGTCATTTTCAGCACGAATAACCACGTTAAACCAAACGCTGGTTTTGGCCTCTAATGTGACATCGCCCACTATGGTAGCATTAGGGGCAATAAAATGCCCCTCTCCCTTTAACGTTAATTGCTTGTCTTTTAATTTATATATCATCGTTAACTCCACTTAAAACTGTTCTATTTTTAATACATCAAAGGCTATTTCTTCATAGGGATGTGTCGACTTTAATGCAGCAATCGCCGTTTTAATATAAATATCTGCGCAAACCATTTCTACCCGATACTCATCAACTACTAGCAATTCATTTACATCGCCGATAAACGGTTTGGCACCGTCGTTAGGCTGAAATTGCCCTTTACCTAACACTTGCCAGCAGCATTTTTGATAATCGCCAATACTTCCAGCACCAGTATTAAACAGCTCTGTTTTAACCGCCTCTAAATGACTTTCAGGCACATAAAAGCATAGCTTATACATGATCGACTAAGTCGGGTATTGGTTGGTCAAATTGTTGATAGAATTGTTCCCTAAATTTCATAAAGCGACCTTCATCCAAGGCTGTTCTAATATCTTCCATCACCGTTTGATAATAACGCAGATTATGAATAGTATTAAGTTGAGCGCCCAAAATTTCTTTACACTTATCTAAGTGATGTAAATAACTCCGAGTGAAATTTTGACAGGTGTAGCAGTCACAATTTTTATCTAATGGGTCTAAATTCATTTTATTACTAGCATTACGTAGCTTCACTACACCAGTAGATGTAAATAAATGTGAGTTACGCGCATTGCGGGTTGGCATTACACAGTCAAACATATCAATACCGCGGGCAACACCTTCCACTAAATCGAGCGGGGTACCCACGCCCATTAAATAACGGGGCTTATCACTTGGCATTTTATATGCCACCACATCTAACATGCGGTACATTTCATCTTTAGGCTCACCCACCGACAAACCACCAATAGCATAACCATCAAAATCAATATCAATTAGTCCATTGCGTGAGCGGTCACGTAAATGTTCATACATGCCGCCTTGAATAATGCCAAACAACGCGGCGCTATTATCTCCATGCGCTTGTTTGCTACGCTTAGCCCAACGCAAGGATAATTCCATTGAGTCTTCAGCTTCTTTTTCAGTCGCAGGAAATGGTGTGCACTCGTCAAAAATCATTACTACATCAGCGCCTAAGTCGCGCTGAACTTGCATCGACTCCTCTGGCCCCATAAACACTTTATCGCCATTAACAGGTGACCTAAAATGTACGCCCTGTTCAGTAATTTTACGCATATCGCCTAAGCTGAACACCTGAAAGCCACCAGAGTCTGTCAGTATCGGTCCTTCCCAACCCATAAAGTCATGTAAATCACCATGGGCTTTAATAATTTCTGTGCCAGGACGAAGCCACAAATGAAAAGTATTACCTAATAAAATTTGCGCACCGGTAGCTTGCACATCTTTCGGTGTCATACCTTTTACCGTACCGTATGTTCCCACCGGCATAAATGCTGGGGTTTGCACATCACCGCGCGGAAACGTCATACAACCTCGACGCGCCAGACCTTCTACTTTCGCCAAAGCAAATTTCATTCTACATTGCTCACTCATACGTCGCCCGTTATGCGCTGACGCATTAGTGAAGAGTGGTTGGAAGTGATAAACATTGCGTCACCATAACTAAAAAAACGATAGCGTTGCTCTACCGCATGTCTATAGGCATTCAGTATATTGTCCTTACCGGCTAATGCGCTAACCAACATAATCAAGGTAGACTCTGACAAGTGAAAGTTTGTGATCAACGCATCCACGCATTTAAATTGATAACCAGGATAGATAAATATATCGGTATCATCACTAATAGGTTTGATTCTGCCATCCTTAGTAGCCGACTCTAAACAGCGCACACTCGTTGTACCCACCGCCACGACTTTACCGCCGTTAGCTATGGTATTTTCTACCGCATTGCATACTTCTTGCGACACTTCGATAGTTTCGCTGTGCATTATATGATCTTCTAGTTCGTCGGCCCGCACTGGCTGAAAAGTTCCGGCGCCAACATGCAAAGTAACAAATACGGTATTAACGCCTTTAGCAGTAATTGTCTGCATCAAGTCTTCATCAAAATGAAGGCCAGCGGTGGGAGCGGCAACCGCGCCTGGCGTTTTAGCATAAACTGTTTGGTAACGGTCTAAGTCCGCAGACTCATCAGGCCGATCAATATAGGGAGGTAATGGCATATGCCCTATCGCTTCCAATACTTTTAACACTGGCGAATCAAAACAAAGTTTGAACAGTGTATCTTGCCTGCCAGTGACCATCACCCGCTCACCAGACAGCTCATCATCTCGGTTAAATAAACTAATATTGCCACCGGCCTTAGGCGATTTACTAGCGCGAACGTGAGCCAGAGCGTTGTGTTCATCGATAATACGCTCAATTAATATCTCTAACTTACCGCCAGTTTCTTTCTGACCAAACAGACGCGCGGCAATAACCTTAGTATTGTTGAAAACTAGCAGGTCGCCAGCGTCTAGCTGACCTAATACGTCCGGGAATTTCTTGTCCTGTAACTGGCCATCATCTCCGTTCAGACACAACAAGCGGCTACCCACCCGAGACTCTGTCGGATAGCGGGCGATTAGTTCATCAGGGAGTTCAAATTGAAAGTCAGTACGTTTCATAGATAATTGCCTATTCTACCAGCATTTAACAGGGTCGAAATTTGGGCGCAGAGTAGCCGAAAACAACTAAATTGGCCAGAGGTAACAGTCTTTCTTGCAACTGGATTAATGATTGCTATAATGCTGCCCGCAATGCCAGTGTGGTGGAATTGGTAGACACGACGGATTCAAAATCCGTTGCCCTTAAAAGCGTGGCGGTTCGAGTCCGCCCACTGGTACCAAATACAAAATGCTCACCTTTTTAGGTGGGCATTTTTTATTTGTGCTTTTGGTCGACGAGAACCGCCTTCGGTTCGATCAACAGTAACGCTGTTCAGGCGACGGAGCGGAGCGACGGCGGTCGAAGACCGAGGGCAAAGCCCGAGTCAGTCCGCCCACTGGTACCAAATACAAAATGCTCACCTTTTTAGGTGGGCATTTTT
>CAWVSB010000036.1:0-23564 GCA_963933215.1 uncultured Cellvibrionales bacterium
G
Organism: uncultured Cellvibrionales bacterium; assembly: GCA_963933215.1. Classification (GTDB taxonomy): domain Bacteria; phylum Pseudomonadota; class Gammaproteobacteria; order Pseudomonadales; family CAWVSB01; genus CAWVSB01. The sequence continues at coordinate 2 of CAWVSB010000036.1, forward strand.
ATTTCGTGCCTATTATCCCTGAGTTGAAACTGCCTGAGTCACTGCAAGTTCGTTTTGTATTTCCCAATGCCCCGTCTATACCGATTACCATAAATGCTGGCCATATCATGCCTGCCTGGTATGACATCATTGAAATTGATATAGAGCGAAAAGTTGATAACAGCCAGTTACTAGCATCGGCAGATCAAATCAAACTGTTAATTGATAAAGAAATAGATCGAGGCATCCCAAGTAACAAAATAGTTTTGGCTGGGTTTTCTCAAGGCGGCGCAGTGAGCTATCAAACTGCCCTTACCTATCTGCAGCCGTTAGCAGGCTTACTATGCTTATCGACTTATTTTGCCACCCACGACATCATTACTCCCAATGCAGCTAACAAGCAATTACCAATACAAATTATGCACGGCACTCATGACCCGATGGTGCAAGTAACCCAAGGTGAAAAAGCTTACCAGCTACTGACTGCCATGGGATATAACACTGACTATAAAACTTATCCCATGGAACATGCCGTATGCCCACAAGAAATAGCTGACATATCACAGTGGCTAGTCAACACTCTCGGTTAAAACAACAATAATACCGAACTAGTCAAAATTGTAATCAAGGTTCCGATCATTCCTATTGGGCGCAGTATTTGTGGGCCGCCTAAAGCGAGTGCAGCATAATGCAGTATTCTAGCCACTAATAAAGCACTCGCTAACATAATCAGATAAGTATCAGCCAGCCCATTTAAGTCATTGAGTAATAGTAGTAACAACGCCATTGGTACGGTTTCAATAAAATTACCATGGCCGCGAATGCGCTTTAATAATTCCTTGTCACCGCCGTCGCCAACATTGATGTGACTGCTCATACGATACATGCCTACCCGCAGAGTAAATATGACGTGGAGCACACCAAAAATAGCGGCAAATAGCAGAGTGATCTCAATAGAAGGCAATATAGACATATGAATTCTCGATTAACTAATTTATGTTTTTATGTTTGTCCTCAGGATAACGATTGACGCTATAATCACAAGAACTAACTGCAATAGATAACTATATTGAGAAAAAATTAATGAACATAGAACAAGCAATCGTTATGCTTAACGATCACCAATTGCCATTTTTAAAAATGTTAGGCGGTAGAGTAGTAAACCTTGATCCCGATCAACAAACCTGTTCGATGGAATTTGATGTTAGTACTGACTTTTGTCATTCAGTTAACGTTGTTCAAGGTGGCTTTGTAACAGCCATGCTAGATGCAGTGATGAGTCATGCTATATTTGGCCTAGATGATAGCATTGTTAATGTGTCATCACTTGAAATTAAGACCAGCTTTTTAGAGCCAACTCGAGCTGGGAAAATCATCGCGACAGGAAAAATAATTAAAGCCGGTTATAAAATTGGCTTTATGGAGGGTCAACTTTATAACGTTGATGGCGAGCTTACCGCCACAGCATCTTCAGTGGGTAAATTAATACGTAAATCGGCTTAGATATTATTAATAAATTATCGAGCTTTAGATGGTGAAAGGTATAGCTACTTTGAGTAATAATTTTACCCCTAATCGCGCCGTTATCTCTATGCTTTGGATTGTTGCTATTGGGATTGTGCTTTACTGGATACCTTACTTTAGCGACGGTTCAGTGCATGCCACAACAGATACTTGCTATCATAATTTTCAGCGCACTTTTTCTACAGCTGATGCAATGATCGCTTTAATGTTCGGGTTATGCGCCGAGGGTTTACGTCGAAGTAAACCATGGAGTATATTTACCGGCATGGTGGCGACTGGAGGTCTACTGTTTTGGCTTTAATCGATATCTCATCCAATATATGGAATGACATGTATCTGCAGTCGTCTGCCGCTATTGGCGACGAAATCATCATTAATGCTGTCTGCCTAACTACGCCAGCTTGCCTCTGGTTATATTTATATAAACATCGCAACGCTTTAATACCCGTCAACGAATGACTGCCACTTTTTCAAAACAATGGCCGTTACAGATATTTTTCCCAAAATTGTTAAGGATATTAAACCCGATAGAATTATGTGAGCTACCAACGCCCGTTGAGGCTTTACCAGGACTTGGCAACAATGCTTGGGTTAAAAGAGATGATCTTAGCAATCAACTATATGGCGGCAACAAGACTCGAAAGTTCGAATTTATTGCAGCAGACATACTCAAAAAAAAAGCTACTCACGTTGTTACCCTAGGTGGAACCGGAACTAACCATGGCGTTGCGACGGCAATGATCTGCACAGAGCTAGGACTGGATTGCACAGTGATTACCTTTAACCAGCCCGACTCCCCTTTTGTAAAGAAAAACCAAGCATTAATGAAAAAGTTCGGTGCCAAGCTGATTAATGCAGGTTCGCTAACCATGGCCGCCATGCGCTTTTACTTAGATCCACTGAGACTTAGTCAAAACCACTATTTTTTAGCTGGCGGCGGTGGTACGGCTTTAGGCACGCTGGCTTATGTTAATGCCGCCCTAGAGTTGCATCAACAGATAGCCAACGGCGACTGCCCTGAACCTGACTCAATTTATGTACCCGCTGGCAGTGTCGCTACCTTAGCTGGGCTAACCTTAGGTTGCGCTATTGCTGGTATAAAGACAAAAGTGATTGGCATACAAATAATGGATTCTCATTTAGGTCCGGTAGAAATATGTACGGCTAGTGTGGGCAATAGGTTAATGCAGCAAGCGCTAAAAATCATTCAAGTTCAGCAGCCAGAACTTAGCATCAATTTACCGTCTGTTATCTTATTAAACGATTGGTATCCACCTGGTTATGGTGTTCACACCCTAAGCACCGACAATGCTGTGGCATTGGGCGCATGCAATGGCCTTCAACTAGATCAGACTTATAGTGGCAAAACCTTTGATGCATTCACGCAAGCACTAAGCCAGACAACCAAACCACTATTGTATTGGGCGACGTATAGTTCAGCCCAAGCCAATTATAAGGTTGGCTAAAAATGCTAGCCAACCCATATTCATTGGCCTTTGGCGCTACCCTTTATGTTGGGTTGCTGTGTGAGCTAACAGCGCGTTTAAGTAAGTTTTGGCTCTATCGAAAACCGGTATACCCAATGCTAAATATTATTTTGATGGTTGGCATTGTTATGGCCTCACTAAGCTTGTTATGCCTACGCTCGGGTTTATTGCCAGTATTTATAATCGCTATAGCAATTGGCGATACCTATGAAAAAATAAACTTTAGCCTACTACATTGAAGGGCTTTCACCGGGGACCAATTTTTAATTTTTAAAGGTAAAGAAGCCTGCGCTACATCTGTTGCAGTACTGTGGGGAGTTACTCCGCTGGTAAGTAATGCCATTCAGTCATCTATATCATGAATGAAACAAAGCTATCAGTTGCATACTGTTTACTATAGATAATGATGAATCAGTTAAATCCAGCCAAGTGACATCTAACTGGATTTTGAAATATAGCTAAATTAAAACTTATAACCAACACTTAACATGTAAACTCATGGGTCTATATCCAAATCAACTGTTACCGCGTTAGCCACTTCAATTTCAGTTTCAATGTCCATATACCAAACAGCAGCACCCAAAATAATATTGTCAGTCAAAGCCATATCTAACCCCGCTTGCAACGATAAACCTACTGAATCATCCGCTTCGACACTGGTATCAGTTATACCAAGAGACCCCAACACCGCTTCACCATTGCTGGTAATCTCAGTCTCAAGCATCATGGTGTAGTTAACACCAGCACCTATATAAGGCGTAAAGCTAGAATCGTTATTAAAGAAATACTGTAGGCTAACAGTTGGTGGTAAATGCTTAGCAGTGGCAAGAGAACCTAAACCAGCCAAATCCCCTTCTAAAGTTATTGTATGAGTAAACGGCGTCGCCGCCAGCAGCTCTATACCGATATTGTCGGTAACCATATAAGTACCGGTTAAACCAAGCTGCACATCATTATCAATACCAACTTCTCCCGCAAGACTAATAGACGCAGGGCTAATTGTTCCGCTACTTTCTTGGGGGTCTACCATTGCGGCACCAGCACGAACAATAAAATCACCAGCCTCGTAAGCGCTAGCATTGCTAATTAGACCCACTGCTAGTAACGCAACACAGCTTTTAATTAATAAGTTTTCCATTTCATATTCTCCTACAAGTTTTAGACTAACAATTGCCTGCAGGATAATAGTCTATGGAAAAAAAGTTTTGATCTACATCATCAGTTAATTTAACAAATGGTTTAATTAGCAAATACATGAGCTGAATCATGACGATAAAATAGTAAGTTTAACTTCTGCGCCACTGAGCAGGCGTTGTATTGGTCCAGCGCTTAAAGGCACGACTAAAATTAGCCACGTCGTTATAACCAAGCAAATAGGCAATGTCAGCCACCGATAGATTAGCTCTTTGCAGTAGTTTTTTGGCGCAATTAGATTTGGTTTGTTCAACTAATTGCTTATAACTGCAATTGGTCAATGCCAAATGTCTAATTAGCGTTCGGGGCGTTACATTAAGTTGCTCACTAATCAGAGTAAGGCTTGGTAGCGAAATAGACTGAGTAAAACTAGGCTCAAGGACATTATCAAAATGATTAGACAGAATGGCACGAACTTTCTCTTCGGTATTTTGAGTGGTTGAATGCCTAGCAATTATTTCACGGCATTTCGCGACATTGGTTCGATATGTACCTTGGTCATACAATGGAGAACGAATATCTAACCAGGACGACGGGAATTGAAAACCGGTATAACTTGCATCAAATCGGCAAGGTAATCCATATTGCTCCTGTAGCAAGTCGGCATGTTTAGGCGCCGAATGTGTAAACGCTATTTCCGCCACTGCGCCACAGGGGTGGCCAATAATCGTCTCAACCAAAGACTGGATAACTTTAAGCACAGCCTCAGCGCTTACTTGCGCATAAAATTCATCGCCGGTTAAATCTGTCAGTACAAAGCGGCAAACCTTGCCCTCAATCTTCATGCTGGCCGCCAATGACGTTACTCGAACTGCGTGGTAGTTTTGCATCACCGTTAAGGCATCACCTAGGGTTGGCGCGCTCAAGGCAGCGAAACCCAGTGGGCCATGGGTACTTATGTTTAATTGTACGCCCACCTTTACTGTCCAGTCTCTGGGCGCAGACGACTGCTCAATATTATGAAACAACCGAGCAACCTGCTCAGTAGCAACGTAGTCGTTAGCCGCCAGCCAATCCTCAGTTAGTAGCGTACCCGTTAACAAAGCGTCAACGGGCAACTGTACCCCGCGTAAAAACAACGCTACGTAGGCCGATGACATAAAATATCCAGAATTCATGCCGCTATAATGCAATTAACGTCACTAAATGACTACTAAATTGTCATTTAGTGAAATATCAGTTAATAGCTAACAAGCCTAATCTAGCCTCTACATTATCAAAGAGATTAGAGCGATGACGACATACACAATTAACGATCCAGAAAAAGGTCTAATAAGCTACCGCGATAAAAAACGTTATTTATGGCTGACCTCCGTTTTCATGCCGATATTTCCATTACTGGGGATAGTCGTTTATCTGCAAACAGGCATTGAATGGACACTCCTTTTACCACTAATAGTTACCTATTTTGTTATCCCAATTATTGACTGGTTGTTTGGCTCTGATGAAAACAATCCACCAGAAGAAATTGTGCCTCAGTTAGAGGAAGACAAGTATTACCGCCTTCTCACCTACTTCACCGTTCCCATGCATTTTATCGTGCTGATCGCGATGGCGTGGTTTGTCGGCACCCATAGCTTATCGGCTTGGGCTGTTGTGGGCCTAGCACTTATCGCCGGTAGCTATAGCGGCCTTGGGATCAACACCGCCCACGAAATGGGCCACAAAAAGCCTAAGTTTGAAAAACTCTTGGCGAAAATAGTGTTAGCGGTTCCAGCTTATGGCCATTTTTGTATCGAGCATAATCGCGGTCATCATACCTATGTTGCAACCACTGAAGATCCAGCTAGCTCGCGCATGGGTGAGTCAATTTACCACTTTGTATTACGCGAAATCCCCGGCTCATTTAACCGCGGCTGGCAACAAGAGGCTGAGCGCTTAAACAAGTTAGGCAAATCAAGCTGGAGCATTGATAACGATATTTTGCAGTCTTTTGCTATTAGCTTGGTGCTACAAGGTACGCTGATCGCACTATTTGGCTGGGTAATGATTCCATTTTTACTTATTCACAATGTGTGGGCATGGTTTCAATTAACCTCGGCTAACTACATTGAGCACTATGGTTTACTGCGAGAAAAACTACCTAACGGTCGTTACGAGCGCTGTCAGCCCCATCACTCTTGGAACGCTAATTACATTTTCAGCAACATTGCCCTGTTTCATTTAGAACGTCATTCAGACCATCATGCCAATCCGACAAGACGTTATCAGAGCTTGCGCAACTTTGACGATATTCCACAGTTACCCAATGGCTATTACGGCATGTATCTAGCTGCCTACATTCCATGGCTTTGGTACAAAATAATGGACAAGCGGGTAATCAACCTGCCCCATATTCAAGGTGACTTGAGCAAAGTTAATATACAACCGAGTGAGGCTAAGCGAATTTATAAAGAGTTTGGCAATATGCAAACTGCAGCAGCCTAAATTTATATAACAACACAGGTTGCTACCACAGCCTGCGTTGTTTTTATTTTGACACTAAGTCTACGCCTTTCATCATTGTGTGAATAATCGAATTTTTCACTTTAGCGCCGATGCCAGTTACGGCCTCAGCTAGCGCTGATTTATTTGCTGGCGTCCACCGCACTTCATCACCAAGCTTAATATTCCCGCCTTTAATAATAGTGGCATTAATACCCATATTTCTGCCGGTATGCTGGCTTAATGCTTTAACCACTTTAGCGCTCTTTGCCATGCCGGCCTGAGGCTGAGCTGGCGCTGAGCAACGCACAGTGCGAGTTGCACATTTAATCACCGTGTCGCCAATACTGAGCGTACCACCCAGCCAGGTGAATTCATCAAAACCCACTTCACCAGCCGGGCTTTCAATAACAATATTTGGCCTAAAGCGGCGCGTATCAAAATCGCCTTCGGGCTCTATTTCAGCCATCTTCTTTAGCGAGTTGGTTGTCAGTAAATGCAAGGGATAAACATCGTAGTGGCGCCCCAGAGGCGTCACAAACAACATTAACTCACCTAACTGCGCCCACGAGAAAGAGGACATATCAGGTAGCTCTTTACTAGCAAACTGCCGTTTAATTTCTTTCGCACCGACTGTAGTGGCAATGCGGTAATGCTTCTTGTTAGATTTTGGCTGCAGCGGATGCAAGGATACTGAACTGCCTAATAAGCTAGTCAATGCGCTAGCCAGCCCGCTATCGCTGCTATTAAGCACTTCACCGCTAGGCATAGTGACGTCAATGGCAGGAACATCCTTATCGTTAAGATCGCCTACAGGTTGTTCACAATACCGAGCACTACAAGTTAACAACTTGGGCTTCTTGCGCACCCCAGTAATCTCACCAACATCATCATCGCGCACCGCCCACAGCCGGTCACCAACAACACCATAAGCTTCAATCTGCACTGAACTAACAGACTCACCTACCATGGACTTAACTGGATAGCGCCATAACTCTTTTACTGTACCGACAACTTCTACCATTATATTTTATCCACCTGCACTCTAGCTAAAGGGCAAAATCAACAAATTAACCCACAACCTAACATGACTATTTCAATCAACAACCAGAATCAATCTTCCCGTAGTTGCTGCTCCTTGATAAACTGTCTGCTTGTTTGCGTTAATATAGAACCTCACTAGTAAAGATACTACTGATAGAGTGATTCAATTTCATCCCATTACAAAGCTTTATAATTTAGCTTTATACCTCAGCGAGCACTATTAACTTGAACAATAGCGAGCAAATAAGCAAGTCGTTTTCGGCTTTAGACATTCCGCAAGGTGAGCTCAAAGAAGTCGAATTCGATAGCTGCACCTTTACCGGCACCGACTTTAGCGACATTACTTTTAATAACTGTCGTTTTATAGACTGTCAGTTTGAGCAGTGTAATTTAAGTAACTGCACCATTGCCTACTGTCGTTTTAGCAACGTTGAATTTAATGAATGTAAACTGGTTGGTATCGATTGGACCAGAGTGTCATGGCCCAACATCGTTGTAGCTGCGCCGGTAGCATTTAACAAGTGTATTATTAATAACTCGTCTTTCTTTGGCTTAAGTTTATCTGAGATCCAGATAAAAGAGTGTAAAGCTCACGACGTAGATTTTCGTGAAGCCGACTTAGCTAGCGCTAATTTGGCATACACCGATCTAGCCTATAGCATATTCAATAACACTAACCTAAAAGACGCTAACTTTGCTGATGCAATTAATTACAATATTGATGTGGCACATAACAATATTAGTGGTGCCAAATTTTGTCGCGACGAGGCAGTCAATTTATTAACAAGTCTAGGAATTGAACTAGTCGACTAGCCTAGAATGTTTTATTAAACGCTACCGGAATAACAATGCATCTCAGAAATAGTAATATTGAAAAACTACCTACAGAAGTCTATGACGTATTAATTATTGGCGGCGGTATTAACGGCGCTGTAGCGGCGGCATCATTGGCCGCAAAAGGAGTCAAAGTTGCGTTAATTGATCGCAATGACTTTTCCGGCGGCACTAGTTCACAATCATCAAATCTTGCTTGGGGTGGCATTAAGTATTTGGAGAGCTATGAATTTCTGTTGGTCAATAAACTCTGTAAAAGCCGTAACCATTTAATGGCAAGTTATCCTTCTACTGTTAAAGAAATTCGATTCATGACCACTATTGCTAAAGGTTTTCGCTACCCAGTTTGGCTAGTTTACTTAAGTACTTTACTGTACTGGGTCATCGGTAGATTTAATACTAAAGCACCGACCTATCACTCTGCTAGCAATATCGAAACGTCTAATCCAGTGATAAACACTGCCAACGCCCAAGGCGGCTTTGAATACTCCGACTGTTATTTGTATGACAACGATGCTCGGTTTGTTTTTAACTTTATCCGCACCGCTATGGATTACGACTGCATTGCTGCCAACTATGTAGAATCAATCGGATCCCAGCGTCATAGCGAGCTCTGGCATACCAATGCCAGAAACACCATTGATGGCGAGGAGTTTTCTATCCGCTCTAAAGCAATTATCAATGCCTGCGGTCCATGGGTAGACCAACACAACACCGCAAACAATCAAACCACTAATTGTCATCATTTGTTTTCCAAAGGGATTCACTTAGTCGTTGATAAAATAGGTGATACTGAAAAAGTATTAACATTTTTTGCTAGTGATGGACGAATGTTTTTCGTTATCCCGATGGGTCCAAAAACCTGCATAGGCACTACCGACACCCAAGTCGATCAGCCCAATGCCGATATTAACGATGAGGATAGGCAGTTTGTTCTGGATAATATTAATGCCTTGCTAGACTTGGCTAAGCCATTAACAAAAAAAGATATCGTTGCCGAGCGCTGGGGCATACGACCATTGGCACAAGAAGGTGGTGATGGTATTGCCGACTGGGTGAAGCTGTCGCGCAAACATAGTATTGAGGTGAATCTTGCAGATAAATACCTGAGCATTTTTGGCGGCAAACTAACCGACTGTTTGAACGTTGGCAATGAAGTAGCAAAACATATAGCAGCGATGGATATCAATACGCCCTACCCAAGTAAAAAATGGTATGGCGAACCAAGTAAATCGGTACATGATGAATTTCTACATCAAGCGCGGCTAATGGACTTAGATGATATGACCGACGCGTCATCGCCAGAGCCTTTAACAACAAGGTTGTGGCGAAGATATGGCCGCAATGCGCTAGAAATACTTGAAAGCATTAGAGAGTATCCAGAGCGAGCTGAGTTATTAATAGAAAATGCTGAATACTTACGTGGTGAAATAGAACTAGCCGCTAGACGTGAAATGATTACCACCTTGGACGATTTTTTAAGACGACGTTCAAAAATATCGCAAGTAGTCTGTCACCATGACATTATTAATGCCCCTGGCCTAAAAGTAGCTTGTGAAATTTTATTTGGCGATTTAGCTGAAGAAAAGCTTAATGAATATATTCAAGGCAAAGCTAACATTACTTAAATCATATAATTAATTTACCCACTGCAACTGTCACTAACCAGGCGAATAAAATAACTGCGCCGTGAATAGTTATTTCACGGTCAGTGTCTTGCGCATCAAATGACTCAAACAAAACACCATAAGCTAGTAATAATGACCACTTAATTATCAAGCTTTGACCGGCGTTAAAATATCAAGCCATCTTTTTGGATGGCATATAGTAAAAACCAAACACAATATTAATAAAACAGCCGAAGAAAAAGTACACATAAGATGAGCGCAACAACAATTTAGTTGCATCAGCTAAGTCTTGTAAGCCATTCATCCTTAACGCAAAGTACTGACCAGACAGTAAAGCACCGTCATTCCGACAATACCTACCCATAAATATACTTTGCTAATCAAAATATATATCACTTAGTGGCCCCCGACTTACCAAAACGGGGGATAAGTACAATTATTCAGGAAATCTAATTGACAATCATTCTCATTATCATTAATATCTGTATTACAGCTACCAATACTGGTATCCAGGAAGATAATAGATTATGTATGTATGCATCTGCAAAGGTATTACTGACCATCAGATTAGAAGCGCTGTAAACAGCGGTGCTAACTCGTTTCGTCAAGTGAGAAACGCTTTAGGTGTAGCCAGCCAATGTGGTAAATGCGCATGTCTTGCTAAAGATGTTATTAACGACGCTATGGCTGAGAACAATGCCAGTTTTAGCGACGATATGTATTACGCAGCAGGTTAAGCCCGCCTTATCTACTTCTCCGCCCTCTGATCTATTTCTTAGAAAATTCAACGCATCATTGCTATTTAAAGTTAATAATGCTTTTGATTCTCATTATTATCTTCTTTAAAATCAATAACTTAGATTGACATTCGATACTAGCATCAGCAATATGATTGCCTCTAACGTTTACCCCATTTAAGAGGCAATACCATGAAAGGTGACCCAAAAGTTATCGCGCTTTTAAACCAAGCATTAGCTAACGAGTTAGTCGCTATCAACCAATACTTTTTACATTCACGCATGTATAAAGACTGGGGCTTGAAACTGCTGGCCGATAAAGAATATGAAGAATCAATTGATGAAATGAAGCATGCCGACTTACTTATTGAGCGTATCCTGTTTCTAGAAGGTTTACCCAACTTACAAGATTTAGGTAAATTGTTTATCGGTCAAAACACTAAAGAAATGCTCGAATGTGACCTAAAACTTGAGCACATAGCAGTACCTGATCTGCGCGATGGCGTTGAATACAGTGAGTCAGTCCGGGATTATGTGAGCGGAGAATTATTTCAGAATATCCTCGAATCAGAAGAAGAGCACGTCGACTGGCTAGAAACTCAGCTGGGTTTAATTGAGAAAGTTGGCATAGAAAATTATCAACAAAGTATGATAGGTACCTAATTGCCCAAGCTGAGTTAACATTGCAAGATGAAACTCAGACAATGCCCTAAATGCAAAAATACACAGGCCGCAGCCGGACGATGTTCGACTTGCGGCCTTATTTTTCGTAAGTACTTTAAATATCACCCACAACTGACTCCTGATTCATCGATAGCAACAGAATCTCAACAAGCATCCGAACTAAGCTCCGCAGTACCAATTCGCAGTTATAAAACAAAGCCCAATAATTATCGCTTAGTTAAATTCGCATTGATCGCTGTGTTGATCTTTTTTACCGGTCAAATGCTATTTACAGGAATCAATGGCGAGACCACGATTGGCAACATAATGCACTTGATTTCACTGCCCTTCCATGAGGCAGGCCATGTAATTTTGCGCCCGGCGGGACAATTTATTAGCAGCCTAGGCGGCACCTTAGGACAATTGATAATGCCTCTAATCTGCGCTTATACACTGTGGTTTAAACAGCAAGATCACTTCGGCTCGATGGTTGCTGTATGGTGGTTGGGGCAAAATTTTGTTGATATCGCACCTTATATTTTTGATGCCCGGGCAGGGACGCTACCTTTACTGGGCGGCAACTTTGGCCATTCGTCTCCCTATGGTTTTCACGACTGGGAGTATTTACTAACCGAGACCGGGCTGATCAATGCAGACCATACCATCGCCGGCATATCATTTAGCTTTGGTGTTCTTTGCATGCTTGGCGCACTAGGTTTCGCTTGCTACTTCAATAGAAAATCTACATATTAAAAAAGGCGGTTACTTTTCAGTAACCGCCTTTTTTAATAAGGTTGAGTGGACTATTAATCCATCATCTCGGCTAATTTATCTTCAGCGTCATCAGCCATGCCACTAGCTTCGTCAGTAGCATCATCCATCATATCGCCAGCTTCGTCGGTAGCTTCGTCCATCATATCGCCAGCTTCGTCGGTAGCATCATCCATCATATCGCCAGCTTCGCCGGTAGCATCGTCTATCATATCGCCAGCTTCGTCAGCAACATCATCCATCATCATATCGGCTTCATCAGCGGCAGCGCCCATCATGTCGCTAGCTTCATCCGTCATCTCATTTCCCATCTCACTAGCTTGCTCTGCAGCAGCCTCCATTTTCTCTGCTGGAGCCTCAGGTGTTTCTTCTGCACAAGCTGACAACAAAGATACAGCTAATACTGCAACTAACATTTTATAGTTCATAACAACTCCTGGATAAGTAAATTATTGAAATTTCAGTTTGCCCTATCTATTACATAAAAACTATATTTTATATGCTCAATTGCTAATCAAACCTCATTTAATATCTATTATCAGACTGACTCTGCAACGGGATCTTCATCAGCTAATATCATATCTAAGCGAGCGCGCATTTTAGCCATGCCGTCGTCAGTCATCACTTTTATCCAAAACTTGTCTGCCATAATTCCAGCCACTGCAGTTTCAGCAACCTCATCAGGGTGAGTCGTCTCTAGCTCCATATCATATTGAGCCATAATGCGTTTCATATCCTCTACCGAGTGAATACCAGAGTCCGGCACACTACTCACCCGCTCAAACTCTTCAGGGCGCACTCTGTCTGAATTAAAAATACCAGTATCAACTATATGCGGCCCAGGAAATAACGCGCTCACTTTTACTGGCGAGCCGCTGGCTTTAACTTGGTAATAAAGATTTTCGGTAATTGCCTGTACCGCAGCTTTAGTAGCGGTATAAATAGGTTGATCAGGAAATACTAAAAATGCACCGTTACCGGAACCTGTCACCACAAAATGAGCCTCTTCATTTTGCGCCATCAATTTAGGCATAAATGCTTTAATCGAATTAATTACACCCCATACGTTAACATTAAAGCCCCACTGCCAATCTTTGTCAGAATACTCCCACATGTTACCGCCCTCGCCCGAGCTAATACCGGCGTTGGCAAATACTAAATGCATACCGCCAAAATGGTCTTGTGCTTTAATTGCTAAAGCTTCACAGCTGTCAGCACAACTCACATCGCAAAACTGAGCAATACTATCTATTTGTTCATCTGCAAGATCTTTTACAGTAGCTTCCATAGCCACTTTATCGACATCGGCAATGACGACTTTGGCGCCGCGACGACCTAAATTAAAAGCAATTGATCGCCCTACACCACTGGCACCGCCAGTAATTACGGCAACTTTATCGGTAAAGTCTTGCATAAAAAAATCTCCAATTTGATCTAATAATGAACTCAAAATTTATAGAGTGACAGGCTATCAGAACAAACAACTGTTAACGGTGGCTAACAAAAATTTAATTCTGCTGACACCATATATTGTCAATAATGACGTTAACATCTTTACCGTAAGTAAAACCTAAAACAACAGATAACAATCAATGGAGACGCGCAATGAGCGAAGTACCTCAAAGTAATCCTGGCGATATTTTAAATTGGCCTATGCTAAAAATTAGCTATCGCACCGACCCTGAAAAAATAGCGGCGCTATTACCACCCGGTATTGAAATCGGCGCAGAGCCGAACGTTAATCTCACTATTTATAATTTTCCTGTACAGGGCGAGCCTGAGTTTGGCTTAGTGATCAATGTTGTTGCCAACTACAATGGCATCGAAGGTGAATACACTATTTGCCTGGGGATAGATCAAGAGTCCGCTATCTACATCAGTCAAGAGCGCTGGGGCCAACCTAAGTATTATGCCGAAACTCAATACTACCGGTTAATGGATTACGTCTCGGCCAAAGTCACGCACCAAGGACATACCTTTGTCGAATTCAAAGGTGAAGTCGGCGCAACACTAGACAATGATCCAGAGTATGAAACCAATGAATGGTGGATTAAATGCATGCGCGCAGTAGACCTGCAGCCAGAAAATTATGACTACCCACCCCATGTAGTGCGTGTGCGCAGTAAATATGGCACTGCATTTAAACAAGAAGTCAAAGGTCAGTTAATTTTACGTGAAAGCGCCTGGGACCCAATTGCTACTTTGCTGCCAATGCGCGAGCAACTATCTGCCTATTTATGGACGCCGATTTTCTTAGACCGAGAAATCACTCTGGCAGGCCAATTGGATGGCAAAGGTTTTTGGCCGTTTGCGGACACTATTGGCGGCACTCGCTGGCCTGGCACTGAAGGTGGCCCAAAGCAAGGCTAGTTTAAATATTGTTTAACTAAGGCATTTACATTTACCTTAGCTTTGAGACGGGCGGCAAGTAGAAATAAGCCGCCCAACTTTCTATGTAAAAATAGAGAATCTACCGGTGGCGTATGCCAATAACCCTGTTCTAAACTCAGTGCCATTCCGGCTTCATTTAAGCGCACACCTAAGTCTGTATTGGAAAAATCGTACTCATCTTCATAGCGCAGCGGCTCCGTTGCCATAAAAAATAAATTCTGTACAAACTCTAAATGTTGGTCGTTAATATCTTCCTTAAAATATCCAATTCTCTGGCAGGCTTTGCGCATACCATTCATATCTTCTTTTAGAGCAGCCTTAAACAATGCTTTATAGGCATTGGAAAATCGTTTTTTGTATTCCCGCGTGGCACCAAAATCTAACAACACCAACGATTTTTCATCAGCGTTGTATTGGTAGTTGGCAAAGTTAGGATCGGTTTGTACCAATTGAAATTCAAATATTTCTTTAAACAACAAATCGAGCAGTAAAGTCATTACTCGATTGCGGGTACTCTCATCTTCATGCACCAATTCCTCTATTGGATGGCCATCAATAAACGTCATTGCCAGAATATCTTTAGTCGTTAATTCTTCATCAACCTCAGGAATTAAAAAATGCTCGGAGCCTGCAAGATGCTCGCCATATTTTTTAAGGTACTTTGCCTCGCGAATATAATCTGCCTCTTGATGTAACTGTATTTTTGCTTCTTCCAACAACTCATCAATTTCTAACTCTTTCGGCAACAAGGTAGAAATACGCAGCAGCGTTGCAACATTATCAACATCGCTATCAATACTTTTACGCACCCCTGGATATTGTATTTTCAGTGCCAAGATTCGGCCGTCATGAGTAACGGCTTTATGAACTTGGCCAATAGAAGCAGCGGCTACTGGATTCATATCAAACTGATAAAAATTATCTTGCCAATCTTCGCCCCATGCATTTTCTAATACTTTAACCAACTGTTTAGTTGGCATAGATTCAGCATTACTGCGCAGTTTTGCCAGAATATCAGCCAATTCTGGCGGCAGAAAATCACCCCCATCCATGGATAATAACTGGCCAAGTTTCATTGCAGCACCGCGCAGATTGGCCAATTGATCGGCAACTCGGCGGGCGTTTCTAGGCGTTAATAATAAATCTCGAACTTTAGGCCGCTTACCTTGGCTTAATTGCTTAGTACCTTCTAAAACCATCGAGCTAGCGACGCCGCCAGCCAACTGCACCATTTTAGAAAATCGTGTTATACGCCTACTAGGAACTGCTTTTTTCTTACTGGGTTTATCTTCAGTCACTACTATCAAACTCTATATTTGCGGCTTTAAATGCCACCACAGCCCAAGCGGCTACGTTTTGCTGTAATGCTTTTGAGTCAATTTTGTCCAAGGTGTCATTCGCTGTGTGGTGATAGTCGAAATAGTCAGTACCATCTTGCCTTAATCTAAATACGGCTACCCCTGTGTCTTGGATCGGTCCTATGTCTGGACCGCCACTTAATTTCTCAATATCTTCCCCTTCAACTAAATTCACGGTGATAGCTAGCGGTGCCAATAATTCAGCTACTGAATCGTTTAGTGCTTTAGACTCACTATCAAACCGCCAAACTCGACCAGCGCCAAAATCAGACTCAGAAGCAAAGATATGATTTGTGGCGTCAGCTTTATACTTTTCCGCATATTGCTTTGCGCCCCACAAGCCCTGTTCTTCATTGGCAAATAATACCACTCTAATGCTGCGCTTGGGCCGCTCTGGCAAGGCCATAATTGCTTTGGCGGCAGCGACAACAATACCGACACCTGCGCCATCATCGATAGCCCCAGTACCTAAATCCCATGAATCTAAATGCGCACTAATCAACACCTTCTGCTCAGGCGCCTGGCGGCCATTGAACTGACCGATGACATTAAAGGAAGAGCCGCCCGGAGTAATTGACACTTGAATGTCTAAACGAATCTTTACCGGCATACCTAAGTCTAGCAAGCGCTGCAGCTGGTCGGCATCTGGTGGCGACAACGCCGCTGCCGGCACCGGGTTATCTAACAAAATAGTAGCGCCAGTATGCGCAAAACGATTGCTATGGGTTCCCAAACTTCTAATTAGGATCCCCGCCGCTTGTTTTTGTTGCGCTGATAACACGCTGGTATAACGCATCGGTACCGCGTCACCGTAACCACTGCCATCTATAGTGCGCAGCATTGTTTTATTGATGAAAACAATTTTGCCTTTTACATCAGTCTTTGATTGGGCAAATTCCTCTACCGAAGAAAATGCCACAATCTCAGCGACTACTGCACCATTGGTCGAACCGCTATAACCCAATGCAGTAATATGTAAGGTCTGCTGATAGGGCGGCAGTACTTCGGCAGTCTCTTTATAGCGCTGCCAAACAGGGAAATTAACCGGTTCTAACCAGACTTTGTCAAAACCCGACTGCTCTAGTAAATCTTTTGCCCACACCACTGCTCGTTTATCTGCGTTGGTTCCTGCCAACCGCGCGCCTACTTTGGTGGTTAACGACTCAACAATGTCATAGCCGTCGGTTGACGTCAGCGCTTTGTCACGCATTACCGCCAACTCGTCATCGGTCACTGCATAAGTCAAATTACTTGCAACAACCGCAGCTAAAACTAAAAGGTTTCTAAAACTCACCAAATCCCTCAGAAAACTCTCCTAATAACTTTTTACTGTGATTAACATTTCATCAAATTTCGCCACAACCTCATCATCAGGTTTAGCCGTTAACAAGCTAACGCTAACAACCGCGATAACCGAAAAGAAAAAACCTGGCACCAACTCATAAAGGTCAAACCAACCACCGCTAATTTGTGACCAGACAATAACGGTTAAACCGCCAACTAACACCCCCGCCAAAGCGCCATGACGGTTCATCCGGGGCCAATACAAGCTAAGCAAAATTGCTGGCCCAAGCGCAGCACCTAAGCCACCCCAAGCATAAGACACCACATCCAGTACTTTGCTATTGGGGTCCATAGCAAACGTCATCGCAACAATAGCTAACCCACCTACGGCTATCCGCCCTACCTGCAATCGACGTTCAGCTGATGGTGGATCTTTCACTACCAGTGGGTATAAATCTTCAGCTAGCGCTGCTGAGCAAACCAATAGCTGTGAATCGACTGTACTCATAATTGCCGCTAAAATAGCAGCCAACAATACACCCGCCACCACCGGGTTAAATAACACCGCTACCAAAGACATAAATACTTTTTCAGAATCTTCTAATGGGGTTGCCAAATACACTGCGCCGGCCATTCCAACTGCAATTGCTGCTAAGTAAATAAATACTGACCAGCTTACGCCGATAATTGCCGCAGTGCTTACATCACCGGGCGAGCGTATCGCTTTAAAACGGGCCAAAATATGCGGCTGGCCAAAATAGGCCAAACCCCAACCCAGCGAACTTAAGATCGCAATTAGACTTAACGGGGTGCCAGTGTTATCGGTGAGCATATTCAAAAAATTAGGATTGATCGCTTCTACTTTGGCAACAGTTTCGCTAAAACCACCCGCATCTGTCATCACTACAATAGGCACCACCACTAAGGCTAAGGTCATTAGTAAAGCTTGAAATACGTCGGTCCACGATACTGCTAAAAAACCACCAAACAGGGTGTATAAAACCACGATCACCGCGCCAGCTATGACGGCATATTGGTAGTCCATATTAAACACAGCAACAAACAACTTACCGCCACCAATCAAACCAGAGGCCACATAAAACAAAAAGAATAATAAAATAAAAGTCGCTGAAAATATTTTCAGCCATGGCGTTGGATCTTTAAATCGACGCTGCAAATAAGCCGGTACGGTAACCGCATCGTCGAGCTGTACGCTATATACTCGCAGGCGTTTAGCACTTAGCCACCAATTTAAGGCTACACCGGTACACAAACCTACCGAAATCCAGGCAGCTTCTAAGCCCGACAAATAAGCAAAGCCAGGCAAACCTAATAATACCCAACCACTCATATCAGAAGCCCCAGCACTTAAAGCAGCTACCCCAGGGGATAAACTTCTACCGCCTAAAAAGTAATCACTGGCATCTTTCGTTTGCATCCAAGCGTATATTCCAATCGCCATAACACCAGCTAAGTAGATGAAAAAAGTAATGTTAATTGACGTGCTCATATCTGCCATTATTTATGCCTTTTATAATTTTTTAATGGGTTTAGTTATTTGCTGCAGGAATTAAACAGCCGCGGGCTAACCAATCATTTACTGCCAAGCCAGTCCCAAAACGCCAGCCCTTAAGCTCACTTTTTGGTACAATTTTATAATCATCTAGCTCATGATTTAAGGTAACTGCGCCAGCAGCTTTGATGTGGTAAGCAATAATCACCTGGTTTTGCTGCGGGAATGGATACACCCCAACCAAAGTAGATTCTAAACAATGCAGCCCCAGCTCTTCTTGGGTCTCGCGCACAGCGCATTGTTCTGGATCTTCTTTCTCTTCTAAGAAACCAGTAATAATTGAATAAAACTCTTTTGGCCAACTAACGTTATGTGCCATTACTACACCGTCAGGCAGCTCTACAATCATTGCTATCACTGGTGTAGGATTGTTAAAAAATATAAAACCACAACTAGTATCGCTACACCCTGGGCGTATTTCGTTTTCTACTAATACCTCGCCCATGGGGTTCGCGCATTGCGGGCAATAATTCATAACAACTCCTATTTATTGGTTTACGCTACGGCAGACAAAACTTTGCTGCTCTTAATTATTGTGCAACCATTGTCACTGTTTAAGTCCACATATCAACAGGAAAAACCATGAATTTAGAGCTAGACGGTAAAACCGCATTTATCAGCGGCAGCAACAAAGGCAGCGGCGAAGTGATTGCGCAGACTTTAGCCTTTGAGGGCGTAACGGTGGTCTTCCATAGTAACGAAGAGGCAGCCATTAGCGATACTGCAAAAAGCATCGCCAACGCCCATTGGATATGCGGTAATCTAGCAACTGATGCAGGTGCTGCCAGCGTGATCACACAAACTCTAGAGGCAGTAGGTAATATAGATATATTAGTCAACAACTATGGCACCGCTGGCCCGGGTAAATGGGGCAAATCCAGCACTGAAGACTGGCTGGATATGTACCAAAAGAATGTCCTATCCGCTACCCGCTTGATCGACGGCTTTAGTCCGCTGATGAAACAACACAACTGGGGCAGAATCATTCAGCTTGGCACCATCGGCAGTCATCAACCCAACTCAATTATGCCCCACTATTATGCCGCCAAAGGCGCACTGGCCACATTAGGAGTCAGCCTTACCAAAGAGCTTAGTAATACAGGAATTACCGTTAATACAGTGTCACCAGGGCTAATACATACTGCAGAGGTTGAAGCAGGCTACCGCCTGCGAGCGAAGAAAAAAGGTTGGGGCGACGACTGGGACACCATTGTCGAAAACATTGTCGCAACTGACTTCCCCAACCCGACAGGCCGCCTAGCTACCCGCCAAGAGATTAGCGATTTAGTGGTGTTTTTATGTAGCCCTAAGGCTGCTTATATCAATGGGCAGAATATAAGAATTGATGGCGGCGCGGTACGCTACGTATAAGGCGACTAAAGCAGTTACTGCAGCGGCTCTATCATAGCGGCAATATCACCAGAGCTGGCCAACTGCATAAACTCCTCACCCAGCTCACCGCTCCTGTCCTTAGCAATAGTCCAGCGGCGTATACGCTCTGGATCATTGCCTCTAAAAGTATAAAAATCTTTCCGATCAGGAATTGCGCCGCCCGGCAGTGATTTAACAAAATCATCGCTAGGCCCAATTAACACAACATTATCAAGCTGCTGAGCACTAACCACTCGCTTTGGTGAGAATTTATCAAACCAGCCTTCTTTCACCTCAGTATAAAAATGCGGGTATAACACCAAACCCTTATCTATATCTCCAATGTTTGACGGCACCGGATGATAATCCAGTAAGCCGCCATCGCGATAATTACCCTCCGGCCCACCTGCAACATCAGCCACCCCCGGCATAACAACAGGGATAGACCCCGACGCTAAAATAGCATCGCGAAAATTATCACTGTTTAAGGCTATTTTGTGGGTGGTATAAGCGTCACCGCCAGCTAAGTCGAACTGTGGTTTGCCACCGTAAAATACTGCTCTATCAAAGGTATTGCGCAGCGCTTTACGACCTATTAACGACAATAAAAATGCTTTGCCCATTGCCAGTTTTTGCACAGTAACATTGTCACTTGCCAGTAAGCCTTTACACAATACGGCTGCGCAATGATAGTTATAGCGCGGGTTAGTCAAAATTTCATCGATGGTTTGTGGGCTTAAAAAAGCAGCCAGAATACGACTAGTCTCTATTGCCACCTGTCGCGCGGTCACCTTGCCCTCATAACGCTGATTAATATAGGCATCGGCTAATAAATCCATAGCCCTTACACTATTAGTTTGAGCTGCAGCGGCCAACTTAAACGCCCCCACCGAGGTGCCAAATAAGTCAATAGATTGGTCGCTGGCTGGCAGCCATTGACTAAAAATAGCCAAATCCAAACCATAGATAGTTAGCCATTTAGCTGCTCCAGAGGCGCCAAAAACAGCAGATATATCGGTAGGCGCAAGTCCATTTTGTTTAATCTGCGTATAAGCCTTAGGGCCAGCTAGAATTTTTAATGTTGTCATAAGCTCAATGGTCGGTAAAATTACTAATCGAAAAGTTACGCACACTATATAGTCTAGTGTGTAATATTCCAAAATAACGCACAGGAAAAACCTTGGTTACCTACAACAGTATTTACGACACTGCCTGCCTAAGAAAAGGCAGTGCCAAGCAAGTTGAAGCTTTATTAGACAGACCTCGCACTAAGCGCCAGCTTAAAAACATACCTGACTCTGTCTACTTAGCCGAGCTGTCGAAAAAGGTCTTTCAATCTGGTTTTGTCTGGCGGGTGGTAGAAAACAAATGGCATAACTTTGAAGAGCTATTTTGGGACTTTGACATAGACAAGCTAATGATGATGCCTGACGACATGCTTGAGCGAAAAGCACAGGACAAAAAAATCATCCGCAACCATAAAAAAATATGGGCAATCCGCGAGAACGCGTTTTTTATCGACTCAGTGCGTAACCATTATAATACCAGTTTTGCTGAATTTATTGCCGACTGGCCTAGTGACGACATTACTGGTTTATGGCTGTATTTAAAAAAAGGCGGCACTCGACTGGGCGGTAATATTGGCCCCTATGCTCTACGCAGCCTTGGTAAAGACACCTTTTTACTCAGTCGCGACGTTGAAGGTTTTTTACGCGAGCACAAAATCATTGAAACTGGCATCAATACCAAGTCAGCATTGAATAATACCCAGCGCTTTTTTAACGATTTACAGCAAGAGTCTGGCCGCAGCCTTATGGAGTTGAGCAGATTGCTGTGTTATTGCTATGGCGACAACTACGTTGGCGTGCCATCGGAATAGCCTGAAACGAAAAAACCCTGCCATAAGCAGGGTTCTTATTCGCTAGACTAACAATGTTAGCCTAAAGAAAGGCCTATAAATTAAGCTGCTTTCTTAAAGCGACCTTTAACAGTCTCAACAGTCTCTTCTACAGAAGCTTGCAGCTT
Organism: uncultured Cellvibrionales bacterium; assembly: GCA_963933215.1. GTDB lineage: Bacteria > Pseudomonadota > Gammaproteobacteria > Pseudomonadales > CAWVSB01 > CAWVSB01. The sequence continues at coordinate 22,289 of CAWVSB010000036.1, forward strand.
AGCTAGCTCTTCTTTAGCTTGAGCTTGTGCTTTTTCTACTTCACTTTTTACTGAAGCTTGCGCTTTAGTGAAGTCAGCTTTTAAGCTCTCAACAGTAGGTGCTTCAAACTTAGGTGTTTCGATGGAATCGATACGACTAGCAAGCTTAGCCTTTACTTTTTCGCCACGCTTAGCATATGCGTCAACTTTCTTAGCACGTTCTTTACGGAACTTTGCAACTTCAGCGCGATACTTCTCAACATTAGCTTCAACACTATCTAGAGTTTCACCGACAACACCAAGATAAACCATAGCAGCCTTGTTTACCGACTGACTTACTTGTTCAACAACGGTTGGCCCTTTCTTAGCTACTTTTTTAGCTACTGCTTTTTTAGCAGACACTTTCTTAACAGCTGGCTTTTTAGCAACTGGCTTTTTAGCAGCAGCTTTCTTAGCGACAGTTTTTTTAGTTTTAACAACAGCTGCAGTAATATTTAACTCTTTTTGTTCAGCCATGATATGACTCCTTGTGTGAAAAATTAGTATTTCTTAAGTAAGGGGTAAGATACGGAAAAAATTTAGAATTAACTGCCTAAAATAAGATTTTTTATTAAAAAACTTATAAGTGAACTCCCTTATTTTTCAGATTTTAGTCAAAAAAAACCCCGCACTTAGCGGGGCTGTAAACTTGTTTACTAAGCTAAAGGCTAAAAATTACTTAGCTTTTTTTAGTGAAGTAATACTTGCTTTAGCTGCTTCAACCGCTTCCTCAACAGAAGCTTGAATCTTTTCAATCTCTTCTTTTAAGTTTGCTTGGGCTTTAGCAATTTCTTCTTTAACACTAGCTTGGGCTTTAGCTACTTCATCTTTTACTTGAGCTTGCGCTTTTTCAAAGTCAGCTTTTACACTTTTAGCGGTAGGTGCGTCAAAAGAAGGCATTTCAAATGCAGGCTTCTCTAAAGCTTCTAGACGATCAGTTAGCTCAGTTTTAAGCTTTTCGCCGCGAGCAACAAATTCAGCCAACTGCTTGTCACTGTCTTTACGGTAAGCGTCAACATTAGACTCAACTGTGTCTAATGTTTTGCCAACCACACCTAGATAAACCATAGCGGCTTTGTTTACTGAAGCATTAACTTGCTCTAGCACGCTTAGGGTTTTCTTTGCTGGTTTTTTCTTAGCTGTTACTTTCTTTTTAGCAGGTGCTTTTTTAACAACAGGCTTTTTCTTAGTCGCTACTTTTTTAGCAGGTGCTTTCTTAGCAACTGGCTTTGTTATAGCAACTGGCTTTGTTATAGCA
>CAWVSB010000037.1:0-22459 GCA_963933215.1 uncultured Cellvibrionales bacterium
CGAAGACCGAGGGCAAAGCCCGAGTCAGTCCGCCCACTGGTACCAAATACAAAATCCTGCCTTTTTAGGTGGGATTTTTTATTTGTACTTAGCGCCGGCGAGAATCGCCACCCCGCTCGATCAATTGCGCTAGCAATTAAGACTAGTGCCAGCGCAGCTTTCGAAGAAAGTGTTAACGGTCCCTAAGCGTCCGTCCACTCGTGATGCGCCGTAACAGACTGCACATTTATTCCCATAATATTGCAGTTTGATCCATTTAGGTTGCACATTGCACTGTTCATCATGTCGCTAAAAAAAAGCCCCAATCAAAGATTGAGGCTGAGCTGAGCTCAGGTGGAAAAGTTGACTCTGATCCTACTTCTCTTTCTTTTGCTTTCTGTTTAATTATAAAAGTATAACTAAGTATAACTCAGCCACTGTACAAAAAATAACCGTTACGACCCCTTTAATTCCTATCAAAAATATCTGTTAACTTGTCAGTCCCCGCTTTCCCATCCTTTTAAATTACTCAAATAATATTGATGGTCATTATCAGTTAAAAATATCGCTTTGCGGTTTTGCCATCGCTGAACTATGTGGTGCGGACAGTATTTCGAACTAATACTCTTGCCTTACGTGGTATATTTTTCTGCTTTAACTAGACATTAAATAAATGCGTCTCTTTTACCTCCGATAATCACTGACTCTGTCATAATAATTTAATCAATATTTATATTATTCCAAAATCATTAAAAAGATCTATAACGTCGTTGGATATGCAATTGTCGCAGGGCAATTACATCTCGATGCTGCTCAGCTGTAGACCTAGGCATATCACTGGGAATATAATTTTCAACATCTTTTACCTTAATGACCCTAGCTTTAATCGTCGGCCAGTCTTGTTCGTCTGGCATGGTTGAATACGCCCATCGATTAGTAACATAACCCTCTTCTAAGCCGGTTGTATCCAACCAATTTTGTACCCCAGGGTTATCATGAGCGATGATCCAACGCTGAACACCATCTTCACCAATGTACATTTGCTGTAGATTCAGGCTACTTTGATGATTACTGTAATCTGGTGACTCCCCCCATAGGTTACCTAAATGTATGCTGACATAGTCAGGTGAACCTTGATAAGTTGCCTCAACATATAGTGCTTCTCCTGCAGCGAGCTTAAAAATTCCGCCAGCATAAATATTACTGCTCATCCCGCCTCCGGTAGCCGAAGAAGCCGCATTTGGCTTATTGAAACCATTAACTGGAAAAAAGTACTGATCATTTTCGCCACTGGGATAACTGCCTTTGCAGTTAAGCAGCTTGTTGTAAAAGCTTAACCAAAAATGCATTTGTCCTCGAACAATATCGCCCATACGTTTTAAATTATCATAAACCTTATCAGCACTCAGTGGCTTGGGATGTAAGCCGATATGGTCTACCGACAATATTGTTAAGTTGATGGGCTCCTCCCAATCCCAATCATAAAATAACTGCCTACCTGTCACATAGTCAGCGTAGCAGTCTTCGTTATTACATTTATCAGGATTAGCTAATTTTTTTGTACAAATAAAGTTACCCGCATAGTCGGCAGGCTTCTCAGGCGCCAGCAATATTTCCAACTCTCCCTTTGGCGAGACAATCAACGATGCTGAGTCAAGTAATCCAAAACTCGATCGGGTACCAGGCATTAACTCAGCCAATGTCCCAGAATCGCCAGTTATCGATCCGCTAAACGCATCAAAAATAACGTATTGAGGTGCCGTGGGCACTGCTATTAATTTTTCGCCACCACGCCAATGAGTGGTGTCTGCCAATGTTGCTTTCACCACATAAGTTTGACGCCCATCGATTGGTGCATAGAAATAAATCGCATCAGGATTGTCAATAGTCGACTTATTTATCACTGACAAACCGTTGCGAAATTGTGGAAAATCAACATCTTCATGGAAGGCGCGCTCTACCCCATGATGCATAAAACCTGCTAGATATTTATAGCCTTCTGCCAAGTTTCGCCCCGATGGCGATGGCGGAAAAAAGGCGGGGTCATCGATAGCGTTTCTAGCGCTCTCCAGTTCACCCATAAAATAATCCCAACCGGCTTTTAGCTTTTCTGTATCCGTTTGGTAAACCGGCAGAGTATTATTTTTATCTGTCATGTGCTCATCTCCTTATTAGTCCTGGCTGAAGGACGCGGCCATTGATAGGTGATATAAAAATCATCCAGCTCTGCCTCAATTTTTTCGCCCGCCAAACTATAATCGTCTAAGCTATAGCTAAAGCTAGACTTATGGCTACGCTCCTTACTTTGTTGCTGGGTCAAAAAAAGCTGATAGTTTGCAGATAACGACAACCCAATGGCCGCATACGTTTTTTTAACAGTCACTTTAGGCTCTGCCGTTAAATCACGATAATCTGCAAAGTAATGGGGCACATCAGGGTTATTAGTCAATGCTTGCTTGGGTAATCTATATGAATCAAACGACACCGACATAAGCGCATTGAGCGATTCGCTATAGTCGTCAGCAGACCAGTTGCCTCTTTGCCAATGTGATTCTACTAATTTTAATGTACTAGGAATACATTCGATGGGATTTCGCATCATCACTATTATCTTAGCGTCTGGAAATACTTCTAATAAACCTGCTACCCAGCCACTCATCAACGGATTTTTACTAAGATGAGTTTTATCGCCGCCATTTGCGAGCAATTGCCTGCGCACACAACGTTTGTAATGATTCAGCCATTTTTTTCTCTTCTGAGCAGTCAAACTATCGATATGAAAAATATCAACCTTATGCATTAGTGGTAATTCTAATGACCAGCGCTGAGTGACAAAGGCTGTATTCATCACAAACTGATCTTCTTCTGGTATCCATAAACCCATATTATGAATATGACGCGTTGGCCCAAAGGTTTTTTCATCCCAATTTTTTAGCCTATTTTCTAATACCGAATTAAGTAACGCTTTATCGAACTTGCCAATAAAACGCACTAAAAATCGCTGTGTCAATGCCGGTAAAAACATCTCCCAATAATAAAAAAAGCTAAACCTATCTTCATCAGCAGCTAATAGCCTATGCATTAATGTCGTGCCACTACGCGCATGACCAACAATAAACACCGGCGCTATAACTTTTTGAGTAAATAGTTTGGGGTAAAAAATATAGTCGAGAAGGAAAAAAATAGTATGAAAAAGCGTCACCAATGGAATAAAAAAAAATAACCGCAGCAACATTCTATTACGACCTGGCCAATGCTTTTGGGCCCACGTAAATGTTAATACTTTTAAGTAATAATCAAAATCAAAATACATAGCCGCATCCAGACAAACGCTATTGAATAATGCCCAATTTTTTATATGGCTCTTTATACCAACGAGGAGTGACAATTATTGACATACAATTATGAAATGACTACTCATGTTTAGCGACAATGTAGTCTTTGATTAGAGCTGTAAGGTATTGTTTTTACGATATATTTAATGCAACAAAGTGCGTCAACTATAACACTCGCATTTGCTAGCTACTACAAAGCCGCAAAGCATTGCTCACTCAAGGCGAGTCAACGTCATCATTATTTATCTGCGGTTAAAAAGTGCATCACAGCCGATTCTATTTGCGCTAAATATTCAATGTCATCCAGCCAGTCGGGTCTATCTTCTAATGCAGCCTCAAGTAAACGATCTATCATTGCGCCAATAATAAATGCCGCTTGCTCAACGTTAGTCACCTTTATCTCGTCATGGTATTGGTTAAGGAGTTCAGGTAACCATGCCTCCCACGATGGCTGGTGATAAACCGTTATATTACGCGCATCAACCTCTGCTCTAAAATCAAACACACGATGATACTCTCGATAGAAATCACCATGTATATTTAGAAATCGTAAATGTAACTCAGCATTAGCCGCAATCAACTCTCGAAGAGTACTGCGCAGTGATACCTTGGTTTGAGCAAGAATGCGCTCGGTTGATAAACGAGAAATTTGATCAGTTTCAGCAGCTATTGTGTCGGTAAAAAGGTTAGCAAGAATTGCTTCTTTATTAGGAAAATATTGATACAAAGAGCCAATCGTCACGCCAGCAACCTCCGCAATACGGTTAGTGGTCAGGTGTTGCACGCCCTCTTCCATTAGAATTTTATGACAAGACTGCACGATAGCATCCACTAGAAGTTTAGATCGTGCTTGACTCGGTTTGCGACGCGGCTGGGGCGGTAACTTTTTCATAGGGTTCACTAACTACTGTCGATACATAGGCTCATTGCGACGAGTTCAATAAACCACCAATATTCTAAACAAGCAATACGCTAGCGACCAGCTTTGAGTGATTCGATAACAAGTGCCGCCACACTATCATTACTAGGGTCAGTCGGCACAGGAAATGTCAGCACGCCGGCTAAGCCCTTATACCATTTAGTCAGTAACTCACCAATATCTCCATAATGCGTCGTGGGTAAAAACGCATCGAGCATCTCTTCGCTAACCAACGCGTTCATATCTTGCCAACGATTTTCACGAGTACAGGTCAGCAGTTGCTCGCCAATATCTTGCCAGCCAAATAACTCTAGGCTGGGCCAGTAGGCTGGCGTAGAAAACAAGAACGCGAGTAAATTTTTATATTTTAATCGCTCCGCAGCAATGCCTTTATCATCAACACCGGTCGCCACAAAAGACCCTAGCATTAATTGAAAACTGCCACGAGAACTCGAATCACTCACACCACCTTCTTTTAATCTAGGTAAAATCACCTCTCTAATATATCGTGGCGGTGTATTGGTCGGATGAGTCAACATGCCATCTGCTATGGCTCCGGCAAGATTGGTCATTTTTGGACCCACCGCTCCTATCAACAATGGAATATGAGGATGTTCTATGGAGCCAGGATTAAAAAATGGCTGCAAGCGAGTAAACTGATAATTAGCGCCCACATAGTTGAGCTTCTCACCATATTGAAAAGCATCGAATATAGCTCGTAGCGCTTCGATATACTCCCGCATACGTTTTAAAGGCGGAGTCCATGGAGTGCTGTAGCGTTTCTCAACATTACCTTTAACTTGTGTTCCTAAACCTAGCTCAAAGCGCCCACCCGACAGGCGTTGTAAATCCCATGCGCTAATCGCTACATTCATTGGGCTGCGTGGAAATATTACCAACACACCAATACATACTTTTAAATGGCTGGTCGCATTAAGTGCCAGTGCAGCCAGTAGAAATCCGTCATGTATTGCATCAGCAACTTGCAAACCATCATAACTCATAGCCTCTACCCGCTGAGCGAACACCGCAATATTTGACGGAGACATATCTTCTGGAGCGACTGCATATACTTTAAACATAAGCTATCTTGAAACCTTACTAGGCGGTTAATAATATTCAGTCAATAGTCGATCAAGACTAATAACAATATTTTGATACCCTATCAAAAAGAACGACGAAAACTCAACTCGCGTTTCTATTTGCTTCCCGTTTAATAATAATTTTGTAATGCGATAAGTACTGACGGCGCCGGTAAGTTAACTCTGTTTGACCAAGCGAATCCATCGATAAATTTTAGGCTACCGCCCTTTCATAATTTTTAAACGCACTTTTCCTAAGAACTCGATAATGATTCGCCGAAATTAAAATGTCATCCAAGTATGGATAAATCACTAATTAAAAAACAATAAAAAACCCGAACCCAGGGAAATGACTTTTTTAATTGTTTGGTGGAGCCTAGCGGGATTATCCAACTGCGCCCTCTCCCTTCGGGTTGACGAGTCGATCAAAATTGCTGACGTAATGTTTGTGTAACCGCTGACCTTTTATGCCCTATGGGTGCAACACTGCCAGCGACACGGGTACAAAAGCTAAAGCTACTGATTTATTTAGTAAATTATCATTATTTCAATAGTGTGGAAATGGCGTTCTTGGCACTTTTCTTAACATATCATACAAAAACTCATTCAAATTAAAACGCTTATAATTATTCATCTAGCGGTTCTAGCAATATGGAACGAGTTAACTCACCAACAACAGCAAGGGAGAGTCTATTTAAATTGCACCTATATTTTGGCCGAATATGCTTCCTACAAAACCAGCACAAAACTATAACCTAACTTACTTAGCAATCTCCGTAGCAGCCGTTAGTTTGAGCTCACTTTATTGGCCTCAAACTAACAACCACATACAAAAATAATTTTTGCTGGCAGAAATCACTTATTTTAAAAACCGCTCGTTGAACCTGAAAAAATTAGAATAACTTGCTCGTGACTGGATTCGACTGATTATGAAAACTTCACTGAAATTAGGCTATGGCATCGGACAGGTTAGCGAGGGCGTAAAAACGGCGGCTTTCAACACCTTTCTGTTTTTCTACTTTAACCAAGTACTTGGTCTGTCAGGTAGTCTGGCAGGAATGGCAGCGTTTTTTGCACTAACAGCTGACGCCGTTACTGACCCAATGATCGGACATATATCGGATCGCTGGCACTCTCGCTGGGGCCGGCGCCACCCCTTTATGTTGGTTGGCGCCCTTCCCTTTGGCCTAGCCTTGGCTATGCTATTTAGCCCACCGAGTGATCTTTCACAGTATGGATTATTTGGCTGGATGCTGGGTTGGTCTGTCGCCGTTAGGCTGATGATGACACTATTTTATGTACCGCATTTATCACTGGGAGCCGAAATAGTTACCGACTACCATCAACGTACATCGCTGATCGGCTACCGGGTTTTCTTCTCCAATATCAGTAATATATTATTAGCAATAGTAGGTTTTGTAGTGCTCTTCCCGCCAACCGAGCAATTTCCTAATGGCTTACTAAACCCTGTGAACTACCCTGCTTTTGGCGCATTAGCTGGGGGTATTGGCGCTATTGCTATGGTTGTTTGCGTATTTTTAACGCGCTCTACTATTCCTCATTTACTTAAACCGGCGGCTAACTTAACCAAGGGTAACCCGCTGTTTGCGTTTATCACGGTATTTGCAACCTTACGCCAACACTCGTTTCGTGTGTTATTTATCACCATCATGATATTTATAAGTGTCATGGGTATGACACAGGCTCTAATGGTATATTTAAGCACCTATATTTTTGGTTTTGCACCGGAGAAAATGGGCATTCTAGTGCTCTCTTTCGTGTTCGGCGCAGTATTCGCCTCATCGGTGGCTCAATGGATGTCGCGCCAAATGGATAAGAAGCAAGCCTTGGGAATATGTATATTTTTTGGGGCAGTAATTTTATTTACACCGATAGTTATATACCTAATCGATGCATATCAACTGCTGTCTTCGACCACTCAGTTTCTCTTAGTATTTATCTGCACAGGGGTTGCGCAGGTATTTTTAATCGCTGGTATAATTTTAATGGACTCTATGTTGACTGACACTATTGATGAGCACCAAATGCACACGGGGCGTCGAGAGGAAGGGCTATTTTTCGCGGCAAAATCCCTAGCCCAAAAAGCCAGCTATGGTATCGGCGTGCTTATTTCGGGAGTAGCATTGGATATTATTGCATTCCCTACCGGTGCCAATCCAGCGGATGTGCCGATAGAGACATTAACGAGTCTGGCAATGCTCTGCGGGCCGGTGACCATGCTACTTTTTCTCAGTGCTATTATTACCAGCTGGCGCTACCCGATTAGCGAGCAACGCCACCAAACTATTATTGCAACCATCAACACAGCTAAGTAAGAGAAGAGAGTTTAATGCGGTGGACAAGCAAACTAAAAAAACCGTGGCTACATTTTATTATATTGGGCACTATTTTTTATCAATTACAAAACGTTTTATTTCCTGAACCAAAAATCATAATTGGCCCCATGAGCCAGGCACGCATTACTGCTTTGCAACAACAGTGGCACACTAGTACTGGCCAAAAACCCTCGGCGGCGCAACAAGCTAAGCTGATAGAAAATGCACTAAACGATGACGTATTGTTACAGCGAGCTTTAGAACTCGATATTCACCGTTATGACAACATTATCTACCAACGGCTAATCCGCAATATGAATTTTTTGCAATTAGCAGAAGGCAAATCTGACGCTGAATTGTATGAGCAAGCATTAGCAATGCGCCTGCACCTAGACGACACCGTCGTCACACGCAGACTTATTCAAGTAATGGAGCAGCGGTTACTAGCAAGCAACCCGCCTGCACCGCCAAGTACTGAAGCAATACAAACCGAATTTGATAAGCGTTCCAATGAATTACGCAAGCCACCGCTTTATTCTATTGAACACATATTCTTCAACCAACAACGAGAGTCCGAGGCGGCATCGGCTATCGACACCATTACCCAACAAAAACTCGATTATCAAGCCGCTAAACATCTAAGCTCCCCTTATTTACAAGGGCTTAAATTTAACCACCAAACCCCCAGCCAATTAGCTCAAAACTTTGGCAACAATTTTGTTTTAGGCCTAATGCAAGCAACGTCCACGGCCCATCCTCTAACGCAACCAATAGTTCCGCAATGGCTTGGCCCGCTGCGCTCTACCTTTGGTTTACACTATATATGGCTTAGCGCATTAGAGCCTGCTCGCGACGTACAACTAGCTGAAGTTCGAGAACAACTACGCATTGATCTTGAATATGCGGCTCAAGCACAGGCATTAACAGCTGCTATAGCAAACTTACGAGAAGAATATGATGTTAGAATCATACATCCGCCAAGCAAAAAAATAGCAGAGGCGCGCCAATGAAATTTTTAATACGCGCAATCACAACGCTATGCTTAGGACTACTATTAAGCCCTCTATTCGCTAACAACGTCCACGCGCATTTATTTGCACCTTCTTTATTAAAAATAGTAGAAACCGCACCGCACAACTATAAGGTGGTGTGGAAAACTCCCAGCAAAACCACTAGCAATACCCCTCTGCTGCCCACCTGGCCAAACAGCTGCAAAGTAAGCAACGAAAGCCCCACCCTGCGCGAAGGCACCGGCATCATTACTAGTTGGACTTTACGCTGTGACCAATTTGGTGACAAAGGGTTAATAGGACAAACACTAGGCGTTAGTGGACTAGCACAAAACCAAGCCTCAGCCATGGTAATGCTAAACCTGCGGGACGGCCGTCAATACCAACGTGTATTAAACACCGCCGCCGCTGACTTTTTAGTACCGCCTGCGCCCAGCCAAAAAGCGGTGATGACAGAATATCCTTTACTCGGCATTGAACACATTTGGGGCGGCATAGACCACTTAATGTTTGTGTTTGGATTACTACTACTGGTTGGCGGCGGCTCGCGTCTGCTGTGGACAATTACCGCCTTCACCGTAGGCCATAGCATCACCTTAGCAGTCGTTACCTTAGGTCTACTAACCTATCCCGTAGCACTAATAGAATTTACCATTGCCCTCAGTATTTTTGTGTTGGCGTTAGAGCTAAGTCGTAACAACCGCCTTAGCAACACTATTAATAAGCAAGGGCTATTTGGCCGCTACCCCTGGTTAGTCGCTGGCGGTTTTGGTCTACTGCACGGCATGGGTTTTGCCGGCGCACTAGCCGACATTGGCCTACCCCAAAACAACGTACCCCTTGCCCTATTATTTTTTAATATTGGCATAGAAATAGGCCAAATTATTTTTGTATTAATAGCGCTGAGTATTTGGTGGTTAATAAAGCGTGCACTCCAATTAAAACAAAATGCTATTAATCAAGAACGGCTATTACCTATCCCGGTTTATATGCTGGGTGGGTTATCTGCCATGTGGTGCATTGAACGTGGCATGGCGCTGATCAGTTGAGCCAAACCAAACTGTCCTAATATGATTCCCATTAAGACCACTCATTCACTACAATAAATTTAGTCAAAAAATTATAAAACTATTTAACATTAGACCAACACCAAGGGCACCCCATGTTGAAGAAAATTATTATCGCAATTGTCGTCTTGGTGCTCGCGGCCGTCGGCTATATCTGGCTTACCTTGTGGATGCCACTTGAAGCCTCGGCTGATAAAAACGGCCCTGATACCGCTGCCCGCGATTACGCTTTGCAAGACAATAGTAAGCTAATACTACCTACCCCACAGGCTGCCATTTATCAGGCGGCGCCTAACCCAAATATGAATCTGTATTGGGGTGAATTGCATATACACACAAGCGAAAGTTTTGATGCCACATTGTTTGGCAACTCGCTAGGCATAGAAGATGCCTACCGTTTTGCCAAAGGCGAGCCACTGAGCAGCGCCGGTGGAGAAGTCATGCAACTTACCCGTCCACTGGATTTTGTGGCAATCACTGACCATGCCGAAGGTTTTGGCACACGCACCCACTGTAATGATCCGAATCTATCATTTAGCGAAAGTGCTGCCTGCTGGTTGGCTAACGAACCCAACCCAATGATTTTTCAAATACTTACCAAAGGTGTGCGCGGCAAAGCAGATCCCGGTGATCCGTCTAAACCTGCTGGCGTTTATCAACCAATAATGCGTAAGGCGCCAAAAGCGGGTTCTTTTCCTACATGCAGATTTGGTGATGGTGCATTTGAACGATGCTTTGAAAATGCGAGCGCCGATTGGGAACGCTATATCCACCTTGCCGACAAATACTATCAGCCAGGTGAATTAACCACCTTGATTGGTTATGAGTATTCCCCCGGTATGCCCGAGCAAGGTAAACACCATCGCAACATTATTTTCCGCTCTAACACGGTGCCGAAAAAGGCTATTTCAAGTCTAGATGTACCAAACGCTATTGAACTATGGAAGGGGCTAGAAGCTACTTGCGTTGATGACTGTGACTTCATGACAATGCCTCACAGTCCTAATAAAGCCTGGGGTCTTATGTATTCGCGCTACACTTGGGACGGCAAAGCATACAACGAAGACGACTGGAAACTGCGTAAAAGGCGCGAGCCATTGGTCGAAATATTCCAGATCAAAGGCGCGCAAGAATGTGCGCTTGGCGTTGGCGCTACCGACGAAGAATGCGCTTTTGAGCAAGTGTTCGACCCCTGTCAGCCAGGCGAGACATCAGGTTGCGCCTTTGAAACAGGGTTTGTCCGCCAAGGGCTTAAAGTCGGATTGGAGCTTGAGCAAGAGCTAGGGTTTAATCCGCTGCAAGTCGGTTTCATCGCGGCCACCGACAGCCACAACTCTAACCCTGGCGATGTGGAAGAATGGGACTTTCCCGGTGCAATTGGCGCAGTCACTTCATCTGCCGCACGGCGCCTGAGACCTACTCCTGAGGCACTAGCGCCCTATAAAACCATAATCAAATTTAATACCTCTGGTGGTCTGGCGGCTGTTTGGGCACCTGAAAATACCCGCGAGGCAATTTTTGACGCCCTGGCCCGCCGCGAAACTTATGCTACATCTGGCCCACGCATGGCCGTGCGCTTTTATGCCGGCTGGGGCATTAATGCAGAGCTAAGCGATAAGCCAGAAGCACTTGAGTTATTACGTCAAAACGCCACACCGATGGGTGGTGTTTTACGCCCAAATGCTAACCAACAAAGCTCGCCCGGCTTTTTTGTCTGGGCGACAAGTGACCCATTAGACGCCCCACTACAACGGGTGCAGATGATTAAAGGCTGGATTGACTCAGACGGCAACACCCAAGAAAAAGTGGTTGATATTGCCTGCGGTGATAACTTAACCGTTGACCTTGCTACTGGCCGCTGCCCCGACAATGGTGCCAGCGTTAATTTAAAAACATGCGGCATTAGCAAAGACGCGGGTGCTAGCGAGCTAAAAACCGTTTGGTATGACCCAGACTACAACCCAAGCCAAGGTGCTTTTTATTATACCCGCGTAATAATGAACCCGACCTGTCGCTGGTCTAGCTATGACGCGATTCGTCTTGGACGCGAGCCAGACCCACGCGTGCCAGCAACAATTCGCGAGCGCGCTTGGTCTAGTCCCATTTGGATTGATCCGGAAAACTAGTTCTCTACAAGGTCAATTGTAGTAGTTGAAAGATGAATGAGCCGATGGAAATTGATGTCTTCTGGTCTTTTCGCAGCCCGTGGTCTTATCTTGCGACCAAGCGCTTGCGCAACTGGCAGGAGCAGTATGATCTAACGGTGAACCTGCGCGTGGTATACCCCATCGCAATACGAGCACCGGAGTTTTTTGACCAGGTGCAACCGCAATGGATGTCGTACTTTGGCACGGATGTTTTTCGCGTAGCCGAATTTCTGGAACTACCCTTCGCCATACCCAAACCTGATCCGATACTACAATTAACCGATGAAAACGGTCGGTTGAAAACCGCGCCCGATCAGCCGTACATTCATCGTCTCACCCGCCTCGGTGCGTTGGCCGAGGAAATGGGGGCTGGTATCGAATTCGCCGATGAAGTGTCTTCGCTGATTTGGGCCGGCACAGGTGGATGGGATCAAGGAGATCATTTGGCCAGAGCGGCCGAAACAGTCGGCCTTAATCTAGCGGAAATGGATCAGCGAATTGTCGCTGAAGAAGACCGGTTGGAAGCTATGATCGAGAATAATCATACCGATCATAATCGCGCGGGCCACTGGGGCGTTCCAACCTGCACGTTTAGAGGTGAACCGTTTTTCGGCCAGGACCGGCTCGATGTGTTGCTGTGGCGACTTAAGAAGGAAGGTCTGCAGATTAGGTAGACTGACTTCACAATATAGCCTGTAATCAGAAGTAATTAGGCCGACAAAGCAAAACGGCCTGATGCGAGTTAACTCTACATCAGGCCGTTGTGGGTTTACTTTAAAAAATTAAGCTGAGTAGCTAGTATCTGCGAATACAGTATTACCTATGTCTGCATTCCTACACGCTACACAACAAACCGCCTTTGTTACCAACGATAACTAGCCGCTATACCAACACGTCGTGCTGGAATGGGAAAGCGAGCAGCATATCCAGTTGGCTGCCCTACCGCTAATGCATTAGCAGTACCAGTGATAATAGCTTCCTCGTCAAATAGGTTGCGAGCAAACAATTCAACATCCCATTGCTCGGCCCGAATACCGATAAAAGCATCAACTGTGCTATAGGTATCAAGATCACCTAAGTCCGGCGTAAATTGCTCACCCGTGTAGGCATACAGTATCCGCCCATAACCCTCAAAACTGTCAAAGGGAATACTGTATTCGCTGTTAATACTCGCTGACCAATCCGCTGCCCTGCCAATAGGATCGCCACCCACATCACAAGTCGCATTAGCCTGCCCCGTTGGAATAATAGCGCCTCCAGTAGAGTCGAAATCGTTACAAGGATTAGTAGTACCATCAGCGAACTCACCATTAGTGTAGCTAAGGGTACCGCCAACAAACCAGTTTTCACTTAGATTGGCGTTCATGTCTAATTCTGCTCCCCACACTTCTGCATCACCATTGGTTGTCAGACCAGAGGTCTGAACCCTCCCATTAATGTCACGCACGCTAACGGCATTTACACGTGAAATGTAGTCATCGAAATCTTGGAAAAAGATAGAACCGTTTAATCTCATAGCACCATCCATCAGGGTGCTTTTGAAGCCAAGTTCGTAGGATATGCTGTCTTCTGAATCAAACAGTAGCTGCTCTTCGGCTAACACAGAGGGAGTAATAGTAACCCCGCCTGGTCGCCAACCAGTAGCAACTAAACCATATAGATTCACATCATTAGACAAGGAATACAGCAAACTAACTTGGCCAGTAACAGCATCTTCCTTATAGCTTTCGTTTGCATCACTGAGTATTTGGGTACCCAATTCACCTGGGGCAAGAGTCCGACTAGGTGCAACTATGCCACTGTCTCCGGCATAGGTTGCCAATTCACGATCTACTTCAACCTCTTGGTAACGAATCCCCACTTGCAAGGTCCAATCTTCGCTAAGAAAAAATTGGTTATGCGTGAACAAACCCAAACGTGTAACATCTGCAGGGAACTGTAAGTCACGTCCCCCAACCGCTGGAGCGACAACAGGAAAAATTGTTTCCTGACCAAAATAGATATCAGAGTTCTCATAATAAGCACCTACCATATAATCCCAGCTGTCATTCCCATCACTGGCAATGCGTAATTCTTGCGACCAGTCGGTACGATCATCTATCGAAATGGTCTCCTGAACTACGTCTGGATTCGCATTCCCCCGTGAGAAATCATACACTCGAGTCGAATTAGTTTGGTGGTAACCCGTTACCGAGGTAATCGTATGATTTTCTAGATCCCAATTCATCACTAATGAAGTGTTCAGGAAGTCAGCATCAGTATTGTCAGCCTCTCCATTAACACCAACTCTTACATCACGTCTGTCATAAGTATCTAGCTCGCCCAACACACCATTAGGATCTAACGTGGCGCTGCCAATAGGAGTCCCCGCCAACACTTGGATATCATCGATTTCTCGTTCTAGATATTGAACGGCTAAATCGGCACTAAAGCTTTCATTGGGCTCCCAACTAATACTGATACGACCGGCACTGGTTTGCTCGTTACTGACCTCATCGGTCAAATCATTTTTAATCTCATCAAGATCGCTCTCATCAAACACGCCGGCAACACGCACTGCCAATTTTCCAGGTATCAGTGGAAAACTTGCCGCTATCTGTGTATTTAACCCACCATTGTCAGTAACCGTTGCTCGAATCTCACCTTCTTGTTCAGCTAAGTTCGGTTTCGCTGTATGCATGTTTATGGCACCAGCTGGCGAAGTTCGCCCTGCCAAAGTTCCCTGAGGGCCGCGAAGAACCTCAATCCGCTCAATATCAAACATCTGTTGAAACACAGCGTTGGAATCCACTACCGCCTGATTCCAGTAAGTGTTAACAGTTGCATCCGCTGCAGAGGCCGGATTGTGAGTAATCCCACGTAAACTCATTTGACCACTACGAGCACTAAGACTGTCGATCTGCAAACCAGCAGTTAGTGACTCTAGGTCGCCAAACTTGAGTGCATTGAAATCTTTCAGAGTATCGCCGCTAAACGCATTAATCGAGGCCGGTACATCCTGCAGTGACTCCGACCGCTTCTGGGCGGTTACAATAACTTCTTCCAACATCAAGCCCTGGGCTGAGGAGGCTGTGCCATAAAGCGCCAGTAGCAATGCAGATGCAAGTGGGGTGATTTTACGTTGTAGATTCTTATGACGATGATTCATTTTATAGTCCTCGTTATTGTTATCTTTCTAGATTCTTAATAAAGTTAAAGCACTATAGTCACGGAAACGAAACCGGTAGGAATCATATTCGGTCAAAATGAAAACTCTACTTTGAATCCTCAATCAAGTACCAGCACGACTGCAATCTGGCCGATTATGATTCCTAACATTCAATACTTAACACCATAATAAAGACATTAAAAAAAACAGCGGATTAGCTTGCGAGCTAAAGCTTTATGCTATTAATAGTTGTTTCAGCACTGCTTATATTGATCCTTAACAATAATTGATAAAGAGATAAATCTAATGCTTTTTCGTACCGCACTCATCACAGCTATCGCACTAACTACCGCCTGCAGTGATCAGGCAGAACAAGATAAGCGCGCACAGGCTCAAGAGTATTACCGGACGACCAATACGCTAATCCCGGTGAATAATGACATCATCACCTTCCCTGCATTGGCTAAATCCAATGACAATCGCCCAGATTCTAACGTTGATCGCAATGCCTACTTTGGCGATTTGCATGTACATACAACACTCTCTTTTGACGCCTCTGCTTTTGGTACCACCGCGACCCCGGCCGATGCCTATCGTTATGCCCAAGGCGAGGCGATAATGCATCCCAGTGGTTTTGAGGTGCAGCTGGCCCAACCGTTAGATTTTTACGCAGTTACCGATCACGGGGTTTTTCTTGGTTTAATTAATGAAGCCGCCGATACCAGCACTTCAATTTCACAATATGATTTTGCCAAGCCCTATCACGACATTAACGAGTCGGTGGACGGCGGCCTATTAGACTTAGCAAAAAGAAGTAAAGTCTTTAGCAACTTTATTAGCGATGTCGTAGCCAGCCTGCTCGATGGCACTATCGACAATGCGGTTGTTAATAATGTGAGTAATTCTGCTTGGGTGCAAACCGTTAACGCAGCTGATCAGGCCTATCAGCCGGGAATATTCACCACCTTTGCGGCCTATGAGTTCACGTCTTCTACCAGCGAGCGCGAAGCCCTACATCGTAACGTAATTTTTCGCGGCACCGAGCGCTTACCCGCGCAACCTTTTTCGCGCTTCAATAGCATTAACCCCGAAGGTCTGTGGGACTGGATGGACACACTACGCCAGCAAGAAATAGAAAGCTTGGCGATACCGCACAACAGCAATGGCTCTAACGGTGCCATGTTTATGTTTACTGATTGGGCGGGCAACGCCATAGATCAAGAGTACGCTGACCAGAGGTCTCGTAATGAACCACTGACAGAAATCACGCAGGTAAAAGGTACCTCAGACACTCACCCCTTACTGTCAACAAATGATGAGTGGGCTAATTTCGAAATTTTCCCTCTGCGTACCTCCACCAGAATGCCCAGCGACCCAAAAGGGAGTTATGTGCGCAATGCCTGGCAACGAGGTTTATCAATAGCAGAAAAAGACGGCGCAAACCCTTATAAATTTGGTGTTATCGGTTCCAGCGATACCCATACAGGTGCAGCCTCGCTGTATGAGGATAACTACTTTGGTAAAATCGGCTCCTTTGACAGCAGTGCTGAAAAACGCGGCTCTGTACCGGCAAGCTTTCTTTACGGCACCTTAATTAAACTGGCCGCAAGTGAAATGGTCGAGAAGGTAGACGGGGAAAACTACCTTGATTTTTCAGGTTACAAATATTGGGGCGCTTCGGGTATTGCCGGAGTGTGGGCAGAAGAAAATACCCGCGAGGCTATTTATGACGCATTGCGTCGTAAGGAAACATTTGCCACCAGCGGTACTCGAATAAAGGTTCGATTTTTTGCCAGTTATGACCTCAAAGATGCTCAGTTGAATGACCAGAGTCTCGTCAAAAATGCTTACCATAGTGGCGCTACTATGGGTGGCACTTTACAAGCTAGCGATGATCGCCAACCCACGTTTTTAACCTGGGCGGTAGCAGACCCAAACACGGCGCAATTACAGCGTGTACAAATCATCAAAGGCTGGCTTGAAAACGGCCAGCACCAAGAACAAGTTTTTGATGTTGCTTGCTCGGACGGTTTAAGTGTTGACCCAACAACCAACCGCTGCCCAGACAACGGCGCACAAGTTAATCTGAATGACTGTTCTAGGACAGCCAATGTTGGTGCTAGCGAGCTTAAAACCTTGTGGCAAGACCCTAACTTCAGCCCCGGCCAAGAAGCGTTTTATTACGCACGTGTTCTTGAAAATCCGGTTTGCCGTTGGTCTACCTGGGATGCTCTACGAGCAGGTGAAAAGCCGCGCTCAGATTTGCCAGCCACTATTCAGGAACGCGCCTGGTCATCACCAATTTGGTACAGCGCCTTGGGTAAAAACAATTTTGTCGATTAAAGATTTAGGAAAACAACGATGAACAAAAGTATTGAATCAGTCGATGTGTTAATCATTGGCGCGGGTTTAGCCGGTATCGGTGGCGCTTGTCAGTTACGGCGCAACTGCCCAAACCACAGCTTTGCAATTTTTGAATCACGCGCAACCAGCGGTGGCACCTGGGATTTATTCCGCTACCCTGGTTTTCGTTCCGACAGTGATATGTATACTTACAGCTATGGTTTCAAACCCTGGAAAGACAAATCGACTATCGCCGACGGTCATAAAATCCTCAGCTATATTCGTGAGGCCGCCGCCGAATATGACGTAGAGCGACACATTCGCTATCAACACAAAGTAGTAGCTGCCAACTGGTCCTCCACCGACCAACGCTGGCTAGTGACTGCCCAGCGCGGCGACTCTAGTGATAGCAGTGAGCAAGTAGCAATAAGTTGCAAATTTGTGTTTAATTGCAGCGGCTACTACGACTATGAGCAAGGCTATACCCCTGACTTTAAAGGCATCGATGACTTCAAAGGTCAGGTTATTCACTCCCAGCAGTGGCCCGAAGACTTAGACTACAAAGACAAGCGAGTTGTGGTGATTGGCAGTGGCGCCACCGCAGTGACATTAATACCCGCAATGGCCAAAGACACCGCCAGTATAGTGATGTTACAGCGCACGCCTACCTATATTGCCAGCCTACCCTCTGAAGACCCAATGGCGAAAAATCTGCGTAAATGGTTACCCAATAGTTGGGCTTTTCGCCTAACACGCTGGAAAAAGGTGTTGTTTTCTATATACATATACAAATTATCACGCAAGCGGCCACAAGAGCTAAAAAAATTCCTGATTGGCGGAGTGAAAAAAGCGTTGGGGCCAGATTATGACGTTGCCACCCACTTTACCCCTGACTACAATCCGTGGGACCAGCGTCTGTGCGCGGTGCCCGATGGCGATCTATTTACCGCGATCCGCGAGGGACATGCCGAGGTAGTGACCGATCACATTGCTCAGTTCAACGGCGACGGTATCCAACTAAAATCTGGCAAGCAACTTAATGCTGATATTGTGATCCTGGCAACAGGTTTGAATCTGAAGTTTGCTGGCGGTGTTAAGCACAGCTTTGATGGCAAGCAACTTGATATAACCGAGCATTATATTTACCGGGGAATGATGTTCTCTGGAATCCCCAATTTAGCATTTACAGTGGGCTACACCAATTCTTCCTGGACCCTAAAAACTGATTTGACAGGCAGGTATGTTTGCCGCTTACTTAATAAAATGGATCGCGGCAACTACGCAACAGTTACCCCTCAAATAAAAGGCGATATTGGTGAAGTGCCCATGCTCGACTTTGATGCAGGGTACGTGTTGCGGGCGAAAGAGATGATGCCCAAAAATGGCGACCGCCTACCCTGGAAAAACTACCAAAATTACGTCAGAGACTTTGTCGGTTTGCGTCTTGGCCGCTTGAACGATGACGAATTGGAATTCCGCTAAAGGCCTCTATTTTCGCTCAACAACATCCATGATTTATCACCCACAAACAGCCAGCGCTTAAGGATTCATTATGCCAACTTTGTTGTTAACGCTACTGGCTCTGTTACTGATGCTACACGCCTATCGTGAATATTGGCGCCTGCGCAATTTGCCGCAAACCCACCACAGTAAATTTAGGGGCGAGCTAATGCTGGTGGGCGCTACTTATATCGCTAGGCGCCCAGCGAATAATAGTTGCTTGCGCTCGATTATCTGTTTTCCCGGTTTTCTTGAAGATATGCGTTATTTTCAGGACCTCTACAAAGACAACGATGCTGAACTGATTCTAGTTAACAATGCTAATTATCACTGCCCGTTTCTTAATGAAAAAGAAACAGGAAACGTTGCTCAACTGGACTGGCCTAAAAACCCCTACAAAATAGGAACCATCGAATACGACGGATTCTATCTAGGTCTAGTTCTAGAGCGTCTCGCTGGCGGTCGTGAAGTTTACTTGCATGGTCACTCTCGCGGCGGCGCGGTGGTGTTGGAAACTGGCCGACAGTATCCTCAGTTAACAAACTCGAAGGAACGCCCGGTAAACGCTATTCTGGAAGCAGCAGTGCTACCCCAGGCCCGAACAGTAGGTAATGGTTCAAAACCACTAACTCACCGCATATTGTGTTATTTCATGCCGATATTTTTTGGCTTGTCGCGCAATATCAGTACCCAACGGCTACTCAAGCTACCAATGATGCGCCCTACTAATCCAGTTAAAACCGAACTGCTAAAGTCTATCTTCGTTAATAGTCAACGCTATGCCACTTGTGTTAATAATGTTCAATCTATCGTTAGCTGGCAGCGCACAATAGGGTTTGAGGTCTATGACAATTTTCCAACGCTGAGCATAGTCATGGGCGCGCGCGATACTACTTTAGACGGACCCAGTATGCTGGCCAGTGCAGAACAAGGGCAGGCACGAAACAATGGCCTGTCGATAATAAGAACTAAAGGCACTAACCACTTTATCAGTCTAGAGCAACCCGATACGATTCTCGCTATTTATAGCTAGAAAACTTTAATCAATATAATTTCATAGGGTCTCTAATATGAAAAAAATGCTTACATTACTGCTTGTCCTTGTGGCTATTATCGGCATCGGTCGTGCGTTACTCACACTACCGGCAGTACAAGATGCTTTACTTGAGCGTGGCACCGCGGCTATTGCCAAACGCGGCGCAGAGCCTTTTCCCGAATCAGAAAATCTTAGAGTCTATGTTTGTGGCAGTGCATCGCCACTGGGAATGGGCCAAGCTCAGGCCTGTATTGCAGTGATAACGCCAGAACATTTTTTCTTGATCGACTCGGGCGCTGGCTCTACCGACAACCTGAGTCTTTTGGGTTTACCAATGGATCGCCTGCAAGGTCTGTTGTTAACCCATTTCCATTCCGATCACATCGCAGAAATTTATGAAGTCAATCTGAATTCTTGGGTACAGGGCCGACCACTGCCACTAACCGTGTATGGCCCCTATGGCGTTCATGAAGTAACCAATGCAACGAATAGACTCTATAGCCAAGATAGGGTTTATCGCACAGGGCATCATGGGGAAGAGTTACTACCACCAACACTGGGTGTACTGCAGCATAAAACCATTCTTCCGGGCATCATCTTTGAAGAGGGTGGCCTTAAAATTACGGCTTACATTGCCGACCATCCACCTATACATCCTGCCATGGGTTACCGTATTGATTATCGTGGCCGCAGCGTTGTTATTTCAGGCGACAGTAACGTAACAGACAATACACTGAAAATAGTCAATGGCGCAGATCTATTACTGCACGATGCGCTATCACTGCCAACTACAACGGCATTATCAAAAGCCTTGGCTGCGGTGGGCCAGTCACGCCAGTCAAAAATTGTTAGCGATGTACAGGACTACCATGCGTCGGCGCAGTCATTGATTGAGCTTGGAAACAAATCAGATGTAGCGATGGTGGCCTTCTATCACCTAGTACCCGTTCCGCCCAATGCTTTACTGGCAGATATTTTCCTGCGTGGAGCGCCAGATAACTTCCTTCTGACTGAAGACCTAATGTGGTTTGAGTTTCCTGTTAATAGCGACGAAATTATTATTAACCGCCCCTAAGTATACCTTCAGGAGAAAATCTGTGGCAGATGATAAACCTATTCAACTAGTCGGTGGGCCAGGCTCGCCCTATACCCAAAAGATGGTGGCACTGCTACGCTATCGCCGGCTACCCTACAGAGTAAACTGGGGTATGCCTGCGACAGTATGTGAAGCGATGGGCATAGAAAAACCCAAACCTATTTTTGAGCCTACTTTCTTTTTTGAAGATAATGGCGAGACTAAAGCAGTATGCGACTCTAGTCCTATTATCCGGCGACTAGAGGAGAGTTATACCGGTCGCTCGGTACTACCCAAAGATCCTGCATTAGCTTTTATCGATTATCTAATCGAAGACTTCGCTGATGAATGGTGCACCAAATACATGTTTCATTATCGCTGGCATCAAAAGATAGATGCCGATAATGCCGCCACTTTGTTACCGCTAACTGTCATGAACATCAGCATGACGACAGAAGATCACAACCAAATAAAGCAAGTTATTGAAGATCGCCAAACTAATCGGCTTTATGTGGTTGGCTCAAACAACACCACCGCGCCCGTGATAGATGCCAGCTACCGGCGCTTTCTTACCGCCATGGAAAATCACCTAGCAAACCAAAAGTTTATGCTGGGCAACCGCCCCGCTGCTTGCGACTTCGCCCTCTATGGCCAACTCAGTCAATTGGTAGGGTTCGACCCGACTCCCAGAGCGATTGCCCATGAAGTTTCACCCCGTACTGTTGCTTGGGTAGATTTAATGCGCGACCAATGCGGGCTTGAGCCGACAGAAGATGATTGGATTAACTTGGCTGACCAACCTGAAAGTTTACGTGGACTGCTAACAGAAGTTGGCCGCATGTATACCCCCGCACAACTGGCAAATGTCTGTGCGGTTGAAGCAGGTGAAAAAACATGGACCAGTGAAATTGATGGCGCAACTTGGACTCAACAAACCTTTCCCTATCAGGCCAAATGCCTGCGCTGGACTAATGAAATTTATCAAGCGCTGAACGAATATGATCGGGGCGATGTAGATTTGCTACTTGAAGGTACGGGTGTTGAGGCCATGCTGTCATCAGACTGAGCTATCACACAAATTTGAAACAGAAATATAGACAAGAGTATGTAGGGTGGAGTTAAGTCAACGTTTAAAGATTGGAAAAGTAGTGGTATCCATTGTTTGGATGTTCATTGTGGCCTCACTAATAGAGCCTTCGCAAGTGCCATTCCCTATGGTGTTTCAGGGGCTCGGCATCTTTCTAGTGGTTTCACATAGCATAGAAATTGTCGTGTTTAAAAAAAGAATGCGCGGGCCAGCAGATTACCTGTTAACGATGTTGTTTGGTTCGCTGCAGCTGAAAACGATTAGGATTGAAGCATGAAATCACAATTTTACCCAATAAAATGGAATACTGGATGAAACTAGCTCTAATTTTTTTGATAGGTTTACTTTTTGTTAGTGCTGCGGTGTCGGCAGATTACAGCCGCGACCAAGCTATG
>CAWVSB010000038.1:0-18223 GCA_963933215.1 uncultured Cellvibrionales bacterium
TGACCTCAACACTGCCAGTGTTGCGCTCTCCCAGCTGAGCTAAGGCCCCAAAAATCAGGCGTCATTCTATTGGCGCACTATACTCAAGTCAAGGCAGAATGAGCCTTTGAGACGGATTAATTGATCGCTAATGCGTTGTAGGCTTTTTCTAACTTTTTCAGTTTTTTCTTACCGACGCCGCCTAACACGTCTATTGCACCGCGTAGTCTTGCTCTGCTCATATCTGGGCCTAGCAACACCATTGAATCCATCACTGATATGGATGCTGCACTACCGGCTATGGCGATAAATAATGGGGCTAAAAACGGTTTGAGTTTTACCTCCATGCCTTCGGCCACTGACTTTAGCTCGGTAAATATGTCATCGCGCTGCCAGCTGCGCATTGCTTCTAGGCGCCATAGGGCAAACTGCAGAATAGATATCACTTGATCGACTTCTTGGCCGCCACAGATAGCTTCTTCAGTGAGGTCTAACTTACCGGCAAGTAAGTACGAGCCTAGTGGTGCTAAGTCTGAAAAGGTTTCCATGCGTTGACGCGCGTGGGGCAAAAACTCTAGCAAGCGGTCTTTGTTTAAGGCCCATTCGATTAGCTTGTCGGCTAGCTGCTCATCGCTTAACTCTTCACGAATCCACATGCCGTTTAGCCAACTGAGCTTTTCTACGTCAAATACGGGGCCACCGAGTGACACTCTTTGGATATCAAACTCTGCCAGCATTTCACTAAAGGTAAACTTCTCACGCTCATCGGGCATTGACCAACCCATTCGACCTAAATAGTTAAGCATCGCTTCAGGCAGGTAACCCATGCGTTGATAATACAAAATACTGGTGGGGTTTTTACGCTTTGACAGTTTACTTTTATCAGGGTTGCGCAGTAATGGCAGGTGAATAAACTCTGGCAGATCCCAACCAAAGTATTGATAGAGCAAAATATGCTTGGGAGCAGAGTTAATCCATTCTTCACCACGAATAACGTGAGTAATTTCCATTAAATGGTCATCAACTACATTGGCTAAATGGTAGGTCGGCATGCCGTCGGCTTTCATTAACACTTGCATGTCAATTTGGGCCCAGTCGATACTAATTTCACCGCGCAGGCGATCGTTAAACACACACGCACCTTCGCGCGGCACTTTCATTCTGACTACATGAGCTTCACCGGCGGCTTTGCGCTCGGCTACTTCATCACTGCTTAAATGTACGCAATGGCCGTCATAACCCAGTTGCTGTTGGTTTTCCATTTGCTCTTTACGCAAACCGTCGAGGCGCTCGGTGGAACAGAAACAACAGAATGCGTGATCACTATCGACTAATTGCTGAGTGTGCGTGGCATATATTTCACTGCGCTCGCTTTGGCGATAAGGACCATGGGGGCCGCCTACATCTGGCCCTTCGTCCCAATCGAGCCCTAACCAACGCAAGGCATCCAAAATAGTTTGTTCTGACTCAGGAGTGGAACGGGCTTGGTCGGTATCTTCTATGCGCAGTAAAAACTGCCCGCCTTGGCTTTTGGCGAAAGCCATATTGAATAATGCTACGTAAGCGGTACCTACGTGTGGGTCGCCAGTAGGTGAAGGAGCTATGCGGGTGCGCACGGTCATTCTGGTATATCTCCGAAATGGACTAAAATAATTGGCATAATTATACGCACAGCCAGCCGACAACTCACGTCTAATATTAACTAGTCAGCCAGATATAACAAAGGCCCCGCGGGGCCTATCGAAAAATATTATTGATGACCTTATAAGTAACTAACGCCAGTCATTTGTTCTGACAGTTCCCAAAGCTGCTGGGCTTGTTTACTGTTTTTACCCTCGCCTCTAACTTTTATTGACGGGCCAGAGGTTTGACGCCGACGGGAAGGGCCGTAGTAGCCGCCTCGGTCAGTCGCTGGGTCGGTGGCTGCTTGTAAGGTTGGCCATGCGCCCTGCTCTGCAGTGTTAAACAAAAACTTAACCATAGGCTCGGCAATAGATATCCAGCTTGGTAAATAGCGCGATAACTCTGTGGTCGCCACGCCAGGATGACAAGCCACTGAGATGCACTGTGCACCAGCATTTTTCAGGCGCTGGTCAAGCTCCGCTGAATACATTAGGTTGGCCAGTTTACTCATGCTATAGCGCTGCATAGCCGCATAGCCACGGTCGGCATTTACGTCAGCAAATAATATTTTGCCACTGTTTGCCGCAAGACTGCTGGTATTCACAATTCGTGCGCCAGAGGTGTTAATCATTTTGTCTAATAACAAACCGGTTAAAGCAAAGGGGCCAAGATGATTAACCCCAAACTGAGATTCAAAGCCGTCTACCGTTCGCTCTAGTGGTGGCACCATAATGCCAGCGTTGTTAATCAATAAATCTAGTTTATCTAGGCCGCTAAGTTCGCTAACTGCTCGTTTAACACTGTTTAAGTCATCTAGGCTTAAGGTGATTGACGACACGTCAGCGGCAGGCGCTGCTGCTTGAATTGCAGCTACTGCTACTTTTGCTTTATCCACATTACGACAGGCGATAATTACTTGGGCATTGTTGGCCGCCAGAACTTTTGCGGCTTCAAAACCCAAGCCAGTATTTGCACCGGTAATAAGGGCTACTTTGCCCACCATATTTGGTACATTTTTAGCTGTGAAACCTGCACTCATAGTGACCACCGTTTTTTATTATGAGTAACAATACTAGGCTTGGATTTTCTTTAATGGCAGCCAATGGACGAAGCCAAATACTAGCGTATGAAGAAAATGACCGGCCATTGGTCCTGGCGATGCTTTAAGCATTTTGTAAACCATAAAAAACTCCAGTAGATGCACCACTAGCAAACCAATAAATATCCATTCAATAATTGTAACTACTACGGTAGTGTTAAATACTGCTGAAGTAATTGCCATTAACCCATACACTGCCAAAGCTTGCCATTTTGTTGTTGTCATATAATCACTCTATGGTTAAATTTTTTGTTAACTCATATTAACGATTGGCCCAATAGCGCACAACATCTAAAGCTTAAAAACACCATTCACTTTACTACTGCCCATAAAAAAACCCGCTTGGTCGCGGGCCTTATAATTACCTTAAACAAGGTTAATTACACTTAGAGTCGCCACAGTTTAGACAAGTTATACAGCCATCCATCATAATTTTGGCTTTAGTATTACACTTAACGCACATTTGCGCCGTTGCTGGAAACCCACCGTCGTCGTCAGCTACTGCATCTGCTTTTTCATGGGCCTCATATTCAGCACGTTTATCAGCGATTAGCTTTTTTTGGCCTTCATCTAAACCTACTGGCGTTAACAAGCCGATCACTTGCAGATGATTTTCAATCACATAGCCAATTTCAGCAACCATTGATGGCATGAAGCGACCACCTTTTTTGAAGTAACCACCTTGGGGATCAAATACTGCCTTCATTTCATCTACCAAAAAAGTTACGTCACCGCCCTTTCTAAATACCGCAGACATTACCCGCGTTAGCGCCACAATCCATTGATAATGGTCTAAGTTTTTAGAGTTGATGAATACTTCAAACGGGCGACGCAGTTCATGCTCGGTGCCTTGATTCAAAATAATATCGTTAATAGTAATATAAAGCGCATGCTCAGAATCAGGGGTTTTGATTTTATAAGTAGAGCCATGCAACATCTCAGGACGATCTACTTTCTCATGCATATGCACGATATCAGCGGTCTTCTTCTCTTCTAACACTGGTGCTGGCTCGTCTTTATTTACAACTTTGTAGCCGGTTATTTCACTGTCTATCTTAATAGCCATTTTCTCTCTCTCGTGTTCTCTTATTGCTATATGCCAGCCCTAAAGCTTGCCGTAATAGCCTTCTTTTAATGCGTCGAATAAGTTAGCGGCAGTGTGTGTTTCACCGTCATATTCAATCTCTTCGTTACCTTTAACATCAACGGTTGAACCATCGGCTAAAGCAAACTGATAAATGGTATTTTCTAAGTCAGACTCTTTTACCAATACACCTTGGAATGCTTCAGGATTAAAGCGGAAAGTAGTACAACCTTTCAAACCCTTTTCATAAGCGTATAAATAAATATCTTTAAAGTCTTCGTAGTTGTAGTCAGTCGGTACGTTAGCCGTTTTAGAAATAGATGAATCTATCCATTTTTGAGAAGCAGCTTGCACGTCTACATGTTGTTTAGGATGAATATCATCAGCGCTGATAAAGTAATCAGGTAGCTTAGTTTCTTGATCGGTGGCAAACGGCATTGCTTTGGCGTTAATCAACTCACGATAAGCCAACAACTCATAAGAGAAAACATCGACCTTCTCTTTCGCCTTACGGCCTTCACGAATAACGTTACGTGAATAGTGATGGGCAAAGCTTGGCTCAATACCGTTACTGGCATTATTAGCTAACGACAGAGAAATAGTGCCGGTAGGGGCAATCGATGAATGATGACTAAAACGAGCGCCCTTTTCTGCTAACGCCTCACATAGCTCGGGATCTACTTCAGCAATGCGTTGCATATAGCGACTGTATTTAGCATGCAACACACTACCTTTTACTTTGTCGCCAACCTTAATACCGTCAACGCCCATTTCAGGACGCTTACGCATCATGTCAGCGGTCACTTCAAAGTCTTCAGTCATTACTGGCGCTGGGCCTTTTTCTTCAGACAACTGCAGCGCTGCTTTCCAACCAGTAACCGCTAATTCTTGGCTTACTTTTTCAGTAAACACTAATGAGCCGTCGTCGCCGTATTGCATGCGCAAACAAGCAAGGGTTGAACCTAAACCTAAAAAGCCCATGCCGTGGCGACGCTTACTGATAATTTCATGGCGCTGTTGCTCTAATGGCAAGCCGTTAATTTCCACGACGTTATCGAGCATTCTGGTGAAGATAGCGACAACTTCACGGAATTTTTCCCAGTCAAAAACAGCATTTTCGGTAAATGGCTGATTAACAAAACGAGTCAAATTAACCGACCCCAATAAACAACTACCATAAGGCGGCAATGGCTGTTCGCCACAAGGGTTGGTGGCGCGAATATCTTCGCAGAACCAGTTGTTGTTCATCTCATTAACTTTATCAATAAGAATGAAACCAGGCTCAGCAAAATCATAGGTAGATGCCATGATGACATTCCACAATTTAGACGCCTTAATTGTTTGGTAAACGCGACAGGCGACTAAGCCATCATTGTTGACGATATCGTTGTCACCGGCCTGCATTTCACGCCAGACAACTTGCTCAGGATTTTCCATGTCAACGTCTTCAAGTTCAGACTGAGACAAGGGGAAAGAAAATGCCCAGTCGGTGTCATTTTTCACCGCTTGCATAAACTCTTCAGTAATTAGCAATGACAAGTTGAACTGCCGGAGACGGCCGTCTTCACGCTTGGCTTTAATAAACTCGATTGCGTCAGGGTGAGCAATGTCAAAGGTAGCCATTTGGGCACCACGACGACCACCAGCTGAAGACACGGTAAAACACATTTTGTCGAAGATATCCATGAACGACAATGGGCCAGACGTATAAGCGCCAGCGCCTGATACGTAAGCACCTTTTGGGCGCAGGGTTGAGTACTCGTAACCAATACCACAACCTGCCTTTAAAGTAAGACCCGCTTCAAGGTTTCGGTTCAAAATACCATGCATTGAATCAGGGATAGTACCTGACACAGTACAGTTGATAGTTGAGGTGGCAGGCTTATGCGCTAAAGCACCAGCATTTGAGGTAATACGTCCGGCTGGAATAGCACCGTGGCGCAGTGCCCACAAAAACTTCTCATGCCACTGTTGGCGTTTCTCTTCTGTTTCTTCAACATCAGATAGGGCTTTAGCAACTCGTGCATAGGTAGCATCTATGTCCGCATCCACGGCGTTACCCGCTTTATCTTTCAAGCGATACTTCTTATCCCAAATATCAAACGATGCTGCTTGAAGGGGAATTTCTTTCATTTCATTCGGGGCTTTAGCCAATTCTAAACGCGTCATCTGCTAGCTTCCTGTGAGGACTTATTAATCTGCCTGCTATTTATATTAATAATCTATATACGCAGGCTTAAACGCATTAACTGATGTGAAAACATCAACTTAACGCCGCCAACGAAATAAAAGTTTAACACAAGATGTTGTGTTTAAAAGAGGAAATTTTGACAATACACACTAGATGTAGATATTGATCGCTTTTACTTAGCAGGTTAAAAACAAGAAACCTCAATAGAATCAACTAGATAAAGTAACTAGCCAAAAAAACAATTAAAACAATAAAACGTTAGCTCAGAACCTGATTAACTAATTTAACCGTACCCGATAACGAAAGCTAAAGGTAGGGTCATTGCTGCCGGTCATACCTTGAAACTCACCTTTAGGCTCGAAGCGAATAGATTCAATTAAAGGGTCCCAATCACCGCTTATAGGCAAAAAGTCACTATAGGGGCAAAAGCCATCAGCATCTGGCGTGCATGGCGGTGATGAAGATTTTAAATATAAATCATCGTGGCAAGTAAATATTAACGACGAATCAGTTTCAGTAAAAGCCACCGGACAACTACCGCCTATATCACCAACAAATAATTCGGTATTGGCGGACATATTGTCGACAATATCTATAGAGTTTAGATCGACACCAATACGCGACGTACTTTTTATCGTCACCGTATAGTCAATCGACGCGCCTGGTATGGCCTTGGGTTTATCGAAAAAATTGATGGGATCCCAAAAGGTAACCCCTAATTTCATATTCGAATAAGTATTAGGCGTCCAGGCAAATTTATCAGAGAAGGCAATAACCCCAGCGACTTCTCTACTACCGTGGCTGCGCTCACTATCTGAATTCACGTCTTCATCTACAACCAAACCGAAGTTACTGGCTGACTCAGCGCATTTACGCAGCCAACCGCCATCGCCGCCGTTACGACTATTATGAGTGGCGATCACTATTGGCGACATAGTGAGCGTAAATGCCGCAGGGAAATTATTGCTCTGACAGCCATCATCCCAGCCGCCAACATTATCAGTGGTCACGACAGTTCTCATCTCTACTAAATGACTGCCACTAGTACTACCTTGCGCTGCATGCAAGGCTGTCGACACACCACCGCCTACGGCAATCCAACCGATGTCTTCGGCCGAGGCGACCGCTGCGCCGATGCTAGTTTGCGCAAGCTCTATGGTTAGATCAAAACCGGTAGCGGTCACATCGACAATAGATGTTGCCGACAATGGCGATAACACGTCGAGAGGGTCCAATGGATTTTGATTGTTATCTGTTTGCATAGCAGCTAATACCGCAGGAGTAGTAAGCGTTGTACCAAAGGTTTGCGCCTGATAAGGACTACCCGCACAGCTTGACAAACCGCCAATACAGGTATTTATCGAATCAACAGCTGCCACCACTATTTGGCCATTTGGTAGCGTATGAGTACCGGGCACTACTGCCAAAAAATCTACAGTCATACTTTCTGCCGGGGCCGTATTACCCTCTGGCACAGTTTGGGCAATGGTAAATCCGCTTGAGCTAATATCCCATACCCGTGCAATAGCAGGCTCACCATCACCCTCATTGGAAGACATAGGAATCACTACTGGCACGCCATTAAAATCGGCCCCAAAGTAACTGCTAAAATCAACAAACGTTGGCGTTAACGAATAACCGATTGTTATGCCGCCAGTTACTTGCGCAATGGCATTAATACCACTGCGAGTCGCTACTACCATATTAATATTTGGACTATCAATATCGCCGGTCGACATTTGAAAAGCCTGTGATACAGCAAGAAAGTTGGCTTGCTCGGTAGTATGATTTTGCTCACCATCAACTAAATCTTCTTCAACTTGGGCACTAATTGCTGAAGTACTGCTACTACAGCGGCGCAACCAACCACCGTCGCCACCATCACGTCTAATTTGATTACCAAAATAAATAGGTGTCCCACCAGAAAAATTAGTCACATTGCCCGCTAGTAAGGTATTAGAAACACAATTGCCGGTAATATTATCAGCCGAATAAAAAGCTTTAATATTTACATTAGTGGCGCCATCATCTGGCGCAGTGATATCAGTTTCTCTGCTAACCGACATCCAAGCGACCGTTTCTCCACCTGGTGCAATAGTGCCCGCGGTGGTTTCTGCCCGCTCTAGGGCAACTGTAAAATTAGTTAACGTCGGTGGTTGTTGAGCTAACTCTAGAAAAGGCGCTGTTTCTCTAGTGAATTCCCCAGCGCCGTTAATCAACGTCGGGTCACTATTTAACGACTGCAGCTGAGTCATGACTACCGGCTCCAATGCACCGGGGCCGGTATTATAAGTTGTCAAATAAGAGATAGTTTTATAAGGTCCACCGCTATTGGTCTTGGAAACATACTCAGTGACGCCAGTTTCAATACCAACCTGGATAGAGGCCCCAGCTATTGTATAATCGCCCGGTTCTATAGCTAGATAATCAAAAGCAATTTGCGGATAAACCGTATTGTCTTGCCCCTGTGACTCAGACACAAAAACATCGAAGCCGGTGCTAGACACATTGATAACACGCAAGGTCATCGGCTCAGTATTAGTATTGTTTGGCAAAATAAAGACGGCGGGAGTGGTAGCAAAAGCGCCACTAGGAAAAGGCACGCTAAGTTGCTCGGGGGTATTACCTGTAGTAGTTACATTAAGGTCGTTTAAGGTCACCTGTCCGGCACCAATAGACAAATCTTCAAGCGCTGCCTGTACCTGCGAAAAATGCAGCAACGACCAGAACACAACTATAATACGTAACATTTTAGCGCTATCCCTCCATTTCCTGGCAGGTTTTATTTTTTATCCAACTAGGACTACCAACAATTTTCTCATATTTTTCGACCAAAGGTTGTAGCTCTGCCTTAGTTTCTTTGTAAGGACCAAGCACTAAGCGATATAGCATCTTTCCATTATCGGGTTTTTGATACTGTTCAAGATAAGAATCGAGGATATTAAAATTCGCTAGCTGTGCCCTGGCTAATACTGAATCCGAATAAGTCGCTAATTGAATAAAGCGTCGTGACTGAGTTTGCTCATCACAAATAGCAACCGTTGAGGGTAAGTCGCTAAGAATAATTACAGCAATATTATCACTTGTTGCCACTGGCACAGTATCGACAACAGCTGCTATGCCCACCGCTTTCATTGTGTCGTCGACAATTGACACTGTGGAATTCACCGCTTCAGTTGCGACTAGCCGACCTGCGCTTTCAGACGGGGCGGATAAATAGCCTACCTGCTGGACAGAGCTTTCAGCACCAGTTTGTTGTAAGTCATTCAGCGTGGGGGCAAATGCTTGCTTAACTCTGCCAGCAGTACCTTCGTCAAACTTCAATCGAATACTAAGATAGGTACCAGCGGTACTTCGTCTTGCGGCATCAAAATCATCATCACTAAAGCCGTCAAAATTATAACCAAGCTCTAACCATAAATCTCGTACTGGGCTGAAACCTACAGACAGACCATAAGAATATTGCTGATTATTCGAGTTTTGCGAACGCATGATGCTTGTTTGCACACCTACATCCCATTGTTTACCAAGGTTATGCCGATAATGCACACCGAAAAAATCAGTAACCCCAGAAAACTCTAAATCATTAACATTAGTGATGACATACTTTGCGCTATAGGCTAAAGATAACTGGCCATCCTCCCATGCGGTTAAATTCAAAGCATTATTAGTCACCCCTTTGCGGACTCTCAAGTCTGATAACAAGCCATCAGTTTCATCCCATATTAAATCGAGGCGACTTAATATGGCATAGTTGTCTAAACGTCTATCGGCATAACCCACGCTAAGTGTTTGATTAGTCGTTTCGCGCAACAAGCCATCGTCATTAGACAAGTCATAAGATACAACGGCGGTGCGACCATCTTCTAACTGATGCAGCACCCCCGTTCGAATTGCTTTTTGATCATTTAGCGCAGCGCGACGAGTTTCAATTCGATTACTCCAAGTCCAATTGTGAAAGCGCCAATCTAAGCCAAGAGATCCAGCTTTAAAGTTATCAGCTCCCTCAATCGGATCAGACGACAAATCTCTACCTTGGTCAAAAACTAAATCCATCGTGAGGTTTTCAGTTAGCTGAGCACGCTGAATAAAACCTGCTACTGCAGAAACTTGGGTTAATTCATCACTGCGCTGCTGATCGAGACCGACATTTATATCAGCACCATCCCACAAAGACGTTCTCATTCCTACACGGGTAGATTCAGTTTCATCAGAACCTGAGGTAATCTCTTGGCTAGCAAAAATAGCTGCATTATTAGTAATCTGCCATTCGGCCCCTAGCGTGTTACGAGTCGGAAATAATTCGGCATCATTTTTTTCATTCATCGAAAACTCACTACTGGCATCTAATCGCAGTGACGGTAGAATCTGATACGAAGCACTTATATCTAGCAATTCTGAGCGCTTCTTCAAATTACTTTCAGCTTTACTTTCGGCGATCCGATAACCAACTTGTAAAGCTGTCTTATTACCAATACGGCGAGCATTAACACTAGCTTGATTGTCCGTAGCACCGCCAATTAGTAACTTCTGAGTGTCTATGGTTGCGGCTAATTCATATTTTTTTGCGAATCGCCAAACACTGTCTGCACCAATTTTACGAGTACTTGCTTCACCAGCATTTTGTTGACCAACACCAAAGCCACCTTCAATTTCAGTCGCATAAACTCTGGTGGTAAATGCACCTGCATCTTGTTCCAACTCAATCAACCAAGCAGCGGCGTTATCAACAGCTGTATTGTCAGATGAGGCATACTCACTGCGTAACTCTAGGTCTTCGGTTATATCAATTTTTAAATCGATGCCGCCAAGCTCAGCCTCGCTACCTTTATTTTCTTCGGTAATATAAGACACACCAAATTCTATTCGGTCATCGGCAGTAGATATCTCACCGCGGCCACCGGCGACCAATGCAGTTTCACGGTCATCTTGAGTTTCATAATTAGCGATAATAAATATTGGATTTAATAATGGGTCACGTACCGACACCGGTTTTCTGAAACGAATAATACCTAAATTATAATCTATATCGTAGTCAATACCGCGAGACATTATTGTGGTAGAAAAAATTCTGCCAGTTTGAAAACGATCACGTACCTCAATCTCAATCTGTTCACTATTTTTCACCACATCTGTACGTGAAAGGTTGTATGGTCCAGTAATCCCCTTACCTTCTAATTCATCACGAATATTAGCCAGTGCAGTTTCTGCTCCAAAAAAGTTCGTTTCAAAATATTCATTTTTATATTCGGACTTAACACCGTTCAATGTACGGCTATAATTACTTAGTTGGGTAACTGTCATATTGGTTTGAAAATCACCAAACAAAGCATAAAACTGTTTGCGCTCTATTCTCAAATACAGCTTACGTGAACTTTCTGCTTCATCTTGAAATAACGACTCATCACCATAGACGCTGTAATATTCATCGGGCTGAATGTCGCCAAATAACTGATCGGGGTTATCGCCGGATCTACCCGCAGTATCGTAGGCAATGGTTAATAAATAATCGCCTGGGATACGCCCCTTACCAAAAAACGACACCCGACCATCGTCATAACTTTCTTTATCAGAATCGTCAGAATTCTCTAAGTTATTCTCTACAACCTCATAACCAGTTGTACCTTCAGCTAAACCAACTAATATCCAGTCGCGCGCATCTGCCTGCAACCATGCCTCTATTTCTTCCTCGCGGTTATCAATCAATGGCACTTGCAATACCACTCTGCCAGTTTGAACTGTTGCATCTAACGGGAAATAAGCTATGCCATCTTCACGCACCACATAGCGCGATTCATTATTGGCATCTTGCAGGACATCATTTTCTAAGCGCAGGCTTTCAGGCAACCAAGCTTGAAACGGAAAATCAACTTTGAAGATCCCGGTGGTCGCTGCCCGCACAGGGAAGCCCTGTTCATCGGTAAGTTTTACGGCAATAATAATTGGTGTTCTGCCATCAGCTTTTAGTTGACTCTTTTCAGGTATGAATTCGGCCCTATAGGGGGCGCCTGAATAATGGACAGCCCTAGTGGCAGTTGATAACAATTTACCGTGTCTATCCAGCTCACGAATCTCTAACTGGTTACTTCCTTCGGTAATGTCCAACCCTACCCAAGTAGATATTTGAGCCAAAAAAATACCATTAACATGGCTATCACGTCTGTTTAATGGGCTTACCACTGCGCCATTTAATACTAACTCTATC
This sequence comes from uncultured Cellvibrionales bacterium, assembly GCA_963933215.1. Lineage (GTDB taxonomy): Bacteria > Pseudomonadota > Gammaproteobacteria > Pseudomonadales > CAWVSB01 > CAWVSB01. Next base: position 12,182 of record CAWVSB010000038.1, read on the forward strand.
CGACGATTGCTTTTGTGCTGCACCGCAACCTTTAGTGAGCGAAATCTAGGCGTATAGTTTTCTGGCGGCCACATAACTTTAAAGCCACTAGACTCAGCGTCGGACTCGTCATAAACCGGCATTTGTTCTACATCTGCGAAATCTCGATCAATGATTAGACTGTCGATTAATGACTCGGCCACCGCCGTCATGGCGGTTCGCTTAACCACAAAATTATGGCGCCATAAAGTACCTGCTTGTAAATCAACAAAGGCGCTATGCGGTGTACCGTAGTTGCGGCTATTTTCATCACAAGGCAACAATTCATAGCCGTCGCCAAGTGATTCTTCGTCTAAGCGCAGTACCTGAGTACCTGGCTCTAGGCCAGCAAAGTGCCAGCGGCCATCTGAGCCAGTAATAACAGAGCGGCCGTCTTCCAAATAAATTTTTGCACTACCAACTCCGGTTCGCTCACTGCCTGCTTCGCAACTACCCTCATAAACGCGTCCAATTAAAAAAGACACGTCATTAAATAATTTATTAGTGACGAAGACTTCTGCAGAAGCGATGTTAGATCCGATATCGGTAGTGGCCGATTGAGCGTAATTAATAGCATCCTCGTTAACCTGAGCACCACTAGTAATTTCAACAACATACTCAATGGTAAAAATTTGCCCCGCTTCTACTAGGCCAATTGACACCAACAAGTCGCGCCCATTAGCGGCAATATTTGCAGCTATTTTCTTACCATTTAAGCGTAAGGATTCTTCTTGTAAGCGAAACCCTTGGGGTAACTTATCGTTAATTACTAAGTCAGCAAGGGGGAAAATCTCTTCATTGGTAACGATTACTGTATAGGCAATAAAGTCTCCCAGGGCTGCTGTTTCAGTAGATGCTTCTTTTTGTATATAAACATTACCCCGCAGCGGGTCCAAGGGAATGTCTATTTGAATATCTGGCCCTGGCGGAACATTAAAGGTTTCACCGCGACTGCCAACAGTAAGTATATAAGGCGCATTAGGTAGCAGTTGTAACTGCTCATCCTCTGCTTGTGATGGAAATGCATAGCCAACAATTGGCGTAATTTGATAATAATAATCGCCCGCCGCAATCAGCGGAAAGCGATACTCACCTTGCAAAAACTCAAAGGTGCGACCACTGGAATCAACCACGTCGTCGCCTGTAATCAGCGTTGATGGCCACATGTCAATCCCGTTAGGGCTAAATACGTCGGCGGGTAAATTAGTTGCGGCATTGATTAACGTAATTTCTAATCCATCTACTGCGTCGCCAGTTATAGAGTCAAAAAACACCCCAAAGGGGTCGATGAGCGCACTGGTATCGACCGTATCAGCCACATTATCAGCATCGGTATAATTAGCCGAAAGTAGATCATCACGGGCAATATCTAGCAGACAATTCCCGACCACGGCATTCATAATAGAGGTTTGAATACCGCCAATAAATATGCCAGTACTTAAGCCCGTTTCAGTTAACTGTACTACTTCACTATCGCCATTAGTTTTATTCAAGACAGTGGCGACAATTGTTTCGGCTAAAAATCTATCTAAGTTTTCATCAAAGTCGATGACTTCAAGAAAAATAGGGTCACCCGATGAATATGCCGCTGGGTTAGCTAAAAAATCGGCGTCTGCACCAGCTGCAATAGCAGCACCGTCGTAAGTGGTTAGCGCCGTTGGCGTAAATGGCCCAGCAGAATTGCCGTTCGAGCTGCAGGCGGCGCCAGAATAAAATAAGGAGGTAGTATCTACAGGGTTAATTGCATTATTACTTAATTGCAAAAAATCTATTTCAGCAGGAATATTTGACGCTACTACTAAACTGACTTTTGCCTGAGCAGCAAGGGATACCGACGCGCCGTAGGAAACACTAGCCGTGTTCTCAATAATGGTATTTGGCACAGTGGCGGCATAAGATTTAACGACCACTAAAATTAGCAAGAGCGCTTTAAAAAGCGCTCTTGATAGTTTTAACACTGTCGTCGAAATCAAGGTTGTCATGACTAAATTAGAGAATAGATGGCGGGTTATAGCATTAGCCCACTAGTGCTATAACCCATCCTTCACTGCTACTGCAGAACGCCGTTAAAGGTAATCGTAATACTCTCTCCGCCATTTAGATCACCGGCAGTACGAGTAGCTCCACCTAAATTAGCTGTCGTTAGTATTTGATCGTAATTCACCGTTATATTCAGCCCACTAACAGTAACCACAGATCCAGACGCATAGCCTAGGTCAAAATCTACACCAGTGCCTATAACAGCGTCATACTCAGCAAACGCAACGACAAGCGCTGTTTTGGCAGTTGGATAATCGGCCTGACTATTATCTATACTATTACAAGTTGCGCCTGGCGTAGTGACTTCGGTACATCCAAGACCCAATATACCAAGGTCAAAAGTTAACTCAGAAGCCAAGGTATCAGCCAGACTAGTTAAGTTAGCTACTGATGCAGTGTCACCATTGTTTTCTATAGTAATGCTATAGCTAACGTAAGCGCCAGGAATTGCTTTCGGCTTGTCATTAGCGTTAATTGGATCCCATATCACTACTACATCTTTATTTAAGCTCAAGCGGGCACCATTGATCAGTACGCCATCAGTATCAGATGCTTGACCATTACCAATAGTATCGCCACCTTCTAGAAAGGAGCTTGAAGTAACAAAGTTATAACTAGCATCGCCGGCATTATCGTTAAATACATCTTGTACTGTGGTGTTTGCATTAAGAATATCTGATGCCACACCTCCTGGACTGACACGATTATTATCATCTTCAGTGATAAGATCTCCAGCACTAGCACCGGATATCCCAGTACCAGTAGGTTCCATGGCCTGAGCGACTAAAGTGACTAAAGCATAATCGTCTTGATCAGTACCTGTTGGCACGTCCAAAATTACAAACACTCTAATAGTGTCTTCTTGGTCAACTAAATCTACTACTGTTGCGGTATCAAATGCAGCATCATAAACGCCTGCTGTGCCGCCAGCGCTGGGGTTATCAACCGCAATAGTTACGCCAGTAGGCGTAAATACGTTGCCAGTTGTAGCCGTAAAACCTGCTGGAGTTGCAATACTTACTCCATTAAGTTCAGCATATAAGTTAAATCCCATATCGTAGTTGGTATCATTAGTGATTTCATATTCAAGCACAATAGTTTCTTGGCCGTCAGCGGCGTATTCCGTGTCATCACTATTCCACTCACTGCTCACCTCAGCAACGCCAAAGTCAATCAGCCGGTCAACGTCAAAGCTGGTTGCCGTACCGTTACCATTTCCAAGCGTCTCATTACCTGCTTCAGACGACTCTAACTCCAAGGTAGAGCCACCACCAACTGTAAAAAGTAGCTCTGCTGTATTGGTAATAGAATCATCAGCGGTAGTGGCAGCAAAAGCTCCGCTACCAGCGATTAGACCAAAAATCGCAATTGATGTGATCGTCAGCTGTTTGTAAATTGTGGATTTCATTGTACTTCTCCTAACTGTGGGCTTATAAAATTGTTACTTTGAAATTAACTGAACTTGATTGCCCTGCTAATAACTCACCTTGGTAAATCCAGCGTATGTCAGTGTATTCTTCGGGTTTAGCAGCACGTGCTACACCGTTCGCTTCGGTCACTGTTAAACCAGCTGGGGCGGAAAATGCATTGCCGCTGTCGATCGAAAAGGTCACTGTTGTATTTTCGCCCTGCGCGGTAAAGCGCACATATTTGGTGTTATCTGGCACTGGGTTATTGACGACAATACTACTCACTACTTCACTACTAATATTAGTAAAGGTAGAGGTGTAAATAATGCTGTCGCCTGGCACCACAATACCTACATCAGTAAAGCTAGTGGTTTCAGCACCATTTTGACTAACACTAATAACCTGCTTTTGCGCAATATTGGCAAAGCTAACCGGGCTGTCGCCCTGTGCTGAGGCTAGGCTAGTGGCGAATACAAATGTAGTAATTACTAATAATATTTTTTTCATCATCATCTTATCTATCCCTTAATCTATGGTTACAGTTAAATCAACTACGTTTATCGTGCCACTCAAAGTATTTCCAAGGATTACCGTAATAGCGCCTGCCTGACTGATATTAAAATCGCCTGCGTCGGCATCGCTTTCTTCGGTAAGTAACCCTGCATTTAAAAATAAAGTATCATCTATATAACTAGTGTTAGCTGGAATAGGGTCAACAATCACTAAGGCCTGGGCTGTGCCGCCCATAACCGTAACCGTAATGCGATAAGTAACCTCACTGCCGGGTACAAATGTACTGCCGCCGTATGGATCAACTACCGTTTGAATAATTTTGGTGATGGTTAAATCGACCGAGGACACCTGATAAATTGCGGTGTCGCTGCTGTTTGCCTGGGAAGAGCCGACAATGGCATCTATTGCACCACCATCTCCTTGATTTACCAACGTAGTACCCGCTAGGGCACCAGCGGCACCGGCTGTTGTCGATTCAACGGTAACGGTTAAATGCCCTTCATCTAAATTAGTCAAGCCACCAGGGATATCCGCTACAAAATAAATCGTCTGCGTGCTTTCGGCAGTAATAGTTGGGTTATTTGCGCCCGTATATAGAATATCTTGTGCAAGCTGAAAGCCAGGGTTGGTGCCGTCTTCAATATATATTTCAACTTCTGTCACTAGATTAAAATCAAACTGGTCGGTAGGGCTCGCCACGTTAACAACAGCTAAAGAATACGTTTCGTTGCCGTTACCGGTATTGGCTATATCAAAGCTAGCGACTTCATCAGTATCTGGGGTTGAGACAATAACGTTGGTACCGTCAGTCCAAGCCACCGTTACATCAATTATTTCTTGCACCGTAAATGCAACCGATGCATTTTGAGTGGCAGGCATACCGCTAATTAAGTAAGACGCGGTGGCGGTGTTGTTAATTACCGTACCGGCACCCGTCAATGCACTCGCAGAGGGCGACCACATTTGCATTAGGCCAAAGCCGACCAGCAACACACAATGCTGCACCGTTCTTTGAAAATGCTCAGATATTTTATTTATTCTAGTCAAACTAACAAAATCCAGTAATCTAAGTTCATGTAATTTGCGCGAACTATAGACCTACAAACTGAACGCTACTTTAACAAGACCGACAATTATGGGGATTAGGATGTTAAACACGGCTGATATCGAAAAAAGTGACCAACAGTATCGAAAAAAACGACAACGCCAGCAGAGCTTTGCTAAAACCATATTGTAGCAACACTATAATCTAGAATATTTATATAATTTAAGCAGTTAAAAAAACTACTTAATTGCCTATTTAATTAGCGGCTGGGGGAGGTGGATATAGACGATTAAGTTGCTCAGTAAATTGGCTAGCGGTAGCCGAATCACCAATCTTTTGATAGTAAAATGCTAGACCACTTAGTAGTTGGTAGTCTTGGGGTGACTGTTTCAAACCTTTTTGCAACACATCTATCGCTGCTTGGGTGTTGCCGGCACTGTCGAGCGCCACTGCATACACATAGGCATAACGAGTTGTTTGGGCGTCTAATTCACTGGCAATTTTCAAATTAAGCAAAGCTTCGGGCAATTGCTTTTGTCTGATTAATAACAAGCCTAAAGAATGATGCGCAGGCGCTTGATCTGGAGCAATGTCGATTGCTTGCAGCAACAGCGGTTTAGCTTGCCAGTCGCGGTTTTGGCTGCGATAAAAGTCGGCTAAGTTTAGCAGGGCCGGGACGAATTTAGGCGTCAGGCGCAAGGCATGCTTATAGGCTACTTCAGCATCGGTGAGCTGGCCTCTGGCGGAGTAAAATACGCCTAAATTAAGCTGGGCACCTGGCATGTCAGCATTAACCATTTGGGCCGCAACATATTCATCAAATACTTCATTCACCATGCCAATTACCTGCGGTGGAATGTTTGCTTGAGGCATAGAAGCCAACAGCCTCGCCACCTCGAGCCTTACTGCTTTTACAGGATCATTAAGTAGCTGCAGTAAAATAACCCGCCGCTGGGGTGACAGAAACTCTAGGGCGCGTACTGCTCCTATCCGCACTTCGACATCGGGCGACTGCAA
>CAWVSB010000039.1:0-15903 GCA_963933215.1 uncultured Cellvibrionales bacterium
GCTGAAAATCGTCAGCGTGAAAGTATTTGGAATGCACTAGAGCAAAAAGAAATATACGCCACCAGTGGTGATAGAATTTTGCTGTGGTTTGATATGTTGAATCCAGATCTTGAACAGACCAATGTAATTGCACCGATGGGAGCTGAGTTAACGATTAATCATAATCCTACTTTTAGGGTGCGAGCAGCTGGGGCGTTTAAACAATTGCCTGGTTGTCCCGACTATTCTGTTAATGCAGTAGGCGAGGATCGATTAGAGCGCTTGTGTATGAATGAGTGCTATAACCCCTCTAGGGAACGTAAAATCATTTCCCGCATTGAGATTATTCGCGTTAAGCCACAAATGACACCAGATGAGGATGTCGCTGAGCTGATTGAAGATGTTTGGTTAAGCCATCAATGTCCAGTCGACGAAAGCGGTTGCGAATTTGAATTTACCGACAGCGAATTTAATAATAGTGGGCGTGAGACAGTGTATTACGCCAGAGCTATTCAGCAGCCAAGCTTGGCCGTTAATGCTGACCCACTGCGTTGTGAATACGACGACAGTGGTCAGTGTATAAAAGTGAACTCCTGTTCTGACGCTAACCCTAATATGTCCTTTGACGATGATTGTTTGTCGCCGACTGAAGAGCGGGCTTGGTCGTCGCCAATATTTTTGAACTATCAATAAATAATTTGTGAGCTATTAATAAAATGCTTGATTATATAGAGCCTGTATTTAGACCACCCAGCGAAGGGCGGTCACTAATTTTGCAGGTGAGCAATGGTTGTTCTTGGAATAACTGCAGTTTCTGTGAGATGTATCAGGCGCCAGAAAAACAGTTCAATTTTAAACCATTAGAAGATATTGAGTTAGAACTTAAAAAAGTAGCCAGTGCTGGTGTAGCTATAAAAAAAGTGTTTTTGGCTGACGGTGATGCCATGACGCTGTCTTCGAGGCGCCTACTTGGTATTTTACAATTAATTAGAAAGTATTTACCCAGTGTGCAGCGGGTATCATCTTATTGCTTGCCACGTAATTTAAAAAATAAAAGCGTAGAAGAGTTAGCCGAGCTAGCTAGCTATGGCTTAACGCTTATGTATATTGGTTGTGAAAGCGGCGACGACTTAATGCTTGAGAAAATCAACAAAGGAGAGACCTTTCAAACCTCTCTCGATGCACTAACCAAAATTAAACTGGCTGGAATGAAATCGTCGGTAATGATTTTGAATGGTTTAGGCGGCAGTTTTTATAGTGAACAGCATGCGGTTAATTCAGCAAAATTAATGAATGAAGCCCAGCCAGAGTATTTATCAACCTTAGTTGTGTCATTTCCAACCGGGCAGCAGCGGTTTGTCGAGGCGTTCGGTGAAGGTTTTTCGCCTTTGTCGCAAAACGAGCTGTTTAACGAGATGAATATACTGCTTTCTACGCTAGAGTTGGAAAAAACAATCTTTCGCAGTGATCATGCCTCTAATTATTTAGTGTTAAAAGGGACGCTGAATAAAGATAAAGAGAGATTGCTTAGTCAGGTTGATATGGCTATTAATGACCCTAATAGGATTCCGTTGCGCCAGGAGTGGCAACGTGGGCTATAATGGCTTATCGACTATTTAGTCATTAGAACTGAAAAAGATCGGTCTATTTGAATTATATAGGAAGCGCTAGGATTGGATGACGAGCAGTTAACGACCCCAAAGCCTGAGCATAACGAATGATGACAGTCGGACCATGATTAGTTAGTACAAAGACGTCATTAACTATTGAAAGCGGCTTATGACCAAGTAATCCCTTCACTAAACCGACCAATAAACACACATTATCCCAAATACACATTAAACCAAACAGGAAACAATCCATGCTTGCGGCAAAACGTCTAGAAATAATGATTGAAATTGAAGATAAACTTAAAGCTGAGCACCAAACGCAAATCGACGCTCGCGAAGCCGAGATCAAGAAATTGAGTAATGACAACGCTGATCGAAAAGCTATCATTGCAAAGCAATTGGAACAGATACAGATACTTTCTACTAATGCCTCGGCCAGTAAAAAGCTGGAGCAACAGAATCGCGAATTACACCAACGCAGCGATAACCTTAAGGAAGTGATTGCGACCCATAAAGCCCGCACCAAGACTCTCCAAAAAGATCTTGCTGAGGAGCGCGCAGAAATTGTTAAGCTTAAGCAATTTGATACTGCGAAGATGAGAAAAAATCTTGATGCAAATAAAAGAAAGTTAGCTGAAAAAACTGCGGCCAACGAGCTGCTGCAGAAAAATTATAAAAAAACCAAAGTGGAGAATACCGAGCTTCAACTCTCTGTTAAAGAGCTAGAGAAAAAACTAGAAGCACTAGAAGTACTGGAAGAGCCAAAGGATACTGAAGAAGCGACTGCATAATTAGCTCGGGTTTGACCTAACCACACTGTTTTGATTCAGTTCAGCTCTAGAATGGGCGGAAAGCTTCTTTGTTCGTCATTGTTTGCTGCTAGCAGGTATGCTGAATTAAGATACGGAAAGATTGCTTGGTTAGATCGATATAACTATTATTTATGCTAATAGCATTCCGTTTCGCCGCAGTTTCTAGATAACATAGTGGGTTGTTGACGAACCTATGTATTAGAACTAGACTTTTCGTTTACTTAATTAAGACTCTCTGAGGATTTTTACATGTTACTAGCTAGAATCACCAAAACATTTTTTGCGCTTATCAGCGCTTTAGCGCTAGGCGCATGTTCGTCTATTACCGTATCAACAGATCATGCTCCGATCGACTTTTCGGGTTTTAAAACCTATGCATGGCTTCACTCTGGTGTAACTGAAGAGAATGGTAAGAGTAATGATATTATCGACGGCAAAGTTAAATCTATCGTAGATGCTGATCTAGAGTCTAAAGATTTTGCAAAAGTGGCTAAAGAGTCGGCTAATTTTCATGTTAATTACCATATTACAACGCAAGAGAAAACTGACATAAAAACTTATAATTCTTATGGCGGTTATTACCCTGGTTACAGATCGTATGGTGCTTATGGTCCAGGCAGAAACTACGGTTACTATGATTCAAGAATGGCGATGCCTCCAATACAAGAGGCGGTTATAACCGAGTATGTTCAGGGTACATTGATTATTGACGTGGTGGATCCTAAAACGAATAAGTTAATTTGGCGCGGTACTGCGGGTAAACATTTGGATGAGGGTGCCACTCCTGAAGAACGTGAAAAGGTTATTAAGGAAGTTATTTCAAAATTATTGGCGCAATATCCTCCGAAGTAATATTTATCTAGATATTACGGAAGGCTAGCAAATTGTTAGCCTTTTTTATTTCTATGGATGAATTAAATAACCCAATAGCTAATTGACAAGCTTACTTTTAAAATAGTGTAATAATGTCATCAATAAATAATTTATCCTCATATAGTGGGTGGTTTTATCATGACGCATTTAAAGATCTCAATAGTTTTAATTGTAAGTTTATTGGCGGCCTGCACCATGCAGCCGGAGAAGTCGTTTGAAGATGAGTTAATTGGTAATTGGCATATTGAAATGATTAAAGATAAGCCTGTTGTTGATTTTAGTGCCGCCAGTTTACGCTTCAATGCAGATGGGACGCTGTCTGGCAATGCCAGCTGTAATAGTCTTTCCTCTAGCTACACTGTTGATGGAAGTAATATCAGCCTAGCTGAAGGTGCTGTTACTAGGAAGCTGTGCCTAGGCGCGTTAATGGAGCAAGAAAGCCGTATGTTGGCAGCGCTGCAAGACGTACGCAGCGCCCGGATAGAAAACGGTATGCTGTATTTAAAAGGTGATGGCGGTGAATTAATTTATAAAGCAGCACCTTCAATTAAATAATCCACAACGGTTAAGGTTAGCAAATAAAACGTTTTAGTATTGTGATAAGTTCCTTATTGGCATTAGTTTTACTGCTGACTGGCTGCAGTAAAGGTGCAGAAACAATCTCCGTCGAAGCTCCTAAACAAGAAGTTGCAATGGAAACAGATAATTATCAGTTGGTAACGGGCGTTATTTACCCGAAACAACCTATTGCCCCAGCCGGCGCGGCTGGGTATCAGGTTACTGTCACCTTATCGGATGTCAGTAAAATGGATGTTGCCGCCACCGTGATTGGTTCAACTTCATTTACTACTAGTGCCTTCCCAGTTGACTATTCTATTGCTTTTGACGCCTCAGTAAGTAAATCCAAAATGTCTTATGCCTTGCATACTCGGATTACCGATGGTGCGGGTAAATTAGTTGGCGTAACTGATCAAAATCATAAATATACATTAAATGACGCAAGTATCGGCTTCGATATATTAGTTAAGGCAGTTCAACTTGAAGCACCGATTCCGATGCAATTGAGGATGATTTGTGGGGAAGATAATTATTCTCTAGCTATTTATCCAGGCTTATTGGTTAAAACTGACTTGGCAGTGCATAACCAACATATACTGGCTAAGGTGGTTAGTGATTCAGGTGAGCATTACCAAAGTAGTAGTGAGTCGATATTTATGAAAGGAGGCAACCCGCCATTAGTTGAAATTAACGGTCAGCGTATCAGCTGTACCCAAGTATAAAATACTGACGCTTTAGGAGTAAAATACTAAAGCGTTACTTTGACACTCGATGCTGCATGGTTTGCCTTGGCTCTTGCAACATCGACCGTTTCGCCTCTTGCCAAGGCTACCCCCATACGCCGTTTGCCGGCAACTTCTGGTTTACCAAATAATTTTAATTGGGTGTCAGTCGCTGACAACGCTTGGCTTAAGTTGCTAAAGCTTACTTGGGTTGATTCACCGCTTACTAAAATTACGCTAGAGGCCGATGGGCCATGCAGTGTGATATTTGGTATTGGTAAGCCAAGTATTGCTCTAGCATGTAGGGCAAATTCTGATAAGTCCTGTGAGATGAGTGTCACCATGCCGGTGTCGTGAGGGCGGGGTGATACTTCACTGAATAAAACTTCATCGCCTTTGATAAATAGCTCTACTCCGAATAACCCCCAGCCGCCTAAGGCAATGGTTACTTTATCAGCCATAGCTTTAGCCGCTTCCCAAGCTACTTTAGTCATTGCTTGTGGTTGCCATGATTCCTGATAATCGCCACCGACTTGGCGATGACCAATTGGCTGGCAAAAGCTAGTCATTGAATTACCATTGCCGTCGCTATGTCTTATAGTGAGCAAAGTTATTTCATAATCGAATTCTACAAAGCCTTCAATAATTACTTTGCCCGCGCCGGCCCGGCCGCCTTCTTGAGCATAGTGCCAAGCAGCGTTGATATCCGCTGCACTGCGAATAAGGCTTTGGCCTTTGCCAGACGAGCTCATAATAGGTTTAACCACGCACGGGATGCCAATACGGGCAACTGCAGCATTAAACTCAGTTTCGGTTGACGCAAATTCAAATGGTGAAGTGGCAAGGCTTAGATCATTAGCTGCCAAGGTGCGAATACCTTCGCGATTCATGGTTAGTTGAGCTGCTTTGGCAGACGGAATGACATTAAAACCTTCCCGCTCAAGATCTATTAGCACATCCGTTGCTATCGCCTCGATCTCTGGCACGATCAAATCTGGTTGTTCTTTTTCTACTAGGGCTCTTAACTTTTCACCGTCCAGCATTGAAAGAGTATAAGAGCGGTCAGCCACTTGCATAGCGGGTGCATTGTCATAGCGATCAGCAGCGATAACTTCCACCCCTAAACGCTGTAACTCTATTGCTACTTCTTTGCCTAGTTCACCGGAGCCAAGTAACAGAACTTTAGTAGCGGTTTTAGAGAAGGGAGTGCCAATTGATGTCATTTGTATGCCTTAGGGTGCACTGAATATAGACATCAATTATAGCTAAATGTAGAAATGAGTTATAGCGCTCGCTTAGGTATTGCTAACATAAACTTGGTCGCGTCCACGAGTTTTAGCCATCAATAAAGCCTTGTCGGCTCTGTCGATGACGCTCAGTGGTGTGTCGTTACCCCTTAGGGTGGTTAAGCCAATAGAAATTTTTATTATTTTATTATTAAAGGATGTGGTGGATACAGTGGCACGAATTTTTTCAGCGATATGCATCGATAAATCTAGGTCACTGTTGGTTAATGCAACGAATTCTTCGCCGCCATATCGATAAAGTTGGTTGCTGTCGCCCAGTAACTTTGCCAACAGCGCAGTTAATTTCTTCAGTACTTCATCGCCTTCTGGATGACCATACTTGTCATTGATATTTTTGAAATGGTCTAGATCTATAAGCATGATACAAAAATCAGTATTTTCGTCACTGCTATCGATCACTTCGGCTAATTTATTATCTAGCGCTCGTCTATTACCCACCGATGTAAGGGCATCAATGTGCGCGAGAGTTGTTAATTGCAGAGTATTTCGGCGCGTCCTTTCTAACACTAAGACCGCTATAACTAGCATTATACCCAGCGATAGCATAATACGGGTAAATTCCAGCATTGGAATATTATTCCACAACAAGACTCCCAGGGTTAGATAACCAGTTAGGGTTAGTGCAAGTGCTAACCGAGGTGTTGTCATTAAGTATATTGATGCAAAGCCAGGGTATGCCCAATAGACTAATTCAGGGCCCATTTGATAAACCATAGTGGTAGTGCCTACAATCATATGAAGTGATAATAAGCAGCCTGCAATTGTTGTTTTAGATGTTTTTAAAACATACAGCGCTAGACCGATTTGAGTGCAGGAATGAAGAGCAATAGTAAAAGCGTATTGGTATTGCTGATTAATGAGTTGGAGTGCACAAAAAAATACTGATGCCATGCCAACAGCAAGGCCAACAACAATGATATAAAACTCTGTTTCGCTGCGAGTTCTAACTAACAATAAGAGTTTCCCATCGACTTAATTTTTGTACAGGCAAATTTAATTATTAGTATTATAAAGTTAAAACTTAGTGAGGTGTTCTTACTTGCCGATTTGTAATGGGGTTACGTTAACAATTCTTTCTAATTTGGGTAATTGGTAATTTTTCTGATCATTTTATAACTAGGCCGCAGGCCCTTATACATCTTTTTATACACAGCTGAGTAAAGCTGATTATACAATGCGCGATTCTTCTCATTAGGCTCGAAACTATCGCCAGTATGTGTCATTTTACTGACCGCTTCTTCAAAACTAGCATAATAATTTGTGCCGACAGCACAGGCTATAGCGGCTCCTAAACCCGAGGTTTCGAAGGTATGAGGACGCTCTACCCGCATCCCAAAAATATCCGCAGTTATCTGCATAACTTCATCACTTTGTGATCCGCCGCCGGACACCTTCAACTGAGTGATTTTGGTTTTAGCCCGCCTTTCTAAGATCTCTTTACCTTCCCGTAGTGCATAGGTTAAGCCTTCAATAATTGCTCGGTAAACATGAGCTCTTGTGTGTACATCACCAAAACCAATAATCGCTCCTTTGGCTTCTGGTGCTTTACCGCTAGTGTCTGATGACCAAAATGGCTGTAGGGTTAAGCCCATCGATCCAGGGGGCGCAGCTTTCAATAAGTCGTCGAACAATTGTTCTGTGGCGATCCCTTGTTGTTTGGCAAGTGTTTCTTCATATAAACCGAATTCCTTTTTAAACCAGCTAACCATCCAATAGCCGCGTTTAATAATCATCTCTGGGTTGTATGTGTTGGGGATAACGCCAGGATATGCGGGGTGAAACGCAATTGGCTCCAAATACTTTTTGGTGGTGATATTAAACGTGGCCGTGGTGCCGTAACTGAGACTGCCAATTGACTCGTTAATACACCCTGAACCAATGACCTCACAGCCTTTGTCCGAGCCCGATGCGATTAGCGGCAGACCCTCAGGGATGCCAGTTTGCAGCGCTGCCTGTTGGGTAATACGACCTAGCTCGTGACCAGCAGGTAGCAATGTTGGTAACATTGACGGTTTAATTGTTGGCACTAAGCGCCATTTCATGTCACCTGACTTGGCCCACTGCAGTTGTTTGAAATCAAAAGGAATATAACCAACTTGGCTGCTGATAGCGTCGCTATAATTACCAGTCATTTTGAAGGTATGAAAGCCTGATAGTAATAAAAATTTATCTACTTTATTCCATAACTCTGGTTGCTGTTCAGCCATCCAATTAGATTTTGATTGGCTATAAAAATCCTCCAATAGTGGTTTCGCACCCACAATTTTGGTCGCTAATGACTCCATAATATTTAGTTTAGGCTGCCCGCTTGCTTGACGTTGGTCTAGCCAGACAAAGGCCGGACGCAGCGGCTCACCAGATTTATCAACCGCCACCATAGTCGCGCGTTGAGTTGTTATCGATACGGCTTTGATTAAGCTCTTGTCGAAGGGTAGTAGGGGCCAGAGCTGCTGGCAAGCTTGGCAGAGCGAGTCCCAAAAATAGTTGGCGTCTTGTTCAGCCCAGTTTGGCTGAGGTGATAAATAGGGTTCTATATCAATTTTCGTTTTGACAACTAAGATGCCGCGGTGATCAAATACCAAAGCTCGTATGCTCTGAGTACCGTTATCAATGGTTAAAAAGTAGTCAGTGTTCTGGGTCATTACTTACCCCTTTGGGATGCTGTAATAGTTATGCCAAATAGCAATGTAGCGCGCTACTTCGTCGTCCCATTGTTGTTGATCCCAGCCTAGCTCTTGCTCGAACAATGGCTGCAACTGCAAAAATAATTCTTCGCCGCCATTTGCTAAAACACTGCCTAAGCGCGTCCGTCTCAGCATTAAGTCGTCTAAGTGGATTACCGCTTCACTTTTAATTGCCCAGCGGCACTCAGCTAAAGAGTATTCGCTAGTCGATAGAGTTTGGTTCTCAGTATCATTGCGGTCCGAAAATATGTCTCGACTAAGATTGCCGTAGCGGCCCAATAAGCGTTTTACCCTAGTATTATTAATTGCAGACGGCAGCGCTATAGTATTGTCAAGCTGGTCAAAAACTCTGTCGTTATCACTGAGTTCAGAGCTTGGCAATTTGTTGCTGGCTGCAGCTAAGGCATCTAACGCGATTATTCTAAAAGTAGTTAATTTGCCGCCGCTAACAGTCACTAAACCGCTGTCATCCCAGACCGCATGATCACGCCGTTCTTTGCTTGGATCTTTAGCATTTTCAGAGCCGATAACTGGACGAACCCCAGCCCATGTCGAAATAGCATCAGTACTAGCTATTTCGCTGTGTGGAAAACTCACCTTAATAACTTCAAGTAGGTAATTTATCTCTTGTTCAGTAATGCTGGCCTCAATGTCTAGATCGTCGCTATGGTCAACATCGGTCGTACCAATGACGGTGCACCCTTCCCAAGGGAATATAAACACGCCCCGTTTATCGACTGGATGAAATAGGGCGATCGCATCGGCTACTGGTAACTTTGATTTGGCTAAAACTAAATGACTACCACGCAGTGGGCGGACTCGTTGCTCAGGGTTTAACTGATTCCTGAGTTTGTCTGCCCAGGCGCCAGTAGCATTAATGACAACGGGGGCTTTAAGCTCGAAGCACTCATCCGTTATGGTATCTTGTATTTTCACACCACTGACTTGTCCGTCGTTAACCACCAGCTCGTTAACTTTAGTGTAGCTAATAGCCTTACCACCTTTGGCGATACTTTCCTGTAGCAGTCGCAATACCAAACGTGCATCATCAGTAACGGCATCGGTGTAGTAACAGGCACCATTTAAACCATTACTTTCAATGCCGGGAAATTCTTCTGTTAGCTGCTGATTGCTAACGTAGTGATTATTTTTATAACCGGCGATAAAATCATAGAACTTAAGCAGCATGGAGAAAACAAAGCGGCCGGGGAAAACTCCTTTACGCAATACAAAATAGTAACCCATGCGTTCGATTAAGCCAGGGGCCTCATCAATAAGGCGCTCGCGTTCGATCAATGAGTGCTTAGTCAGTTTAAAGTCACCTTGAGCTAAATAGCGCAGCCCACCATGGATCATTTTTGATGAACGGCTAGATGTGCCCCAAGCAAAATCCTGTTGTTCTAGCAACAAAACCTTGTAACCCCTGCGGACGCATTCACGCAACACGCCCACACCAGTGATGCCACCGCCAACAATAATTACGTCCCAGTCAAGTGACTGGCCGCTACGTATTTTCTGCAGTAATTGTTGTTTGTCAGTAAAACCGGTATTTGAATTAATCATTGCTAGTAGCCATCACCTTTCGTCACTAATAAGTTTATTTACCAGCATCGGGCAAAAGTTTGCCTGGATTCATTAATTGCTGGGGGTCAAAGGTCTCGCAAACACTTCGAATTGCATCGATACCAAGCTCACCTTTCTCCGCCGGCAAATAGTCTCTATGGTCTGCGCCTACGCCATGTTGATGACTAATCGTTCCTCCTAGCGCCACTATTTGCTTGGCCCCAGCAGTTTTCAGTTTTAACCATCGCTTATGTGTTTCATCGTGGCTATCGCAGCACCGGTATAAATAGGTGGTGTAAACACTAGAGCCTTGGCTGTAAACATGGGATAGGTGGGTATAGACGTAAACTGGTTCATTCTCATCAGCTAAGGCGCTGCCGATTGCCTCTTCAATACTATTGACGGCGTCATCCACCAGCCCCCAGTCTAGACAGGTTTCCATTGTGTCTACTACATAACCAGCATTACCTAAAGGTTCACGTAAATAGGGCGCTCTAAACCGACCATGTTGCCAGCGCTCACCTAGCTCATTGCCGCCCTCGATACCACCGAATTCGTGGTAGCATTTTTGGGTAAAGGTTTTGGCTGCATCGCATTGGTCTTTATTACCAGTCAGGCCATAAGTCATCATGACTTTGCCATCACCAATGTCATGCTCCGCCAGCATTTTGTCTAGCGCTTCAAGTGGGTGACCGCCCATAATCAGTAGGCTAGTAGTTTCTAATGCATTGCTTAAGCGCAGCATCGATAACTGAATGCCTTGTTGCGCCAGTTGTTGCACACAGCTAAGGCCGTTGTCCCACGATGGGAAAAATACCACATGGAATGACTCATGCTCTGGCAGTGGTTTTACCCGGACTTTTGCCTCGGTGATAATACCCATGCGACCTTCAGATCCCAGAATCATTTCACTGACGGATGGGCCCGCAGAAGATGCCGGAATGGTAGGGATATTTAATGTGCCTGCTAGTGTTTCAACGGTGCCACCGGCAAACATTTGCTCGATCCGGCCATAGCGAAGTGATTGTTGCCCGCTAGAGCGACTAGCGATCCAGCCGCCAACGGTAGAAAGCTCCCATGACTGTGGATAGTGGCCCAGTGTGTAACCCTGTGCTTTCAGTTGCTGCTCAACTTTGGGGCCGGGTGCGCCAGCGCCAAAGGTAGCAATCTGACTTTGAGGATCTAAATCAATTAACTGATCCATTTTGCCCATATCAATGGTAAGCACCGGTTGGTCGCCGGCTTGTGGGTTGATATGGCCAACAACTGAGGTGCCGCCGCCGTAAGGGATAACAGTAACATTGTGCTGTTTGGCATATTGCAATAATTCTTTTACTTGTAAAGACGTTTCTGGCAGAGCAACACCATCTGGGAATACGCCTATTTGGCCGTAGCGCATCGCTAACCAGTCGGGGAAGCTATGGCCGCGGGCATGACGCACTCGGATGTCTTCATCTTGCTGGATTAACGGATGCGGGGACAGACGAGAGGCTGGAACTTGTTTAATAATATCTGCCAAAATTGTTTGAGGAAGTGGTTTTGATGGGCCAAGTAGGGCCTCTAACACCATTTTCAATTCGTCAGTTAGCTCGGTTATATATTCGCTATTCTCATTACCCCAGTCATTCCAGCGTTTCATAGTCTTATCCAGTTGGTTATTTTTGTTTGGTCATTTTGTTGCTTAACTAAAGCCGCAAGCTAATTGAATTGTATACTACTCGCTTATCTTGCTGGGAACAGAAAGTAGTCTTGCAATTACTCATGTAATGACAGTGTGAGATTATTATTTTAATCAAAAACCAGAGTAAATCAGTGTCAGGTTAAGCCATTGGTGTCACAATTCGCGCCAAACAATGGGAATTCACTATCTCAAATCTTCAATCTCATATTATGGCAAAGGGTATGGCGTCTGTGCCAGCTATTGCGCAGTATTTAAAAGCTGCGCATGCTTATGGAATTGATTATCAGCCAATACTTGAATCCAGCGGTATTTCCGCGCTAGATATACAAGATAATGCCTCGCACATTTCGATAACGGCAATGGAGAAACTGTTGGCCTTGCTGATTGATGCTAGCGGCGATAACTGTTTTGGCTTGTATGCAGCTAAGTTTGTCGAGCCGGCTTCATACAGCGTATTGGGATATATCTCGCTAAGTTGTTCAACCTTGCGCGAAGCGCAAACGTTGATTCCTTTATATGAAACAATAGTCGGTGACATGGGCGTGACTACTATTGAGTATGGTCGCGATTTTGTATTTCAGCGCTGGCATTGCCAGTTTATAGACCCTTTGGTAAAGCGGCATCAGGTTGAGCATGTGTTGGCATCATGGGCCACTTATTCGAAAACCTTTTTAAAATTTAATGCGCCAGCCAGTGTTTGGTTTGAGCACAGCCCCCCAGTTGATAAAAGTCTGGTGGCTGAATATGAAAATATTTTTGGCTGTGAGGTGTTATTTGATCAGATCGGTAGTGGTATTCGAATAGCCAACGAGCTACTAGATATTCCTTTGCCCCAAGCCAATGAGCAGCTATTAAAGACTTTGCTAGTTCATGCCACGCAACAGATGGCTAAGTTAAGCAGACATCAAACCATGACAGCTAAGGTAGAAAGTCTATTGCGGCTGACAATAGGCGAGAAAATGCCTACTAATTCAATGGTAGCAGCCGAGCTAGGGATGAGTAGTCGTACTTTACAGCGCCGCTTGGAACAAGAGTGCACTAGCTTTAAAGATGTACTTAATTCTTTGCGCTTGGAATTAGCTTTGTATTATCTAAAAAATACAGATTTCACCATGGATACAATTGCGATGAAATTGGGCTATAGCGAAACACGCTCATTTCATCGAAGCTTTAAACAATGGACGATGCGTACTGCGGGGTCTTATCGTTAATCTCCCCGTGTAATTATTGCCATTAATTGGTATCTTAAAAATATTGTATGAAATGTTCACTGTAGGTTTAGTTTAATGAGATTTAGTCAATTGTTTAGAGCTTGTTTTTATAGTTTGCTGTGTGTTGCCTTCCTACAATCTGCGTATGTTGCGGCACAAACCGAAGCAGCTAAGGCGAACGTTACAGCAGCGTCTTTAGTTAAAAAAGTAAATAGCGAAGAACAGGTTGCTGGCGAGGAAGTTGAACCGCGCCATAAATTACAAATTGAAATGGAAGAGGATTGGGCTGCACTCGATAAAGCTGTGGCTGACATTGCGTATTTAAGAGAACAAATAGCCAGTGAGTCTGGCAACGACGAGTCCTTGTTTTTGCGTCTAACCCAGCGCCAGATGGATATGGTTGATCGTTTTACGGATTTGACTAATAACGTAGTTAAACAGCAGGCAGCTAAATTAAATACTGACGCGGCGATAAATGAATTACGTAAAATGATGTTACCGCTGGGCCCCAGAGCTAGGCGGAATATAGATGAACATACTAAGAACCTGGGTAGAGATTCAGTTAAGTACAAATCGTTATCAGATGAATCAGTATTGAAACTCAGTGAAATTAATTACTATTCGGATATAGCTAACAAAGCTATATCTACCCACAACTCAAACTTGGTAAAACTCAATTTCAATAATGATGAAACTGAGGCTTATCTTAAAGAATCATTATATGCCAGAGCTGAAACATTAGCCGGGCAAATTCAAATAACGGTACCAGAGCGTGACCGAGCGGAAGCTAATTTATCTGCCGATAAAGAAAATCCTGAGCTAAAGGCTTATCTTCGATTAGTGCAGAAAAAAATTAGTACTCTTACCTCTAGTCTACGCACAACCATTGATCTAATGGACGATAGTGAGATTGAGAGCTCAACTTATCGGCAGCTGTTGATCCGAGTTACCGGCGAGCTGACTACCGACATACTTAAACCTAAAATATTTATCGGTTTAGTGACTAACTGGTTGGATAGGGCGTTTACCTTTGTTACCCAATACAGCTCCGAGATCTTATTTAAACTAATCATATTTTCATTTTTAATTCTAGTTTCTTATTATTTATCAAAGTTAACTGGCAGAGTTACTCGTAAAGCTATTGAGCGGTCGAAGGGATCAGTATCTAAGTTAATGGGCGATATGCTGGTTGCCATCACTTCGCGCTTAGTGTTGATTATCGGTGTTCTGATGGCAGTTAGCCAAATGGGCGTGTCACTAGCACCAGTTTTGGCAGGTATCGGAGTTATTGGTTTTATTGTCGGCTTTGCGCTGCAAGACACCTTAAGTAATTTTGCCTCGGGTATTATGATTCTAGTTTACCGGCCCTACGATGTTGGTGACTTTATAGAGACTGGGGCCGTCAAAGGTAATGTTGAGAGTATGAATTTAGTCTCTACTACGGTTCTCACTATTGACCATCAAACTTTGATAATTCCCAATAATAAAATTTGGGGCGATGTTATTAATAATTTGACTGCACAAAAAATGCGACGTGTTGATATGACATATGCCGTGGGTTATGACGCAGATCTTGTACAGGTAGAAAACATACTCATGGATATAGTAGAAAATCATCCGCTCACCTTGCCTGAACCAGCTTGTTTGGTGAAAGTGCATGAATTAGGTGAGTATTCGGTTAACTTTATAGTTCGCCCTTGGGTAAAAACCCCAGACTACTGGCCGGTATACTGGGATCTTACTCGCGCTATTAAAGATCGTTTTGATCAAGCAGGAATTAAAATTCCATTCCCACAGAGCGACGTCAATTTATATCAAAATAGCGAGAAAAGCTTAGGCTAAGCTTTTCTCGGCTGACTCAACACTTTGTAATATCAACGTATTAATAGTCATCGGCCCTACGCCGCCAGGAACTGGCGTGTAGGCACTGGCTTTATCAATAATGGCCGACAGTTCAACATCGCCAACCCCACCAGGATGATAACCGGCGTCAACGACTACCGCACCGTCTTTAATCCATTCACCTTTGATAAATTCTGGACGTCCGACCGCACCGACAACAATATCGGCTAGTTTAATTAATTCGGCTAAGTTCTTGGTACGTGAATGGCAGATAGTCACGGTCGCGTCTTTCTGTAGCAGCATCATTGCCATCGGTTTGCCTAAAATAGGGCTACGGCCAACGACAACAGCGTGTTTACCGCTGATTTCAATGTCATAGGCTTCTAGCAGCCGCATAATGCCTTGCGGCGTAGCGCAGCCATAAGCGTCTTCACCCATTGCCATGCGGCCAAAGCCTAGGCAGGTAACACCATCTACATCTTTAGCCAACTTAATGGCATCAAAACAAACGCGCTCGTCAATTTGTTCGGGTACAGGGTGCTGTAATAAGATGCCATGTACATTACTGTCGCTATTTAACTCATTGATTTTTGAAAGTAATTCATCGGTAGTGGTGGTGCTAGGCATTTCCACTGCGATTGAATCCATGCCGATACGTTTACAGGTATTGCCTTTCATTTTGACGTAAGTAGCAGAGGCTGGATCGTCACCAACCAAAATAGTGGCTAAAATCGGTTTTTGACCGTCACTCTTTTCGACTAAACGGTTAACACGGGCGCTTAATTCAGCTTCGGTTTTTTTTGCTAGGGCTTTGCCGTCTAATACTAATGCTGCCATTTTGTCGCTCATTTGTGGGATGGTTTTGATAAGCGCGCTATTCTCGCACGGTGGTGGTTTGAGGCAAAGTATCAAAACTGTATTTTTTGACTGTTTTTGCGTTGACGAGCCTTATGCAACTGAGTATTATGCGCTGGCTTTCAAGGGGTAGCCCTTTAAAGTAATGAATATGTCGGGGTATAGCGCAGTCTGGTAGCGCGCCTGCTTTGGGAGCAGGATGTCGG
>CAWVSB010000040.1:0-15446 GCA_963933215.1 uncultured Cellvibrionales bacterium
CCGTGAAGGCGGCCGTACTGTTGGTGCTGGCGTTGTAGCGAAAATCATCGAGTAAGAAATAAGTGGTTTTGCAGTAGGCCGGTTTTTATACCGGCCTTTCTGCCATTTGTTAAAGCGATAGGCCAGTGGCTCAATTGGTAGAGCACCGGTCTCCAAAACCGGTGGTTGGGGGTTCGAGTCCCTCCTGGCCTGCCATTTTAAATTGCAAGGTTATAAATTGGGCGTGAAGCTCAATAGAGGCAAGAATTTAAGTAATGAGCAGTCAAACAGAAACAAGTAACCCGATGAATATTGTCTGGTGGGTGATTACTGTTGCGCTAGTTGGCATCGGTGTCGCTGGCAATATGTATTATGGCGACCAAAGCTTGTTGTATCGAGTGCTTGGTTTGGTTGTGCTGGGTGGGGTTGCTATATTTTTCGCCCTGAAAACTGAGCAGGGCGCTGCGTTTGCAACTTTGTTAAAAGAAGCGCGCATAGAGGTTCGTAAAGTTGTGTGGCCAACTCATCAAGAGACCACGCAGACGAGTTTACTGGTACTGGCTTTAGTGTTGATAGCGGCGTTAATCCTGTGGGGATTAGATTCGGTGTTGGGCTTAATAGTTTCATCAATTATAGGTTAGGGTCTGACTATGTCCAAGCAGTGGTATGTATTACACGCTTTTGCGAACTACGAGAAAAAAGTAAAGGCAGCGCTTGAAGAGCGCATTGAATTGTCTGGCTTTAAAGAGCGTTTTGGCCAAGTTTTGGTGCCATCTGAAGAAGTTGTTGAGATGCGTGCTGGTCAAACCCGTAGAAGTGAGCGTAAGTTTTTCCCTGGCTATGTATTGGTTGAGATGGAGTTGGATGACGATACCTGGCATCTAATTAAAGAAACGCCACGAGTAATGGGTTTTATTGGCGGTAAAGCAGATAAGCCGGCGCCAATTACTCAGGCTGAAGCCAGCGCGATATTGCAGCGTATGGATGAAGGCGTAGAGGCGCCTAAGCCTAAAACCTTGTTCGAGCCTGGTGAAATGGTTCGTGTTACCGAGGGTCCGTTCAATGACTTTAACGGCGTTGTTGAAGAGGTTAATTATGAAAAGAGCAAATTGCATGTTGCAGTGCTTATTTTCGGTCGCTCTACTCCGGTAGAGTTGAATTTCGGTCAAGTCGAAAAGACTTAATCGTATTGCATCGCAACCGATTGGCGGTTGTAGGCGGGGAGCCAGTGATCAGTGAAAGCTGTTAGGCGCTAATACCCATTGAGGAGTAAATCATGGCTAAGAAGATACAGGCTTATATTAAGCTACAAGTGCCTGCCGGTAAGGCAAACCCTAGTCCACCTGTTGGTCCAGCGCTGGGTCAGCACGGTGTTAACATCATGGAATTTTGTAAAGCGTTTAATGCTTCTACACAAAGCATGGAGCAAGGCTTACCGATTCCTGTTGTTATTACAGTTTATGCAGATCGCACGTTTTCCTTTATTACTAAAACTCCGCCAGCGTCTGTTTTGTTATTCAAAGCATTGGGTCTTAAAGGTGGTAGTGGTCGTCCAAATACTGAGAAAGTTGGTAAAGCAACTCGTGCTCAACTAGAAGAGATTGCCAAGATGAAAGAGCCAGATTTAACGGCGTCTGATCTTGAAGCAGCGGTTCGTACTATAGCAGGTACTGCGCGCAGCGCCGGTATCGACGTGGAGGGCGTGTAACATGTCTAAACTAACTAAACGCCAAAAAGCGATTGCAGAGAAAGTAGAAGAAGGCAAAGTATATTCAATCGAAGAAGCGGTTGCGGTATTGGCTGAAGTGTCTACTGTTAAATTTAAAGAAGCGCTAGATGTGTCTATTAATCTAGGCATTGACGCGAAAAAATCTGACCAGCAGGTACGCGGAGCAACCACGTTGCCTCACGGTAGTGGTAAAGATGTTCGGGTTGCTGTATTCACCCAGGGCGACAATGTAGAGGCAGCTAAAGCAGCTGGCGCAGACTTGGTTGGTATGGACGATTTGGCTGAGCAAATTAAAGCGGGTGAAATGAATTTCGACGTTGTTATTGCTAGTCCAGACGCTATGCGCGTTGTTGGGATGTTAGGTCAAGTATTAGGTCCTCGTGGTCTTATGCCTAACCCTAAGACGGGCACTGTAACGCCAGATGTTGCTACTGCAGTTAAAAACGCAAAAGCCGGTCAGGTTCGTTACCGCACAGATAAAAATGGTATTATCCATGGCTCAATCGGCAAAGTCGGTTTTGAAGTGAATGCAGTCAAGGAAAACCTTGAAGCATTGCTTATGGATTTGAAAAAAGCCAAGCCAGCGCAAGCTAAGGGCTCGTATCTGCAAAAAGTAACCTTGTCTACGACAATGGGGCCTGGTTTAGTTATTGACCAAGCTAGCTTAGAGCTTAAGTAAGAATTATCTGCCTAGGCTTGGCTTGGGCAGAAGCAAGAACTTTGTGGTCTTTGGACTAGTGCCAAGACCCTCAAAGACCGTAGGTTTGTAGCAATGCAATTAAGCCGTAACAAGGCCTACGCAGATGGTCGAAGTTGTTAGCACTATGCTAGCACTGGATACCGAAGGCGGTTTAAAGGTTACCCTTTAAATCAAATATTAACGATTAAGGAGTATATTTTGTGGCAATAGGACTCGAAGACAAAAAAGCGATTGTCGCTGAAGTCCAGCAAGCTGCTCAAAATGCGCTTTCTGCAGTAGTCGCTGACGCCCGTGGCGTTGACGTTGTAGGAATGACCGCATTGCGCAAAGAGGCTCGTGAAGCAGGCGTCACTATTCGTGTCGTACGTAACACATTAGCTAAACGCGCTGTCGAAGGTACAGACTATGAGTGTCTAAGTGATACTTTTATTGGGCCAACGTTACTAGCTTTCTCTACAGATCACCCAGGCGCCGGTGCGCGTATTCTGAGTGCATTTGCTAAAGATAATGACAAGCTAGAACTAAAAGCTGCTGCCTTTGAAGGTGAATTGACTGATATCGCACTGTTGGCAAGTTTGCCGACTTACGACGAAGCAATCTCCAGACTAATGAGCGTTATGAAAGAAGCATCTGCTGGTAAATTGGTTCGCACAATTGCGGCCATTCGTGACCAAAAAGAACTGGAAGCTGCATAACCTAAAGTTATGTCTGTTTTATAAAATTAACGAGCCTAAAGCCAGTTGGCGATGTGCTCTAGATATAGGAACTGAATCATGTCTTTATCTCAAGAAGATATTATCAATGCAGTTGCCGAGATGTCAGTGAAAGATGTTGTAACACTGATCGAAGCAATGGAAGAAAAATTTGGCGTTTCTGCAGCAGCTGCTGTAGCGGCAGGCCCTGCAGGCGGCGAAGCAGCTGCTGAAGAGCAGACAGAATTTGACGTTATGCTTACCGCTATTGGCGATAAAAAAGTTAATGTTATCAAAGCTGTTCGTGCAATCACTGGTCTTGGCTTAAAAGAAGCTAAGGCAATTGTTGATGGTGCTCCTTGCGCTGTTAAAGAAGGTGTATCTAAAGACGATGCTGAAGCCGCTCAAACAGAGTTGGAAGCAGCGGGCGCTGCCGTCGAGCTTAAGTAAGCTTGACATTGCTCTGCGCGCTGAGCAGAGTAGGGCTAAGGCTGGCGGAATTTTCGTCGGCCTTTTGCCGTTCTCATAGCGCGTGAACGAGGCAGTAACAGTTTTTGCTGCCCTACTCCCACTTTTGCACGGCATTAGTTGGGATTAATCTCAGAAAACCGAGGCTGGAGATTATAGATGGCTTACTCATATACTGAGAAGAAACGGATACGTAAAGATTTTGGCAAATTCCAAACTGTAATGGATGTGCCATATTTACTTGCGATTCAGTTAGATTCTTATCGCAAATTCACTCAAGACGGCACCAAAGTTGGTCAGCGTCTTGATATAGGTTTACACGCGGCTTTTAAGTCGGTCTTTCCTATTGTGAGTTTTTCTGGCAACGCCGCACTTGAATATGTCGATTACATATTGGGACAGCCGGTTTTTGATGTAAA
Source organism: uncultured Cellvibrionales bacterium (assembly GCA_963933215.1). GTDB lineage: Bacteria > Pseudomonadota > Gammaproteobacteria > Pseudomonadales > CAWVSB01 > CAWVSB01. The sequence goes on from CAWVSB010000040.1 coordinate 3,988, forward strand.
AGAATGTCAGTCACGTGGTGTTACCTATGCAGCTCCGCTGCGTGTTCGCGTACGCTTGATCATTTATGACAAAGAGTCATCAAACAAAGCAATAAAAGATATTAAAGAACAAGAAGTCTACATGGGTGAAATTCCTCTGATGACTGAGAACGGAACCTTTGTAGTTAATGGTACCGAGCGTGTAATCGTGTCTCAGCTTCACCGCAGTCCCGGTGTATTCTTCGATCATGACAAAGGCAAGACTCACTCCTCGGGTAAGCTGTTGTACTCTGCGCGTATTATTCCTTACCGTGGGTCATGGTTAGATTTTGAATTTGACGCTAAAGATCTAGTGTATGTGCGTATTGATCGGCGCCGTAAGTTGCCAGCAACTGTATTGTTGCGCGCAATGGGTTATCAAACTAATGAAATGCTTGAAATGTTCTATGACACTAACGTGTTTGAAATGGACAAAGAAGGCACTTTGACTCTTGAGTTGGTGCCAGAGCGTATGCGTGGTGAAGTCGCTGCGTTTGATATCGAAGTTGACGGCAAAGTAATTGTTGAAGAAGGTCGTCGCATCACGGCCCGACATATCCGTCAAATGGATAAGGTTGGCCTTACTGAGCTAGAGTGCCCCGCTACTTATTTGCTAGGGCTTGCTATCGCTAAAGATATTGTTGACCAAAGCACTGGTGAAATCCTTGTTGAATGCAACACTGAAGTTACCGAAGAGACTATAGAGATTCTAAAAGAAGCCGGCGTTTCGGTTATCGAAACTTTATATACCAATGACTTAGATTGTGGCCCGTTCGTCTCTGATACCTTGCGTATTGACGTGACTCGCACTGAGCTAGAAGCCTTGGTGGAAATTTATCGCATGATGCGTCCAGGTGAGCCGCCTACTAAAGAGTCGGCTGAGAATTTGTTTAACAACTTGTTCTTCTCTAGCGACCGCTATGACTTATCTGCGGTTGGGCGAATGAAGTTTAACCGTCGCCTGGGTCGTGAAGAGTCTGAAGGTGAGGGGACTTTGTCACGTGGTGACATCGTTGATGTGCTTAAGTCATTAGTTGGTATTCGAAACGGTAAAGGTATCGTGGATGATATTGATCACTTGGGTAACCGCCGTGTCCGTAGTGTTGGCGAAATGGCTGAAAACCAATTCCGCGTTGGTTTGGTGCGTGTCGAGCGTGCAGTTAAAGAGCGTCTAAGTGTTGCTGAAAGCGAAGGCCTAATGCCGCAAGATTTGATTAATGCTAAGCCGGTGGCTGCAGCAATCAAAGAATTCTTTGGCTCGAGCCAGTTATCTCAGTTTATGGATCAGAATAATCCGCTAAGTGAGATCACTCATAAGCGTCGTGTTTCTGCCTTAGGGCCTGGCGGCCTGACTCGCGAGCGTGCTGGTTTTGAAGTACGTGACGTACATCCAACTCACTACGGTCGGGTATGTCCAATTGAGACTCCTGAGGGTCCGAACATTGGGTTGATTAACTCACTGGCAACTTATGCTCGAACCAATTCATACGGGTTCCTTGAATCACCATATCGTAAAGTTGTAAGTGGTAAGGTAACTGATGAAATTGAGTTTTTGTCGGCGATTAATGAATCTGAATATGTGATTGCACAGGCGTCAGCTACGGTTGATAAAAAAGGTAAGTTGACGGATGAACTAGTCGCTGTTCGCCACCTTAATGAATTTACCGTAAAGCAGCCTGAAGAAGTTCAGTATATGGATGTATCACCTAAACAGGTGGTCTCTGTGGCAGCGTCGCTAATTCCGTTTTTGGAACACGATGATGCTAACCGTGCTTTGATGGGATCAAACATGCAGCGCCAAGCTGTACCTACACTGAAGGCTGATAAGCCGCTAGTTGGTACTGGTATTGAGCGTAAAGTTGCTGGTGACTCGGGCGTTTGTGTTGTCGCAGATCGTGGCGGTGTCATTGACAGCGTTGATGCGGGTCGAATCGTTGTTCGTGTTGTTGAGTCAGAAATTGGCGATGACACCGGTGTCGATATTTATAATTTAACCAAGTACACCCGCTCTAACCAGAACACCTGTATTAACCAACGTACTATTGTTAAGCAAGGTGATGTGGTCGCGCGTGGCGATACTTTGGCTGATGGTCCATCGGTAGACATGGGTGAATTGGCGCTGGGGCAAAACATGCGTATCGCATTTATGCCTTGGAATGGTTACAACTTCGAGGATTCGATTCTTGTTTCTGAACGAGTTGTTAAAGAAGATCGTTTCACCACTATCCACATTCAAGAGCTAACCTGTATTGCGCGTGATACTAAGTTGGGCAGTGAAGAGATTTCAGCTGATATTCCTAATGTTGGTGAAGGGGCATTATCTAAGCTTGATGAATCTGGTGTGGTTTACATTGGTGCTGAAGTAAACGCTGGTGATATTTTGGTTGGTAAAGTGACGCCTAAAGGTGAAACTCAGCTAACGCCAGAAGAAAAACTACTGCGTGCCATCTTCGGTGAGAAAGCGTCTGACGTTAAAGATACTTCTCTCCGTGTTGGTACCAGCATTAAAGGTACGGTAATTGATGTGCAAATATTCACTCGTGATGGTTTGAAGAAAGACCAGCGCGCATTGGATATTGAAAAGCAACAATTAAACCAATACCGTAAAGATTTAAATGAAGAGTATCGCATCGTAGAAGCGGCATCCTATGCTCGTTTAACTATGGCGCTGACCGGTAAAGAAGCGTTATCTGGTCCTGGAGTGAAAAAAGGCGCTAGTGTCACAGCTGAAGTATTAGCTGAGTTACCGACTGAAGACTGGTTCAAACTTCGTCTGAAAGACGATGGCTTGAACGACTTGCTTGAAAATACCGAGACTAACTTGGTTGAGCTACGTCAGAGCTTAGATGCGCGTTTCGAAGATAAAAAAGGCAAGTTACAAACTGGCGATGACTTGGCACCGGGTGTGTTGAAAATTGTTAAAGTTTACTTGGCTGTAAAGCGTCGTATTCAGCCTGGTGATAAAATGGCTGGTCGTCACGGTAATAAAGGTGTTATCTCGGTAATTATGCCGGAAGAAGATATGCCTTATGACGAGCATGGCGAGCCAATTGATATTGTGCTTAACCCGTTAGGTGTCCCGTCTCGAATGAACGTTGGTCAGGTGTTGGAAACACACCTTGGTCTAGCGGCTAAGAGTTTGGGTGTGAAAATCGACAAGATGCTTGCTGAGCAGCGTAAAATTGCTGAAATCCGTAAGTTCTTGAACGAAATATACACCCATGGTGGGCATCAAGAAGGCGTTGACGGTTTATCTGATACAGAACTTCTTGAATTGGCTAACAACCTCAAAGGTGGTGTGCCAATGGCAACGCCAGTATTTGACGGTGCCGCTGAAAGTGAAGTGAAAGACATGCTGAAGCTTGCCGGTTGTCCTGAAAGTGGACAGTTAGTGCTAACCAATGGTCGTACTGGTGATCTGTTTGATCGCCCGGTAACTGTTGGCTACATGTATATGCTTAAACTTAACCACTTGGTTGACGATAAGATGCATGCTCGTTCTACTGGATCTTACAGCTTGGTTACCCAGCAGCCGTTGGGTGGTAAAGCACAGTTCGGTGGACAGCGTTTCGGTGAGATGGAAGTGTGGGCGCTTGAAGCTTATGGCGCAGCATATACATTGCAAGAAATGCTGACAGTTAAGTCTGATGACGTAGCAGGTCGTACCAAAATGTATAAAAACATTGTTGACGGCGACCACCGCATGGATCCGGGAATGCCCGAATCATTTAATGTGTTGGTGAAAGAAATTCGTTCGTTGGGTATAGACATCGATCTGGATACAGATCAGTAAAATAACGAGTGTGCTATTGGCGCGGGATTTTCCCGCGTTGATACACCGAGTGGAGGATAAGCCTTGAAAGACTTACTTAATTTACTCAAGTCCGCAGGACCTGCAGAAGACTTCGATGCAATTCGCATCGGATTAGCGTCACCAGAAATGATTCGCTCTTGGTCTTTTGGTGAAGTTAAAAAGCCGGAAACTATTAACTACAGAACCTTCAAGCCTGAGCGTGAAGGTCTGTTTTGTGCCAAGATTTTTGGCCCAATAAAAGATTACGAATGTTTGTGTGGCAAATATAAGCGCATGAAGCATCGTGGTGTTATTTGTGAAAAATGCGGCGTCGAAGTAACGTTGGCTAAAGTTCGTCGTGAGCGTATGGCTCATATCGAATTGGCTAGCCCAGTTGCGCACATTTGGTTCTTGAAATCGTTGCCAAGCCGTATTGGTTTGCTGCTAGATATGACGCTACGTGACATTGAACGGATTTTGTATTTTGAATCGTTTGTAGTAACTGACCCAGGTATGACTACCTTGGAAAAAGGTCAGTTGTTAAATGATGAAATGTACTACGACGCAGTAGAAGAGTTTGGTGACGAATTCAGCGCTAAAATGGGTGCTGAAGCGATTCAAGATATGTTGATGGATATCGACTTAGTGTTGGCTATTGCGCAGATTCGTGAAGAGATGCCTCAGACTAGCTCTGAAACTAAGCTTAAGAAATTGTCTAAGCGTTTGAAGTTGATGGAAGGTTTTGCTGGTTCTGGCAACAAGCCAGAGTGGATGATCTTAAAAGTTCTTCCTGTGCTGCCGCCAGATCTTCGTCCACTAGTGCCGCTAGATGGTGGTCGTTTCGCAACTTCAGATTTGAACGATTTGTATCGTCGGGTTATTAACCGTAATAACCGCTTGAAGCGCCTATTAGATCTTAATGCGCCAGACATTATCGTACGTAACGAAAAACGTATGCTGCAAGAGTCGGTTGATGCATTGCTAGACAATGGCCGTCGCGGTCGTGCGATTACCGGCTCTAACAAACGCCCACTGAAATCTTTGGCAGACATGATCAAAGGTAAGCAAGGTCGTTTCCGTCAAAACTTATTGGGTAAACGTGTTGATTACTCTGGCCGTTCGGTAATCGTAGTTGGTCCAACGTTACGCCTGCATCAATGTGGTCTGCCTAAGAAAATGGCGTTGGAATTGTTTAAGCCGTTTATCTACAGCCAGTTAGAACTGCGCGGCTTAGCAACTACCATCAAAGCTGCTAAGAAAATGGTTGAGCGTGAGCCACCAGAGGTTTGGGATATTCTTGCGGACGTTATCCGCGAGCACCCAGTGATGCTTAACCGTGCGCCAACATTGCACAGATTGGGTATCCAAGCATTCGAGCCAGTATTAATCGAAGGTAAAGCGATTCAGTTGCACCCATTAGTGTGTGCGGCCTATAACGCTGACTTTGATGGTGACCAAATGGCGGTACACGTACCGTTAACGATTGAAGCACAGATGGAAGCCCGTGTTTTAATGATGTCTACCAACAATATTCTTTCGCCAGCTAATGGTGAGCCAATTATCGTACCTTCACAGGACGTTGTATTGGGTTTGTATTGGATGACTCGCGAGCGTGTTAACGCTTTAGGTGAAGGCATGGTATTTGCTGATACTCAAGAAGTATCGCGTGCCTACGGCGGCGACCAAGTTCATTTGCAGGCTCGTATTAGCGTTCGGATTAACGAAGTTGCTATTGATAATATGGGTGAGCGTACTGAGTCTATTCGGATTGTTAAAACAACTGTTGGTCGTGCCTTGTTGTGGGAAAAAGTTCCTGCAGGCATAGCGTTCAGCTTGATTGATCAGCCAATGGGCAAGAAAGCAATTTCTAGAGTATTGAACGAGTGCTACCGTAAGGTTGGTTTGAAAGCGACGGTTATATTTGCTGACCAGTTAATGTATACCGGGTTTGATTACTCAACTCGCTCAGGTTCTTCGATTGGTATTAACGATTTCGTTATTCCGGTAGAGAAAGCGGCTATTGTTGCTAAAGCTGAAGCTGAAGTTTTAGAAATTGAAACTCAGTTTTCTTCAGGTCTAGTAACGCAAGGTGAGAAATACAATAAAGTCATTGATATTTGGTCGCGTGCGAATGACCAAGTATCGCGTGCCATGATGGACGGTCTGTCAAAAGAGACTGTGGTAAATCGTGACGGTGAAGATGAAGAACAAGATTCTTTCAACGCTGTATACGTGTATGCCGATTCAGGTGCAAGGGGTTCACCCGCACAGATTCGCCAGCTAGCTGGTATGCGTGGACTGATGGCTAAGCCTGATGGCTCAATCATCGAAACGCCAATCGTAGCTAACTTCCGTGAAGGTTTGAGTGTACTTCAGTACTTCATCTCTACTCACGGTGCGCGTAAAGGTTTGGCTGATACTGCATTGAAGACGGCGAACTCGGGTTACCTAACTCGTCGTTTGGTTGATGTTTCGCAAGACTTGGTTATCACAGAGCAAGATTGTGGTACTGACGATGGCTTAACTATTATGCCGGTTATTGAAGGTGGCGACATTATTGCATCGCTAGGTGATCGTGTTCTTGGTCGTATTATTGCATGTGATGTATTGAAGCCAGGTACTGATGAAATTGCTGTTACCGCTGGCACTATGATTGACGAAGCGTGGGTTGAGCATTTAGAGAAAGCCGGTATTGACGAAGTATTAGTTCGCTCTGTTATTACCTGTAAAACTCGTCACGGTGTTTGCGCTATGTGTTACGGTCGAGATCTGGCTCGTGGCCACTTGGTTAATCCAGGTGAAGCAGTTGGTGTTATGGCGGCTCAATCAATTGGTGAGCCAGGTACTCAGTTAACCATGCGTACATTCCACATTGGTGGGGCGGCTTCTAGAGCAACTGCTATTGATAGCATTCAGGTTAAAGCTGACGGTAATATGCGTTTGCATAACGTGAAAGCGGTGATTCGTGAAGACGGTACGTCTATTACCACTTCGCGCAGCGGTGAAGTGGCGATAGCTGATGCCAATGGCCGTGAACGTGAGCGCTATAAGCTTCCGTTTGGTGCCCACATTAAGTTAGCCGATAAGTCTAACGTTAGTGCTGGGGACATTATTGCTACTTGGGATCCGCATACTCACCCAATTATTACTGAGGTTGCTGGTAAGTTACTTTACTCTGGTATGGAAGACGGTATTACAGTTCGTCGCCAAACAGATGAGCTAACGGGTTTGACCAGTATTTCGGTTATTGACCCTGCTGAACGTCCCGCTGCTGGTAAAGACTTACGGCCTGCCATTTTCTTGGTTGACGGTAAGGGTAAAGAGCTTTGCTTGGCTGGAACGAATATTCCGGCCCATTACTTCCTACCTGCTAATGCGATTTTGTCGCATGAAGATGGCGGCGAAGTGAAAAGTGGCGACATTCTTGCTCGTATTCCGCAAGAGGGTTCGAAGACTCGTGATATCACGGGTGGTCTGCCACGTGTTGCTGACTTATTTGAAGCGCGTAAGCCAAAAGATGCGGCAATTCTTGCAGAAATCAGCGGTACGGTTAGCTTTGGTAAAGAAACTAAAGGTAAGCGTCGTTTGGTTATTACCCCAACTGACGGTAAGCCGTTGGACGATGGCAAGGATCACTGGGAACTGCTTATTCACAAATGGCGCACCATGAGTGTGTTTGAAGGTGAAGCAGTTGAGAAAGGTGAGGTTGTATCTGAAGGCCCACCAATGCCGCACGATATCTTGCGCCTGAAAGGTGTTGAAGAGTTAACGCGTTTTATCGTTAACGAAGTGCAAGAGGTATATCGTCTGCAAGGTGTAGGCATTAACGATAAGCATATCGAAGTTATCTGTCGTCAGATGCTACGTAAGGTTGAGATCAGCAATACCGGTGATTCCGAGCTAATTCGTGGTGAGCAAATGGAGCTAACTGGGGTCCTTGAAGTAAACGAGAAGCTAAAAGCTGAAAGTAAGATCGAAGCTAAGTATGATCGTGTATTGCTGGGTATCACTAAAGCATCACTTGCTACTGAAAGCTTTATCTCAGCGGCTTCTTTCCAAGAAACCACTCGAGTATTAACTGAAGCGGCAGTAACTGGCAAGCGTGATAGTTTACGTGGCTTGAAAGAAAACGTAGTTGTTGGTCGTCTAATCCCGGCTGGTACTGGTTTGGCTTATCATGCTGAGCGTAAACGTGCGAAAGAAGAGAAGAATTCGCAGCGCAAGGGCCCATCTGCTAGTGAAGTAGAAGCGGCGCTAACTGAAGCACTAAACACGGATCTGTAGCATACAGATCCGTGGTTCAATGCAGGTGCTTATAACATATTGGCACTTGTCTTGACGTAACGGATTGTGGTCTATAGAATGCCGCCTCCCTAAATGGGGAGCGGCATTTTGTTGTCGCGATGTAGGGTTTATATCATTATTGGTATAAGCAAATTTTATATTTGGAGTTTAATTGAATGGCAACGATCAACCAGTTGGTTCGTAAGCCGAGAAAACGCAAGATCGTCAAGAGTGGCGTACCTGCTTTGCAGGCATGTCCTCAGCGCCGTGGTGTGTGTACTCGTGTATATACAACTACACCTAAAAAGCCAAATTCGGCTTTGCGAAAAGTATGTCGTGTTCGTCTGACTAATGGTTTTGAAGTTTCATCGTATATTGGCGGTGAAGGTCATAACCTACAGGAACACAGCGTGGTCTTGATTCGCGGTGGTCGTGTTAAGGATCTCCCAGGTGTGCGTTATCACACTGTACGCGGTAGTTTGGACACCTCAGGTGTATCAGATCGTCGTCAGGGTCGTTCTAAATACGGTGCTAAGCGTCCTAAGTCTTAAGCTTAGGATTCTCACAAGCTTTAACGAATTATCAACCTTTAGTAAGGCTAAACCTCCGTCATCCTGACGATAAAGTGTTTAGGCTAACCTGAATAGAAGGGCTTTAATATGCCAAGAAGAAGAGTAGTCGCTAAGCGCGAGATACTTCCGGATCCTAAGTTCGGTAGCATCACCCTAGCAAAATTTGTAAACCATCTAATGGTTAGTGGTAAAAAATCACTAGCTGAAAGCATCGTCTATGGTGCTCTTGAATTAGTAGCTGAACGCAGCAACAAAGATCCTGTCGAAGTATTCACCGAATGTCTTGAAAACATCGCTCCTATGGTCGAGGTTAAATCTCGTCGTGTTGGTGGTGCTACTTATCAAGTCCCGGTTGAAGTTCGTCCCTCTCGTCGCCATGCGCTTGCAATGCGTTGGTTGGTGGAGTATTCACGTGGTCGTGGTGAGAAATCCATGCATCAGCGTCTAGCTGGAGAAATCATTGATGCCCAACAGGGTAAAGGTGCTGCGGTTAAGAAACGTGAAGATGTGCATCGTATGGCAGAAGCTAACAAAGCGTTCTCTCATTACCGATTCTAAACATAGTCTCTAAGACTACTTTCCGGAGATTCGATCGTGGCGCGTATTACCCCGATTAATCGATATCGTAATATTGGCATTTGTGCTCACGTTGATGCGGGTAAAACCACAACAACTGAGCGCGTGCTGTTTTACACAGGTATGTCGCATAAAATAGGTGAGGTGCATGACGGCGCCGCAACTATGGACTGGATGGAGCAAGAGCAAGAGCGTGGTATAACAATCACCTCGGCAGCTACTACTTGTTTCTGGGCCGGGATGCAGCAGCAGTATGAGCAGCATCGCGTCAACATTATCGATACTCCTGGCCACGTTGACTTCACTATCGAAGTTGAGCGCTCATTGCGAGTGCTCGATGGAGCAGTGGTGGTATTGTGTGGCACTTCCGGTGTTCAGCCTCAAACTGAAACAGTTTGGCGCCAAGCGAATCGCTATGAAGTTCCACGCATGGTTTTTGTTAACAAAATGGACCGTGCCGGTGCCGATTTCGAAATGGTGGTAAGTCAGCTTCGAGAGCGTCTAGGTGCGGTTGCTGTTCCACTGCAAATGACTATTGGTGCTGAAGACGAGTTCAAAGGGATTGTTGATCTTGTGAAAAACAAGGCAATCTATTGGAACGAAGCCGACCAAGGAATGACCTTTGAATATGGCGAAATCCCGGCGGATATCGCTGACAAATGTGAGCAGATGCGTGAGTTCTTAGTTGAGAATGCCGCTGAAGCTACCGAAGAGATGATGGAAAAATATCTTGAAGGTGAAGAGTTAACTGAAGAAGAAATTAAGCAAGGTATTCGGCTGCGTTGCTTGGCGAATGAAATTGTACCGGTTATTGGCGGCAGCGCTTTTAAGAACAAGGGCGTTCAGGCCATGCTAGACGCGGTTATCGATTACCTGCCATCGCCGGTCGAAGTCAAAGCGATTGAAGGTACCTTGGATGATGCCGCAGAGACTGTTGCCTGTCGCGAAGCTGATGACAGTGCGCCGTTTGCAGCACTTGCGTTTAAAATTGCTACCGATCCATTTGTTGGCACATTAACTTTCTTTCGAGTCTATTCCGGCAAGTTGGAAAGCGGCACTGCAGTTTATAATTCAGTGAAGCAAAAGAAAGAGCGTGTTGGCCGTATGGTGCAAATGCATGCGAACAATCGTGAAGAAATTAAAGAAGTGTTGGCGGGAGACATCGCGGCAGCAATTGGTCTTAAGGATGTAACAACTGGCGACACTTTGTGCGACCCAGATAATATTATCGTGCTTGAGCGGATGGAGTTCCCTGAGCCAGTAATATCGGTTGCAGTAGAACCTAGGTCTAAGCCAGACCAAGAAAAAATGGGTATTGCACTGGGTAAGTTGGCGCAAGAAGATCCATCATTTCGGGTCAAAACCGATGAAGAAACTGGTCAGACAATCATCTCTGGGATGGGTGAGCTGCACTTGGATATCTTAGTTGATCGTATGCGGCGTGAGTTTAGCGTTGAGGCAAATATCGGTAAGCCGCAAGTAGCGTATCGCGAAGCGATTCAAAATACCTGCGAAATAGAAGGCAAGTTTGTTCGTCAATCTGGTGGTCGTGGTCAGTACGGACACGTCTGGATCAGGTTTGAGCCAGGTGAAGACGGCGCGGAAGATTTGGAGTTTGTTAACGAAATTGTTGGTGGTAGTGTTCCGCGTGAATACATTCCTGCTGTACAAAAAGGCATTAGCGAGCAAATGAAAAACGGCGTCTTAGCCGGTTATCCGTTGCTAGGTATGAAGGCTACTTTATACGATGGATCTTTTCACGATGTTGACTCGAATGAAATGGCATTTAAGGTTGCCGCCTCGATGGCAACAAAAAAACTTGCCCAGGATGGCGGCGCGGTATTGCTTGAGCCGATGATGAAAGTTGAAGTTGTTACCCCTGAAACTAACATGGGTGATGTAGTTGGTGATCTTAATCGCCGTCGTGGCCTTATCCTTGGTATGGAAGACGGCAGCATGGGCAAAGTTATTACCGCCGATGTACCGTTAGCAGAAATGTTTGGTTATGCGACTGATTTGCGAAGTGCAACTCAAGGGCGTGCGACCTACACGATGGAGTTCGGTAAATATTCTGAAGCTCCGAAAAATATAGCAGAAGCAATTATTGCAAAAAATTGGGGCTAGTGAGCTCACATTATAAGGAGGCACGAAAGTGGCTAAAGAAAAGTTTGAACGTAATAAGCCCCATGTCAATGTGGGCACAATTGGTCACGTTG
>CAWVSB010000041.1:0-11617 GCA_963933215.1 uncultured Cellvibrionales bacterium
ATATTTCTTTTTGCTCTAGTGCATTCCAAATACTTTCACGCTGACGATTTTCAGCATGCACTGCCACTAAACCACCGGTCATAAAAAATCCCGAGGCACGCTCCGCTAGTGGCTGACCTGCTCCCAAGCTGGGCAATTGGCTACCTAACACTGCAATCGAGGAAGACTGCTTTGGAGGCCGTTGCGCATTGAGCTGAGCTTTTGCAAATTCATCGGTAACAACGAAAGTCTCCGCATTCTGACGACGACCATACTCCTTATAACCAGTACCAGGACGCGCTTTGTGGTTATCACTAGAAGCCATCATGGCAAAACGAAAACGACGGATATTATCAGGGTCATCAAAGTTACCTAATGCCATTGCATATTGCGCGCTGCCGCCTGGGCGATAGTTATAAGATGGCAGAAAACAATCACGACACTGATCCGCGTCTAACCACTCTTCTATTGTTGTCCGAGTAACGGTTGCGAACGGAAATACTGATTGCGCGGCATTATTGCGTGCCACTTCTGCCCGTTGTTCACATTCAGCTAGTGCTTCGCCAACGTCTAGGCAGCGCTGCATAATAATATTAGCCGCTTGCTGACACATGGGTAAAAAATCATCTTGCACTGGCGCGCACCTTGCCACGCCGTTTTCATCGCGCACAATAGAGATGAATTCTCTATATTCTTCTGAATTACCATGACCAGAAAAAACCTCAATCATGTATTGGCGGCTTTCATCTTGGTTGGCGCCGACAAGTTGCTTATCCCAAGTGGTTTCTGCTGGTGTATACAAACCCCAAGCATTGCCATGCGGAATGACAATCGCCTCATGCCCCGCCTCATCCAATTTAGTAAAGAGCTCGGCAGGGGTAGCTGCACCTTCCTTGCAGTCTAATGGCAAGTCATTAGTGTGGACGCCTTTAGGACAAATCGGCTCTTCTTCCATTTCACGCAGATACAAATTGTAGTCAATATACTCATCGTTATTTGGCAGCTTGGCCAATGCCAGTAACGCTCGATCTATAAACGGTGCGTTAAATGCACTTGGGCCTAATTCAGCTTCAGCATAAACTGGCCGTGCGGCTACATTTTCTTCTTCAATCGACTTATAAATGACGTTTTTGTGGCCCCAATGCTTGCTGGCAGTGGCAGGGTTGGCATGGGTCCACTCAAAACCCAAAAAGGCCACTACATCGGGGTTAGCAGGGTCGGTTACTGCATTACATTGGCGAATACTGTCTTTGGTTTCTTGCCAGCGTTTAGATGATAACGATACAGCGTGGTCATTAATTGACCAGAAATCTAACGCCGAACAGTAACGTGCATAATCACAGGCATCTGCAGGAGGCTGAGAACCCTCACCTCCCATGATTGGCATTGCAGCGGTATAAGCATCGTTGGAAAAAGTGGTGTGCACGTGAAAGTCACCAAACAAAATTTGCTTACTAGACGTAACGTTTAAATTAGCTGCTGCCAGAGCTTTGGCGCCCAGCCTTTGAGCGACGACTTTAGCTGGGACTTCACTGTTAGCAACTATGCCAACAGCTTGATGTTTGCCGATTAAACCACTACCAGCTAAATAACCATAAACTGTAATAATGACTACTAGTAAAACTACTGCTATCACGAATTTTTTTAGCATCCCATCCCCTCTTCCCTGTTTTTTTAGGCGCGTTTCCAGCTAGTGCCTTCGCGGCTGTCTTCTAAAATTACACCTTTGACTTGAAGCTCAGCGCGAATTTCATCGCTGCGAGCATAGTCTTGGTCCAACTTAGCCTGCTTGCGCTCAGCTATCAATGACTCTATCGCAGCACCGTCAAGCTCATCATTGCCACCCTGCTGAAACCATTGCTCTGGATCAGCCTGTAATAGACCCAACAATTCACCAGCTTTAAGTAATAAAGATTTGAGCGCTACTTGCTCATCACCGTCTGCTTTATTCATCGCTTTTGCTAAGGCATGCATTTCACTAATTGCTATAGGGGTATTTAAATCGTCTAACATTGCGCGGTAAAAAGCTTGCTCTGCTAACACCACATCATGGGTTGCAACGCTTTGCACATTGCGTAGAAAACCATAAAAAGTATCCAGCACATTTTTGGCTTGCTCTAATAAATCGGAGGTAAAGTTGGCCTCAGAACGATAATGTGATGACAACAACGCAAAGCGCAGCACTTCACCGGGGTATTCTTCTAATAAGTCATTGACCATTTTGAAATTGCCTAAAGACTTAGACATTTTCTCGCCGCCAATATTGATATAACCGTTGTGCATCCAATAGCGCACAAACTGCTTACCATCATGAGCGCATTGGCTTTGCGCTAATTCATTCTCGTGATGCGGAAAGGTTAAATCACGGCCACCCCCATGAATATCAATGGTCTCGCCAAGATGTTTTTCAATCATCGCCGAGCATTCAATATGCCAACCGGGGCGCCCTCGACCCCAAGGGCTGTCCCAACCTGGTTCATCCTCACCGGATGGCTTCCACAACACAAAATCACCGGCGTATTTTTTATAGGGTGCTACTTCTACCCGCGCGCCGGCTAACATATCTTCTAATGAGCGGTTTGATAGCTTGCCATAATCAGCCATCGACTTAACCGCAAACAACACATGGCCCTCGGCTTCATAGGCATGCTGACTGTTAATTAAAGTACTAATCATGCTGATCATTTCACCGACATGGTCGGTAGCATAAGGCGTAATAGTTGGCTCTAAATTACCCAACGCAGCCATATCGTCAAAATAAGCTTGAGCATAAACCGACGACACTGACTTAATGCTGTCGCCACTGTCTTTCGCCGCTTTCATAATTTTGTCGTCAATATCGGTGATGTTACGGGCGTAGATCACTTCATCGAACTGGGTTTGCAGCAATCGAAACAAAGTATCAAACACCACTACCGGGCGCGCATTGCCGATATGGACACGGTTGTATACCGTGGGGCCGCAGACATACATCTTTACCTTATTTGGCTCTAACGGCTCAAACGCTTCTTTAGCACCAGTCGCGGTGTTGTATAACTGTAAGCTCATAACCGTGCCTAACCCTTAGCCCAAGTATCACGCAAACCAATAGTTTTATTAAACACCGGTTTGGCCTCACTATGCTCTAAACGATCAGCTACAAAATAACCTTCACGCTCAAACTGAAAGCGCTGCTCAGGTTTGGCATTAACTAAACTCGGCTCTACCCACGCATTGTCAATTACGCTAAATGACTCAGCGTTCACATGATCCATAAATTCACTATCACCTCGGTCTGGTGCAGGCACATTAAATAAGCGGTCGTATAAACGTACTGTCGCTTGCACGCCTTTAGTAGCCGACACCCAATGAATCACGCCGCGAGGTTTCATGCCTTCAGGAGGGTTGTTACCAACTGTGTCAGGTACGAGGCTGGCAATAATTTCAACAATGTTACCGCTGTCATCTTTAACTATATCGTCAGCTTTAATCACGTATGAGCCGCGCAGGCGAACCCACTCGCCTAACACTAAGCGCTTAAATTTTTTCCGCGACAAGGTGTTGTCTTCGGTAAAATCAGCTCGATCGATATACAGCTCTTTAGTGAATGGCAATTCGCGCTCACCCATCTCTGGCTTATTCGGATGAGCGGGCACAGTCATTACTTCAACAGACTCTGCTGCAAAATTTGTAATGGTAAGCTTCACCGGGTCTAGCACACACATAGCTCGTGGTGCGTTGTCGTTTAGGTCTTCACGCAAGGTAAAGTCGAGCTCTGCCATATCGACAACGCTATCGGCACGGGTTACCCCAATTTTTTCACAAAAGTTTCTAATCGCTGCAGGTGAATAACCTCGGCGACGCATACCAGCGATAGTCGGCATACGTGGGTCATCCCAGCCTGCAACCACGCCCTCATCTACTAACTGTTTTAGCTTACGCTTACTGGTAACCGTATAATTTAAGTTTAAGCGGGCAAACTCATACTGTTTAGGCGTTGATGGCACTGATAGATTTTCAGTAAACCATTCATACAAAGGCCGATGGTCTTGAAACTCTAGAGTACAAATTGAATGACTTACACCCTCAATGGCGTCTTCCTGCCCATGTGCAAAGTCATAAGCCGGATAAATATTCCAATCATTACCAGTGCGATGATGCGCCACATGACGAATTCGGTATAACACCGGGTCACGCATGGTTAAATTTGGGTGCTGCATATCTATTTTGGCACGCAGTGTGGCACTACCCTCGGCCATTTCACCGGCACGCATTTTAGCTAGCAAGGCTATATTTTCTTCAAGTGGACGATCGCGATAAGGACTGTTTTTACCTGGCGTAGTAAAATCACCCCTGTATTCACGAGTTTGCTCGGCGCTTAGCTCGCAAACATAAGCTTTGTGCGCATTAATTAGCTCTAGCGCCCAGCCATAAAACTGCTCGAAGTAGTCAGAGGCAAACTTAACCTCGCCATTCCATTCAAAACCCAGCCAGCGAACATCTTCTTGAATCGCATCCACATACTCTTGCGATTCTTTTTCTGGGTTGGTGTCATCAAAGCGTAAGTTACATACGCCGCCAAATTGCTGAGCTAGACCAAAATTCAAGCAGATGGATTTAGCATGGCCTACGTGCAGATAGCCGTTTGGCTCAGGCGGAAAACGGGTTACAACCTTAGTTACTACCCCTTCGGCCAAATCTTTCTCAATAATTTGCTCTAAAAAGTTTTGTGGCCTAGATTCTTCAGACATTCTCTACTCTCAACAATAATGCGCTATCAACATGTAACGCAGGCGCAAGATTATACCGATGCTTAGCCTATAACTTAATGTTTAAGTTATAAATCTTGTGTTTTATGTGTAAAATTAGTGCCGCTCAGGGCCTAAGTGGCCATATTCAATATTATTTAACGGAAGACTGCATGATTACTCTACATACAAGCCACGGCGACATTAGCATTGAACTTGATTTCGACAAGGCGCCAAACACTGCTGCTAATTTTTTACAGTATGCTAAAGACGGTTTTTACGAAGGCACTATTTTTCACCGTGTTATCAGCACCTTTATGATTCAAGGCGGTGGCATGATAGCTGACATGAGCGAAAAACAAGGCGGTCGCCAGTCTATAGAAAACGAAGCAGACAACGGTTTAACTAACGACATTGGTACGCTAGCCATGGCCAGAACCGCTGACCCCCATTCAGCTAGCTCACAATTTTTTATTAACGTAGCTGACAATGGCTTTCTAAACCATAGCGGTAAAAACCAGCAAGGCTGGGGTTATGCAGTGTTTGGTAAAGTGACAGGTGAAATGGATGCGGTAGAGAAGATCAAAGGTATCCCTACCGCTAATCGTGCCGGCCACGGTGATGTGCCAACAGAAACCATTACTATCAACGAAGTTACGATTAGCGAGGCATATGCTGATAAATAATGGACGCCCTGTTCATATCAGATTTGCATTTATCTGTTGAACGCCCCGATATCACTGGGGCGTTTATTAATTTCCTTGAAACTCAAGCTATTGCCGCCGACCACTTTTATATTCTGGGCGACTTATTTGAAGCCTGGATTGGCGACGATGACCCTAGTGAGTTAGCCACAACGATTGTCAGGGCATTAAGAAAACTTAGCCAAACCAAGACGCAGGTTTATGTGCAACAAGGCAATAGAGACTTTTTACTGGGCAAACGCTTCGCCCGTGAAACTGGCGTAACACTACTGCCTGACTACCAAGTTATTACTAGTTGCGATAAGCGATTTTTGCTCTGCCACGGCGACACCTTATGCCTTGAAGACGTTGACTACATTAAGTTTCGCCGCAAAGTACGTAACCCTATCTACAGCTGGGTATTAGTTCATATGCCGCTTAAGTTCAGGCAAAAGCTAGCCGCTAACTGGCGCGCTAAAAGCATGGCTGCTAACAGCAATAAAGCCACTAATATAATGGATGCCACCCCCAGCGAAGTTGATCGCCTGCTAAAACATTACAACTGTAATGTGATGATTCATGGCCACACTCACCGACCAAAAGTGCATAAGCACACTAATGGCCTACGTTATGTATTGGGCGACTGGGATAGGCAGGGTTGGTCTATAAGCCTAAATAGCGGCGACACTGAATTAGTCAGTTTTGATATTTAAGCCACTGTAGAAATAGCGGTTTAGGCAGACGTAGGTACCCCAGAGTGAAATCTGAGCTCAGTATCTGGACTGCTAATCAACTCGTTATCAGCGGCAATAAAGTGGGCGATTCTATCGTCTATCGGGCCTTCAGAAAAACTTAAAGCTAAGTCTAAATAGTCTTTATAATGCCTTGATTCTGAACGTAAAAGTGAAGTATAAAACTCACCCAAGTCATCGTCTAAATAAGGCGAAATCATAGCAAAACGCTCACATGATCGCGCTTCAATAATCGCCCCTACAATCATAGTGTCGACAACTTTTGCAGGCTCATGGGTACGCACACCCTTTCGCATACCAGCAGCATAACGGGATGGGGAAACATGCTCATATTCAATACCCCGCTTACCCATAATAGCTAACACCATTTCAAAATGACGCAACTCTTCACGAGCCAAACGAGACATTTTATTAAGTAAATCGGTGTGACTAATATAGCGATACATCAGGTTGAGGGCAGTTCCCGCTGCCTTTTTCTCACAATTGGCATGGTCTATTAGCAGGGTGTTCTGGTCGGCCAATGCTGCCTGCACCCACGCATCAGACGTGGGGCAACCTAAAAACTCGGTAATTTCACTAATATCTGTCATATTCCACCTTTATTGACCCGGCGGCATTATACACAAAACTGCAGAGTCTAAATCTGGCAACAGAGCAAACAGCAACTTAATATTTATATATTAGTGATATCGTCTTTGGACGATATTTTAAAACGGGATATCAGCCACTTTAGGCCGCTGATTTTTTTTGTAATAGCCATCGACTTAGCTACATTAGTTGCTGCCGCACCACTTCTAGATTCGGCAATCTTTTTATAAGCACTGCCGACCTCTACAAGGTCGATATCCATGCCATTGGGGGGTAAATCACGTACTATCGATCGCGTCATACCAGCACTATCGTCATCTTGTTTAGCAAGCTGGATCAGCCGATAATGTTTAAGCTTTACCCGCTGCGCGTCAGTAACTAGCATCACCCACGGCGCTAACTTATTTTTTTCAGGCTGATCAATAGTTACCGCGAGCTCATTAGTGTTTAATTCCAAGATTGTGCCTGCAGGGTAAATACCAATAGCTTCGATAAATGCATCTACCAATTCTGCCTGGAATTGACGACCTCTGCGCTGATAAACAAGTTTACTAGCGTTCATTGCTGTTACTGGCTCTATTTTGTTATTAACTGGATATAACAGTAAGTCATAATAAATAGCCAAGCCGGCTATTTGTGCAGTAATAGGATTGATCTCACCGCTAAGTTTACGCGGTAAGCCGGTACCATCGAATCGTTCAAAACAGCCCTCTATAACACCAAGTATATTAGGGTGTATGCCACGTTTTTTCATTACTGCAACACTTCTGCGCGACGCTTTATATAACGAAATATCATGGTCTGACTTACCGTTTATCTTTGCCAAATAACCAACATGTAGCATTAAAATGGCAGCGGTAAGGCAGCGTAACTCTTCTTGTTCTAGGCCAATTGTTCTGGCACATAGCAAGGCCCATGTGGCAATTCGCAAAGTGCGGTCAAACAGTTGATTATCTTTCTTCTGCACTAAAGCCAACCATGACAAGGCCAGCGGGTAGCGAACGGCCGAACGGACTAACGAAACCGAGACAGTGTCAATACTATCCAGATCGACTTCTTTTCCTTTGGTAAGCTCCTCTCCAATATTAGATAACTGAAACTCTACCCGCTTCAAGGTCTGCGCTGCGCGCACAATATCTTTGCCCGAAGCCGGCTTAGCACGACCATATTTAGCCACATTAACTATAATTTTAGACTTTGATTTTACTTTGGCAACCGGCTGAGGCTTGACTTCATCTGGTTTTAAGAGGGTGACCCTAGCTTCCTCTGGAGCGGAGGGTTGCTCCTCGTCAATATAAACACACTCGCAATGCTCTACCAATTGAGCTATCTGCGTTTCATCTTCGATTAAAAATCCTTGCAACAAAAACGGCGTATCGAGCCAATTTTTATCCAACTGAACAACATACATACCTATTTTAAGCTCACTGACTGTCACTAAGGTCTTTTTCAATTCGCTATCTCCGCGCAAGAATGTTTCACTCAACTGTCTAGTTGATAACAATAAAATCCTGGGCAGCGATTAACTATAATAGTTTTAGCTGAACAGGATCTGAACGCCAAAAATATAAGTAGGTTTCAAGAAAAATATAGGGCTACTGAAAAAATACAGCTATAAACGGGTAAACCTAAGTGGCAACGACGATAGACGAAACGATATCTGACCACATCCGATGCAGCAGATAATGCCCCTGCTTATCGATATAATTGAGTTCTACGTTAGCAAACTTTGGTAATAGTGCTTCCATTGCTTCTATCGGCACATGCTGATCATCCCTGCCGTGCCATATGGTTACTGGACAACTAATTTTATTTAAATCATTAAACCAGTCAGTCGTTAATATTCGCAGTTCGTTGCCCATCTCCTTCCAACCATCTTTTCCTCGGCCAGCAAACGCTCGCGCTATATGAGCTGAATATTCATTAATCGTTAGTTGATCTGCTTTTGAAAGTTGCCCCCGAATATGAGCAAAATAATGATTTATGTCACTATAAAATAATTTGCACATTAACTGTAACAGCGCCCCACTAATTGCCGGTGAACGTTTAGTTATTTTA
The DNA here is from genome assembly GCA_963933215.1 of uncultured Cellvibrionales bacterium. Classification (GTDB taxonomy): domain Bacteria; phylum Pseudomonadota; class Gammaproteobacteria; order Pseudomonadales; family CAWVSB01; genus CAWVSB01. The sequence continues at coordinate 8,788 of CAWVSB010000041.1, forward strand.
ACCATCGCTTGATTGGTGTGGAGACTATTATTTTTTATCGTAGTAAATGGGTTTAAACCGACGTTAGAAACAAGGCACAACTGCTGCACTCGATCACCAAAGTGCTGACAACAAAACAAACCCCAAGCCGACCCAGAGGAATAAGTAATAATGGAAAATTTATTAATATTCTCACATCTACAAAAGTCTTCCATGTCAGTGCACCAAGACTGAAAGCTTTTATTAGGATCCTTAGTCGAACCGCCAAAACCAGGCCTGTCTATAGCAATTAAACGAATATTGTTAATTATTAGTTGCTCGACCGGGTGATCACACTCTAGCCGACAACCCGACAGGCCGTGAAAATAAAATACTGGATAACCGTCTAACACCCCATATTCAGAAATGCATAGTTCGCGATCGTCCTCAAGGGTAATACTGCGCTGACGAGAGCTATCGCCATATTTATGTGAACCCAATTTGGATTGATCAAGCAACGGCAGATGTAATGCTGGCGTGGTTAACACCAATTTAAGCAATTCTGTCTGGCTATTGGTATTAGTTTTTTCAAGTACCGACTTTAAATATGACTTGACGGTGTGATAGCTGAGTGACAATTTCTCCGCCACCTCGGGTAATTTATTAGCACCTTTAATTAGCGCGTTTAATAAACGGCACTCAGCATCGGTCAATCGGTATATTTTTTTAAGTACTTTGTTGTTTAACTGAAAATCTGATTTACCCACCGTTAGAAACACCAATACATTACCAGTATTTTTTTGTCTATTACTATCAACTGCATCAGCAGGCACTACAAATATCGACACCTCTTCTTCAATTACTAATTCGCTACCCACAATAAAATGCTTTAACTGGTCTGCATCAAACTCTGCATAATCAGAAGTAATAGTTGCCAGTAAATTTCGAAACGAGCGATTAACCAAACTATCAGCCAACCAAAGCTGGCCGCCTTTGATATTCAGATGCTGAGAGTTACGAATTAAACTAGCGGCAAAATCATTGGTCTCGATTATATTTTGGGCGCTATCAATAACTAACACGCCTAATGGTAATTGATTAAGCGCTGTTTTTAAGGCCTCACGCCCAGATCGCTCATGCTGGATCTCGCTAAATATATCAATCGCCTGATATAAATGATTAACAATTACTCGATTGCTGTTTCTATCGGAGTCCGCGGCATTATTGCTAATGGATTCTACTAAAGCACCCCACAGGGAAGGGTTTAATGCTGTTTGATAAATTTTTGAAACTAGCTCTTCATTGATATGGGCAGACATAGCGGTCTCGCATTCATGAAAATTTGTTATTACTTGTATTTCCAATATAACGTAAAAGGTAATAAAAAAATAATTTAGCTTATTAATTAGTTAGCCCCCTCCCCAATTGGGGGTAGTAGCAACAAACAAACTAAGGGTAAGGTAACCGCTAGATCTTCTGATGAACACAGTACCAATGCCTGTGTAAGTATAATAATTGCCGGAGAGCACTCATGCGACTTAACAAATTAATCCTACTTTGTACTCTCGCAACACTAGTTCAAGCCTGCGGTGATGGCAGCTCAAGTAATAGTAATACGCCCACTAACTCTACTACCACTCCGTCTCCCCCCACCAATATTGCGCCGCCTGCAGCACCTGAGGCGACAACACCTATTTCTGGGTCAGCGGTTAAAGGTCCATTGGTAGGGGCACTGGTTCAAGCACATGAATTCGACCCCAGTGCAGAAAACTTTATTGGTGACTTGTTAGATGTCGGTGAAACTGGCCCTGACAGCGCGGTAACGGATGTTGCAATCCCTACTAGTTATACTGGAATTGTTATACTAGTAGTAACCGCCGATGAAGACACCATTGATTTAACTACTGGCGAAGCCCCCGTTATTACCCGTCTTACCACAGTCATATCGGCAGCCCAGCTAAGTGCTCAAATTCCTATTTATGCTACGCCATTAACCACAATTGCACTCGATCTTGCGGTATCGAAAGCTGGCGAAGACTCTAGCTTGTATCCGAGCGATGGCGAAGCAGGTGTATCTGAGGCAGAGTTTTTACAAGCAGTCAGTTCAGCATCTGGGCAAACTGCCGCCCTGCTCGGTTTTGGTCTTGATCAAAGTGTCGATATTTTTTCTACTCCTCCCATAGTTAATGACTCGGTCACAACGCCAGCACAACTGGCTGCGTCAACAGCTTATCGCACCGCAATTGAGGGTGTTTCGGCAGTAGTTGTTTTGCTACAAGAGGCTGCAGAAAACGTTAATGCAGACACGACATTGACCACCACCAATATTTTAGCGGCATTAGCCCAGGATATTACCGATGGTGATATCGATGGCGAGTCAGACCAAGGCGCAATTGAGGCAATAACTGAAATTGAAGGCGATGGCAGTGCCATAGAAATACTGTTAACCACTGACCCCAGCACCTTATTCGTTCCGGGTACAACTATTGCTATTACTCAGATTGGTCAATTGTTAATCGAAGAGGCTGAGACAACAAGTACGGAAGATACAGTTTTGGAAGCAACTGACTATACGCCTCAGATGAATGCAACCGTTTCTGATATAGATGGCGATGGCGTGGCGGATACTGCTGACGTCTTTCCGACGGATGAAACTGAATCGATAGACGCAGACCAAGACGGTGTTGGCGACAATGGCGATGCCTTCCCAGAAGATGCTACTGAGAGCGCAGACAGCGATCAAGACGGTGTTGGCGACAATGCAGATGCGTTTCCTAATAATGAAAGTGAAACAATTGATACTGATAATGATGGCACTGGCGACAATGGCGATGCCTTCCCTACAGATCAAACTGAAACCAGTGACTCAGAT
>CAWVSB010000042.1:0-10961 GCA_963933215.1 uncultured Cellvibrionales bacterium
CTGCATGATGGCGATGTTATTTGCTAGCAGGCAGCAGATCATAGCTATGTAATAGTTGATAAAAAGTTATACTCTAAAACAATAAAACTTGCAGCTACAGGAAGTATGATGAGTCACTTAGAAAAATTACCGCAGCGAAACTATGGAAGTTATGCCATCGCAACCAGCATCTTATGTTTGTCGGCAGCTATTGGTTATTTTGCTCTGCAGTTATCGTCATTAGAAAAGGTGGCGGAGTCGGTGGCGCTGTATCGTGATGTGGTGCCAAAGTTGGTTGATGAAGTAGCACAGATCACCGAGCAAATTCCTTTTTTCATCAATGAAGTTACGGCCGTCCGTGGAGAAGTTCCAGCCATCTTGGCAGAGATTGAAGCAGTGCGCGCAGAAATCCCTTCGGTATTAGCTGAGGTAGCAGCAGTGCGTGCAGAAATTCCGGCAATTTTAACCGAGATCTCGATGCTGCGGCGCGAGACTATTCCTGCGGTGTTGTTAGAAACCAATATGCTTCAAACAATAACCATGCCTGCGGTCCTAGCTGAGAGTAATGCCTTGCGCAATGATACTGTCCCCGTGTTAATAGCGGAGTCGATGGCCTTGCGTGAAAAGACCATCCCTTCAGTGTTGACGGAAGTAAAAACGACTCGAGAAGAGATGCCTAGTTTATTAGCACAGGCCAGTGAAATTGCTCGCTCTGCAGGCAAAAATGCTTCGGAGGGGGCTGTATCTGGAATTTTTTCTGGAATTTTTAATGCGCCAATCAATCTTGTTACTGATGTGACAGACACAGTATTTAAAGGAAAATCAGTGTCGAAAGAAGATCGTCGCTTGATCGGCACTGCTAGCAGTGAAGTATTAAAGCAAGATTACTTACAAGCAGCCGAGACTTGGGGTAGCGCCGAAACGGGAAGTGCTGGCGATGTTACTATCACCGCTATGGCTGTTAATGGTGACGAGCGCTGTCGAGAGCTGTCGGTTAAAGGTTACAAAAAGAAAAAGTCGCTAGGTACCACCGTTGTCAATGTCTGCCACGACAGTAGCGGCGAATGGAAAATACGTGAATAGTTGAATTATTAGGCTGCCATGCCCAATTTATCCGGCAGCCTATTTTCAGCGAAATCGATGATTAAATAGGGATAGTAAAAAATAATAAAGTGGCTCTTATCAACACAAGTTGTAGTGATCGTGAGATTTTTGTATAAATTTTAATCCAATATAGTAAAAACTTAGATTAAGCCTGAGGTAAACCAAAACTGCATAATTTTTGATCGAGCAGCCCCACGCTTGGATATAGGCCGAACCAGATATCCATATCCTATTAATGAATACCAGTTAACTTGTCAGTGCACTACTTTCACATCACAGTAGTGCATTAGCCGTTATTATAGGAATTAACCGTGATTGAATTAATCTCTGACCCAAAAAAGATTAGCCCCGATTGGCTAACACAAGTGTTAGCCAATGCTGACATTCTCACTACGGGTAGGGTCATCAAAGCCGACGGGGAAGTTATTGGTACTGGCAAAATGGGCGACAATGTTCGCTTTAGCCTAAGTTATGACGGCGACTACAACGCACCTGCCACTATAATCGCCAAACTGCCAGCAATGGATGAAACCGCACGTACTATGGCTAGTTTAATGGGCGCTTATAGAAAAGAGGTTATGTTCTACAGTGAACTGGCAAGTCATTGTGAAATCGCCACACCAACTATTTATCTAGCGCTTATTGATGACAGTGGTGCTGATTTTATTATTCTAATGGAAGATCTCGCGCCAGCAGAGCCTGGCAGTCAACTGATCGGCGAAACCGCTGAACGAGCCAAGCTCGCCGTCGCCGAGGCGGCCAAATTACATGCCTCTTTTTACAATAAACAAGCGCTATTGAAAAAAGACTATATTACTCACACCGATGAGGACAGCGCTGCTTTTGGCCAACAACTGTTGCAGCAAAACTGGCCGGGATTTGTTGAACGCTTTGGTCATGGATTGAATGCAGAATGCATCGCCTTTGGCTCTGAGTATGTGCTCAATCATGTCAACTGGTCCTGCCATTACACCGGCCCTAAGACGCTTATCCATGCCGATTTCAGAACAGAGAACCTGTTATTTGGAGTTAATGGCGCCACTACCACGGTTGATTGGCAAACACTGACTGAGTCATGTGGCTTAGCAGACGTTGCTTATTTTTTGGGTGGCAGCCTAGAAACCGAAGATCGTAGGCAATGCGAGCAAGACACTCTCGATCATTATCGCCACTGCCTAGCCAATGCTGGCTTCACCATAAACGCAGAGCAGTGCTGGCAACAGTACCGGGAATTCTCCGTTCACGGATTAATGATTACAGTACTGGGTGCTATGTTCAGCGCAGCCGAAGAGCGCAGCGATAAAATGTTTTTAGTGATGGCGCAACGCCACCTGCAACACTGTGTTGATATGAAAGCGAATGAGTTTTTTAAGCCGATAAATAATTAACACCACGGGGTTGTTATGAGCGCTACATTTGAATTTCCTGAGTTAAGTTGTTATTTGCTACCGGGCCACACTACAACCCCGGCTGATGCAATCGAGGAAGCCAAACAGGCCGAGGCACTGGGCCTAGGAAAGGTTTGGCTGTCTGAGCGATTTGACGTCAAAGATGCAGGCGTGATTTGCGCCGCAGCACTGGCAGTAACCAAAGCTATTCATGTGGCTACTGCCGGCACCAATATACATACTCGCCACCCTATGGTGCTGGCTACAATGTGCAGTTCACTACACTATTTGTCGAGCGGACGCTTTGAACTCGGACTGGCACGCGGTGTAGCCATTCGCAATCAACTGATGGGCTTAGATAATGTTGGCAATGCTCAGCTAGTAGAGGGCATCGCACTACTGCGTACACTTTGGCGTGGCAAAAAGGTGATGGGACACGAGGGTAAGATGGGCACCCTGCCCTACCTCAGTATGGGCGACTGGATGGATGCAAATATTCCAGTTCACTTTGTCGGCTTTGGGCCTAAAAGTCTGCGCTTCGCCGGGCAGCATTTTGATGGGGTGCATCTGCACACTTTTATTACTGACCGTGGTCTACAACGTGCTAAAGCATTTGTTCAAGAGGGGGCTGAAAAAGCAGGTCGCAACCCTGACGACATTAAAATACATGCAGTTTTAGCCACTGCGCTAGTGCCAAGCCGAGAAGACTATTTGCGCAAATTGGTGGCACGAATGGCTACTTATATGCAGGCCCCTGGTTATGTGGAAATGTTAATTGCATTGAACGAATGGGACCCAGAGGTGCTTATCGCCTTTCGCGCCAGCGAAGTAGTTTCGTCAATGGCTGGCGGCATCGACAGCGTAGCCAGCCTTGAGCAGCTTGAGAAAATTAGTGAATTGATTCCCAACGAATGGCTACCTGCAGCCACTGGCACCAGTGATGAATGTGCGGTCGCATGGAAAAACCAATTGATTAATGGCGCCGACGGCGTGGTTATTCATGGTTCAACTCCGACCGAGTTCGCACCTATTATTAATGCATATCGGGCACTGAAGCCATAGAATAAAAAAAGGTAGTGACCGACTAGTTAGCTTATTTTATCAGGCGACGATTACTTAAAGCGCTCGTCCCAGTTACCATCGTTTTGATTACTACAATTTTCTTCGGTATCAAAACTTACCTGCCCATGTATATCTGTAAGTTTTATATTAATGGACAACAATTTTTCATTAATAAGTTTACGTAGTTCGTTTACTGTTGTTTTTTTCAGTTGTTCGTTGGTATCAAAAATACACACCACAGAAAGAGACCTAGGGAAATCAGTGTAGTCTACAAAATGTGTTATCCACATGAAACCAGTGTAATGCTGTTGGCCGATCTTGCAGACTTCAGTTAGTACTTCTATAACTGCATTGTCTATTTTTTTATCGGTTTTTCTCATTCTGATTAACGCCTAACAGTTTGCTTATAGAGTATTCTGATCTTTTTACTATTTTATCAAAAAACATCAATTAGCCTGTCAGTATGGCACTTTATCTAATTCACTAAAATGATGGTTTTGATTACATTTAAACCATTAAAAGGGAGGCATTGCTTCCCTTTTAATGGTTGGTAAAAACTGACTATATTCTAAAGCCTAGCTCAATCTTGCCGGTATTGATTTGTGGAGTCTCGCCTGCAATATCAGAACCGGACCATAGACTTTCAACGCTACCGCGCACAAAAACATTGCGATTAATATCGTAACGCAGGCCCACTGCAGCATTATAAGAAAAACCACTATCGCCATAAGTAGACGAATCACAATACCAATAATAATAGCCAGGCGAACAATAAACCTCTCCGGTCGACACATTAGAATCTACCGTTGTCCAGCCCATACCGGCCTTAACATAGGGTGTAAATGGTCCATCAAAGAAATGCCAAGTTGCATTAAACTGATTTTCATAAATATCCGCTTTTTGAGAAAGACTACCCCCATCAGGCGCCGTAACCTTATATCTAGGGCTGGTTGTGGCAAACTCCCAATTAAGCAACAAATGGTTGGAGGGGTTATAACCCAGAGAGAAGCCCCAACCACTCGAACTTTCCACGCTTAGCGCGCTATTAGAATTGGAGGATGTGTAATTAGCCCCATCTTGAGAAATAACGGCAATCGATGCCTCCCAAGTATTAGCTCGCTTCATTCCGTTTTCAGCATAGCTAATGCTTGAAATTGACAATGCCACAAAGATGATGAGCGTGTTCTTAAACATATTATTTTCCGTTCGTTGTTATCGAACGTGCAGTATAACTGAGATGAACAAAACCGAACTGATTTTTTATAGTCCCGCAAAAAGTAAAGCGTTCAGTTAACTTAATATCTCTATGCGTTTTCCTGAGTTATCCAGCCATCGCTAAACTAGCAAAAGTTTCACAAGTTTATTATTTCAATTTCTATCTGCATCTTTAATCGTTGGCAGTCACTAAATAAGAGAACCCCCATGCTGGATGTTTTCGCATTTATTGTTTTACTCATCCTTGCCGCAGCTGTCATTTCGTTTGTCGTTGTTATAGGTTAATTTAGCGATGGCCTGAAATTGACGCTTAAGCCAAAATAAGCATTGGATGAAACGTCGCTTTCAACACCTTTAAGGTCGCCATCTACAATTCGTAAGCCACGCAGGCCACCAATGCCAGTTTCTAGACCCAACCAAAAGTTATTGCCAACGTGTTTTTCGACGGTAAAACCAAAATCCCAGGCATCAAAGTTTGCCGATATGTCAGAAGCGTCATCCTCCACCTGCAAAGAAGCACTAGACGGTGATGCGCCTAGCCTAAATAACAAATCATTTGATGGCGCATAAAGTAATGCTGGCCAAGGCATGATGGCACTGAGCGACCAGTTTTCGTTTATGGTCCAAGACACTCCTGTATAGGGTAGATAGATGTCTTCAATACCCCCGATGTCGGCATAAATACCATAGGCCCACCAAAGTTTGTCAGACTGTTCATAACGCAAAAACGCACCACCCAGTGTTCCCCACTGCCAGCGTGAGTTTTTTGTGTGAACTTTTGTGCCCTAGCGGCTTTATAAAAGCGGCTGCCTGCCACTGCTGATTAACTTGCTGCAACCAGCCGACGGGTAGACCAATAGAATCGTTATGAAAAGACTCAAAATCATTGGCATCAGTAGAAAAATTGGTTCTGGCTAATTATTGGCCAACAATCAAAACATTATTGTCATCTAATAAAAAAGGTATGCCGGCGACTTGGCTGAAATGCTCAATCTCGAATTGTAAATCGTCAGTACCATCTATGGTGACATCAGCAGAGCCATAGGTTTTAGCCGTTATATTGGCAAGTGGTAGAAAAGGGATAGTCGACTCGCCGCGCTTAAACACGATATTACTACTTTCAAAAGCAGCAATTGTTGATTGAGTAAATGACTTACTTTCGGCAAGTGCAGGCCCAGTAAGCAGCATTAGCAACATACCTGCTCCATATTTTTTCAAACCTAAATACCCAATCCTTAGCCATTGGTTATTCCTTAAGTTGTTCAGCCCCACTGCTGCTATACTTTTATCCCCGAATTGGATAGTCGTATCAACAAGTAAGTTAAACTGCTTTTGCAAAAGCTGTCGGCGCGGCGCTGTCGATAATTTCTGCATAATATTTATTGGCTTTTACTCGTGAATAAATAAACTATTGGCAGCACAATAGAACATACTTTAGGGCAGAAAAGTCATTTTTGAGCGATTGTTACAAATCAACAAGGCGGCTAAGCCTACGTTCTAGGTAACGATTCCTTTCTCGTAGCTGTGCAACTTCATCTAGTAATTCTATCGCTAACGCGATCCCCGCCCAATCCATATCAAGATCAAGATGCAAGCGCACTGCTTTTTTGGTCACAATAAGCATCGCTGGACTAAATAGCCATTCATCTGCGCCAGCACCTGTTGGTTCAACGATACCCTGCTCGACAATCTCGATCACAGTAGCTTCTGCTGCGCCGGTTTGCAGACAGATTTCGGTGAAGCTCAAATATGTTGCTTTCGAATCATTCATGACGCGTCACTCCAGTCAGCTCTAGGGTCGAAAGGCGCTAAGTCCGCCAACTGCTGCCACTGTTCCTTAACAGATTCGTTGCTTGATGTCGGCATTACTACCTTAAGCACAGCGTAGAGGTCGCCTTGCAGCTGCTTCCCTGGCAGCCCTTTGCCTTTTATTCGCAGGCGCTGTCCACTTTGGCTATTGGCGGGAATTGTTAGCTGGATATTACCCATCAGGGTTGGCAGTGTCACCTTACCCCCTAGCGCCGCCTCCCAAGGCGCGATAGGCAGCGTAATAATCAGGTTATGGCCCTCCACATCAAACAGCGAATGGGGCACCAATCGAATCTTTAAATATAAGTCGCCACTGGCGCCACTACCGACCCCTTGTGCCCCTTGTCCTTTTAAACGGATACGTTCACCGTCAGTTATCCCAGGCGGTATTTTTACATTTAGGGTTTTGTTGACATTAGTAACATGCCCTTGATTGTCATGGTGGGGCAAATGATAAGAGATGGTCTTGGATCCCTCAGACAGCGTGTCCTCAAGAAATATGGCCAGGTCTGTTTCAACATCTTGCCCGCGCTGGCCAAAAGACTGACCGCTTTTAAAACCTCTAGCTTGCGGACCACCTTTAGCACTAAATACAGACGAGAAAAAGTCTGAAAAATCATCCTGATGGCGACTGCCCGACGCATCACTAGCCGAGTCAGATGGCTGCCAGCCCGGTGGCGGATTAAACTCCTGTTGGGCACCACCGTACTGGCATATCTCATCGTACTCCGCCCGCTTTGTAACGTCCTTTAGTACTTCATAGGCTTCAGTTACCTCCTTGAACTGATTTTCCGTATCATGATGGTCGCTTACATCTGGATGATACTTTCTAGCCAGCTTCCGGTAGGCGGTCTTTATGGTCTTTTTATCGTCATCTGAATCAATACCCAAAATTTTGTAATAGTCTTTAAAATCCATAATGTATCCTTTGATGACATTAGGTTGGTAGACAAACAGATATGGCATATCTTGGCGCTTACAATAGGCCAAATCAATACTCTGCAGGACCTTAGCCGTAAGTTGTAACGCTGTCATTGTGCTAAATCAAAGCTATGTACTATCTATATATCAACTACACCAAATAAAAGTATCTTTATAGCAGCGGCAAATCGTAAAATAGCTTGTGCAGATCACGCCACCTACCTTTGCTAATTTGGATTCTAATGAAAAAGACCTACCAACTGTCCCACCCAAAAATCAAGGTAGCCCGCTTAATTGAAGCCGCCAAGCATGACGTTAAAAAATACATAAAGCGCGAACGACGTAAGGATCTCCCAAAGGGCGCTGATTACTGGGGCTTCGATTGTAAATACGGAGTGGATCAGGCAAGCGCGCAAGAGATTCATGTGGGTGAAATAAACAAATATATCGACGAAGCAGAGAGCCAGGCGCTACCATCGTTCTATTTGGAAATGCTTGTTAAGCCGGTAACCTCTGCTCCGCAGACGCAACTGTAAATAAAATAGCCGCAATTAACATTTCCATACCGATAGGCCATATCCCTCGGGCTTATGGTCGATTAAGCTCTAAGTATCCTGTATTGGCGAGATAAGCATCGCCGCCCATTTTACCGACAGTGTCAATTAACGTCTGGTCTATCCTGCCGTCTGTATACAGGTCATCTCTTACATAAACAGACTTTACATCTAACAATACAACTGTCCCGCTGGTAGGTAGTTCACCAAAAGTAATTAATTCCCTCAAGGTACATTCGTAACGTACCGGCGACTCTTTAACTGATAAAGGTTTTACTTTATCGCTCGCGCTTTGCCTTATTTTTGCTAGGTCAAACTCACTTTCATCAATATCAATGCTGCTACTTGTTATATTCATTTTTTCTAGCAGACTAGCATTAACTATATTAATTACACATTCACCGGTGTCTGTTAAATTTTTTAATGTGTCTTTATCAATTCCATTTCTTTGTGTCACTTGCGTATAGAGCAGCACCGGTGGATTGCAACTGGCGACAGTGAAAAACGAATAAGGAGCAAGGTTATCAACCCCACTCTTGGATCGTGTACTAATCCAAGCAATTGGTCTTGGCGTAACACCACCAGTTAACAGGCGATATTTCTCCTGCGGTTCTAACGCTGACATTTCGAAGTTCATAGATTATCCGTCTAAAACTCATACCCATATAAGGGTAATATTTAAGCTCAGCAATAGCTGATGCTTTGGCGCTGCCAAGTTAACTTCTTTTAGCCTGCCAAACTAGTGAAAGATTATCGAAGTGAACGCGATGATATTTATAGATGGGACGATCATCGTTAAATCTAGACTGAAAAAAAACATACTCTTTGCGGCTAGTATAGATAAATCAACTACAAAACAAGACTGTCAACGTTACTGCAATAGCGTTCAATAGTCTCCTTAAAGCCAGCACTAATGAATGCTCCATAAGGATATTTTATGACCATCATGCAAAAGTTCGCCTGAATTGTTGGCATATTAGGTAATGTCTTGGCACTGCTGTATTTAAATTATTCCGGCAGCATAATGGCCATGGTATTGCTGGCGTTAACAGCCAGCTATAGCATCATCGGCTGATACGACATTTTTTACAGTAAGCACACTCTCAACCGTCTATATCCTGTTGTCGCCTATGTACGCTATTTCCTAGAGTCCTATCGAGTTGAAATCCAGCAATACTTTATCGCCAACGATATAGAAGAGTGCCCTTTTAACCGCGAGCAGCGCTCACTGGTATATCAGCGATCAAAAGGTGTGCGCGACACAATCGCTTTCGGCACCCAAAGAGATTTATTGGAACAAAACTACCTCAGCTTATGGCATTCGCTGCACCCAAAAACTATAAAGGATGAAGTTAAGAGGGTGCGTATAGGCGGTCCAGATTGCAGCCAACCCTACGATGCCTCGTATTTAAATATCTCAGCGATGAGTTTTGGCTCCCTTAGCGCCAACGCTATAGAAGCGCTTCATCTGGGGGCAAAAAAAGCTGGCTGTTACCACAATACCGGTGAAGGCAGTGCCAGCCCTTACCATCTTAAACATGGTAGCGATATTGTTTGGCAAATTGGCACTGGGTTGTTTGTCTGCCGCGATCAAGATGGCATATTTAATGCACAAAGCTTTAGCGCAATGGCGGTAAGACCACAGGTAAAGATGATTGAAATAAAATTATCACAGGGTGCAAAACCTGGCCACGGCGGCGTATTACCGCCGCTAAAATCACCCAAGAGATTGCTGAAATTCGCAATATTGCCACCGACAAAGACGGAGTTTCACCGGCGGTTAACCCTGAGTGCACCACGCCTAAAGCGCTACTAAATTTCATTGTTCAATTACGTCAATTAAGCGGCGGTACACCGGTAGGTTTTAAACTCTGCATTGGCAACCCAGTAGAGTTTTTAAATTTATGCAAAGCAATGCTAGAAATTCGCATTACCCCTGACTTTATTACCGTTGACGGCGCTGAAGGTGGCACCGGTGCAGCACCGGTAGAATTCAGTAATCGCCTTGGCATGGTTTGCCTAGAAAGCGTTTATTTTGTGCATAATGCTTTAGTAGTTACAGGACTTAGAAACAAAATAAAAATCATCGCCTCAGGTAAAACCGCTTCCAGCTTTGACCTACTGTCAAAAATCGCCATGGGAGCCGATCTAGTCAATGCCGCAAGAGCCATGATGATGTCGATTGGCTGTATTCAATCACGCCATTGCAATACCAATATGTGCCCTACTGGCATTGCCACTCAAGATCCTGCTAGAAGCAAAGCGGTAAACGTAAATGAAAAAATTGAACGGGTAAAAAACTTTCATCATAATACTTTGAAAAAATTCTTTGAACTGGTTGGCAGCACGGGCCTTGATGACCCAGATAAATTAATGCCTCAAATGTTAAAACGACGCTCACCTTACGGCCAATTAATATCGGGTGGCAATTTAATTCCCCAGCTAGAATCCAAAATTTTACTAAGCGAAGGGCGGACTGAAGGAGCTTCGAAGGAGTGGTGGCAACAAACCGATAGTGAAGACTTTTAAGCCGAAGATAATTATATACTCAGACCAGCTGAGCAGCATTGATAAATTAACGTTTCAGTGCAGGTCAAAGCTATTGAAAATAATAAAATTTAAATTATAAAATTAGATATACAGTTGGATACTGTGTATTTTTCTGGAGGAATGTTAACATTCATTCGATACTCTGCTCTGTCGACTGAAATCTTATCATCTGATTTCATTAACCTGCCAGTAATTGTTTACCAAATTTTGTAATGAGAACAATCAATTGCCTATGTCGCTAAAAGCTTGATCTCCCCCCTTTTTAACCAACAGAGAATTTAAAATAATGAAGCTATTAGGATCCTTAACCCTGCTATCAATGGTATTTTGTTAGTAGCCTGCGCTAGTTCGCCCGACATTACTGTTGACTATAGCCCTG
>CAWVSB010000043.1:0-9729 GCA_963933215.1 uncultured Cellvibrionales bacterium
GTCTCCGACATGAAACTGCTCCATCAGTTAAAGGCGCGCATTATATAGTAATTATCGCCTTTAGGGGGTTAATTAGACTCTTCGGTTCGGTCTTTAATTGCTTTCGAAAGCTCTTCTATTCTTGAGGCAGATTCTCTAATTTTTGTTTTCTTTTCTTCAGAAAACTCTTCACTTTTTAAGCTAGTGATTTCCTTACGCAACTCTTCGATTTCCGAGGCCTTTTCAGCTTTATCAAAAATCATATCTTCAGGGCTACTAGCATTGTCATCTTTTTTGTCAGCCGGTCGCTGCGCTTGTGGAATAAACTCTACCCCAGCCACTAGCTGGCGTTGATTCATAAAGCTTGGTGATACAATTTCAATACGATTTTTATGTAATACATCCAACATATATTTACGCAAATTAGACTTGGCACTAAGCAGCTGGCGTACCTCTGTTAGAAACCCATACACTTTGTATTCAACCGAATAATCTCCAAGATGATGCACAAAAACAAATGGCTCTTGCAGACCAGCCATTTCTGCTGCCTCACACAATAATTTTTCCACCTGACTATGAGGAATATCATAGCCTAAAGATAGGCCACTAGAGATCATCGTGCCGGAGCTATCTACTACCGTCACTGGATTAGTAATTAAAAATAGATTGGGAATAGTCGACAGATCTCTGTCTTCAGTTTGAATTTCAGTGTGAAATAAGCCGCGTTCAGTTACTCGACCAAAATGCTCGCCCGCACGAATAAAGTCACCTGCCTGAAAACCACCGATAACGCGCAGCATAAAACCACCTAGGGCATTGGCAACAAAGGTAGTCGAAGAAATTGCCAGTACGCCGGTTAGCACTATGCCAACTAAACTAAGCAGTTGCCCACGAGATGCCTCGGACATTGGCGAATAAACAATTAAAATCACTAGCGCAATAACGTTCAAGCAAAACAAAAGCATTTGGCGCGGTAATTTCTTTTCAGCGCCAAGGTGCTTACTGGTCAACAACAAACGATTAGCCAGCCATAAAATGAAACCAAGTGATGCGACTAGTATCATTAACGGATAGTGTTCATTCAACCAAGCCTGCATAGCTCATCCTTTATTGTTGTTGCTGCTTAACCACAGCAGTATAACGGATTATAGTGTTTTCACTCGCAGTGACACGCTTTTCTTACCACCTTCAGTTTGCTGCTTATTTACCTGCTTAAACATACGTTTTTCATGAAACTGGGTTGAGACCTCGTTAGCCGGCCTTATATTCACCTCACAGCAAATACGGCTGATACCGTGGCCCCGACAATATTTTTCAATATCTTGATATAAAGCGGAACCTACGCCGTGACCCCGGGCATAATCTAGCGTAATAATTCGATCTACATAAATAAACTCATCATACTGGCGACAAAACCATTGATAGTTATCGCTGGCATAATCAGCTTTGGGCGTCATCGCCATTAAAAAGCCAGCTAGTTTTTCATCCAATGTAGCAACTTTAAAATAAGCGGTTTTAGTAGCCAATTCAGTAAACTGCTCTAAATTAAGCGAATTAACATGGGGCAAGTTGGCCTCGTTAGCGGCGAGAATCAAATCCAGCTCCGCCGAGACGAAATTTCGCAACGCTAATTTCATATTTGCTCCTGATAAATCATTAGTTTTATGTCTGTATTGCAGTGCCTAGGATATTATTATTACAATAGGTCATGTTAGAATCTGCAATTAATTATAAACCTTAACAATGCAGTAGGCTATGACAGCTAAACAACCTCAATCATATAACGAATACTTATCACTCTCACAAATTCTTGAATTATCAGGTTTTGCTGAAGATCAAAGTTCACACTTAAACTTCGTTATTTGCCATCAAATAACCGAACTTTGGTTTAAGTTAGTTAATAACTATTTAGCCGATTTTATCGACCGGGGAGAGCTTTCTGCCCTGCTATCAGCTGACGCAGTTATCAGACAAATCAACGCTACTTGGGAAGTTTTTGAGCATATACCTTCTAGTGAGTTTTTAAAAATACGGCAAAGCCTAAATGGAATAAGTGGTGCAGAGTCACTGCAATATTTCAAAACGATTGAATTAATAAAACTAAGCCTTAAAGAATGCAAAGATAGAAATAGCATTCAAACCTTAAGTCGTATCGACTCTAGTTTTCAAAAATGGAAAGTGTCTCATATAAATATTACTGAAAAGCTAATCAGTGATCGCCCTGGAACTGGCGGTAGCACTGGGGCAGATTACTTGCAACGTCAGGGTCATAGTCCATTAGTTAATCATGCCGATTTAAATCAGTTCTAAGCGAGAGCAATGCTGTTCAATAATGGCGCCTAGCCCCTTGCTCTGTAGATTTTCCATAGTCTCTTTAGACATATAAACAATATCAAATTTATCTAGCGGCAGACCTCGCGTCAACATTTCTTCAGTAGTTATGGCTGCCATCAGCATTTTACAAGCTGGATCGCCAATCATTCCCCAGCATCGTCTAAATATATTTCTATCATCAAACTTTCTGTCTTGCCCTAGAAAAGAAGCTTCGGCGTCACTCACAAAACCTATATTGGTTTCCTTTTTACTATAAATACTGAGTAACTTTTGCTGAGTTATTTGGTCAAGGTCAATCAATAAGACTGTAGGTATTCTACCGAAATTCCTAATCGAGAATTTGTTGTATAAATGCTCGTAAACTGGCTCATCCAACATACCTGGCTGACAGTTTATTTCAATCACCGCACCTTGTTCTTTCCAAGATTTAGATATATCAGCAGTCATAAAATCTAGGCCAATAATATTTAGCCTAAAATATCGTGCAATATCAATTGCCATTTGCTCTATATCTGGATGTAAATCTGCTCTTACATCTTTAAAAGTCCCACCGGTTGAGATATTTCCATTATATCTTAAAGGTATCGACATGCTCGCTGAAGGAATGGTATCTAAATCAAATTTTTGTTTGGCTAAGATCATTTTCAAGCTTGTATCAATTTGAATATCTTTTATATAACCCTTGCGTCTAAGCTCTTGCGGACGCTGATCATTTTCTATCCCTATTAGCTCTCTAATAGAATGTACACCATCACCAACGACCAGAGCAGGCATTCTGCATATAGCTCCAAGCACCTTGCCGTCAGCTACTGTAATACGATGATCATAGCCTTCCACATGTTTCTCTATCAGTACCCCTTGGGGGCTATATTTACTGGCAAGATTAAAGCTTACTTTAAGCTCCTCTTCTGTCGTCACCCCAGAATTAACACCAAGCCCCATTCCTTGACCAATAGGTTTTACCGCTAACGGATAACCAAATTGGTTTATTGCTTGCATTGCTTGCGAATTATTTTGCGCTATTAGTTGTTGAGTTGTTGGATAACCCATGCCTTTTATAATTAGATTAGTGTCACGCTTATTCTGCTGCAACTCGATTCCAATTTCACTGTCCAAGTCGTTTGATGATATTTTAAATAATAAGGAGTTTTTACCTTGGCCATAACAAAATATCTTTGATCCATTTAATACTTGATAAATTGGGATATTCATTTTCATTGCCGCTTTCAACATCGAGACAGTTGTATGAACTGGCTGTGCTTTTCGCTGATATTTTAACTGCACTTTAATTTCTTGCTGAACTGTCTCTAGCGAGATGTTAGCTCTTGAGCTAAATAATTTAATAAGAGAAAAACTAAAATTTAGTGCTGATGATGCGGCTTGAAAGGAAAAGTATGATACTGCTAGATAGAATCGATCATCGTAATTAACACCCCACGCCGCTTTTAATGGCATTTGATAACGGACGCATTGTAACGTATTTGCTAAGTCGGCAACTAATTCTGCAGCGTTCCTATACAAACGATTTTGATCAAGCTGTTCATCTAATTCAGGGGGAATCACTTTTTCAATATCAGTTAACGACGACAGAGACACAGGCTTCATTTCACCGAAATGATTCTTGAAATCGAATAACATCACCACTGCAGCTCGATCCATATAGCTACTTGGGCCGCCAGTTACAACTATATGGATTTCCTGTGACGCCATCTATTTCTCCATTTAATTAAAATGTAATAACAATAAAATCTAATAACGGACTAACTTTGGATTGGCATTTTTTTACCTAACCACACAGTAACAACAACTAGTAATAAAAATGCCATCGTTATCATACTGATAGTCTCGCCCAGCAATATCACCGCAGCGCACAAAGTAATAAATGGCTGTAATAATTGAATCTGACTAACCCTTGCGATACCACCCAAAGCTAGCCCTTTATACCAAATAAAAAATCCGCATAGCTGGCTGATTAAGGTCAGATATAAAAAACACAACCAACCCTGAATTGGTATCGACGCTAACTCATCGGGCGCGGTATTAATTGCTGGCAATACATTAAGCGGAAATACCAGTACCAGAGCCCAACATATCACCTGCCAACCGCCCAACTCTTTTACCAAGGTTGCACCCACTGCATAACCTACCGCGGCTGCCAAAATAGCGCCTAGCAATACCAAATCAGCTAACTGTATTTCACCGCCGCCATCAATTAATGTAAATGTGACGACTAAACAGCTACCGATAAACCCTACTATCCAAAAGCCTAAACTAGGACGCTCGTGCGCCACTACCACTGCCACAGTGGCTGTAGCTAATGGCAATACGCCCAACACTACTCCACCATGGGATGCGGGCAATGTTTGCATAGCAACAGCGGTCAGTACCGGAAAACCAATAACTACTCCTGCTGCAACCAGAGCTAGCTTTGCTAATTGTGGCTTAGTAGGAATTTTTACCTTAAAAATTAACAGCAAGATAGCGGCGACAATTGCCGCCAGCGACGCCCTACCCAAACCGATAAATATTGGGTCAAAATAAGTTGTCGCTAAACGAGTTGCCGGCAAGGTTAAACCAAATGCGCAGACGGCAATAAAACCCAACAGCATACCTTTATTTTCGTTTTGCATAATAAATATTCATTACAAAAGGTTATTTGGCCAATGCATTATATTTCGATAATACCGTTCATATATTGTACAGCCCGACCAGCGACCTCTACTTTATCATCAATCAAGCGACACTTTAGCATGCCGCCGCGGGCTGATGCTTGCAGTGCGTTCAGCTCATCTTTGCCTAATCGCTGCGCCCAAAACGGCACTAAGCCGGCATGAATAGAACCTGTTACAGGGTCTTCATCGCCACCATTAGCAGGCCAAAAATAGCGTGACGTAAAATCATAGCCGCCGCCTTCACCCAGGGCAGTCACAACAACATCATGGGGCGCCAATTGCTTAATCAATGCCACATTCTGCACCACATCATGTACCGCTTGTTCGTCATCATACACAGCAAAATACGCTTGCTGATTTTGCCATACTTCATTAGGCACGATAGAAAGGCCTGCTAACAATGCATTAGGAATAGCATCTACCTTAACTGGGCTGCGACTCGGAAAAATCATCGCAATATAATCGTCGTCAGCTCGACAAACTTTTAGCTCTCCTACTGCCTTGGCATAAAAGGTAATTTTATTAAGATCGTGATTTTGCTTAAACAAAACAAAAGCACTGGCCAGCGTTGCATGGCCGCAAAAATCAATTTCAGTGATTGGCGAAAACCAGCGAATACCGTAAACCCCTTGTGCTAACACCACGAATGCGGTTTCAGACAAATTGTTTTCTGTGGCGATAGACTGCATTAAGCTGTCTTCAAGCCAGTCATCCGTAATAATCACTCCAGCGTAGTTGCCTTTAAAGGCGCTATCGGTAAAAGCGTCAATGTGGTGATATTCCAATTTCATATTAGTTCACTTTAACTTATCAATTAAAATTTTTTTCACACCAACCCATTCAGCGCTAGTAATACTTAAAATTACTGAGTCTCTAATGCGTCCATCTGCCATCTGCATATGACTTTTTAATATGCCTGCTAGTGTGACTCCAATTCGCAACACAGCAATACGCGATGCTTGGTTTAAATAATCAGTTAAAAATTGCACTCTATCTAACCCTAAAGTCTCAACTGCATGCGTCAGCATCAATAGCTTTGCTTCAGTGTTAATTTTGATTCGCGGATATGATTGGCCAATAAAGGTGAAGCCAATTTCTACTCGCTTGTGAGCCGACGTCGCAGCCATAAACCGGGCAGCGCCAACAACCTTATTGAATGCTTTATCTAAGGTGGCGAAGACTAGGCCTTGGCCATTGTTAAGATGGACTATGGTATTACCTATAAACTCATCAATAGCATCTTTATGCGGCACTATTGATAGCAATAGCTTTCATAATTTACCGTCAGCTACAGCCTTAATTAAGCCTTGCTTGTGCTCGATCGAAATCGGTTCTAGCTGGATACAGTCGCCGGCTAACTCCATTTACTTGAATTTTTGCAATCCCATTGTAACTATCTATTTACTCTTATGCGCTAGCGTTGCTGCATTTTGTTCCCAGTTTCCACCGTCAACGTTAGTAATGGTCATATTACTTGGCCGTGGCTCTATACAATTGTCGTTAACGCTGTAGCCGTCGGGAGTTGACCGCGCAATATAGAACGTTTTAATTCCACAAACTTTGCAAAACTTATACTCTGCGACTGTTGTATTAAAGGTATAGGTCTGTAACTGCCGCTCTCCTGCGACTAGCTTGAAGTTTCGCTTAGACACAATTAAGTGTAAGTAAGCCGACTTGGCACAGACACTGCAACTGCAGTTGTCAACCTCTAGAAGGTCGCCTGCCTCGACTTCAACCTGCAGCGCTTTACAGGGGCAGCTACCATGATACTTCATCTATGCTTACCCCCATTAATTATAAGGAAATATAGTATCTCGTTAACTCCGACGGGGGAATGAAATATTTGAACTGTGAGTCAATATAAAAGCTATCTTTAGTGTTCTTATTCCAGCGCAGGCCTAGTAGGATAGCGAACATTGTAATAACTAGCTTGCTGATTAAAAGGCCAGCAAATCGGTAGCATTGATGGCAGCAACGAATATCTTACCATTTAGAGCATGGCCAACACAGTTGACGCAGCCAAACTAATAATTGTACATAGCACTTTATAAACCGGCCTGAAAATGTCGCCTAGAAATTTACCAACCTTAATTGAGGAAAATCATGGACACTAGCAACTTTATTAAATCTAAAGCCGCCATCGCCTGGGGGCCAAAACAAGCTCTATCTGTTGAAGAGGTTGACGTGATGCCGCCGCAAGCTGGCGAAGTTTTGGTGCGAATTGTTGCCAGTGGAGTTTGCCATACCGACGCCTACACTCTGTCGGGTGAAGATTCTGAAGGAAAATTCCCATGTATTTTAGGCCATGAAGGCGGCGGCGTGGTTGAGAAAATTGGTGAAGGCGTAACCTCTGTCGTGGTTGGCGATCATGTTATCCCTTTGTACACTCCCGAATGCGGCGAGTGTAAATTTTGCCTATCAGGTAAAACCAATTTATGTCAGAAAATACGTGAAACTCAAGGCCAAGGACTAATGCCCGATGGCACCACCCGTTTTTATAAAGACGGCGAGCCGATATACCACTATATGGGTACGTCTACTTTTAGTGAGTACACGGTGCTGCCAGAAATATCGCTCGCTAAAATAAATAAAGAGGCTGATCTAAAAGAAGTCTGTTTACTTGGCTGCGGCGTTACCACTGGCATGGGTGCAGTAATGAATACGGCTAAAGTTCAGGCTGGCGATACGGTGGCGATCTTCGGTTTAGGTGGCATTGGCTTGTCGGCAGTTATTGGCGCGGTAATGGCCAAAGCCTCACGAATTATAGCTATCGATATTAACGAGTCGAAATTCGAATTAGCGAAACAACTTGGTGCGACCGACTGTATTAACCCAAAAAATGTAAGCGGGTCGATTCAAGACCACATTGTAGAAATCACTGACGGCGGAGTAGACTTTTCGTTCGAATGTATCGGTAATGTCGATGTTATGCGCTCAGCATTAGAGTGCTGCCATAAAGGCTGGGGCGAGTCGATAATTGTTGGGGTTGCGGGCGCAGGTAAAGAGATTAGTACTCGTCCGTTCCAGTTAGTGACCGGTAGGGTTTGGCGCGGTACCGCATTTGGCGGCGTGAAAGGCCGCAGTGAGCTACCTGATTATGTTGAACGCTATTTACAGGGTGAATTTAAGCTCAGTGATTTTATTACTCACACCATGGCACTTGAAAAGATTAACGAGGCATTTGACTTGATGCATGAAGGAAAAAGCATTCGCAGCGTTATTCATTATTAACAGTTCATTATTAATTGGAATCGATAGATGAGTCTTAAAAAGATTAGTGAAAATAAAATGTTTGGTGGCAGTTATCAGCGCCACAGTCATTTTTCTGCTGCCAACCAATGTGCGATGACTTTTGGTATCTTTTTACCCCAAGCTGCTAAGCAAAAGAATGTGCCTGTTTTATATTGGTTGTCGGGGCTAACCTGTACTGATGAGAACTTTATGCAAAAGGCAGGTGCGCAGCGCGTTGCCAACACACTAGGCATTGCTATAGTCACGTCAGACACCAGCCCTAGAGGCGATGGGGTAAGTGATGATGCAGACGGCGCTTACGATCTTGGTTTGGGCGCAGGGTTTTATGTCGATGCAACCCAAGCGCCTTGGGCCAAGCACTATCAGATGTATAGTTATGTCAGTGAGGAATTACCTGCGTTGATCGAAGCTGAGTTTCCAGTAAGCAACAGAAAATCTATTAGCGGGCATTCAATGGGTGGCCATGGGGCAATAACTATTGGGCTAAAAAATCCCGCGCACTACCAATCTATTTCTGCCTTCTCGCCTATTACCAACCCGATCAACTGTGCTTGGGGGCAAAAGGCCCTAACTGCTTATTTAGGTGACAACAAAGAAACTTGGTTGACGTATGACAGCTGTGAACTTATTAAAAGTTACGCGCCTGAAAACCAACTACCGCTGCTTGTCGACCAAGGTGACGCTGATGAATTCTTTCCAGACCAACTATTAACACAAAGCTTAATCGATGTAACAAAAGACAATAACTACGCCGCCGACATTCGTCTGCAAGCAGGGTTTGATCACAGCTACTTTTTTATCGCGAGCTTTATTGAAGAGCACTTACGCTTTCATGCTGAGCATTTACTAGCTGAATAGATTAACTAGTGGCCCACTGTTTAGCTTGGAGTAAACTTTCAAATGGGAAGGCTTTTATCTCGGCCGAAACAAAGTGCGATGCCACTTTTTCAAATAAGCCAGCTATGGCTATGTTAGTCACAAAGGCTATTTTTCTAACCACGCTATGATGTTCTTTGATGAAAGTAAAGTGCTGCAGCGTAGCGCCAAAATCTTCCCAGCCAGGAAACGATTCAGTGACAATAACAATTGCTTCAGGACCGGTGCCTTTATCAATATAGCCGTCAATAATTCTAGCGGCAGATTCAAAGTCAGCCTTAGTTAAAGCACCTTCGGGCCGCAAAATAGCAATATTTTTTTCAATATCAAACTCTACATGCATAACCAAACTCCTTTAGCTAAGCTATTGGCTTTGTAATACAGTTCGTACTGTAGACTCCAAACTGGTTAAGCCCCATTGCTTGCCTATCTCGACGGCTTGATCAGCATCTTTACCATTAGCTATTGCTTCATTAATTGCAATTAAAGCACCGACTCTATTACCGCTAGCGCAATGAACGAAATAGGGCTCGCTACCAAAACCATTAATTAGTGCGCCTAACTGCTGTGCGTTAGCAACGCTAAGGTCATCAGCACCTGCGACTTCAAGCTGATG
>CAWVSB010000044.1:0-9498 GCA_963933215.1 uncultured Cellvibrionales bacterium
ATTTAGACACAGCCCTGGATGGAATTAACGCTCAGCGTGCAATATTTGGTGCGGGGATGAACCGTTTGGAATACGCTATCGATAACCTGAGTAATGGCTCTATGAATGCAATGGCGTCACGCAGTCGCATTGAAGACGCGGACTACGCAACCGAGACCACGGAGCTGGCAAGAACCCAGATTATTCAGCAGGCGAGTACCGCAATGCTTGCCCAGGCTAATCAGTCAAACCAGTCAGTGCTTTCTTTACTTAAAGGCTAAATGAGGCGAGACATTACGAACCATCGTGTAGCGGTGGCTCCTCTATAAAACCTCCTTCGCTGGAGGTTTTTGCGTTTAGGTGTCGACACTTTTTCAACGTTACTTGCCAGCTCTCAACACCCTAGAATCCGACCGTATACCTTTAGTATGACGTCGCTGGCTCCCTACCCTAATTACAGAATGACCGAGCGCCATAACAACCATAAGATCTTAGTCATTATTTTTTCAAGTAATCTTAGGTCGTGCCGATTTAGATATTAACAAAACGAAACTATGGCTAGAGTTAACCAGCCAACTAATTTTTACTTTTGAAAAGGATTACAGATAATGACTAGTATCAATACAAATATGAATGCTCAGCTGGCAGCTAACGCCATAACCAAGAACGAACGTGCTATGTCACAAACAATGGAGCGCCTTTCAACCGGACTCCGTATCAACTCTGCTAAAGATGACGCTGCTGGACTTGGTATCGCTACCAGAATGACATCGCAAGTCAATGGTCTAAACCAGGCTGTGCGAAATGCAAACGATGGCATCTCCATGATCGCAACTGCAGACGGCGCGGCAGTAGAAATCACTGATATGCTTCAGCGTATGCGTGAACTTGCTGTTCAAGCGGCGAGTGAAACCGTGTCTGCGGCCGACGTTACCAACATCAATGTTGAATTCAAGCAGCTAGCAACTGGTATCGAGCAAATTGCAGATAATACCCAGTTTAACGGTATGAACATCTTGAACGGGACCGGCCGCTCAGGCGTCGATACCGATGGCACTTTTACCTTTCAGTTAGGTTCAAATAACGGCCAAACTGAAGCCTTAGAGTTTAATGACTTCCAGTTAGCCGGCGGCGCTGCTGTAGCTGCTGTAGCGGGTAAAATGGATTTCGCTGGCATCACTGCGACTGCCTTAGCACTGGCAAAGACCAACGACACCGACATCACATTTGACATTAACGGTACCGCGGCGACACTTGATGTTAGCACCGTTGGCTCAGCGGGAAGCAAGGCTGTGCTAGAGATTGCCATGACTGATGCCCAGGCGCACGCTTCCACTACCGCCACCACTATGACATTTCAAGATAAGAACGACGTTGATTACGCCCTGGCCGGTGTTGTCGCCTGGACTGCAGTGTCTGATGTCGTTGCGGCCTGGAATACCGCTCACCAGACAACATCGGGGCTGACCGCTAGTGAAGTTCTAAGTGCCGCCGGCGCCACAACACACTTTCGTTTAACAGAAACTAATACACCGACGGCCGTGATCGATGTCAGTGCAGACTGGTCAATCACCGGTGTTGATACTGGCTCCGTTTGGATGTCGCAGGGTACTGCCGCACAGACTCAAACAACGGCAACGGACAGCACAGTTGCTACGCTATCAGTGGCACAGGCAGCAGCTGCCTTAGGAACCGTCGATGGTCATACGTTCACCGCTAACGGAGCAGGTGGCGTCCTACAGTCACTTCAGGCAACTGGCACTACCTCAGCGACTCACTATATGACGTCTAGCTTGGGCGCTGGTGTAGAAACTACTGCCGGGGTCACAGTAGGGGTTGCTGGTGTAATGGGCGCCAATCTGTCGGGCATGGTTGCTGCTAGTGCTACCATTACCGCCACTACGGCTAGCATTTTAACTACGCTAGATACAGCAATTACCGGTGTTGAATCACAGCGCGCGAAGTATGGTGCCATGCAGAATAGGCTGACGCATGCTGTTGATAACCTGACCAATGTATCTCAGAACTCTAGCGCGTCACTAAGCCGCGTTCAAGACGCGGACTACGCTGCTGAGACTACTGAGCTAGCACGTACGCAGATTATCTCCCAGGCGGCTACCGCGATGCTTTCTCAAGCTAATCAGCAAGCGCAATCAGTGCTCGCTCTACTTAAGTAAGCGATGCCCCACTAAGGGCAGAGCAGCGCCCTTGAAAACCCCGGTACTTTTTAAGTACTGGGGTTTTTTATTTACATTACGCGTGTTAAGGGCGGAGCTGCACAACTTAACCATCTAAACCAAACTGCCTCGTGTCGCGCGCTATCTCTCTCTGCACCTCCTTGCATCTCAGCACCATATTGATTACCCGTCAAATTTTCCCAGTTGCACAAATAGATTAAGAAATGCCGCGGCACGCAGACATCTATTGCGGTTCGTTCTGACCCGCAGTGCCTATGAAAGGGTCTCTCTAAGTTAACTATAAAATCCATCGGTGGCATACCTGCCAAAGCCTAATCAGTAAGACCTTATTAACAGTTACGCGAGTCTTAAAATTGTTTGCGCAGCGAGATACTTATTTTAGCCATCGAATGGCAGTTGAGATCTACTTCGAAGTCCCTCATCGAATGGCATAGGTATCGGTTCATACCTAAATTTAGCCCCGGATCGATAGGACTATCTGGATTTTTCATCTGTCTGAAATGACCACGCAATAGTATTCTCAGCACATATATTTGTGTATGGCAGATTGTTCAGGGCTAAGACTACTGTTGCTGGTCTCCCACAGACACAAACTCAATCGACTTAAAGACCCCAATAGTTCCTGCACAATGCCCTTATCAGGGGACAGTTAACCAATATAATTGGGTCTAGAGCGAGGTCTAAAAGCCCTCGCGCCAACAACAGGTGGCAACTAATAGCCGAAAAGTGGCTTTTAATTGCCGCAAAGTGGCTTTTAATTGCCACTTAAGCTCAAGTGCTGTCCCAAGCTGCCGATATAGGTCACTAGAAGTTGTTAAAAATATCGAAACACTTTAAGGGCATGCAGACTTGGCTGCCAATAACTTACTTTGAGGATTACATAAAATGAGTGCTATCAATACAAATATCAACGCTAATCTGGCAGCGAACGCTCTGACTAAAAACGAACGTGCTATGTCACAAACAATGGAGCGCCTTTCAACCGGACTCCGTATCAACTCTGCTAAAGATGACGCTGCTGGACTTGGTATCGCTACCAGAATGACATCGCAAGTCAATGGTCTAAACCAGGCTGTGCGAAATGCAAACGATGGCATCTCCATGATCGCAACTGCAGACGGCGCGGCAGTAGAAATCACTGATATGCTTCAGCGTATGCGTGAACTTGCTGTTCAAGCGGCGAGTGAAACCGTGTCTGCGGCCGACGTTACCAACATCAATGTTGAATTCAAGCAGCTAGCAACTGGTATCGAGCAAATTGCAGATAATACCCAGTTTAACGGTATGAACATCTTGAACGGGACCGGCCGCTCAGGCGTCGATACCGATGGCACTTTTACCTTTCAGTTAGGTTCAAATAACGGCCAAACTGAAGCCTTAGAGTTTAATGACTTCCAGTTAGCCGGCGGCGCTGCTGTAGCTGCTGTAGCGGGTAAAATGGATTTCGCTGGCATCACTGCGACTGCCTTAGCACTGGCAAAGACCAACGACACCGACATCACATTTGACATTAACGGTACCGCGGCGACACTTGATGTTAGCACCGTTGGCTCAGCGGGAAGCAAGGCTGTGCTAGAGATTGCCATGACTGATGCCCAGGCGCACGCTTCCACTACCGCCACCACTATGACATTTCAAGATAAGAACGACGTTGATTACGCCCTGGCCGGTGTTGTCGCCTGGACTGCAGTGTCTGATGTCGTTGCGGCCTGGAATACCGCTCACCAGACAACATCGGGGCTGACCGCTAGTGAAGTTCTAAGTGCCGCCGGCGCCACAACACACTTTCGTTTAACAGAAACTAATACACCGACGGCCGTGATCGATGTCAGTGCAGACTGGTCAATCACCGGTGTTGATACTGGCTCCGTTTGGATGTCGCAGGGTACTGCCGCACAGACTCAAACAACGGCAACGGAC
Organism: uncultured Cellvibrionales bacterium; assembly: GCA_963933215.1. Taxonomy (GTDB): domain Bacteria; phylum Pseudomonadota; class Gammaproteobacteria; order Pseudomonadales; family CAWVSB01; genus CAWVSB01. The sequence continues at coordinate 4,098 of CAWVSB010000044.1, forward strand.
AGCACAGTTGCTACGCTATCAGTGGCACAGGCAGCAGCTGCCTTAGGAACCGTCGATGGTCATACGTTCACCGCTAACGGAGCAGGTGGCGTCCTACAGTCACTTCAGGCAACTGGCACTACCTCAGCGACTCACTATATGACGTCTAGCTTGGGCGCTGGTGTAGAAACTACTGCCGGGGTCACAGTAGGGGTTGCTGGTGTAATGGGCGCCAATCTGTCGGGCATGGTTGCTGCTAGTGCTACCATTACCGCCACTACGGCTAGCATTTTAACTACGCTAGATACAGCAATTACCGGTGTTGAATCACAGCGCGCGAAGTATGGTGCCATGCAGAATAGGCTGACGCATGCTGTTGATAACCTGACCAATGTATCTCAGAACTCTAGCGCGTCACTAAGCCGCGTTCAAGACGCGGACTACGCTGCTGAGACTACTGAGCTAGCACGTACGCAGATTATCTCCCAGGCGGCTACCGCGATGCTTTCTCAAGCTAATCAGCAAGCGCAATCAGTGCTCGCTCTACTTAAGTAAGCGATGCCCCACTAAGGGCAGAGCAGCGCCCTTGAAAACCCCGGTACTTTTTAAGTACTGGGGTTTTTTTAACCAAAACGCCCGCTAGCAACCTAGAACATCCTAGCCATATATGCGGTATAGAAAATGGACTAATGAGCAAGCGCCTAATATCTCTGCCTATACATTCGATTAATGATCCGCCGCTCCCAACCACTTTAGTGTCGACGTAATCTACCGAACACATGCTACTCATATAGGCGATAGCCGACGCCAACATGATGTAAGGAATTTAAAAAAATGAGTGTTAAAGACAAAGCATCAATTTCAATAATACTTAGGACCACACACTTTGTGAACGTACTAAAGAGTCCCAAAAGATTTTGAAAAAGCGACTAACTTCCGTCAAAATCCCATGCGGATAGCACAAAAGCCCCACATAAGCGCCTATAACAAGTGACTATAAAAAGTGACTATATCGAGCATTACTATCGGCTTTTACCGCCGACTTATTAACTTGGAGCGACCATCGAAACTATCGGTTAGACGAGGGATTTTCATCAATCACCATAACCAGCCCATGCTTCCAACATGCCCCCAGGAGTAAGGTGATGAGCATCTAAATGCCATGCAGCATTAGAAAAACCATCGCCTTTGTCTGTCATTGTATAGACATCTAAATACCCAAATCCCATATTTTTTGATGTACTTTTTAACTGTATATTAAATTCTCTAATTGTATCTATTAGTAAATTTCTCCGACTACCTAGAATAGTATTTTCTTCAACATTTGGGCATGGGACGCCCTGAATAATTAAATTATGCCTAAGGGAAACATTAATTTTTCCTACATACTTTAAATAGTTTTTCACCGTATCATTGATAATTTCCGAAATGTTTTTGTTGGAATATTTTTTTGAATGCGGAATTATCCCGTCATCTATCCTACAGTCTATCTCTCCAATTACTAATAATATATTGCTATTGTTTGGAAGAGATAAAAATATTTTTTCAAGCTTTGATTTATATTTGTTAGCAGGCTCACTGCCAATATGTGATTGCTTACAGCCCTTAATCAAAGATGCCTGACATAATAAATCACTACCTGATTTTTTAATCGTTAGACCATGACTGACTAATACATGACTATCCCCAATTACGTGCATTTTTTTTACTAGGGGTGTCTTAGTAAAATACGTTGAATTAATCGTATGCCAGCTTAAAATATCAAGAAGATAATGTCGGTATATCTTATCGTTTTTAAATTCTGCAGATTTCTGGTTATTTATTTCACTAGCCCTTAAAAGCAGGTCTTGGCTAATAGAAAGACTATTTTGTAAATATCTTATTATTGCCAAGTTAACGTCAGCTCTCATGCTGCAATAACCAGAATCTATCTTGATCACATACTCTAATACATCAGCTGACTCTTTCAAATTATTCATATAGTCAAGAAGAATTGAGAAGCTTAAAAAGGCTTCGGCATAGTCAGGCCTGATAGCTAGTGCTCGCCTATAGCTTAGTTCCGCCTCCTCTAATCGGCCCCGCTCCAGTAACAAAGAAGCAAAGTTAGTATGGGCTTGAGCATAGTTAGGTTTAAGCGTTATTGCACGTCTATAGCTCCCTTCAGATTGATCAAATCTACGCAGGTCTCTCAGTGCATTAGCTAAGTTATAATGCGCCTTTGGATAGTCCGACTTTAATTCTATAGCTTCATTATAGCTAACGATACCCTCATCTAATCGTCCGAGCTTACAAAGGGTAACACCTAAATTGCAATGCGCTATAAAGAAATCAGGCTTTAGGCCAATCGCTTTTCTATAGCCTACCTCAGCCTCTTCTAGTCTATCGAGGTCCTGCAGCGTCGTCGCCATATTGCTAAGTACTTCGGGATCTAACGGAGCTAATTGCGCCGCTCTCTTATTCGCGTTTAGAGCCTCAGTCAGCCTCCCATCTTGGCCAAACAATATGCCAAGAATTTTCCAACTTAGCAGATGATTTGGAGATTTATCGATAATCGACAAAGCTGTTTTTTCAGCCTCATAATAGTGTGCATTTTTATAGCATTCCATTAAGTAATTTATTTTTTGATGTGGAGGTTCGACATTAGTTATATTTGTTTTGTTACTCGTTCTTTGATTTTTATTTGATAATCTGATTTTTCTAGTATCTGGAAATTTAGTGGTTTTCTTCGGCATAGATAAATTATCGTTTTCCGGGCAAGCTATTGAGCCAAGCTTGACAGATAATTCATCAAATCCCTTTCCAGTTAACCCTTCTTTTATGGCTTTTGAAAGAACTACCTTTGCTGTGTGAAGCTGCTTGGTCATAATTAGCGCATGAATATAGCTTAACCAAAACTGCGTATTATTCAGATCTTCTTCTAGAGCCGCTTTGAAATGGGGTAGCGCTAAATCTGGCTGATTGATCGCGACAAATAGCACCCCTAGGTTGTTATTGGCGTATGGGTGCGCTGGCTGTATTTTCAATATGGCTCGATAAAGTTGCTCCGCTTCCTGAAGTCTCCCTTGTCGGTGTATGGCCATGCCCTGCTGAAGGGCTTGCTCTATAGCAAATTCCATTTATAACCCTCAGTAAGTATCTTTGGTTAAGACTATTATATATTCTTATTCATAATTGCAAATTATTGCCCGCTAGGACCTTAGATTTTATTTATCATAGGCCTTAGACAAGTTTTCGAGCTGACCTGTTAGGTAGTCCTTCGTAGAGTTCATAGAAGCCATCATGCCCTCCATTGCAGAAAACTGACCGAGATACCGCTGGTAAAGTGCTTCGATGCGTACTTCAAGCGCAGCTAGCTCCCCTTGGTAGTCTGTAACGGCAGTTGTGGCATTAGTGGACCTAGTGGTGATAACGCCGTCGGTATCGGTAAGGCCTTCTAAGACAGTGGCAATATCCTGAGCCAATCCCTTATCTGCGGTGTCGTACAAATTTTGGCCGCTAGTATTTGCGGTTAGCATCTTGACCACATCGGTGTAGCTTGATGCTATGACCGCGTCGTAGGCGGTTTCATCAAATGTTAGGGCGCCTGTAATATTAACACTAACCCCTAAATCTCTCAGAGCCGTTACCTTCCCTGATGTAGTCGAGGAATTAGCGAACAGGCTGGTGCGGATGGTACTCCTTAACTGCCTTATTAGGGCCCCGTCCGCGGCTAAGGCCCCGTCTAGTTTGTTTTCAGAGTCAGGATCTTCTGCACCTAGGGTGGTATATAAATCATTTAGCGCGTTGTAGACGGTGACAATATTTTGGACATTCGTTTTAAGCGTACTCGCGTCTGCAACTATATTTAACCGAACCGCTGATGTGGTCGTAGCATTTAATGAAACTGTAGCGCCTGAAATAATATCCGAAACGGCATTAGTACTGCGAGAGATGGTGAGCCCCTCAAAGTTAACGATCGAATTTTGAGCCGCCTGCAGGGTCTTATCGGCATCGCCAAAACCCAAGTCATCACTCGCTGAGCTAGTCACTGCGAATGTGCCGTCGGAGCCGGAATTACCAGTCAAAACAATACGGTAATTAGTACCGTCAGCACCCGTATCGACAAGCATCGCTGTAACGCCTGAACTTGTTTCATTAATAGCAGCTACCACGCCCGCAGGCGTGGTTGTCGAAATAGCCACCGTGGTCACTACTGGGCTGTTAATCGCAGTTACACCGGATGTAGTCGATGCGACCGTCTTGCTTGTGCCCGCAACGGAGAGGGTTGGAGCCGTGGCGATAGCTCCGGTTGTTTTGTAGGTCAATACCATATTATTACTGCTAGCGGCGACGGTAAACGATAGGTCATCGTATCCCGAGCCTGCCTTGATCGCTGTTACCTGATCGGCGACTGATGTATAGGCCGCACTAGCCACCGTTACTGTGGTACTGCCATCGCTAATAGCCAGAGCGCCTGTGACAGACGCGCTAACCGCCGAGCTGTAGACGCCGGCGATTCCGGTTACAGGTGATGCCGCGGTGATGCCAGCAGTGACCGTCCCCGTGGCACTTGTAAGGGCCCCGGTTCCCGCTGTGGTCTGGGTAAAGGTAACACCATCGCTGCCATCGACCGCGAACCCGAAAAGAAAATTGGCATGCTTATTCGCTTCAATTGCCGCTACGTAGCCGGCGAGTGTCTCCCCCCCACTGCTTGTGCCCCCGGCGCTATTAACTTGCGCCCGTGAAACGCTGAATGAGTTAGTACCATCTGACAAGGTAATAGAGCCGCTAGCCAATGCCGTCCGGAGGCTCGCCTGCGTTAATGTTTGGTCGTATGTGCCCATTTGAGTCGCGCCAACCGCGAGGGAGAGGGTAAACCCAGTGCCACCGTTTAAGGCCGCGCTGGTTGAAGAAAATTGATCTGAAATAGTACGCTGACTCTCGGCCAACTGAGTAACAGTTAGGTCATAGCCGCCCGCCGTCGCGGTACCGTCCACCGAGGAGAAACTGACGGCTGTGCTATTTGAGGAGCTCCCAGTGGCCGTCGATAGCTCATTAGCATCATTTAATTTTTCAAAGCTGGTCTTCAGTAGGTCGACTTGGTAAGACAACAATGCATAGCCAGAGACCGATGAGTTTGACTCGGTGATCTGTCTATTCAGGGACGCCTCCTTAGGTATTTTTTCCGCATTCGCTAAGTCAAGGGCAAGCTTAGATGAATCAAGACCAGAACCAATATCCAGTGCCGTTAAAACGCTTGAGCCTATCGTGCTCCCTGTTGCTGCAGTACTGCTAACTTCGGCCATTTATGGTCTCTATCTTATGTAGTCAAATAAGCTTAACTGGGAAATTTTTGCGAAGCTGGCTTGGGCCGCTTCCATAGACAATAGCTCTGCTGTGAGCGCAGTCACGGCACTGGTGTAATCTAAGTCCTCAGCATTAG
>CAWVSB010000045.1:0-8635 GCA_963933215.1 uncultured Cellvibrionales bacterium
ATCTAGCAAACGAACTGTGATTACTTTGGTTTAAGGAAGTTAACTTGGCAGTACCCTTTTTGGGTCGTTCAAGATTATGCCTCGCTATGTTTTTGCAACGGTTCTTTTGTAGCTTGAGGATTTATCAATACAAATCCTGTTGAGATAAACATTCAATTGAGATTCCAGATCACTACTTTTGCAGTTGATAACAATCATTTTGTCGGGGCGAATAACCAGCGTATCGTTCGTGCCGAATACTTCCCCATATTCATGGTTAATATCGACTAGGTTTTTACCGCTATCGTGTTCATATATGCTGATAAACTGGCCATCTAGCCGACTCCAGCGGTGCTGAGTTGTAGTGCTGATTTTGTCAGCGCCATTATGGTTCCAGCTCGCAATATAGAATGTGTCATGCATCCATTCGTCGCTAGGTCTGGTTTGGCCTTGGTATGACAACATATACTGAGGGAACCAAGTGCCAGTGCCCTTGGTTTTACTTATCCAAAAATTTTTAAGCAGGCTGCCGTTTATATGATTGGGGATTTTGTCCATTTTCATGCCGCTGCTTTTACTATAAATCCCTGTGGCAGTCATTAGTGTAATGGCAGCGTCTCGCAGCCATACACTTAACCGGCTTTGCGGTAGTATTAACTTGCCAATCATTTGGGCAAATTTGATGATTTGCTTGCTCTGCGGCACACGCTCAGCATCGTAAGAATCAAGTACAGATTTGTCTAAGGTTTGATGAATAACCCCTGCTAATTTCCAACTCAAATTTTGCGCATCGCGCAACCCCGCCATCATGCCTTGGCCTGCAAAAGGTGGAGTAATATGCGCAGCGTCGCCAGCAAGAAATACATTGCCTTGTGTGTATCTAGTCGCTGTTCTGGCATGAAAGCTATAAATCGCTTTTCGCTCCAGCACCATGTCGTCAATATCGCCCCAATGGGCAAGTAGGCGGCTTAGTGTTTCTTTGCTGAATAAGTTATCAACGTTGTCATCTTTTTTTACTACAAATTCCCAGCGCCGTTTATTGTGGGGTAAAGGTAGGGTAATGCCAGGGCGATTTGGGTCGATAGAAAAGTCTATTTCATCGTTATCTAATGGGTTTTTCTCTATATCGATAATCAGCCAGTCTTGACGATAGGTTTTACCGCTAAAGCCTATGTTGAGCTGTTTTCGTATGGGGCTACTAGCGCCATCACAGCCAATTAAATATTTACAACTAATATTTTCGGTGCTGGTGTTGCGTTGTATTGTTAAATCAACGCTGTCGCCGTTATCTACAAAATATGTAAGTTCGCTTGATGGAGAAAAATCTACACAGCTAAAGCGTTCAAATGCTTTGCGAATACTATTTTCTAGTTGTGGCTGGTAAAAAGTACGTTGCATGGCATTGCTGTTAATTCTTTTTTCCATGTCAAAGTGAAATACCGGATCGCGCTTTGCATTGGTAAAATTGGTTCGCGATACTTCTACAAAATCTATCGGTGCGTGTTTAAACACTCCAGTGCTAGCAAGTATTCTAGAGCCTTCATCACACATACCTACCGCCCGCGGAATATCGATAACATCGGATTCTTTATCTATTAGTAATGTTGACACGTTCTGCATACCGAGCAGGTTTGCAATGGTCGCGCCACATGGCCCTGCGCCGCTAATTACTACGTCGTAGCTAGGTTTCAGTTCAATAGTCATAATAGATACTAGTTGTAGGTTATTATCTGAATCTTGAACTGGTAAGCCAAATCTAAGCTCACCAGTTCTCCTAGTGTTTTATGCGTCGGCAATTTCATTGCGTTGCTTACCAAGGTCAATTGAGCCGTCAACAGACTTGATTTCCAGCTCCAATACATCGCCAGGCTTTAAGAAGTTTTCACGGGCTTGTTGCGCTTCCGTGAGTTTTTGGCGACGCTTAAAATCATTCTTCATATTGAGAATAATGGCTAGTGCTGTTTTAAGGTTTAAGTTCATCAACACGCCACCAGGGGTTCCGGTTAAAATACAGTCGCCTACGTTTAAGTTAGTAAACTGCGAAATTTCAGTTAAGGTTTTTGGTGGCTTATGAATTAGCTGGTCTGTTACTGCATCTTGTCTTACTTTTCCATTGAGCTTTAAAGTCAATTGGAAAGAATAAATTTGTTTTATGTCATCGCCTTCTAACAAATACAGTACGGGTCCTAATGGGCAAAAAGTACGTTGGCTTTTACCTTTAAACCACTGCATGGCCGGCGCGCCAAACATGGCGTCACGGGCAGACACATCGTTGGCCAAAATAACACCGCCAACATAATCACCTAGGTTATCGTCAGTAATTGTTACCGCTTCAGTTATCGGCTTTTTCATTACAAAGCCAAGTTCAATTTCAAAGTCTAAAAGGTGTACATTTTTTGGACGTAAAATTGTTTCATTAGGTTTCGAAATAGTTGAGCTGGCTTTATAGAAAATAAGATTTTCATCTTCTTCTTTCGGTTTATTATCTTTGTTAAAAACGCCCCCTTCAGCACGGTGGCTTGCATAGTTCATGCCTTGCACTATCAACTGAATGTCTTGGGCAACAGGTGATAAGTATTCAACACTAGATTCATCAATAGCGGTTGCGCCTATAGCGGCATCAAACGCAGCTCTGTCTGAATAGTACATATTCATCACGTCGCGATGATGATTGCTGTCTATGCTTAGTGGGTTGATCGTACTGTTGTTGAGCACTCCCCAGCTGGGTGTTGAATAATCACTTGTGTTGTATCTAACTATTGAAGTTCCCATCGTCTATTTACTCTTTTCTGAATTTGGTGTGTTATTAATGTGTACTTACATCCAAGGGCGTGCAGATCCTGATATTGCTTTCAGTGCGCCTTTCACATACTTAAGTGTCACGCTGCCATCAAACAGGCCGCCCAAAAAATGCAGTATTTGCTTTGGTGGTGGCTTTAACATGTCGGGTGGAATGTCTGGCCCCCACGCATATACATTGCCAGGCGTTAGTGGGTGATATGCAGTTTCACGGTCTGCGGTGTAAACATCTCCATCGGCATAATGTTCGAACTCAAAACCGGCGGGGTCTTTCCAGTAGTCAAATAATTGGCTGCCTAAAATGTGGCGTCCGATACCCCAAACGTGTTTGTATTTTTTTGACTTCAGTATTTGCTGGCCTTGGGCAATAGAATCTAAATCTAATACCTCATAAGCACTGTGTAAGTAGCCTTTGCCGCCGCCTTTACCAACAACAACGGTATGGTGGTCGGCAGGTTTATCGCCACGGTCTAGGCGCATAAAGGCAACTGCTGGTGTGCCATCCCCAATGCACAATACATCGGTAGGGATAAGCCCTAAATAGCGCATATACCACTGGCAAACATCCTGCATATTGTTGGCCGCGGTAACGCAGTGGCCAAGTTTCATCGTTGCCGACGGCTCAAGCGGTGTGCGTTGGTCGCGATTAATACGTACTTTTTGTGTTGGGGTATTTACCGGCATTAGTGTTTGACGTGTTGGCGTAGGGTCGACTTTTTCAATGCCAAAACTTACTTCAACGTAAATACCGTTTGGGTCAACAAGCTTCACCGCTTCGCCCCCGCCAATGCGATCTAGTTTTTCAACTTTAGAGTTGGTGGCTTTTGCCAGCGTGACTAAATCGTCACGGCTTAAAGCGCTAAACCCCATGCCAACAAATTTATGCTGTTTGGATTTACGGCCAACATATACATAGGGTTTGTCGCCATAGGTACGCATTAATAGGCTTGCGCTAGTGCACTCTGTGGCTAACATGCCAAAGTTGCTTAAAAACTCGCGTTGGTTATTTAGGTCAGCAACATCCCAAATTAAGTAACTCAACTCGTCTACTTTAATAACAGCTTCTGGTCTTACTAAGGGCTGGCTGCCGGGCGGAGTTTGGGTGTTAATTTGAACTGTTTCACTACCTGGGTATTTAAGAGCCATTATATTTCCTCAACTTTTTGCTAATGTAATTAGGCTTGCCAAAAAAGGGTTGGCCCGGGTAAATGTCCGCCAATGTCTGTCCCTATTTCAGTTGTTATAAGTGCTTCAAGCTTGCTGTTTAAATCGATAATCAGTGTTCTGTGTTCTTCAATATTTGTTGCCAAATTATTGCTTTCTGCCCGATCGTTTACTGTGTCGTACAGTTCTAAATCACATTCTGTAATTAACTGTTCAAAGCTATAGTGTTGACGGTAGAGCCTAGGGCTAAAGTAGCGGCCAAATTTGTACCTTCCATCAAATATCCCTCGCAGATGCCCGCGCTGGAATAAGTCCAGACTCAGCTTTCCCTGTGAAAACTTAGATAAAATATCTGTGGCTTGAGGCTTGTCTAGTATCGTCTGGCTTGTTTTGGCAAAACTTGGATCTAGGTAAACCATGCTAGACCACTGGTATAGCGCAGCATTGCGTGCGCTAGTTTTTGCTGGTGATTTCATGGCGCTGGCAAAACTATGGCCTTTTAATTGAGGGTAATGTTTGTTTATTGCCAGGCTATCTAAACCTGCAAACTCTAAAAGTGTTGGTGCAATATCAATATGTGATGTTAGTGAAGGCGAGGTCTGATTCGCCTGTCCCTCAGGGTGGACAACAATCATAGGGACGTTGTTGCATTCTTTGTACATGACCGGCCCTTTGTCACGTAAGTGATGGGCGCCAAGCATTTCACCGTGATCAGAGGTAAATACAACGATGGTGTTTTCCCAAGAATCTGTTGCTGTTAGTGTGTCGCACAAGGCAGTTATATTTGTGTCTACATCTTGCAGGCAATTAAAGTAGTAGTCTTGAAAGCGCTGCCAAGCAGCGGTATCGGTCCAGTCTAGTTCACCTAATACGCCGCTAATAATATCTGCATAGCTTTTATGGTTGCTAGGGCGGCTGGCCCAATTTTCTTGAGCAAAGGTAGCATCTAATGGCGCATTAAATTTCTGCTGGTAAGCAGGAAGTTCAGGAGCGCTTTCCAAACTAGAAGGGAACTTCCCCCAGCGGCTAGCGCGTTGTTTTTCATTAACGGCAAAAAACATAATGTCGTGGGGGTTAACCAAATTAACACTGGCAAACCATGGTTTGTCTGATTGCTTATTACGACGTATAAAATTTTGCGCGCTTGCCGTAGTAGCTGGATCGTACCTATGTCCCTCTAGGGCACCATCTAACTCTCTGTCTTGATCAGAGACTTCAAAGCCATAGCTTGCCAGCATTGAAGACATTTCTTGAAAGCCGACGGTTTCATCCATAGGCAGCTTTGATAAGTGCCACTTACCAAAATATGCGGTGGTGTAACCTAGATCTTGCATCATAGTGCCCAAGGTCGGAATGGTCTTAGACAGATTTGATGCATATGGCAGGGGAGTATTTTCCCAAACATTGTTGTGCTGAGGATGTTGGCCTGTGTACAAAGTGCCCCGTGACACAGAGCAAATACTGGAAACTACTTGAGCCTTGGGGAAACTTACACCGCGCTGCGCCAAATAATTTCGCGCAGGCAGCGATACTTCCTTGGGTAAATTGTCGATGGCTCTTTCTTGATCGGTAACAACAAGCAGAATATTGGGCTGCTTGGCTTTAGTCGTAGGCAAACTAAGCACTGGGCGGTTGTCACTGCAGGCACTTAAGCTTGCTGCGCTTATCATTCCCGCTTTGATTAAATTGCGACGGCTAATTCTCATGCTCATGCAGTGCACTCTTTTGAGGTTGCTATGGCTACTTGCATTACTTGCTGCCATTTTATTAACGCGGGTAAATGCTCTGCGTTAAAGTTCGGTACTCGTTGCAGTAAAGATAACTGGGTGTGCCAAGCAATGTCAGCATACTGCGGGTATTCACCTAACAGAAATGGCTGTATTGATAAGGTTTTTTCTAATATTAATAGTTTATCGTCAATGCGCTTTAAGGCATTTTTTTCATTGGTAATATGAAGTTGTGGCTTGTCTTTCTTTCCGATGTACTGATCCCATAAAGGTTTTACCTCCTTGTGAGCACCCGCGTCTAACGCTAGCCACATGCGGTGTTTCGCTCGGCTTATACTATCTGTTGGTTGCCATTTGTACTCGCCCGAAAACTCGGTAATTAGATACTCTGCAATAGTGGTGGAGTCCGTTATCACCTTTTCGCCGTGTTTCAATACAGGTACTTCGCCTAATGGATTTAGTTTTAGAAATGCACGGTTTTTATGCTCGTTAGCGTTAATGTCTATTAAGGTTTTTGTATATGTAAGCCCCAGTACTTCAAATAACAGCTCTACTCTTTCACAGCTGCTTGATTTGGGATAAGTCAGTAGTTCAAGCTGTTTTTTTTCATTGTCGCGACCGGAGTTATCACCGGTTGAAACATGTTTTGCAGTTATTGCGCTGCCACTTTTAGCGGGTAAGGGCAGGGCTCGTTTTAACCTATTTGGTGCCAATAACTCATCGACGTTTTGTATATTGCGAATAACTTTTCCAACAATCCAAAGAAAACTATTATCAAACACATGTCTTTGCTGTTTCGGCTTTGCTAGCACAGCGCGAAGCTTTTGTATCATTGGCGAATTCGCCATTTTTTGTAACTTCTTTGCTTGCTCACTGAGGGATTCTTCAAAACTGGCACGGGTTTCTAATGACTTAGCCCATCGTAAAACTCTAGGGTAGCGATCATTGGTTGGCGCTAAACCTATATGGGAGTACATCATTACCCGCGGATATAGCGATATATCAGCCTGCGAGAACTGCTCGCCTACTAAGTACTGCTTCCCAGTTAAGGCTTGCTCAACTTTATCCAGCCAGCTTAGTAACTGTTGTTCTTTGTCCACTAGCTCGGCTGGGGTAAGAACCTGCATGTTCCAGATTTTCTTCTCCCACGCTAAATCACTTTCATCATTGGTCCATCTCAGTACAATTCTTCTGGCTTCCGCCTCAGTACGGCTAACATGCATGACTGGCGCCATTAGCTTTTGGTACATCACCGGGCGAAATATTTTTGCCATGGCACCTTCTGCTGCAATCCACATTCTTACCTGCGCCAATAGATAAGGATCGCTGGGCATTAAGGGTTTTACTGGGAACTGTTCTTCAAGATATTCGTTGATAACGCCGGATTCAAAAATCACCTGATCGCGATGACATAACGTAGGTACAAAACCGTTAGGATTTAACGATAAGTAAGCGGGGGAGCGTTGTTCCATGTTTTGCAGGTCGACTTCTACCCAGTCAAAATCCAGACCTTTTTCTAACAAAGTAATTATTACACGGCGAACGCATGGGGAAGGAACCGAGCCATAAAGGATCAGTGCCTCTGAATTATTGGCGCTTAATGTGTCGCCTAGCTTGTTTAATACCTTGCCCATTATTAAACCCATTCGGTTGTTAATATGCACTATAGTGCAAAGTAGATTTGAAATGCAATAATTAATTTTAGATCAATACTGCATAGCCAATAATTGCTATGCTATAGTCAGCTGATAAAGCAAGAATTTGAGAGGCATGCAATATGAGTAAAGCACAGACGGAACAGGCTGTTGAAGGCAAAGCTAAGCCAAATAGAATGGATCGCAGACGCCAGGAGACCCGTGCCAAGCTGCTGAAAGCAACACTTGCCTTGGTGGTTAAAAAAGGAATAGAAAAAACCACAATGGACGACATTACGGAAAAAGCCGACTTAGGGCGCAGGACGCTTTATTACCATTTTGGCAGCAAAGAAGAGTGCGTTATCGCCTCTGCCGTTATGTCATATACAAAAATAGCTGAAGCGGCCGACCGCTCGGCACATCAATATGATGACCCTGCCTTAGCTTTTGCCATTGCAGGCCAACTAGTGATGCGCCAAATAATCGAAGCACCTATTACTGCGCGCTTGATAGAGTATCCACGATTTTTGGCGACAGCAATTAGGCAGTCAATTACCGGCTATGTTGATCAAGATTTAGCTTTAGGTATAGAGAAGGGACGGTTTGAGTTGCCAGCAGAGGGGCGCTTATTAGATACCACCATTTTATGGTCTCTAGTTGGTGTCATTATTGATACGCTTGATAGCAACATCGATATTGACGAGTCACTAATTTATTTCTCTCAAATCCATTTGATCTTTCTTGGCTTAGCCAAAGACGAAGCTTTAGCAATAGCAGAAGACGCTGTAAAGTTACTTAAATAACTTTAGCGCATTACCGGTGGTATGTGATTTTCGTCTTGAGGATTTTTTGGATGAGACACGGTGACTTGCCCTATAAATGGCACTGACAAGTTAATCCACGATAATTCATAATACTTGTATGAAAAGCTCATCTAGTGGTACTAACAAGTTAATCCACGATTATTCATAATGCTTGTATGAAAAGCTCATCTGGTAATTACAAGCACCACAGTTTTCCTCCCGAGATCATTCAGTATGCCGTTTGGCTGTACCTTCGTTTTAATTTAAGCATTAGAGATGTCGAAGATTTACTAGCTCAGCGCGGAATTATTGTTAGCTATGAAGCGATTCGACTTTGGGTTAACAAGTTTGGGTCGAAATATGCCAAGAAGCTTAAAAGAAAACATGGATGTTTTGGTGATACATTTTTCATTGATGAGGTTTTTATAAAAATAGATGGTAAGCAGCATTATTTGTGGCGAGCAGTTGACCAAGAGAGCCTGCCCCGCTTTATGGGTATGAGGCGACTAGGGTAAGAGAGCGAGTGATG
>CAWVSB010000046.1:0-7355 GCA_963933215.1 uncultured Cellvibrionales bacterium
GCGGCGGGCGTAGTATGCGTCTGGTGTTTGAGGCGAAAGAGCTATTAGCACAAATTAAAACCGCTCGTAGCGAGGCTGAAAACGCTTTTGGTAGTGGCGAGTTAATACTAGAGCGCGCGGTGATTGAGCCGCGTCATATTGAAATTCAAGTGTTTGCCGACAGCCATGGCAATGTGGTGTATTTGGGCGAGCGTGATTGCTCTATTCAACGCCGCCACCAAAAAGTAGTGGAAGAAGCGCCATCACCGTTTGTTGATGAAAATCTGCGTCAACGTATGGGTAAGGCGGCCGTCGATGCGGCTAAATCCTGCAACTATCGGGGCGCTGGTACAGTAGAGTTTTTAGTCGATAGTAATAAAGATTTTTACTTTTTAGAAATGAATACCCGCCTGCAAGTAGAGCACCCCGTCACTGAATTAATTACCGGCCTAGATTTAGTTGAATGGCAATTACTAGTAGCCGCCGGTGAACTGCTGCCGTTAAGCCAAGACCAGATTACCCTTACCGGGCATGCGGTAGAAGTTCGCCTATATGCCGAAGACCCGCGGGATAACTTTATGCCGCAAACCGGTACCGTATTGCAGTGGCATACGCCAACGCGTGACAGTGTGCGCGTAGACACGGGTATTCAAACAGGCCAAGTGATTAGCCCCCATTACGACCCGATGATTGCCAAAGTGATTACTTTTGGTAAAACCCGTGACATTGCCATTCGAAAACTAGCCTCGGCTATTCAAGACTCAAATATCATTGGCGTCAATACCAATAAATTATTTTTGCAAAATATATTACGCCACCCGGTGTTTATAGCTGGCGAAGCGACCACTGCTTTTATCGAGCAGCATTTTACCGCTGACATAAGCATGGATGTAGCGATTCCTAGGGTAGAAACTATAGCGCTAGCGGCGATGATTTATTACCAGCAAGGTAAACAGATTGGAAATAACTGGCGCAGCAGCAGTGCTAATGGCTGTAGCCTGATATTGGATTATAACGAGACTAGTCATGCTGTAACGCTGGCTGAAAGCGACAACAATTTTACCGTTAGCGTTAATGATCAAAGCACGAGCTTTACGCTTGCTGCTATCACTGAATCTGCTTGCACCATAGTCAGTAATAATTTGCGCAGGCGCTGCACTTTCGCCAAGCAAGACACCACGGTGTATTTAGATGACGGCAATGGCCACTTTATATTTACTGATGTTACTCATATGCCAGCGGCGGCTGGTGGTAGTGGCAGCGGCCAAGTGAAAGCGACTATGGATGGCGCTATTGTTGATGTGCTTGTCAAAGCTGGCGACGTGGTTGCAGTAGGCCAAACACTTGTGGTGCTTGAAGCAATGAAAATGGAGCATCAACTAAAAGCTGGTATTAGCGGCGTAGTTGAAGCGGTTAATGCGGCAGTTGGACAACAAGTTAAATCAAAACAACTGCTGGTTGTTGTAGCCGCGTCTGAGGAATAAGTTATGTCTGATAAAAAAGTAAGAGTCGGTTGCGCGTCTGCATTTTACGGCGACAGCCAGTTAGCCGCCCGGCAGTTAGTTGATAAGGGCGAGATTGACTATCTAGTGTTTGACTATTTAGCTGAAGCTACCATGGCGATATTAGCCAGAGCTAAAGCGACCAATGCAGATTTTGGTTACGCCGTAGATTTCGTTACCGTGGCGATGAAAGACGTACTAAGTGATTGCTCCAAAAAAGGCATAAAAGTTATCGCTAATGCCGGCGGCGTTAATGTTCCCGCCTGTATTTCAGCATTAGAAAAACTATGTGAAATGCTCGAACTAGATTTAACCGTAGCCGGTGTTTATGGCGACGATTTATCAAACTTTGAGCATGGTGATATGCCCGAGATGCAAACAGGTAAGCCACTGCCAGCAAAGCTTGCCAGTATTAATGCTTACTTAGGCGCAATGCCTATTAGTGATGCCTTAGCTGCAGGAGCCGACATCGTGGTCACCGGCAGAGTCGTCGATAGCGCCGTTGCCTTAGCCCCGCTTATCCATGAATTCGGCTGGAGCGAAACAGATTATGACCAGTTGGCACAAGGCTCACTAGTTGGCCATGTTATCGAATGCGGCGCCCAATGCACTGGCGGCAACTATACCGACTGGCAAGACGTACCTGACTTTTCCGATATGAGTTATCCCATTGCTGAAGTGAGTAGTGATGGCAGCTTTATCGTCGATATTCCCAAAGGTACTGGCGGTTTAGTTACTGTTGGTAGTGTTGGCGAGCAAATTTTGTATGAAATAGGCGACCCAGCCAATTACTTATTACCTGACGTAGCTTGTGATTTTAGTAAGGTACAGTTGGAGCAAATTGCTAAAGACAGACTAAAAGTCAGCGGTGCAAAAGGCCGTGCTCCTGGTAATAAATACAAAGTGTGCGCTACTTACATAGACGGTTACCGCTTAATGGGCACATTTTTTATGGGCGGCCCGCGCTGCGCCGATAAAGCCCGCACCAGTTTAAATGCATGGGTTAAACGGACCCGCAGTGCATTTACAGCCAAAGGGCTGGACGACTATCGAGCGGTAAGTATTGAAATTATTGGCAGTGAGGACACTTATGGCCCTCATGCGCGCAGCCAAAATACCCGCGAGGTAATGGGTAAATTTGGCCTGCATCATAATGACAAAAATGCATTGATATTTGCCTCCGCTGAAATGGCCTATCTGGCAACCTCTGCAACCCCGGGTATGAGTGGCTTTGGCGCGGGTAGAACAAAACCGCAGCCATTGATGATGGTGCACTCTACATTTATCAGCAAAGACGACGTGCCCGTTAAAGTACAAGTGGGCGATAATATTATTGCCGACAAATGCTATTCAACCGAGCAAGATTCTGCCCCAATCGCTAAATATTATTATCAGTTAGACCCAATAGACGGCTCTATAGCAACTAAAGTAGTAGAGCTAGAACAGCTGGCCTATGCCCGTAGCGGTGACAAAGGTAATAACGCTAATATTGGTATTATCGCCCGTGAAGACAAATACCTGCCTATATTATTTGAGCAAGTAACCGCTCAAGCAGTAGAAGCCTATTTGTCGCATTTGGTCGAAGGCGAAGTAGAGCGCTTTGATGTACCCGGTTTTAATGCCTTTAACTTCTTTTTGACCGAAGCATTAGGCGGTGGCGGCACGGCATCAATAAGAGTCGACCCTCAAGGTAAGGCATTTGGTCAAATGTTGCTTTCAATGAAAGTCAAAGTACCAGTAGAATGGGATATCTAAAATCTATTTGATATAAACATAATAAAAAGGATGTCTAATGAGTAGTGTCACGTTTCCAGAGATCGGTTTAGGTTCACTTATTTTACGCAGGGCAGAACTTAGCCCAAACAAACCTGCCATTACCTACGAAGGCACTACCTACAGTTATAAAGAACTTAGTGACAGAGTCGCAAGGCTTGCTAGTGCACTGCGCGCTGGTGGGGTAAATAGAGGCGACCGTGTTGGCTATATTGGCCTAAACAGTAATGTGTTTTTAGAAACCCTTTATGCATCGTCTTGCCTAGGTGCGGTGTTTGTACCGCTTAATTTTCGCTTAACTGGGCCTGAAATTTCTTATATCGCTAGCGACGCCGGCATTCACACCATGATCGCCGATGACATGCTGCGCCCGTTAATTCAGTCGCAACGTGAATCTTTAGGCTGCAAACGTTATATCACCAGCGAGTCAGACAGCGAAGGCTGGGAGCCATTAGCCGCATTATTAGACAGTGCAGAGCCTGTCGCTAACAGTGAAGCCGTCGATGCTGGCGATGTTGCTTTTATTATGTACACCTCCGGTACCACAGGCTTGCCTAAGGGAGCCATGCTCACTCACGGCAATCTATTTTGGAATAGTATTAATACCGTATTTGGTGAAGAAGTCAGTAGTGCGGTGAGTTTAACTTGCGCGCCTTTGTTTCATATCGGCGGCCTAAATGTCACAACCTTGCTAACCTTAAGTAAAGGCGGGCATCTAATCTTACATAAAATGTTTGACGCCGCTAAAGTACTAAAAGATATACCAAAATATGGTGTGCGCAGTATGTTTGGTGCGCCGGCCATGTTTTTAATGATGAGCCAAGATGACGCCTTTTCCTCAACCGACTTTAGTAGTGTTGAAGCCTTTATTTGCGGTGGTGCACCAGTACCGGTGCCATTAATAGAGCTGTATGGCAAAGAAGGCGTTAAGTTTTGCCAAGGTTATGGTTTAACCGAAACAGCCCCGTTTGGCAGCTTATTGGCTAGTGATGATGCCACCCGTAAAGTTGGCTCGGCCGGAACAGCACCAATGTTTACCGAAGTTAGAATTGTCGGTAAAGACAACCAGCCATTGGCCGCTAATGAGCAAGGCGAAGTGTGTATTCGCGGCCCCAATGTAATGAAAGGCTATTGGAATAAACCAGCGGCGACAGCTGAGGCTATTGATACTCAAGGTTGGTTTCACAGCGGCGACATCGGTTATTTAGATAATGAAAACTTTTTGTACTTGTGTGACCGCGTCAAAGACATGGTTATTACCGGTGGCGAAAATGTTTATCCGGCCGAAGTTGAAAGCGTTTTATACGGCCACGACAGCATTAAAGAAGTGGCAGTAATCGGTTTGGCCGATGAAAAATGGGGTGAAGCCGTCACAGCTATTTGTGTGTTAAATGACGGCCATGAGTTAGACCTTGAGCAACTGCGTGAGTTTGGTAAGCAAAGCCTAGCCAAATATAAACTGCCGCTGCAAATACATTTCATTGCCGAGCTACCGCGTAACCCGGCGGGTAAAGTACTGAAGTTTAAACTGAAAGAACAATTTGCATGAGGTTTGTGGTCAAGACTTTAGGCGTATTGGTTGTTGTTGCACTAGGCATTACAGCCTTTGCTTACCTCACGTCTACAGTCGACCCAGTAGTTTGGACGCCTACCCATAACCCCGGTTTAAGCGGCGACTTTGCCGCTAATACCAAGTTAGACTCCCTTGATAAATATCTCCAAGGGCAGGTTGATGGCCCAGAAGATATCACCCGTGGGCCAGATGACATGTACTACACCGGCTCGCAAAATGGCATGATTGTGCGGTTTGCTATCGGCGGCGAACCGCAAGACTTTATCAACACTGGCGGTCGCCCACTAGGCATGCAGTTTGACGCTAACGGTAATCTGATTGTTGCCGATTCATTTATGGGTTTAATCTCAATAGCACCCAATAAAGACATCACCGTGTTAGCAGATTCTGTTAACGGCAAAAAGATGATTTTTGTTGATGACTTAGATATAGCAGCTGACGGCATCATTTGGTTTAGCGACGCATCTCAGCGTTTTGACCAACATAACTTTGTCTATGACTTTATCGAAGCGCGAGCTACTGGGCGTTTGCTTAGCTATAACCCCGCTACAAAAGCGTTAAAAGTAGAACTAGACGATTTGTTTTTTGCCAACGGCGTAGCCCTTGGGCCAAACGATAGCTTTGTATTGGTTAATGAAACAGGCGCTGCAAAAATCCATCGCCTATGGCTAAAAGGCAGCAAAGCCGGAACCCGCGACTTATTTTTTGACGGCCTACCCGCAGGGCCGGACAACTTATCGTTTAATGGCAGCGACACCTTTTGGGTAGCATTACCGCTACTACGCCAAGCCGCAACCGACGGCCTAGCAGGCAATGTGTTTATCCGTAAACTACTAGGCGCATTACCTGCTAGCGTGTTGGAATCATCGATGGATACTTACGGGCAGTTTGTAGGCTTAGATGTAGACGGCAATGTGAAATACAATATTCAAAGTGGGGCGGGGCATTTTCATACCGTTACCAGTGTTAATCAGTTTGGTGATAATTTACTGATTGGTAGTTTACGGATGAATGCCGTTGGTGTTTATCCGTTGGAGTTGTTGGAGTAAGGCCTTTTTAGCAAAAGTGAATGTTGAAAAAGGGCTCTGACCCGTTAATTACCCCTTTAATTACGGAAAGAGAATATGAGTATGGCAAGAGAAGTTGATGACCGCATATTGACAATCTGTGCATGGATTTTCGTTTTCATCGCGGCAACTTTTGCGGCCCAAGGCGCTCTAGAGGGGCTTCCGCGTCACGGGACAGATTCGAGCTGGCCAGATCACGCGCGATTTCACGTCACCTTCGCAGCCTTTGTTCAGATTGGCTATTGCATGATGACAGCAACCGTCGCACTGGTACCATTTCGTAGAGGTGAACGTTGGAGTTGGTGGGCACTTTTCGGGTTCTTCGTATTTGGCGGTTTGTCGCTAATTCCAGCTGCGTTGTTGCAAGGCAGCGGTCCTCAAGCACATTTCGCAATTCCCATAGCCTTAACGTTGGCGGCAGGGTTTACCGCTCTTGTTTTGAGCCGTAAAGTTGGGTTTCCAAATTCATTAGACAATCAAAGTGAATAACTCAATTAAAGGGGTCGTAACGAATATTTTTTGTACAAAATAAAGTGTAGCGCTAAAGTAATTTAAGTCGCCAAAAAATTTTCTCAAGTACCCATCCCCCAAGCTGTTAACTACCGCTTTGCTCTTGCCGATATATTTTGCGCCACTGAAAATAACCGAAAACAACAATCACCAAATATAGGCAAAAGAGTAGGGAAGTTAAGTAAAGGGCTTTATCGAAATATAGAAAAGCGGCGACAGCGTCTATTACTAACCAATAAAGCCAATTTTCTAATATCTTTTTGGTCACCATATAAGTAGTAATAACAGCGCCCCAGGTAGTGAACGAATCCAAATACGCCCACTCGGCATTGGTATGGTTGTCTAGCAGATAACCAGACACTAGCGACAAGCCAATTATTAGCCCTATAACAGCGCAATGGGTTTTCCAACGCCACATGCTAATAACTAACTCAGGTTTAGTCTTGTCAGTCGGTTGTTGCCACTGCCACCATCCAAAAACAGCCATCGCCATGTAATAAACCTGCAAAGCTGAATCCATTAGCAGGTTTACATCCCAAAACAAAAACGTATATATAGCGGTACTAAAAAATGCCGCATACCAACAACCAATATGCTCAACCATCGCCAATAGTAAATAAGCTAAGCCCAACAGCACTGCGACAACTTCCCACCAGCTCATTGCCTGCCGAGCTTGTTCGACTGCTGCGCTCAGCTCCATTTATAAAGCCTCGTAACCCAGAATAAATTTAGTCACAAACACTCCCATACCATGTTGCTCACGGTGTGGCTTCATTTCAGCTTTCAATATATCCATCACTAGATCATATTCACCTTGCACAATAGTTGCGGTAGGGAAGGTCTGCACCTTTACCCCGTCATAACTATTTAGCCTTGCGATGAAGCTATCAATCGGTGGAATAAAATCCTGATTATTGGGGTAAAGACTAATTTCTGCGGTCAGTATCATTT
>CAWVSB010000047.1:0-6271 GCA_963933215.1 uncultured Cellvibrionales bacterium
CTTCAGTCAAATCAATTAACAATAATTAACAATATTACTGCTTCACGCTTCATTGTTTCATATTTAAAAAAATAAACTGTTTTAAATTTCGTTGCACTCCCGTTTCTAGCGTATTAGCTAGATCCCTGTTTGCGGCTCATTAGCTAAATAAGGGATTGCACCATGAAAACACCTTCACTAAACCACGCTTATCGACTCATTTGGAGCCATGTCTTAAATGCTTGGGTCGCTGTGGCAGAATCTGCCAAGGGTCAGGGTAAATCAGCTTCACGCAGTAAAATCATGGTCACCGCTACCGCGGCAGCGGCGGCACTGTCGCTGGGACTAGCGCCGCTGGCACTGGCTGCGCCTACCGATGGCCAAGTAGTGGCCGGTGCGGCTAGTATCAGTCAAGCAGGTAATACCACCACCATTAATCAAAGCAGTCAAAACCTCGCCATTAACTGGCAAGACTTTAGCATTGCCGCCAATGAAGCCGTGCGCTTTAACCAACTGAATAGCGCATCTATTGTACTTAACCGAGTCATTGGTCAAAGTAATAGCCAGATCTTTGGTGCCATGAGCGCTAATGGTCAGGTCTTTATACTAAACCCTAACGGCGTATTGTTTGGTGCAGGCTCACAAGTCAACGTTGGTGGTTTAGTGGCGTCTACTTTAAGTTTGAGTAATGATGACTTTTTGGCAGGCAAATATAACTTTGCCAATAACGGTGGCGCCGGCAGCATTACTAACCAAGGCACACTAACCGCTGCGCAAAGCGGCTACATTGCCTTATTAGCTCCAGAAGTCATCAACGATGGCATTATCTCAGCCACATTAGGTAAAGCAGTGTTGGCTGCGGGTGATCAAGTGACGCTTAATTTAAGCCAAGGCTCATTACTCGGCTTTAATATCGACAAAGGCGCTTTTAAAGCCTTAGTGGATAACAAGCAATTGATTGAAGCCAATGGAGGTCAAGTGTTTATGTCGGCTAAAGCCGCCGATGCCATTACCACGGCAATGGTGAATAACACGGGTATTATTGAAGCACGCACCATGCAAATGGTGAATGGCACTGTACAAATGGTTTCTGGCAGAATTGAGCTGATGAATGACATGCAGGTTGGCACGGTGAATGTGGGCGGTATATTAGATGCTAGCGCGCCGAATGGTGGCGATGGTGGCTTTATTGAAACCTCAGCCGCGCATGTACAGGTCGCCGATAATGCAAAAGTGACGACCTTGGCCGCGGCTGGCCAAAACGGCACATGGCTGATCGATCCACCGGTGGATTTCACCATAGCCGCCTCAGGTGGAAATATGACGGGTACGGTACTCGCAAGCAGCTTGGCTTTGGGTGGTGTCACCATTGTAAGCACTACTTCAACAGTTCCAGGTGTAGGAGATATCAACGTCAATGACGTAGTGACATGGTCAGCCAACAAGCTGACACTCAATGCGCAGAACAACATCAATATCAATGCTGATATGAATGCGTCTGCTACGGCAAGCCTGGCACTGGAATACGGACAGAGCGCGGCGCTATCGGGAAATAACAGTCTGATCACCACCACAGGCGCAGTAGTCAACCTACCTGCCGGGACAAGCAATTTCACCACCAGGCAGGGCTCGGATGGGCTAACGAAAAACTACACTGTGATTACCTCGTTAGGGATTGAGGGAAGTCTTTATTCGCACACTGATTTGCAGGGCATGTCTGGCGGCGGCAATATTAACTACGCACTCGGTAGCGACATAGACGCTTCGGACACGATTAAGTGGAACAGCGGCGCAGGCTTTAACCCAATATGGGGGTACGGCGGAC
The DNA here is from genome assembly GCA_963933215.1 of uncultured Cellvibrionales bacterium. Taxonomy (GTDB): domain Bacteria; phylum Pseudomonadota; class Gammaproteobacteria; order Pseudomonadales; family CAWVSB01; genus CAWVSB01. The sequence goes on from CAWVSB010000047.1 coordinate 1,805, forward strand.
AGGGTTTTACCAATAGCTTCGACGGCCTGGGACATACCATCAGCAATTTGTATGAAAATCGACCAGTCGGTTCTAGTGGGTTGTCCGGTTATCAGGGCCTCTTTGGTCAGCTCGAGCTGGGTGACGGTGATCACATCCAGAATTTGGGATTATTAAATGTCAACATAACTGGTACTTACTTCGTAGGTGGGCTCGCCGGAAGTTTTGATAACACGCGTTACACGAAGCAACATGGTTCCGTCAATAACGTTCATGTCACGGGCAACGTCACGCTAGATGGCCTGAATAATCAAGTCGGTGGTTTGCTGGGTATCTGCGGTGGTTGCCAAATTTACAACAGCTCCTCTTCGGCTAACGTTATAGGCAATGCTTACGTGGGCGGACTGGTTGGGTCGATCCTAACGACCGCCTATGAGCCCGCCACGATCAGCAACTCATGGGCCAGCGGTGACGTAAACGGAAATTCCTATGTAGGTGGCTTGGTGGGGTTACTTAGTGGCAATAGTAGTCTGAAAGGTGATTCCACAGTTTTCTCAAGACTGAACAACAGTTACGCCACGGGCGATGTGAGTGGAAATACCGCCATCGGCGGGCTGGCCGGTCAATTGGACGACAGGGTCGGAGTCTACGATAGCTACGCCACGGGAGATGTGGCCGCGACTACTGGTGGCACAGCTGGCGGGTTAACAGGGAGCTTTCGCTCTGACAGCAAAATCATCAATAGCTACGCCACTGGCTACGTCTCTGGGGGAACTTATAACGGTGCACTGGCAGTTGCAACTGCTGGCGTCTCAACTGTTACCAATTCGTTTTATGACTCGACAAAAAACCCTTCGCTGAAAGGCATGGAGAACACGCCAGAAGCTTCAGGGATGGTCATGGCAGACGCGGCGGGCACCGTTGTGGGCATGAGCACAGCGGACATGAAGGTGCAAGTCAACTTCACATCGGCCACATCTGCAAATGGCAACCAAAACCCCAGCTGGGACTTCGTCGACACATGGAAAATAGATTCAAATACAAATAGCGGTTACCCAGTTTTAAAGTGGCAAACAATAGTTGCACGAGCGACACCAGCGACACTAGCGACTACAAGTAAAAGCGATGCGTTGATCGCAGCAGAAGCTGGCAGAGATGCAGTTGTGGCAAGTTTTTCCCGCGCGGATACTCGTGTTGCCATGCCGACTTCTACCAAACCATTTAAGCCAACCGTAGCGCGCGACAGTGTCGCTAAACAAGAGCCGGGACAATCAGGCGATAGTACTAGCGAGAGCCCAAACGCCGCCGCAGACAAAGACACATCGTCTGATGAACAGTTTAATACTTACCGGCTAATTAACGGCGGCGTCAAGCTGCCGGGCAAGATGCTGACTTCTTTAAATATAGCCGATGCTAGCGCACAGGACCAATAGAATGACTAACACTTACTTACGCCAGCCCTTATTGCTGTCAGCACTCACCTTCAGTTTATTATGCATCAGCGCCAACGTTTTAGCGGCACCAATCATTCCTGATGCTGGGCAAATCAGCCAAGAGCTTAAACCGCAACCGCAACTAAACAAACCTGGTACGGCAGCACCGCTCAAAGCAGAGGATGGTGCACTAGAGCAAACCAATACCAATAGCACGCTAAAGGTTAATGTTAGCGCGATCAACATCAGTGGCAACACACTGTTTAGCGATACGCAACTGGCTGCCTTGGTCGCCGATTTGATTGACAGTGAACACAACTTTGCAGAAATCAATGCTAGTGTCGCCAAGATCAGCCGCTTTTATCGTGAACGTGGTTACGCGGTGGCACGAGCTTATCTACCAGCGCAAGACCTGAAAGATGGTGTGCTTGAAGTAAAAGTACTCGAAGGTATCGTTGGCGCACAAACCTTGGATAATCAATCACGCTTATCCGATGCTAAAGTCAACAGTATGTTAGCGGATATACAGGCTGGTGAACTACTACAAGCGGCGCAAGTAGACCGTGCGGTGTTATTGCTTAGCGATACTCCAGGCGTAGGTGGTGCGCGGGCTTCATTGCAACCTGGCGCCAGTGTTGGCACCTCGGATCTGTTAATCAATGTCGATCCAGCCAAAGCCTATTCTAGCAACGCTGAATTTGATAACTACGGCAGTTACTACACTGGTGAATATCGAGTCGGTGCTGCTTTGGCCATCAACAGCCCGCTGAACATTGGTGATCAGCTGACCATCCGTGGTCTAAGTAGTAACAAAAACTTGACCTATGCACGTGTGGCTTACCAGTTACCTATAGGCGGCAGCGGCTTTAAATTAGGTGCAGCGTATTCAGACACGCATTATAAATTTAACTTTAATGGCACCGAACTGCGCGGTAGCGCTAGTAACGCCAGTATCTTCGGTACGTATCCATTTATTCGTAGCCAAAACAGCAACTTATACGGTACGCTCACATTCGAACAAAAAAATCTAACTGATGTGCAAGTTGCAACGACGGATAAAAAAGTGCGACTTGGCAACTTCGGTTTGGCGGGGAATCATCAAGACGGCATATTTGGCGGTGGTATCAGTTCTTTTGATAGTGCGCTGATTGCCGGTAAGCTGAGCATGGACTCGGCCAGCTTGGCCCAAGACAGTGCTGTTGGCTCAGCCAACAGCAACGGCCGCTTTAATAAGCTCACTCTTAACCTTAGCCGCTTACAGCGCGTTACCGATAAGAGTACCTTGTCGATGGTCGTCTCCGGTCAGTACGCTGATAAAAACCTGAATTCGTCAGAGAAGTTTTACCTAGGTGGAGCTAACGGTGTGCGTGCTTATCCACAAGGTGAAGCTGGTGGTGACCAAGGCTGGATGCTGAATGCTGAGCTGCGTCATAGCTTTCTGAATAATCTGCAGGGTGTGGTGTTTTATGATGCCGGTACAGTTGATGTTAACCACAATGCATTTCTAACCACAAGCAACACGCGTAGCATCAGCGGTGCAGGCTTTGGCATCAATGCACAATACAAGATGCTGCAACTCAAAACCAGCGTGGCATGGGCGCTATCTGGTGGTCAAGCCACGGCGCAGCCGGAGAGCCTCGATCGCAACCCAAGACTGTGGCTGCAATTGAGTGGCGCGTTTTAATTGAGTGCTGCCCTTGAGGCGACATAATACAACTGCCCTGTGAAGCTAGTTTTTATTGGCTCACAGGGCTTTTTTTTGGGGTACTCTCAGGCATCAAAGCACGCTTGTTTTGTGCTTGTCGACTCGCTGATATGCTTCGATAAGCATGGAGCGTAGGTGATTTCTGTTAAGAACTTATTTAAAAAAGATCAAACTACTTATAACAACCACTCCCAGCTTTATAGGCATTACCGGTTTAACTCGAGCTGGTACAACCCCACTATGTTAGCTATTGGCACAGCATCCTTAAATTAATTGCGAGGGGCATAGTTCGCCGTTATGCAACACGCTGCTGGGTATACGTCGCATGATTAGCGATGACACCTTCTTTTTATCGCAGCTTGATAACAGCTGTGACAAGAGTAATGCCCATCTACCCTCGGCCATGCAGGGATTCTTGCAGGGCTGGTATCACAATGCAAATGAAGCTGTGGTGGTGGATAAAAACCGTGCGTGGTTGCACGCCATGAATTGCTATTGTATATCCAGCCAGAAGCCAAGTTGATTGTTTGTTTACGTGCGCGAACTTGGACAAATTTATGGCTCGATTGAGGCGCAACATCAAAAAACGATATTGCTCGATTTTATTGATCACTAGGCCGATTATGACCGCTTTGGCCGTGCCGATATTCTGTTTGCCAAAGATAAGATAATTGGTGCGCCTTTAACCTCGCTTCATGCCGTGGATGACTTACCTAAACACGTACAAGAGCGGTTGTATTTTGTGCGCTTTGAAGATTTGATTGAGCGACCAGCGGCGTGCATGAGCCATATTTATACTTGGCTGGGTTTAAGTGCTTTTGAAATTACCCCTAGCGAATTAAAAAAAGGCTTACGTGAAAGTGATAGCCATTACCACATGAAATATACCCATCAGCAATCTGAACATATGCTAAAACCAAAAAAACACAAGATTCCACTACGGATTCAAGCACAGCATTGAAAATGCTTACACTTGGTTTTATCAAACTTATTATCCACAAAAGAAATAGTATTGATGTCTGATTAAATGCTGGATCAGCGTGGCCTAGTGTTATGGCTAACGCGGTTATATGGTTTCGTAAAAACGACAACGCCTAATCAAGTGGCGGCGCAGCTCAATTCTCTAAGCTTTAAAACGGTGGTATGGATAGCGACTTAATCAACAAGTGCTGCCTAACACCGCCCCTTTCCCCGTTAACTCTCTCAACACTCCATGCCCAAACTCAACAATTACATCTGTCTCAGGATGTTGAATCTGCCTTGCAAGTTCGGTAAGCGCTTGCTTGCCAGTCTTACCTTGTTTAATAGACTCTAACAACACATAAACCATCGGATTTAACTCAACAAAAT
>CAWVSB010000048.1:0-5873 GCA_963933215.1 uncultured Cellvibrionales bacterium
GGCGATGTGAATGGCGATGGCTTGGCTGATTTAATTGTGGGTGCCTATAGAGATGCCCCCAATAACTATAATAGCGGTGCCAGCTTTGTGGTGTTTGGTAAAACCGATGGCACTGCCGTGGAGTTATCTACGGTGGAGTTATCTGAGGTCGACAGCGGCGGGTTTGTGATTAATGGCGTGGGTGTTAATGACCAAAGTGGCGTTAGTGTTAGCAGTGCAGGCGATGTGAATGGCGATGGCTTGGCTGATTTAATTGTGGGTGCCCCGCGTGATGACCCCAATGGCAATTCTGCTAGCGGTGCCAGCTTCGTGGTGTTTGGTAAAACCGATGGCACTGCCGTGGCGTTATCTGCCATTGAAGAAAACAGCAACGCCGGCGGGTTTGTGATTAATGGTGTCAGTGCTGGTGACCTCAGTGGCAATAGTGTTAGCAGTGCAGGCGATGTGAATGGCGATGGCTTGGCTGATTTGATTGTGGGTGCCTGGGGTGATGACTCTAATGGAAGTTATAGTGGTGCCAGCTTTGTGGTGTTTGGTAAAACCGATGGCAGTGCCGTGGCGTTATCTCTGGTGCAGGACGGCATCGGCGGGTTTGTGATTAATGGTGTCAGTGTTAATGACCTCAGTGGCTATAGTGTTAGCAGTGCAGGCGATGTGAATGGCGATGGCTTTGCTGATTTAATAGTGGGGGCCTTTGGTGATGACCCCAATGGTCGCACTGATAGCGGTGCCAGCTTTGTGGTGTTTGGCGGCCAAGGCAGTAGCGCTACAGTGGGTACCAGCGGCGCAGACACCCTAGCCGGCGACAGCCGTGCCAACCAATTAGTGGCCGGTTTAGGTAATGACACCTTAGTTGGCAATGGCGGCGCAGATGTATTGCGCGGCGGTGGTGGTGATGATGTGTTGGCGATAAGTGATACTAACTTTGCCAGCCTTGATGGTGGCCTAGGCACCGATACCTTGCGTTTAGATGCCGCCCTATCATTAGACTTTAGCAGTGTGGCTAATATTAAGCTGCAAAGCATTGAGCGAATTGACCTAACGGCTGACGGCGGCAATAGCCAAGTGACTATGAATTTAACCGACGTGTTGAATTTAAGTGAAAACACTAATGTGTTAAGTGTGTTTGGTGATGCGGATGATGTGGTGAACTTACGTAATACATCTAACGGGCAAGTAGGTGCTTGGTCATCTAGCAACAGTAGTGGCGGGGTAGATACTTATGTATTTAGTTCTGGCACATCTACGTTAGCTACCGTGTTAATTGATGACATGGTGACGACAAATGTCATTTAATGTTTTGCTAAATAATTGTTGTATTGAATAACTGTAATAATAAAGGAAGTTTTACATGAGTGATAAAAACGTAGCCGGCGCAGCGGCTGAACCGCAATTTGAATTAAACGCTACCCGTCAGTTTGTGCCGTGGTTGATAGAGCAAAATATTAGCTTAGGGTTTAGTACCTATCAGTCGGGTAAAATACTATTGGTGGGGCATAATTCAAATCAGCAGCTGTCGATTTTTGAGCGCACGTTTGAACGTCCTATGGGTTTATGGAGCGATGGCCAAAACTTATTAGCGAGTAGTTCTTATCAGCTGCATCGCTTTAGTAATACCTTAACTGCAGGTGATGATGCTGATGGGTATGACTGTTTGTATGTGCCCCAGGTGAACTACATTACCGGTGATATTGATATGCATGATATTGCGGTTAACAACAATGGAACACCGGTATTTGTAAATAGCTTGTTTAGCTGTTTGGCGACAGTAAGTGAAACCGCCAGTTTTAAACCACTTTGGAAACCAGATTTTATCACCGAACTACAGCCTGAAGACCGTTGCCATTTGAATGGTTTGGCAATGAAAGATGGCGAGCCTGCTTATGTGAGCGCCATTGCAAAAACCAATGTAGGTGGCGGTTGGCGCGACCACCGCAGTGATGGCGGCATAGTGATTGATGTGGCGACTAATGACATAGTGGTCGAAGGTTTGTCGATGCCTCATTCACCGCGTTGGCATAACGGCAAATTATGGTTAGCAAATTCGGGTAAAGGTGAGTTTGGCTTTGTCGACTTAAAAAGTGGCAAGTTTGAGCCTGTAGCTTTTTGCCCCGGTTATATTAGGGGAATGGCGTTTCATAAACACTTTGCTATTTTAGGTTTGTCGCGCCCACGCAATAATAAAACCTTTAATGGCTTGGCCTTAGATGAACGCTTAGCAGAAGAAGGCATTGCGGCGCGCAGTGGTGTGTTGGTGGTTGATTTAAAAACCGGCGGGATAGTGCATGCCTTGTATGCAGAAGGTTTTGTAAGCGAATTGTACGATGTAGTGGTACTGCCTAATGTGAAGCGTCCAAGTATGATTGGTTTTAAAAATGACCAAATTAAACGGGTTTTGTCGATTGAAAGCTAGCGCTGGCATTACCAATGCTGGTTTAGCTAGCTAGTTTGGCTGTTGTGAGTGATTCTATTATTTCTATTGAACAGTGTTTACGCCTACACCAAAGTCAGGATTGGACAGGGGCTTTGGCTGCGTATCAGAAATTTTTAGCTAGCGAGCCAAATAACCTGCAAGCCCTGGCCAATGTGGGTGCGGTGTATAGGCAGTTGGGTGATGTTGATAATGCCCGTAGCAGTTATGAAAAAGCATTAGCCATTGATGCTAACTTTGTAGCGTGTTGGTTTAATTTGGCTAATCTATATTTAGCCGCTAAACACTATGACGAGGCAGAGCGCTGCTACCGGCAGGTGATAACACGTGAGCCTAAAAATAGTTCAGCTTTGTATCAATTGGCTGTCGTGCAACGTGACCAGCAGTTATGGCAATCGTGTAAAAATACTTTATTGGCTACCCTTGAGTTAGAGGCAAACCATACGGCAGCGTTAGTAGACTTAGGTAATGTGTGGCGGCATTTAGGCAGCAGCGCTAAATCCAAAGCGTGTTTTTTACAGCTGATAGCGGTCGATGAAAGTTCTTGGAAAGGCCATTTTAGTTTAGCGAAGTGGTACGATCAGCAGGGCGAGGAAGCTTTGTTTAAACAGCATATGGATCTCGCCTTAAAATATTCACCTGATGCACATGTAATACATTCAGCTTTAGCCAAAAGCCGATTTGATATGGGTGATTATGTTGGTGCAGCAGCACAATTTGAACTGGCGCTAACACGTAACCCGAAAGATACTTTTGCTGTTATTTCACTAGGTGCTTGTGCTATGCAGTTGGGTGCGCCGGTAAAAGCTAAGCATTATTTTCAGCAGGTGAGTGGTGTTGACGACGTAAGTGTTTTAAGCGAGTTAGCTAGAGTGATTTGGGAGTATAAGTATTTTGAAGAAGCTATCGCTATTTTAAAGAAGATTGTCACCTTGCGCCCCGACTTACCGGATGTGTATTTAAATTTAGCTAAAGCCGAATACGAAAGCTGGCATTGGTCGGCAGCAAATTCAGCGTTAGATAAAGCGTTGGAACTACGCCCAAACTATATTGATGCGGAACAACTAAAAGCCAGTGTGTTATTACGCCAAGGCAAAGTGGATGAGTGCTTGCCATTGTTTAAACAGCAGGTAGCTGTAGAAGGCGGGCAGAGTAGAGCGGTGAGTAGTTATTTGTTTACTGAACTGTATAGCGGTGAAGTAAGCGTTGAAGATAAGTTTGCTCACCATAAAAGCGCGATGGATAAATGGGTAGATGATTTAGCCATTGCGCATGTCTTTACCAATAGTAAAGACCCTGACAGGAAAATTAGAATTGGCTTGATATCGGCAGATTTTCGTGACCAACATCCAGTTGGTATTTTTATTAAGCCTTTATTACGAGAGCTGGATAGACAAAAATTTCAGCTTACTGGATATTACTGTAGTCGAACCTTTGATACCAGTACTGAAATTATTTGTCAGCAAATGGATGCGTGGCAAGACGCAGCGGGTTGGACCGATGAGCGCTTACGTGAGCGTATAATTGCTGATGAAATTGATGTATTGGTGGACTTATCTGGCCATACAGCAAAGCATCGCTTAGGTGTGTTTGCAATGCGGGCAGCGCCTATACAAGTTACCTGGATGGGTTATCCGCATTCGACCGGCTTACGCAGCATGGATTACTTGATTGCTGATAGGGTGGTGTGCCCGCCAGAGAATGATGCGCTGTGTTCTGAACAAGTGTTACGCCTAGAAAACCACACTGTGTTTTGTTTTCCATCTACCGATAATTTTCCGGAAGCCGATGCTGATAAAATCAAACAGCGTAAGCACGTGGTGTTTGGCTCGTTTAATAATTTAGCCAAGGTAAATAAAGAAACCTTGGCGTTGTGGTGTGATGTGATGCTCGCTGTGCCTGATGCACTGCTAAAATTAAAAACACCATCGTTTGCCGATTCGAATTGCATGCTAGATGTAATGGCTTATTTTATCGATAGTGGCATAGCAAAAGAGCGGTTGTTATTCTCAGGTCCGTCATCGTTAGAAGACATGATGGCTGAATATGCTGAAGTAGATATTGGTTTAGATACGTTACCTTATAACGGTGGTACCACCAGTTTTCAGGCACTTTGGATGGGCGTGCCCGTGCTTACTTTAGCGGGTGAAAACTTTTGCGGGCGAATGGGCGCCAGTGCGATGACATTTTTGGGCATGGATGAATGGGTGGCTACATCGTCAGATGAGCTAATAAAAAAAGCGGTAGTCTTCGCGGCTAATCATCAATCATTGGTTCAAATAAAATTAGGCTTACGCGATAAAATGCAAAACTCTGCCTTATGTAATGAGAAAGGATTTGCTGATGAGTGGGGTGGTTTGATCTATAAGGCGTGGATAGATTATTGTCTGGAATAACAGAAAGTCAGTTAGTTTTTCACACACCTTAGTATTATTCATCTGGCTATAATATTCGATTCGTTCTTATACGCTTTACGGCGATAAACGCAATTTTATGGGTATTTTGTGTATTGGCAAGTGACTATGCTTCTCCGTCAAGCTTTTATGCATATTTTTCGTCCCAGTGAGTCCCATTCTTCATCATAGTATTTAATATCGTCAACTGCTTACGCATACATGCTACAAGAGCTACTTTCTTCGGTTTACCCGCTAATAGAAGTCGCTCGTACGTAGCTTTAATCTTAGGTATTAGACGACAATTAACTTGGCCGAATGGCGACAACTAGCTTGGCCGGTTTTGATAAGCTTCAGGCATATTTAATCAATTAGAGATTTATAGGTACTGGCAAGTTAAGTCATTTGATTTGATATAATCAGCCGATGAATACATATAAACGCCATCGTTTTCCTTCCGACATCATTAGTTATGCTGTTTGGGTCTATTATCGTTTTAATCTGAGCTACAGAGATGTCGAAGATCTTTTAGCCGAACGGGGAGTTATAGTTTCTCGCGAAGCGATTCGTCATTGGTACCCAAAGAATTCGCTATGCTCATGGGGCAGGCTCCGTATCAAATTTGGAAAAATTTATACGCGTCGTTTAAAGAAAGCTCACAAAGGATTCGGTGATACTTTATTTCTCGATGAAGTCTTCGTCAAAATAAATGGTAAGCAGCATTATCTGTGGAGAGCAGTTGACCAAGAGAGCCTGCCCAGTTAGCGCAGCGAGTGCTTTGGGTATGGTGAGGTTATTGATGTGTATCTTCAATCTAAGCGTAAGGGCGCTACTGCTAAGCGTTTTTTCAAGCGGATCTTGAAGCGTCATGGTGATGAGCTTAGAAATATTGTCACTGATAAACTGCGAAGTTATGGTGTGGCTCATCGAGAATTAATACCTGATACGGTTCATAATACAGCTCAGTATGCGAACAATAGGGCAGAGCAATCGCAGAGCCTGCCCCGCTTTATGGGTATGAGGCGACTAGGGTAAGAGAGCGAGTGATG
>CAWVSB010000049.1:0-5711 GCA_963933215.1 uncultured Cellvibrionales bacterium
ATGGTTACCAAACGGGTATTCAATGGGAGTCAATGGGGGGGACCTTTAACGGTAACACCCTTGACTTCGGCGTATCGGGGTCGTCCCCAGTAAGTAGCAATGCTGTTGGGGGTGCTTTTAGTGCTGTTTATGAATCGGTGGGGGACTTTTCCGGTGTAATAGAGTTGTTGGAAACGCAAGGTAGCGTGCAGGTTTTGTCGAGCCCGCGAATATCAACGGTTAATAATCAAAAGGCAGTCATTAAAGTTGGCACAGATGAGTTTTTTGTCACTGAGATATCCAATTCAACAACGACGTCAACGGGTGCGACAACGAGTAATCCAGAGATTGAATTGACACCATTCTTTTCGGGTATCGCACTCGATGTAACCCCTCAAATTAGTGACAACGATGAGATTATTCTTCATATACATCCATCCATTAGCGAAGTTCGAGATCAAACCAAAGTCATTACCTTGGGTGACCAAACTGTCGAGGTACCACTGGCCCTGAGTACTATTCGGGAAACTGACAGCATTGTCTTCGCGCGCAGTGGTCAGGTTGTTGTTCTGGGGGGGCTGATGCAAACGAAATCTGTCGACATTAATTCAGGAACCCCCGTGTTAGGCAATCTGCCGGGTGTGGGCCATTTATTCAGTCAGCAGCGTAATAAAACGGTGAAGAACGAATTAGTTATTCTTCTTCGGCCGGTAATCATGGGGCCGTCAGGGTTGCCGGATTCACTGGATACGTCGCGGGCACGTTTTGACGAATTCCGTCGGGTGTTGGATAACTCCTACATGGCCGACGATGCTGCTCCAGATATTTAGAATATTGAGTTTTATAGGGTAATTGTATGTATACCGCGCATTTTAATTTAAAAGAGCAGCCGTTTGGGTTAACGCCTAATACGGCATTCTTTTTGAATGCGAAAGGCCATCGCGAGGCCTTAAATATGCTGCAGGTTGCTTTATCCAGTGGCGAAGGATTTATCAAAGTTGTTGGCGAGGTCGGTACTGGCAAAACCATGTTGTGCAGAAAGCTGCTGAACACACTCGACAATGATAATTATTATACGGTCTATATTCCCAATCCATTGCTTAATCCTAATGCCTTGTATCGAGCAATTGCTGAAGAGTTGGGTATTAAATGCAAGACTCGCGACGGAATTAATGAATATCAAACTGCCATTAATCATCGGCTGTTTGAGCTCGTTGCCGAGGGTAAAAAAGTTGTACTGGTTATCGACGAAGCGCAGGCCATGCCCTCTAAATCATTAGAGGCGCTAAGGCTGATTTCAAACCTTGAGACAGAGACATCTAAACTTGTTCATATCGTGTTGTTTGGCCAGCCCGAGCTAGATCGAATGCTCGAGCATAGTAGCTTGCGTCAACTGCACCAGCGAATTACGTTTTCATATGATTTGTCAGCGCTGGATTATGACGGAACTCGTAATTACATAAACCATCGGTCAGTAACAGCGGGTTCTGATGGTGCTCCGCTATTCAGTGATAATGCGGTTGCGTTAGTGTTTCGTGCCAGTAAAGGAGTGCCACGGCTAGTCAATATTCTCTGTCATAAATCATTAATGGTCGCCTATGGTAAAGGTCTTGCGCAAGTTGACAAAAAGCAGATGATGGCGGCGATACGCGATACACAGGGGCTAGAGGTAAACGGTAGACTAAAAGTGATTGGCTTGTGTCTTTCGTTAGTCGCGGTGACTATTGCGGTGGCGTTATTCCTTGTGCTTCCCGGAGCAAGCGCGTGAGTATTGTTAACGATATGCTGAACGATCTCGAAAAGCGTCGAGGTGAGCAAACCAAAAGCGATATTAATATCGATTGGATGGCCGGCGAAAAAAATGCGACGAAAAATAGGTATTTTAGGCCTCTGCTTTGGCTGGCCAGTGGCTTGGTATTTCTTGCTATTGCTACCGGGGTTTGGCGCAATATCAATACGGCCAATACAGAAGCAGTAGAGCACCTGAGTAACGCAGAGAATATCATTAAGGCAGCAGATAGTCCGATGGCTGTGCAGCCCGTTGAAACTAGCGAGCCCAATGAAGTGCGGGCTCTTGCTGCATCAAAAGTTGCTAAACCTATAGTTGTTAAGCCGACAGTTTCTGAGTCTAGGGCCATTGTTAAAGCGTCGGTTCTGGCAAGTGAGGTTGTCACATTAACGAATAGGCCGGCGCAAGTCACTGCTGATTCAGCTGAGGTCGTTGACGAAAAAATTTCGCAGCCAAACTCGTTGAGGCCAACAGAGAAATCTCGGTCGGCGGCGACCATGACGTCCGAGAATAAAGTGGCGCAAATAGTGAGAGCACCCACTCCTCGCTCTTCCGAGCAGCGTGATAGATCTGCGTTCAAAAAAGCAGAGGAATTGATTCGTGATAAACAATCAGCCGCCGCGGAACAAGTGCTTGTCAATGAGACAACCTCAAACCCGCAAGCGGTTCGCTCGGGAACTGCGCTCGCTTCTTTGTTGATATCTCAGCGAAGATTTGAGGAGGCGCAGGAATTACTGGTGCATCTGCTGAGAGAGAATCCCGATTCCATAGAGCTGGTTAAGACTCAGGCACGCTTATTTTTAGTAACGATTAAGCCTCGTAAGGCAATGGACTTATTGATGAAGTTCAGTCCGCCGATGAGCGCTCATACTGACTATTATGAGCTATTAGGTTTAAGCGCTCGCCAAGAGCAGCAGTATGAACTATCGGTTCAAGCCTACAAAGGTTTACTGAGATACAACGCTTCTCGGGGCGATTGGTGGGTGGGAATGGCGATTGCGTTGGATATGCAGGGGGAAATAAAAGCGGCAAGGAGTGCGTATCGTTCAGCGCTAAGGTCGAAGAAAATTGCGCCAACGCTACGCGATTATGCGCAGCAGCGATTGTCGGCGTTGTAACGTAAAAGTACGTTACTTGTTAGTGCTTGCAGTAAAAATATATCGAGACCAAGGGTGAGTTGTAGTGGCTAAATCAGGACAAAAAAAATTACGCTTAGGGGATATGTTGATTCAAAATCAGCTGATCACCGATGAGCAGTTAAGTGCGGCGTTGACTTCACAAAAAGCGACTGGGAAAAAGCTCGGTCGCGCACTGATTGACCTTGGTTTAGTCGAAGAAGATACCATGCTTAAGTTGCTGTCTCAGCAATTAGAGGTTCCCTTTATTCAGTTGCGTAATTACGACGTTGACCGGCAAGCGGCCAAACGATTGTCAGAAACCTATGCCCGTCGATTTCGGGCATTAGTTTTGTCGGAGAAAAACGGCACTTTGGTGGTTGGTATGGCAGATCCAACCGATATCTATGGATTTGATGAACTATCCAGAATATTACATCACCCCCTATCGCTGGCAGTCGTCAGAGAGTCAGAATTACTTGATCAGTTAGATATGCTCTATCGTCGTACAAGCGAGATAGCATCGCTCGCCGAAGAGCTAAGTGTTGAGCTGGGTGACCAATCTAGTGACATGGAGTTTCTGGACGTAACAGATTCAGAAAATGCTCCGGTTGTTAAATTGTTGCAGTCTATTTTTGAAGACGCCGTACAGGTAATGGCCTCAGATATTCATATTGAGCCCGATGAAAAAGTACTTCGAATCCGTCAACGTATTGATGGGGTGTTACAAGAACAGGTGATGAATGAGAAGAAGATAGCGTCGGCGGTAGTGCTAAAGCTCAAGCTGATGTCAGGTCTAAATATTTCGGAAAAACGCCGGCCTCAAGATGGTCGATTTCGGATTGCGATAAAAAACCGGCCCATTGATGTTCGTATCTCTACGCTGCCCGCTCAGCACGGCGAGTCAGTAGTCATGAGGTTATTGGATCAGAGTGGCGGTATTGGAGATCTCTCTGGCGTTGGTATGCCTTTGGCTATGCTGGATAAATTTCGTCGCCAAATTCATCGGCCATATGGCTTGGTTTTGGTCACCGGTCCAACCGGTAGCGGTAAAACGACAACATTATATGGTGCTTTACAAGAGCTTAACTCCCCCGAAAAAAAGATTATCACCGTTGAAGACCCGATCGAGTATACCTTGCCTCGAGTCACTCAGGTCCAGGTTCAAGATAATATCGGCTTTGATTTTGGCACGGTTTTACGTTCTTCGTTACGACAGGATCCGGACATTTTGTTAGTGGGTGAAATTCGAGATCAAGAGACAGCAGAAATTGCTGTGCGCGCTTCATTGACGGGTCATTTGGTGTTGTCGACCCTGCACACTAATGACGCGATCACCAGTGCGATGCGGCTGATTGATGTTGGGCTTGAGGGTTACCTGGTTGCCAATTCGCTACGCGCGGTTATCGCACAGCGATTGGTGCGGCGTATCTGTGCAAATTGTAAGATTGCTCATGAGCCGAGCGAACAAGAAAATATTTGGTTGCGGTCGATTAATGAGAGTTTCAACTTCGACACAACCACGTTGTTTCGCGGTGAAGGGTGTTCGCAGTGTAATAATACCGGTTACCGCGGGCGCATTGGCGTATTTGAATACCTAGAAATAGACGCGTCATTGGCGGATGCATTGCGGATGGCGGACCCTATTGTATTCGGTCAAGCAGCTAGACGGCAGAAGGGTTTTCGTACATTGAGTGCCTGTGCCTTAGATTTTGCCAGTGATGGTGTTACCACGATTGAAGAGGTTTTTAGAATTACCGAGCAGTTGGCCGAAGAGCATTTGGAAAGTTTATCGCTGTCGGAGGGCGCGTAAGCGATGGGCAGTTATAGCTACAGTGGACGCGACAAGGGCGGCGCGCTGGTGTCCAGTGTTCTTGACGGTAAGTCGGTAGATCATATTGCTGACCTGCTTATTGACCGTGGTATTACACCGATCGCTATTGAGAAGGTCACAGAGCCCGGAACGTTTGAATTTCCTGTTTTTTTTCAGAAAAAGATATCACTAGAAGAACTAACAATGTTTGCTCGCCAGCTATATAGCTTAATCAAGGCGGGGGTCGTTTTGAATAGGGCCATAAGAGGTTTGGCGGAATCAACCAACAATGCTCGTTTTCGTAAGGTATTAATGGAGGTCGAGGCCAGTTTGAGTTCCGGTGTCAATTTGTCAACATCACTGGCGAAACATGGCGATGTGTTCGACTCGATGTTTGTTAATATTGTTAGTGTGGGAGAGAATTCTGGCCGATTAGAGATGGCGTTTCAGCAACTGTATACTTATTTAGAGTTGGAGAAAGATACCCGGAGAAGAATATCTACCGCGACTCGTTACCCGATGTTTGTACTGATCGCGTTAAGTATCGCCATTGTCGTGCTTAATATCTTTGTTATTCCTGTGTTTGCCGATCTTTTTTCACAGTTTGGTGCAGACCTTCCCTGGGCAACAAAAATTCTCATCGGCACATCCAGTTTTTTTGTTAACCACTGGATGCTGGTGTTTTTGTTGATGGCAACTGTTATTTTTGGTATTCGTTATTATGTCAATACAACGTCGGGTATGTTGCAATGGGACTGGATGAAATTAAGAGTTCCATATATTGGCTCAATTTTGGAGAGATCCACACTGTCGCGATTTAGTCGCAGCTTTTCGATGATGCTTAAATCTGGAGTGCCATTGATTAAAGCACTTGAATTGTCTTCAATGTCGGTAGGCAATAGTTATGTGGCAAAAAATATTGGCGGGATGAGCAGTGGCATTCAGCGAGGGGAAAGTCTGCTGCGCAGCGCGGTGCAGAGTAAAATGTTTACGCCATTAGTTTTACAAATGCTGC
>CAWVSB010000050.1:0-4742 GCA_963933215.1 uncultured Cellvibrionales bacterium
GCTACTAAGCTCGCGGCAGCACAGGCAGGCGCTGCGGCAGTTGTAACTGCTCAGGCTGCTTTTGACGCAGGCGTGGTAACTGAAACTAGTTACGAGACTCTGGCAATTAGCTCCTACACCGGTGCCGCCGCTAAAATGGCGAGCACTGCGTCTGTTCTTTCAGAAGCAACCACAGTAGCAGCAGCTTCTCAGGCAGCACTAGAAGTCACTGCCTCTGCCGCGGAAGTGATTTCTGCAGCCGACGCTGTTGATACCGCTACCGCGCAGGCTACCTTAACGGCCGCAACTGCTGACCAGGTAGCTGCTACAGCTACTCAAGCAGCTGCTATTGCGCTTAACACGGCCACGCCAACTACCGCAAATGCTGCGGCTGTTGTTGCTGCCGCTGTCGACTTAGCCGCTAAGAACGTTGCCCTAGCAACTGCCACTGCCGCCATGACTACTGCGAATAACGTTCTGTACGGGGCTGGGCTCACTAGTGCTACTGCAAGCGCCAGCCAGACTGGTACACTTCGCACTTCTGTAGTGGCTCGCACAGCCGTGACCGCTCAAGCGGCTGTTGTTGCAGCGAACGTTGCTGAAGAGGCATTGCAGGTTAACCTGTTAGTAGCAGGTAATCCGGCCGCCACACTCCAGGCGGCATTAATTGTCGGCACTGATACAGGTGGAGCGTTGGTTGCTGCAGTAAATACCAACCACCAAGCCAATAAGACGTTCGGCGCGGACATTGCAACTAACACCGCTGGTGTTGCAACTAACACCACTAACATTGCAACCAACACCGCTACTTTGGTAACGCATGCTGGCCTAGTAACTAAGAACATCGCTGACATTGCAACCAACACCACTAACATTGCAACCAACACAGCTACTTTGGTAACGCATGCTGGCCTAGTAACTCAGAACATCGCCGACATTGCGACTAACACCACTGGGATTGCAAGTAACAAAGCTGCTATAGGCTCGTTCGGTGCTGGCATTGCAGCCAACACCACTGGTCTGGCTAAGGTGCAGATGCAAATGGCTGAGAACAACGACATGCTTAAGTCCGGAATCGCTTCCGCACTGGCCATCGCTGGTATGCCAACAGCGCCTGGCGAAGGTATGGGCTTCTCGATCGGTACTGGCCACTTTGACGGCGAGTCAGCCATAGCAATGGGCTTCACGTTTGTTGCCGACAACAAGGCTTTCAAGCTGTCTCTTGGTAACTCTGGTGGCGAAACAAGTGCCTCTGCTGGTGCAGCATTTAAGTTCTAAGTTTAGTGTAGTAAGTAGTACTAAAACCCCTGCTCTGCAGGGGTTTTTTTTTGGCTATTTAATGGCCAAAGTACTCCTGCATAGGTAAGTTATCGCTAGAAACTAAACGCTTTAATTTCGACTCGTTTAAAATATTTTCTACCGATAATACATCGGCGGCACCTAGCGTGGCATGGCGGGTGCGGCATAGTTATATGTCACCGGCTCTGTGGCAATCCACAGCGGGCTGTCGACAAGGCTGGAATAACAGGACGATTTGTGACCAGGTGGCAGCGCGAATATAATCACCTGCAGGAAGCGACTGACCTGCTTAAATGCGGGCTTGGGCCTCCGCTAGACCAGCCCAAAACGAGCAAAATAAGACCGAAGAGTAACGAATTAAATGGCGACATACAGTATTTATGGCATCGGCGCGGCGCTAGTAGACACCGAGATTGAGGTGTCCGATGCGTTCCTATCCAGCGCAGGTATCGACAAGGGTGTAATGACTTTAGTGGATGAGGCGCGCCACTGTGAATTACTGAGTGCACTGACCTCTGACGATCACAAGGTATTACGTAAGTGCGGCGGCTCGGTTTGCAACTCGGTGGTGGCAGCCAGTACCTTGGGCTCAAGAACGTTCTTTAGCGGAAAGGTAGCTGATGACAGTGACGGCGAGCTTTATATTAATGACCTGCAGCAAGCGGGTGTTACCTTTCATTCCGCAGAGCCCGAACGAGGAACCACTGGCAAGTGCCTCGTGATGGTAACGGCCGACGCCGAGCGGACGATGAACACCTTCTTGGGCGCGAGTGAGGCCTTGTCAGCGCGTGAGATCGATCAGGCAGCTTTGGTTGACTCACAGTGGTTCTACGTTGAGGGCTACCTGGTCACTGACGAGGCGCGAACATTGGCGACAAAAGCCGCGGTAGAGACGGCTAAAGGCAAGGGTGTAAAGGTTGCTCTCAGTTTATCAGATCCCTTTGTGGTTGCCGCCTTTGGTGATGCGCTACGTGAGGTAATAGGCGGCGGGGTTGATCTTATTTTTTGCAATAAAGATGAGGCGATGGCCTTTACCGACACCGAGTCGCTTGAGACTGCCGCAGAGACTCTTAAACAATATACCAAGACGTTTGCCATCACCGATGGCGCTAACGGCGCCATTACCTTTGACGGCGACACAGTGAGCCACTCTAACGGTGTAAAGTCCGAGGCTGTCGACACCAATGGTGCTGGGGATATGTTCGCCGGTGCTTTTTTATATGCCATCACATCGGGCAAAAGCTATGCATGGGCGGCCGATCTTGCCAATGACTGCGCGGCTAGGGTGGTTGCTCAGTTTGGGCCGAGGCTTAAAGCGTCAGACTTCGACTCAATAAAGAAGCAATTCGGACTATAGTGCCGTCGATAGTTGACGCACAATGCTAGGCATATGCCCAAGGGTAGATAATGATAGCTAAGATCAAAAAGGCGGTGATTCCAGTGGCGGGTCTTGGCACGCGTATGCTGCCTGCAACCAAGGCGATTCCGAAAGAGTTGTTGCACGTGTACGACCGGCCCGTTATCGAACACGTGGTCAAAGAGGCCGTTGCAGCGGGGATCACAGAAATAATCTTGGTCACCCGAAGTGGAAAAGAGGCCATCGAGAACCATTTTGATGCGCACTACGAGCTTGAGCATCGGCTGGAGAAAAAGGGCAAAGAGACCATACTGGGGACGGTAAAAAATATCATCCCTCCCGGGGTTACCGTGACATCTGTCAGGCAGAGTGACGCGTTGGGCCTAGGGCACGCGGTTCTATGTGCTAAGCACCTGCTAAATGACGAGCCTTTTGCAGTGCTACTGCCAGACGTGTTGGTCCTTGATAAAGACTCACGTGACTCAAATTACAGCTTCGCTTCAATGATTGATGCGTGGAATGCGACGGGTATTGGTCATGTCATGGTCGAGCGAGTACGTTCCGATGAAATTGAAAATTACGGTGTTGCTGACTTGGGTGAAAAGACCAGCGAACCGTTTGAAAGTACCCCGCTAACAGGCCTGGTTGAGAAACCGTCCGCAAAGGAAGCGCCTTCGAATCTAGCAGTACTAGGCCGATATATTCTTCCATCTAACGTGTTGGATCTGCTTGGGAAGACGATTGCCGGCGTTGGCGGTGAAATACAGCTCACCGACGCATTGGACGAGCTAACTAAACTTGATGGGTTGAATGCCTTTGAAACCGACGCAGAGATCTTTGATTGTGGTCATAAGCTGGGTTTGTTAAGTGCAAATCTGGCTGTAGGCATGCGCGATCCAACTACCAAGCATGAAATAAAGGCGCTTATCAACAAGAGTGGGTGGTAGGCTTAGATAATGGCCGGTGCTGGGTGTTAAAGCGACGGGTGTGGAAAGTTTATGAGCCATCTCGCGGCCAAAATCTAAGGCTGCTTGGGCTGTATTCAAAGGGCTTCCTGAGCATCCCTAAGAGCAAGAAGTCGCACTGCGCTAACGGTTCCGGATAACTAGAAAGATTCTATTGGGTCAACATGAGGAGTGCCCTACGATCCGGTTTTGGTCGTGGTGCGCGCCCATGGAGTAACTAATAGGGGTTTGTAGTGGCAAAATGGTATCAGAACACGGCTCAATTCGTTGAGCAGCACATATGTATTTTAATTAGGCTTCGCTAGGCGGAACTCAAATTTTCATGTTGTTTACTTTAGATCCCTATGTTCCAATTTCCACCGTTCGTTAATCGCTGTAACCTATAACGTCTTGGTGAAAGTTCCACCGAAACCAGACAACATTCTACCCTCAATATAATTTTAAAAGAGGGAAGAGATGAATATAACCCTCATAATAAAAAAATTATTTCGGTATGATATCAAACGCTAAGACTATCCGTTCTTCTTCTGACTCAAATGGAATCGTGTAGTGTAATAGAGAGGCAGGGAAAAGTACTAAACTCCCAGTAACTACATCAATTATCTTCTTTGGATTTTCTATCCCTTCCCTTAGGAGATTTTCGTCTTCTACGCAAACAACAAGATTGCCATTATCGGCCTTCTCTTTTCGAGGTACATTTATGTATATACTCCCGCTGATCCAACCAATATCGTGCATGTGGGGCCGTAATTCACCCCCGCTTTTCATGCTGATAAGCCAGCCATAGATACTATAGTCAGCGGGCCAATTCGAGATTAAGCCCTCATCGCTACCCTCAAACTGTACTCTGTATTTATCAACCTCTGCACGAATAATTTTTTGTATTTCTTCAGTTAAGTCATATTCTGTCTTAAATAAATTGCCAAAAGTTTGGCGACCGTAAGTTAAAAGTTTTTGTGCTCGATACTGAACCGTATTCCCATTAAGGATGGCTGTTGCGTTCTTGACAAAGATCCTTTCGAAATCATATGTATTGTTTAAGTCAGTCTTTAAAACGTATTTCAACGGGTCTTTACAAAACAGGTTTGGTCTTTCTACTCCATATCTGATTTCGGAACGGCAACCGAGGGAACCAACAATCG
>CAWVSB010000051.1:0-4510 GCA_963933215.1 uncultured Cellvibrionales bacterium
CCTACACGCCGGTACTTATTGCTGTTAAAGAGTTTGATATTGTAGCGTTGGCAGGTTTAATAGCTGGCGCGAGCATTGGTTTATTGTGTTTTTCTAAAGTCTTGTCTTGGTTGTTAACAAGATATCATAACCGAGTCATGGCCTTACTAACCGGCTTCTTATTCGGGTCTCTATATCTGATATGGCCTTGGAAGCAAGTGTTGGAATGGTATACCAGCAGTCAAGGCTTACAGAAGCCTTTAGTGAAGCAAAATTTACTGCCGCATAACTTTGAAGTAATTACCGGCATTGATCCGCAGTTGTTTGAATGTGTTTTGGCAATGACTCTTGGTTTGGTAATTTTATTTGTGATGGAGAAAGTAGCTAATGGCAAAGCTTAGTAGGTACTGTCCTTGGCGGCCACGGGATTAGTTTGAACGCTATGCTGAAGCTCATTGGGAAAGTTTTAGTGTTAGTAATAGTAGTGTTTTTGGCTGCTTGTTCACATCAACCTAATAAAGTTAGCATTATTGATCGTAGTAGTGGTGCTGGTACTGCCAGCGGTAGCAGTTACAAAATAAAAAGAGGCGATACCTTATATGCAATCGCTTGGCGCTATGGCGTGTCATACCAGCAGTTGGCTGGTTACAACAAAATAGCCACTCCCTATATAATTAACATAGGTCAAAAACTGCGTATCCCGAGCAAGTCATATCGCGGGCCCACAAGCACGTCCTCTGTCAGTAAAAGTATAGCTAAATCATCTACAAGCACTAGTCGACGTGTGGCGAAAAAACCTATCGTTGCTAAGACTGCTATCACCCCAGGAGTGCCAAAGAAAAATACTGAAAGTTGGCGTTGGCCTACTAACGGAACAGTTGAAAGTGGCTATACAACGGCGGGAAAAATCCATAAAGGCATTGATATAGCAGGTAAATATGGCCAGGCGATCTATGCCGCCAAATCCGGTAAAGTGGTGTATGCTGGGGCTGGACTGAAAGCCTATGGTTTGCTGATCATCGTTAAACATGACGAACGCTTTCTCAGTGCCTATGCATTTAATAGTAAAGTTTTTGTAACAGAAGGTGACCAAGTTAAAACAGGTGACAAAATTGCTGAAATGGGCAAAAAAGAATCCAAATATACTCGGTTACATTTTGAAATACGCCTTGATGGCAAACCCCAAAACCCCAAAAAATATTTACCGGCACTGAAGTATTAAGGAATTTCATTAAGTTGATGGCTAGCAAAGAAGATCAGCAACATTCAGAACATGTGAAAACTGGGCCGATGGATATGGCTGCAGATGCCCTTGATCTTTCTGACATTGATGAGCCTGTTGTAGAACAGCAAGACGACGAAGTTTTTGAAGCCAGTGTTGAGAAAAACTTAGATGTAACCCGCTTGTATCTTAATGAAATTGGTTTTTCACCATTGTTGACAGCTGCAGAAGAAGTCCATTTTTCAAGAATGGTGCAGCGCGGTGAAGAAGCGGGTCGCCAACGAATGATAGAAAGTAATTTACGCTTAGTGGTGAAAATATCTCGCGCTTATTTGAATCGTGGCATGGCCCTTCTCGACCTAATTGAAGAGGGCAACTTAGGGTTGATTCGGGCAGTAGAAAAATTTGATCCTGAAAGAGGCTTTCGCTTCTCCACTTATGCCACCTGGTGGATTCGACAAAGTATTGAACGAGCAATAATGAATCAAACGCGTGCTATCCGTCTGCCAATCCATGTGGTCAAAGAATTAAACAGCGTATTGCGCGTCGCTAAAAATTTATCATTGTCGTTAGACCATGATGCGACGCCTGATGAAATCTCGAAAGCAATGGCTAAACCAGCGGATGATATTCGTCGATTACTAAAGTTGAATGAAAAAATTGGTTCACTCGATGTGACTATTAGCGGAGACCATGACAAATCGATTGTTGATACCGTTGCCGATACAAAGGTCAATGACCCTTCCGATATTTTACAAAACGATGATATTAAATCGGGCTTAGACCGCTGGCTCGATGAGTTAACTGTGCGGCAGCGTGAGGTTTTAGCAAGGCGTTTTGGCTTGCGTGGTTATGACGCCGATACCCTAGAAAATGTGGGCTTAGAGGTAGGTTTGACGCGGGAGCGCGTACGCCAGATTCAAGTTGAAGGTTTAGCTCGCTTACGTGAAATTATGGAAGATCAAGGCTTGGATAGTAATATGGTCTTAGGCTAACAATGGTCTGCAGCCAGTGTTAAACAGCTGTAAATAATAAAGCCGGTATTAACCGGCTTTATTGTTTATACACAGCCTATAGATCCACTATAGCCGTGCTAACTTATCTTTCTAGATGTTGCAGCTTATCAGGCACGCCTTCCCACTCTTCTGCATCAGGCAGTGACTCTTTCTGTTCAGTAATGTTTGGCCATACTTCAGACAGTTCAGCATTTAATTCCATAAATACTTGTTGTTCTTCCGGTAATTCATCTTCCGAGAATATCGCATCTACAGGACATTCTGGTTCACATAAGGCGCAGTCAATGCACTCATCAGGGTGAATAACCAAAAAGTTTGGACCTTCGTAAAAACAATCTACAGGACAAACTTCCACACAGTCAGTGTGCTTACATTTTATACAATCTTCGCCGACTACAAATGTCATCTAAGGCGGGCCTCATTTCAGTAAAGTTAATTAATAGCCGCGCATTCTACCATTGTTTTTCCGCGCGTGAAGACTCAGTTTATAAGCTTTTTACTTTTGTTTGCCAGCGATATAACAGGTCTAGGGCCTGCTTAGGAGTTATATCTGCTAAATCGGTGTTTTCTAGCTCTTCAAGTATCGGGTCTGGCGCGCTGGCAAACAGCTCATTTTGCACCGCAACCGGCTGCGAGCTGTCATTGCTGCTACTGCCAGCTTCCAATTCGGCCAGCTTATTACGCGCAATATTAAGCACCGGTTTTGGCAAGCCTGCTAATTTAGCCACCTGAATACCATAGCTTTTACTGGCCGGGCCATCTTGAATGCTATGCATAAACACAATGCTGTCGTCATGTTCGCTGGCGCTTAAATGCACATTGGCGGTGGTGGGCAGCTCATCCGCTAAGGTGGTTAATTCAAAATAGTGGGTGGCAAATAGGCTAAAGGCAGTAACTGACTTGGCCAAATGGTTAGCACAAGCCCAGGCTAGGGCTAAGCCGTCAAAGGTACTGGTGCCGCGGCCAATCTCATCTAACAGCACCAAGCTATTGGGCGTGGCATTATGCAAAATATTGGCGGTTTCAGTCATTTCCACCATAAAGGTAGAGCGCCCACCGGCTAAATCGTCGGCCGAGCCAATACGGGTAAAAATACGGTCATACAAACTCATCTGGGCCATTGTGGCCGGTACATAGCTGCCAATGTGGGCAAGCAGCACAATTAACGCTGTTTGGCGCATATAAGTCGACTTACCACCCATATTCGGGCCGGTAATCATCAGCATGCGCCGGTCTTTGTCTAACTTTATATCGTTGGGTATAAATGGCTCATCCAGCACTTGCTCAACCACCAAATGCCTACCTTCACTAATAGTCATGCCGGCGCTTTCGGTAAATTCAGGTCGGCATAGGCGCAAGCTGTCAGCACGTTCGGCCAGGTTGGCTAATAAGTCTAGCTTGGCAATGGCCTGGGCACTGGTTTGCAGTTCAAACAGTGACTCATTCAATGTTTCTATCAAGGCTTCATACAGCCCTTTTTCATGAGCTAAAGACCGGCTTTTAGCGCTTAAGGCTTTGTCTTCAAAGGCTTTTAATTCAGGGGTAATAAAACGCTCAGCATTTTTAAGGGTTTGCCGCCTAATATATTCAGTCGGGGCCTTGTCAGACTGGGCTTTGCTAATTTCAATAAAATAGCCATGCACCCGGTTATAACCAACCTTTAGGGTATTAATGCCAGTTTTTTCCCGCTCACGGGCCTCCAAATCTATTAAGTAGTCTCCAGCATTAGTGCTAATAGCGCGCAGGTCATCAAGCTCTTCATTAAAGCCTGCTTTAATCACGCCGCCATCGCGCAATACCATGGGCGGGTTATCAATAATGGCGGTTTGCAGTAGCTGTTGCTGCAGCGGAAATACGGCAATGTCTGTTGCTATAGCAGCCAATGCGTCGTTATTCACTGCACTAAGCAATTCTTGCAATAAGGGCAGGGCAGCAAGCGAATCATTAAGCCGTGACAAATCGCGCGGCCTAGCCGAGCGCAATGCCACCCGCGCTAAAATACGTTCTACATCACCAATGGTTTTTAGTGTTTCTTGCAAGGTGTGGTAATTGGCATCAACAAGCAGGGCGCTAACACAATTCAAACGTTGTTCTAATAGTGTGCGGTCGCGCAGCGGGCGGTTTAGCCAGCGCCGCAGCAGGCGGCTGCCCATGGCGGTTTGGGTATTATCCATTACGGCTAATAAAGTGTTGTCACTGCCGCCACTTAAGTTGGTGTCAATTTCTAGGTTGCGCCGGGTCGCCTCATCCATTATTACGCTGTCTTCTAAGCGCTCGGTAGCAATACTTCTAA
>CAWVSB010000052.1:0-3050 GCA_963933215.1 uncultured Cellvibrionales bacterium
GCGTGACTATGGTGCCTGTTTTGTTTTATAGTGACTCAAACCGGCCAGTAAAGCGGCCAAAGTATTTTTTTTAACATCAAAATATAGCTTAAAGGCCTTTAGTTTAAGCGGTTTATTGGAAAGATAAGCGGCCAGTAAAGCGGCCAAAGTAATGTACATAGGTAGGGAGAACGACAATGAGTGACTCTATACTCGATATAGCTCCTTTTACGCCCAGCGATAAAGCGTTGCAAGGTTCTGCCTTGCCCGATAAAGCGATGGAGTTGCACAAAAAATCAGCCAAGTTGTCGGGGCAGTTAGCAGAGCAAACACGTCTTACGCTTGAAACCTATATGCGGGTGATTAATTCTTATTACTCTAATTTAATTGAGGGTAATGCCACGCGTCCCCACGAAATAAGAGCAGCCCAACGTGGTAGCTATAGCCAAGACTTGGCAAGGCGAGATTTACAAAAAGAGTCGCTAGGGCATATGGCGGTGCAGGAGTGGCTGCAAGAACAACCATTGGATCTTGAACAGGTGTTTAGCCCTGAGTTTATTAAGCAGATCCATAAGCAGTTTTATGACAATATTCCTGAGTCATTATGGGATATAAAAAATGATGTGGGTGAGCTTGTTGGTCGAGTTGTGCCAGGTGAATGGCGAGACCAATTAGTTGAAGTAGGTGTACATGTACCACCTAATGCAGACAGCCTTCCTTCATTAATGAATGGGTTTTGCGATACATATCACCCCAAGCGCTTTTCAGGTGACCGAAAACTAATTGCTATTATGGCAGCGCATCACCGTTTTACTTGGATTCATCCGTTTTTAGATGGCAATGGACGGGTTGGCCGCTTAATTACTGACGCTGCATTAAAGGCAGCGGGATTAGATAGCTATGGTGTTTGGTGTTTAAGTCGTGGTTTGGCAAACAAAAATAGCAATTATAAAAAGTTTTTGGCCTTGGCAGATCAGCCCAGACAGGGTGATTATGATGGGCGCGGACAATTAAGCGAAAAAGGCTTAGTAACGTTTTGTGATTACATGCTGGACGCGGCGATTGATCAAGTGGATTACATTAGTGACTTGCTGGATTTGAACCGGTTAAAAAAGAGAATTGATGCTTATATTCAGGCTAGAAATGATTCTAGGGTGCAGGGCATGGATAAAGAGCTAAAGCCGGTTGCGGGTTTAATATTGCATGCGGCTTTTATGTATGGAGAGATTGACCGAGGGCAAGCGCTTGAATTAAGTGGTATGCCTGAGCGCAGTGCTCGGCGCTTATTAGCGCAGTTAAAAAGTGATGGTTTACTGAGTGAAACCAGTAGCAAGTCGCCATTACGCTGGGAGATTCCTGAACATGCAGAACCTTGGTATTTTCCTGGCTTAGCGCCACAAATATAACAACAAGTAATTTAAGCAATTAAAGGGGGCGTAACGAATATTATTTGTACAGTTGCAGTCATAAGAAAAAAAAGAATACTAAAGGGGACGGAGGGATTAAAAAATGACCAGTTTTCCTCTTCTGGCAAATGAGTCGAATACAGTTTGTAATTGGCTCTAAATATGAGCCGAATAGAGAGTTTATTCGGCTCATAAAAAACATTAATAACTATTATCAATCAGTTAGTAGGCTCTAGGTTGTGGCGGATTAAGCGTAATGTCAGGACAAATAAACCAAAATAAGTGGATTTGGCAGCAACAGGACTGGCCTAACTTTAGCTGGAACAAGGATGCGTTGGCCGTAGCTCTGCGCGAGGTTACCCAATTACAAGGAACCTTACTTGGCAAAGCTGGCGCAATAGCCGCCGATAGTAGCGCGCAGTCAACTTTAGACGCATTGCTACAAAATATAGTTCAGTCGTCTGCAATTGAAGGCGAAGTAGTGAATGTAGAATCGGTTCGCTCATCGTTAGCTAAGCGCCTAGGGGTTAAGAGCGCGGGCTTAACTGCTGAGACGGCAAAAACCGAGGGCTTGGCAGAGTTGTTAGTAGATGCCACCCAGAACCACCAGCAGCCGCTAACGCTTGAACGACTATACCAATGGCACCACTACCTTTTTCCAGAAAAAACCGATGACGAATTTATACTAACAGAAGTTGCTGTGGGGCAATTGCGTGGCGATCAACCGATGCAGGTAGTTTCTGGCCCTCATCTAAAACGTACTATTCATTTTGAAGCGCCACCAAAAACAGCACCAGACAATAATGGCAAAAACTTAGAAGACCAGCTAAATTATTTTTTAACATGGCTGCAAACCAGTGAAAGTGACAACACCCTAGACCCAATTTTACGCGCCGCCCAAGCTCATTTATGGTTTGTAACCTTGCACCCGTTTGCCGATGGTAATGGCCGGCTAGCCAGAGCAATTACCGATTACGCCCTAGCGCAAGCCGAGCATCAAGCTATTCGTTTTTACGCGATGGCCGCCAGTATTATGGAAAAGCGTAGTGAGTATTACCAAATACTAGAGCAAACCCAAAAAGGGCAGTTAGATATTACTGCTTGGATGCAATGGTTTTTAAATACGTTTAAACACACTTTGCAAGCAGCGCTTAGCCGCATTGACTTTGTATTGCTTAAAGCGCGCTTTTGGCAAACCCACGCCCAAGATGGCTTAAACGTACAACAAATAAAAGTGTTAAACCGGTTATTAGATGGGGGCTCTGAAGGTTTTGAAGGCGGTTTAAGTGCGGCTAAATATAAAGGGTTAGCAAAAGTAAGTAAGGCGACAGCCACACGGCATATTCAAGAGCTTTTAGAAAAAGGCTGTATTGAAAAATTAGACGGCGGTGGGCGCAGTACGCGCTATGAAATTAATTGGCCACATTAGTAAGCCAAAGAAAAGTTAAAGTATTAAAGGGGACGCATTTAATTTTAAGGGCTTGATGCCGTACTAAACTATTGAAAATAAACGCGTCTCCTTTTTTATTCCCTAATTCTTTGATTTCCCTTTAATTTCATTTGTAACATGCCATTGCGACTGTACCTTTCTCACGTCGCTGTAATTAATTAATTTGAATTGATTAGCGATTAAAAACGCTTTCATTTCGTCACTTGCCCAAACGG
>CAWVSB010000053.1:0-2913 GCA_963933215.1 uncultured Cellvibrionales bacterium
GTTACCAACAAACAACGCAATGCCGTTAAGCCACCAGCAGCGCCAGCGGTTGGGGCATTTGGCCAAGCGCTATTAAGCGCTAAGAACAAACGCCAAAAATAAAGGCTAATGAACTGGGATAAAAAACGGGCATTGAGCCCGTTTTTTTGCGCCTAGATTTTAGTTAAATAATGCCATCGTTAGACAAACTCTGCATGGCGGTATTATCTAAACCCAATATGTCTCGCAACACTTCGTCGGTATGACTACCAAGCTTAGGGCCAGCCCAGCGAGTGCTACCCGGCGTTTTTTCCAGGCGTGGAATAATAGCGGGGATTTTTAATGGCTTACCGTTTATTTCTACTTCTTCAAACAAACCACGGGCTTGGAAATGCTCGTCGTTCATCATGTCTTTTACATTGTAAATGGGCCCAACAGGTACCCTTACCGCTTCCAAGGTAGTAATCACTTCTGTTGCGGTAATCGTTGCACACCAGGCTGCTAAGGCAGCGTCAATTTCTTTTTCATGGACTACGCGGCCGGCGTTATTAGCCATGGCTGGATTATCTGCCAATTCAGGGTAGCCAGCGGCAATCATTAGGCGCTTGTATATTGAGTCGCCATTACCACCGATAACAACGAATTTACCGTCAGCGCATTTGAATGTGTTAGTTGGCACAATACCAGTAACGGTACTGCCACTGGGCTGGCGAATAATACCAGCGCCGTCATATTCGGGCACTACCCCTTCCATTAAGTTGAACATGGCTTCATACAAGGCCACGTCAACCACTTGGCCGGCGCCACTTTTATTGCACTCTAGCAAAGCCAAGGCAATACCTAGTGCGGTGTGAATACCGGCAATAGTGTCGCCGAGACTTAAATTTGGCCTTACTGGCGCTTCGCCTTCAAAACCGTTGACGTATCTGAAGCCACTCATACCCTCGGTTACTGAAGCATAACCAGGTTTTTTAGAGTACGGCCCGGTTTGGCCAAAACCTGAAATTCGGGCATACACTAATTTAGGGTTAGTGACTGTAAATTGATCAGGCCCTAGGCCCCATTTTTCCATCACGCCGGGACGAAAATTTTCTACCAATACGTCAGCCGTATCAATTAATTTTTTAGCGAGCTCACGCCCTTGATCAGTTTTTAAGTCGATAGTGACTGACTTTTTATTGCGGCCTAATGAATACCACCATAGCGAGGTGCCGTCTTGAACTTCGCGCCAACCACGAATAGGATCGCCGCCATCAGGGGACTCTATTTTGATGACCTCTGCGCCGAAGTAACCCAAAATACTGCCGGCAAAAGGGCCTGCCAATAACTGCCCTAATTCCAATACTCTAATGCCCGTTAAAGGGCCGCTACTCTCGTCGGTCATTGACCACCTCGAAAAATCATCAGCTTAAATTTAAACCTTAGGCGGCTTAGCTAAACCAGCCGCTTTTCCTACTCGCGCGACAGATTCCTCTAGCGACTTTATAAATGGCGCTAAATCAGCAACAATATCTAAGTCGGAGGTAATACCCCAGCATAGTATCCCGTTATAACTCATCACACCAATGCCAATACCCATGCTTTCGAGCAATGGCACCACTGGGTAACTGCGCTGCATTTGAGCACCTAGGTGATAAAGCGGAAACTGCGGCCCTGGCATATTGGTAACAATACTATTGATTGGACCACTAGCGTTGCGGGCCGCAAGTGACATCAGCCCTGGCGTATATTCACTGAAAGAAGTGATCATATTCGCCGCCAGAGCGTGGTTAGAATCTTTTAGCTCTGAGGTTATTTCATGTATTTGTGCTAACTGATCAACCGGGTTGGCAATATGCACGGGCAAATCAATGGTCCAGCTAGTCACCTGGTTGCCAATAGCCCCATGGCTTTGATCGCGGCCCCAAGTACTTACCGGTACCGCCACTCTAAACGGTAAATTTTCTAATTGTTGATCGCTTTTAAGTAAGATGTCTCGAAAAGCGCCAGTAACAATTGTCAGCACCACATCATTAACAGAGCAGTCCAACGCTCGACGAATATTTTTAATATAGCCTAATTGAGTATCATAAAACGCCACCGTTCGATGCGGCCCATTGCTGCCATTTAAGACACTTGGCATCCGTTTTTTACCTATACCGGCGGTAAAGGTTTCACTCAGTGCTTTTGCTCTACTGGCAATTTCTTGCCCAAAGCTATCTGATTCTTTCCACAAGCTGGAAATGCTTTCGGCAATTTTTACCGGCGCCATCACCTGGTCGCGCAGTGACTCGTCACGCAGTTGTTTTTGGCTGGGAGCAGGTCTCGGCAGGTAAGGCCTGGCCTTACTGATTTTATATTCTGGCGAGGTAGACATGGTGATATTAAGCAGATCAACGCCCGACTTAGCATCCACCATGCAGTGGTGCATTTTGCTAATAATGGCAAAACGGTTTTGTTGTAAACCTTCGACTACCCAGATTTCCCATAGTGGTCGGCTCCGATCTATGGGCTGCGCGGCAATTCTAGCGGCAAGCTTAGTTAACTGCTGTTCACCACCAGGCTTGGGCAAACTAGTGTGGCGCACGTGATAGTCTACGTTGAAGTGATCGTCATCAATCCATACTGGCGGCTTAGACTCATCTGACTGCTGCCAGCTAATCCACTTCAAATAAGGCGACTGACGGCTTTTGGTTTGCCACATTAGCTTTTGACGATAGCGCGGTATTAAATGTAACTTCGCGCCATAAGCATTTTTAATCGCTTCAAAATCTATGCCGCCATCGCTTGTGGTCAACGGCGTTGCATCAAACACCATTACGCCCTGAACATGCATATGCAATTCAGGCGTCTCGGTAATAAGGAAAGTGTAGTCGGTAGGGCTCAAACCCTCAAAAAATGTCTCCGACATGAAACTGCTCCATCAGTTAAAGGCGCGCATTATATAGTAATTAT
>CAWVSB010000054.1:0-2800 GCA_963933215.1 uncultured Cellvibrionales bacterium
AGGAGTTTCGCAGTCGCCGAGGCGCGGGCGATTATAAGGACCTCGGCGAAGAAGTGCAGATCAGCCATTACCGTATTTAGCGCGAGGGTGGTGGCGCCGAAGCAACGCGGGCGCGGACCAACCGCCCTTCTGTTAGACATTGAGCGCAGGCGCAATCGGCTGTGTGCCGGACTCACCCGCGCCGTCCATGGCTTCGCCGCTGTTAATAATGTGCGTTTCGATGGCGGGTGCCTTAGACATTCTGACCGAGGGGTAGTCGAGAAAGTTGATCTCTGCGACCGCGCCGTCTTTGATAGTGGTCTCGCCATACAGCGCTGCGCTTAAGTCATACGTAATGTCCGATTCAATTTGCGCTTTCATTCCGTCCGGGGAAATCGCGTACCCCGCATCAATCACAGCTACCACGCGGGTACTGTCAAGTTAACAAGCCAGCTCATCAGCATGCGATAATCATTGAAAAATCGTATTGAGCGACTAAGAGCGCTTACCTTTTACAAAAATCGCTCAAATTGCTTTGCTGACACTAGGGATAAATTTTTTTGGCAACCGCATTCGAGTTGAATTAAAGAGTTCACTTATTTGAAGCTGGGAATCAGCGAATTAAAAGCGCCAGCGCTATTGATCTGCTACTACATAATTCCCGTGATAAAAACCCAGCATATGTTCGGATTTTAAGTCTGTGAAATAGCAAAAATCATCCAGTAAACTTTCGACGCGAAACAAACAAAGCGAAAAGACCAATCGCTAGAAGGAATAAGCTAGTTGGCTCTGGCACGTTAACGGGAGGAGGATTAATGGGAGGAGGATTAACGGGAGGAGGATTAACGGGAGGAAAAATCACAGAATGTTCAATGCCGCGGACAGTCTGAAGGTTGCCCTGAATACCATTAGCCAGTACACGGGTTGCGTTCATGATCGCGCCGTCGCCGATCTGCCAAAAAGCACGCGGTGCAATGAACGTACCGCTTAACTCAGCCCCACCAACAATTGTGGCTAAGTGATTGTTCCGAGCAGCATCGTCACTACCGGCACCATAGAAGTTGAACAAGACTTTGTCAGCTGTTACACCATCTAACAAGATTGCCGCACTTGAGCCTAGTTTTAGTCGTTCTGATACGTTAATGATGAACGAATCTGCCGCGTTACCACTAATGGTAAGTGACTCACCGCTGCCCAGATTAATAGAGCCGTCGATATTAAAAACCGAAAGACCGCCATTACCAAATAGTCTCGTTGTTGAAGTGATCGATGAAAGTGGTGTGCCGCCCAGTAAACGAGCAGAATCGGATGCACTGAGTAAGTCACGGTATACGAGATTCCAGTAGCTTAAATTGCGGTTCTCTCTGCCGCTAGATATGTTAACGCCAGCTGCGGCGCTAACATAACCCCCGTTTATTAGTTTGCCATGAATTTCTACGCCAGAGCCAAGGCTAGTAAAGCCACGACCACCGACATTACCGTGAATGATCGCTTTAGAACCAAGTTGCATAAAACCCGAGGTTTGAGAAGCACCTGGGCCGGCGCTTAATAAAGTGTATTCACCGGCACTGCCAAGGTGGATCGGTAATGCGTAAACACCTGTCGTTGCCGTTAAGAGCCCTACCACAGCGATAACCTTGCTAATCAACGTCATTATGACTCCATACTTCGATTTTTTTTTAATCAGGGTTGATACGTACCGATCGTATTATCTTTCAATGCCCGAGAACGGGGAAACTTTTGATGCGGTAGTAATAGACCAATCAGCACTTGATTCAGGAAAAAAGATAGCGTGGGCGGTATGAGAACAGCAAATGCGACATTCAGGCGCTAAAGTCCTCTACGTGGCATGCAGGCTAGTGCCAGGTAGCTATCGAGGTGACATTCGTCGCTACTTAGGTTAAATCCGGCCCGCCAATCGATGATAATTTGAGTGACTTGGAGGAGAAACTTGGCCTTTTTGAAAATATCATGGCCGGTGTTGCTACTAGCGGTGTCTGAGAAAAAATCAGCGATGAGAATGTAAAGTACCGGGGTGCTGATATTACCGATCTTAATATTTATCTGATCAATATATGGGACCCCGACGGCAATCACATCCTTGTAGATTTTCGGCTAGATGATTCGTTGAATCTGTTGCTTTTATTAGTGTTGGATTTCCACCTTAGTGCCATCCCATAAAGGTCGGCATGTAATCGAGATGAGGGTCAGTAACAATTTGAGCGTCACGACCGAGATCACGATTTTCTTTTTTCACCATTGGCGTGTGCTCCACCCCATTGGGGAAATCGAATCCCTCACGAAAACGGTCTTCCGCGCCCTCGGAGATAATCACTTTAATTTCATCGTCCCTATTGCCTTTATGCAGCGAATCGTTAGTCTCGTGCATCGTTTCGGGTAGGATGGTTCTCGCGTTACTTGGACGGATCAGTATGGTCGTCGCAATGACTTTGTTTTTGTATATACTATTATCCCATCAGTCATGTTGCCTCCTTCATTGGATATATTGAGCGTTGATTTACCGGTCGGTAAGTGGCAGGCTTGGGTGTCGACTTAGATATCGACTTAGGGTCAGATCTTATGAACACGGAACATTGTTTCATTGCTGTCGCCAAGCGTCAATTTGCTAAAAACGGCTTAGGCCACACAAGTATTGCAAGCATCGCTGATGAGCTCGCACTGACGAAACAGGCCTTACTACATCATTGCAAAGTCTCATTTGGCAGAAGTTGGCAAAGAAGTGTCGCGCAAATCTGTTGAAGTATATGGCCGCATAAGTTTTACAGATTAGATAGGCCGGCATACTGGTTCAAACGCGGTC
>CAWVSB010000055.1:0-2382 GCA_963933215.1 uncultured Cellvibrionales bacterium
CAATTTCAACATCGGCTATGGGCGATATTTTTTGATTCAACTTGGCAATTTTAGTGGCGTCAATATCAACCGCTACAACTTCGTTATGCTGCGCCAACAGCATTGCGTTTGATAGGCCGACATAGCCGGTACCTGCAATTGCTATTTTCATTTGCCGATAAGCCTAGGTCTCAATTTAGTACGCATTTTTGTCACTAAAGGCTGACAAAAATGTTTTCAAAAATATTTTTACATCCCACCACAACGACCAGTTTTCCATATACCATAGGTCATATTCTATACGTTTTTCCATTTTCTCGAGGGTGTCGGTTTCACCCCTAAAACCATTTATTTGTGCCCAACCAGTAATGCCGGGCTTTACTTTATTACGCCACATGTAAACTTCTACTTGGCCTTTGTAATAGTCGTTATGCGCAAGCGCATGGGGGCGTGGCCCTACTATCGACATGCTACTAAACAATACATTAACGAATTGGGGCAGCTCGTCAAGACTGGTTTTACGGATAAAGGCACCGACTTTAGTAATGCGAGCATCATTTTTATTTGCCTGGGTGATGCTGCCATTATTTTCTTCATGCACTCGCATTGACCTAAATTTATACACCCAAAACGTTTTACCGTACAAGCCGTTACGCTGCTGCTTAAAAGTTATTGGGCCGCGGCTGGTTGTCTTTATGGCAACCGCTATTGCCAGCATTACTGGCCAAATAACGACTAAAATACCTATGCTAACGGCTATATCGAACAGGCGCTTTAGGACGGCGTCTTTGCCTTCAAGGGGCGTGCAACTTAAGTCTAGTGCAATATTGTTGCCCAGTTGGCGGGGTTTAGTGTTTAGTAACGCTTGGTCGCCAAAGTCGGGCAGCAACCTAATATTTATTGGCTCAAACCTTAGTGCATGCATAATGCCTTTTATTAAGCCGGTTTGCTCAATAGGAATCGATAACCATAGCTCGTTACTGCCATGTTGTTTTATTGCTGCTAGCAAAAAACTATAGTCTTTGTCGGCAGGGTCTATCTGGTATTTAATATCTACTTGAAAGCCTGCGTCAACAATAGCTGTATCGTCAAACTTAATGACATTAGCGCCTTTGACATAGACCACAAAAGCACTGTCGACGTTGTAGCCTTTTCGGCGCAACCCCCGTATTGCATAGTAATAAATAACTTTGACAGAGATACCCGCAAAGTAGATAAACACCATGGTAGCAGCCAACCAAACTCTTGATATTGCCACTGCGCTTTTACTGAAGACTATCACGCCTAAAATCACTGTTACGGTTATTGCTACCGCACAGCTGTAACGGCTTATAACCTGAGCCAGCCTGACTCCTTTCCAGCTGCTGTAAAGCCCTAAAAAAAGCGCTGCTAGTAAAAACATTAGCAGACCGGGCAGCATAAAATAATAGTATTCTGGGCTTAAGGTAAAGTTAAAGCCAAATTTAAACACCGCCGATAGGTAACCGCCACCAACAATAACCATCATGTCGGTTAGTGAAACCACTAACGCAGTGCTTGGTAAATTTTTTTTTCCAGCGTGCATCAGAGCTCTACAATAGTTACTTAAATTTCATACTTCGCCGTAATGCCAGCCTTAATGCGAGGTAGAATCATGCTCTGATTTAAAATAAATTAAAATGGTATTTAAGTACTATTGTCTGGTTTCTGTCTGGCCCCCTTGGCACAATAACTATCATGTCGGTTAGTGAAACCACTAACGCAGTGCTTGGTTAATTTTTTTCCCCAGCCTGCATCAGAGCTCTACAATAGTCATTTAAATTTCATGCTTAGCCGTAGTGTCAACTTTACTACAACTGATAAACATGCGTTGGTTTAGAAGGGATTAAAATGGTATTTAAGTACTATTGTCTCGTTGCTGCCTGGCCCTATTGACACAACATCAATCGGCGCAACTACAATTTTCTCTAAACGCTTAATATAAGCTTTGGCATTTTTAGGCTACTGGCCAAGGCTTGTCGCACCTTCGATTGACTCAGCCTAGCCTAGTATTTCTTCATATACTGGCGTTAAGTCACTTGGCTGTGAAACTACTTTTTTCAATATATCTAAAATCATCCACTATTCAATCTTATAAAAATTAAGACATTTTCCTTAGGAAGTCAGCTTTCCGTTAATATAAAAACTATATAATTTAAATATGCCTTGTAGCTTCGAATGAGAATTATACTTTTAAAAAACACCAACGCCCAAATAGATATAATAATTCTAATCACTGCCAAACAAATCTCTCGTATACACTTTGTGAGCAACACCGCTTAACTCTTCAACCATGCGGTTAGACACAATTACATCACTTGTTTTTGTAAACGCTTCGAAATCTTTAATCACTGTAGAGTTAAAAAACTCACTCTCGTCAAGTGC
>CAWVSB010000056.1:0-1613 GCA_963933215.1 uncultured Cellvibrionales bacterium
CCGGGCGGATAGGGTAGAGTGGCCACGAATAGGGCGTTTGTTTTTCCTATACTTCATTATGCCGTTTTTAGCATTAATTAAAGAAGTGCGCCTACAGTTTGCCATCGCTTACACCAAAGATGATTTTGAAACCACGGTGGCAATGATGGCCCAGGGTAGAATAGAAGTCGCCGCTATGATTACTGACATAGTGACTATAGATGAGCTGCCTGAAGCTTTTGAAGCATTAAGAACACCAAGCGGCCAGTGCAAAGTATTAACCAAATTTGCTTAGCAGAGTTTGCTTAATCGTCCAAAAAGGCCAGTAACTCTAGACACATTGTATTAAATTCTTTAATTCGTGGTTTGGGTAAACCAACCTTACAAGCCAGTTTTTCCGGTATATCTTTGGCCTTAACTTTTAAGGCCAAGCCTTGCTTGGTAATGGTTATTACCCGCACTCGTTCATCAGCTTCACTACGACTGCGTGTTACCAAACCCTTTAATTCAAGGCGCTTTAACAGCGGCGTTAATGTTCCTGAATCTAGGCGTAACTGCTTACCTAGCTCTTTAACATTCAGCGCCTTTTGTTCCCATAACAGCATTAACACCATGTACTGCAGATAAGTGACGTCCAGCTCTTTTAGCAGCGGGCGATAAACGCGCACCATGGCATTGGCTGCACTGTATAGCGGAAAGCAAATTTGATTATCAAACAACAGTGCCGAGTCGCTAGCGTCTTGCGTCATAGTAAGCCCTTTTATGTATTTGCGTTTTTACGAAGCCAGTTTAATTGTAGGGCAAGTAAAATCACAAAGCATACACCTATTACGGCAAATGTTTTTAGCAGTAATGGGTCTTGCAACGAGCCAACCATAGGTGCGTCCATCGGAAAGCGAGTCAAAATTTCAGTCGCCGTAGGTAGCAGGTGAAACAGCATTGTGGAAGAAAAACACAGTGCAACTAGATACTTTTTTAGGCCGCCCAAAAAATTCAGTCTAGTGGCAATAATACCAACAACAACCGCCAAAATAGTCAACACAGCCAAACCGTGCGCCCCATTAAACTCGCCATGTTTATAGATACCCAATGCACTAGCGGCAGTAAACACAGTTGCTGCTAGGTAGAACTTGTTGAGGCTACCGCTTAGCCCAAATTGTTTATCTTTATAGAGTATGTAAGCAGCGACAAATATAGCGCCCAGTCCAAAAATTGTATGAAAAATACCTAATATGCTTAATGACATGAAATTTCCTAATATGCGTGACTTTTAATTGCTGGCAATTATATTGCGCGCAATATAAATTGCAAGATAAATAGTTAAATAGATTTAAGGTATTAATCGTTGTGATGGTTCTTAGCTGTGGGGAATAAGTGGCTTAAGTCATGTTGGCGCGAGTTACTACTAGCTGCATAGCCAGCTCAATTGAGATCAGATCAGCTGTATAAGGTCGCTGCCTAGAGCTTGATGCCGGCTATAGTTGCTGGCATCAAGCTTAGGAGATGTAACCTTGTTAGACTGCCTTAGCTTTGCTGCGGCGTTTTGTTTTAGCCTTTGCGGTAGTCGTTTTCAATTCTGCGGCGGCCGCCTCAGCAGCTTTGCGGCATTGCCGTACTCCGGGCGGATAGGGTAG